>CABRZP010000011.1 GCA_902475545.1 uncultured bacterium
TTAAAATATACAAAATTTCCTTTCCCTTTTTTCCTATTGATTTTCCAACGACTTATGAATAAGTCGTTTTTTTTTGTAAAGTTTTAAATTTTATTTAGCAAATTAATTATTTTAATTCCTTTATATAATATAGAAGGTAGATTTATGAACATAAAAGCAATCAAAATTTTTTGCCAAAATTATCCTGAATGTAAGTTACAACATGTTTTGTCTCATATTCGAGGAGCAAAAACTGCAGACACAACAAATTTAGCTCCATTAACTGAAGATGTTGTTCAGTTATCAAGAGAAGGTTTGATTGAGAATTTGTTAAAAGTAAGAGATAATTATATTGCTAAAAATAATGATGCTTTTATTACACTTGATCATATTAAATCAAATTGTGATAATAGTTATGTTTTAAAATCTGTAAAAAACCAAACAGATGAATTAAATGCAGTATCCACAGAAGATTTTTGTAACCTTTCAGAAATTATGAAAGGTATTAGATTACCTCAAGATGTAAACGTACACAGAGCAATGGAAGCAAATGATTTTAATATTGGAAAAATTCTTCCTGAAGAATTTTTTGCAAAATATTATCAAGAAGGTAAAACCGTGACAATACCAATTTATATGTCAACTTCTCTTGATAAAAATATTGCCTATCGTTTTGCAAAAGATAATCCTTATAGATTTGTTATTAATTTAAAAGTTCCAAAAGACACCCCTGCTGTGTATATGGAAAAACTTGCACCTAATGATGACATAGTTTATAACAATGAACAAGAAATAAATATTATTAAAAATGCAATAGTTAAATTTGGAAAAATGAAAAAATCAGTTAATCCAAATACACAAAAACCTGTTTATGAGGTTGAAGGAACGGTTGTTGGCTATAAAGATGTTCCTCCAGCACCAAGAGAAACTTTTCAATTTGACGATGAAGCTATGGAATTATTGAGAGCTTTGGGTTTTGAAAGCTAGAATTAATATATTTTCTTTTAACATATATTAGATATAATATATTAGTATGCTTAGAATAAACGAAGACAACATTCCACAAAATTACGAACTGTTCAGACAAAAGACTAAAGACAATAAATCTTTTGCTGTTACAGGATTAACTTCTGTTTTACGTTTATTTTTGCTATCAAAAATTAAAAATTATTCTAAAAAGAAAGTTTTATTTATTACTTCAACCGAACAAAATGCTTTAAAATATCAGAGTGATTTAATATCCGGATTTGATTTAAAAGCTTTTGTTATGCCGTTTCAAAATATTTCAATGTATGAAACGGTTTCACCAAATTTATATGATTATTCGGAACAAATTCAAATTTTAAATACAAAACCGGATATTGTTATCTGTCCGGTAAAAGCTCTTTTAGAAAAATTTCCGAACGCTGATTTTTTCAAAAAAAATAGCCTAAAAATCAAAATTGGTGACACTTTGGATTTGAAAAAATTTGCACGCAGATTAATTGATTTAGGATACAAAAAATCCACAATGGTAAGCGATGTTTCAGAATTCAGTATTCGCGGAGATATTGCAGATATCTATTCTTTGAATGAAAATCCTGTCAGGATTGAGCTTTGGGGTGATGAAGTTGTTGATATAAGATACTTTGACAACGAAACCCAAAAATCAATTGAAAAAGCTAAAGAAACAACAATAATGCCTGTATATAAATTTATAACAGCAGGACAGGAAGAACTGGTAAAAGAAATTCAAAGCAGAATTAATGATATTGATGATGAAATACCTGAAGAAAACTACTTTGAAGGAATTGAAGTTTATCAAAACTTTTTTAACAAACATCTTGTATCTATTTTGGATTATTTTAAAGATTATACTATTGTATTTGATGAAACTTCAGAAATTTATTCTAAATACGAATTTTTAGATGAAAATTTCAATAAACAAATTGAAGAAAACAAAAAACTTGCAATAATAAAAGAAATTGAAGGCAAAAACCATTATACATTTGAAGAATTTTTACGTGAAACTTCAAAATTCCAAAAAATCGGATTCAATAATTTTATAGATGGTGCAACATTTGACTTAATTGAATTTGAAGCACAGCCTTTGAGAAATTTTGAAGCCAACATTAATTTAATTACAGAATTTATTAAAGAACATCAAAAAATCAACTCTGGCACTCTCTCATTAGAAAAAGAAAAAAACTATAGAATTATCATAGCCACAGATTATCCTGAACGAGTAAAAGAAATTCTTTCAGAACATGAAATTTTTAACGTTGAATATACAGAAAGTATTGTCTCCGGCGGCTGTATATTAGAAGACTTCAAAACCATAATAATTACAGATAGAGAACTTTTCAATAAACGCTCAAAAGAAATTACAGCATCAAAAAAATCATATTATAAAGAAAAACCTGAGTATATTGAAAACATTAATGACATCAAACCGGGTGAATATGTTGTACACACAATTCACGGACTCGGAATTTATAAAGGACTATCAAAACAGGAAATTGACGGACAATTAAAAGATTATCTGACAATAGAATATGCAAATAAAGACAGACTTCATATTCCTGCAGAACAAATCAACCTGCTATGCAGATACCGCGGATCAGGTACAGTTAAACCGAAACTTTCCAGAATGGGTGGAAAAGACTGGGAAAATACAAAAGCAAAAGTAAAAAAAGCTGTCGAAGTTGTTGCTTACGATCTTTTGAGACTTTATGCTAGACGAAAAATGCAACAAGGAATATCCTTTTTACCTGATACAAATTGGCAAATTGAAATGGAAGAAGCTTTTGAATTTGTTGAAACACCGGATCAATTGAAAGCGATTTCGCAAGTAAAATCAGATATGGAATCTGAGCAGCCAATGGACAGATTAATATGCGGAGATGTAGGATTTGGAAAAACAGAAGTTGCAATGCGGGCAATTTTCAAAGCTGTAACATCAGGAAAACAAGTTGCGGTTGTTGTTCCGACAACTATTCTTGCTCTTCAACATTTTCAAACAATATCCGAAAGATTTAAACCATTCGGAGTCAGTGTAGAACTTCTTTCGCGTTTCAGAACTTCAAAAGAGCAAAAGGAAACTGTTAAAAATCTTGCAACCGGTAAGTGCGATGTAGTTGTGGGCACTCATAGACTTTTACAAGATGGTATTGTATTCAAAGATTTGGGACTTCTTGTTATTGATGAAGAACATCGTTTTGGCGTTCGTCATAAAGAAAAACTAAAACAATTGCGTGAGAATATTGATATTCTTTCAATGTCAGCAACTCCTATTCCGCGAACTCTTTATATGTCATTATCCGGAATTAAAGATATGTCCGTAATTAATACCCCTCCTAAAAACAGATTGCCAATCAAAACTTATGTCGGAGAGTGGAATGAACAAATGGTTAAAAATGCCATAAACCACGAAATAGACAGAGAGGGTCAAGTTTTCTACTTATATAATCGGGTGGAAACAATTCAAGAATTCAAAAATCAACTTCAAAAAATAGTACCGAATGCCAGAATTGCAATCGGACATGGACAAATGGATGAAAAAGCTCTGGAAGAAGTAATTGTAGATTTTTCAAATCATGAATATGATATTCTTTTGGCTACAACAATTATTGAAAACGGTATTGATATTCCAAATGCCAATACAATGATTATTCACGATGCAGATAGGTTCGGACTTGCACAATTATATCAATTAAGAGGACGTGTAGGACGTTCCCAAAGACAAGCCTATTGTTATTGTTTCTATAAAAAAAGTAAAGAAATTACAAAAGATGCAGTACATCGACTTAAAGCAATAAAAGAATTCACAACACTTGGAAGTGGTTATCAAATTGCTTTACGAGATGTCGAAATTCGTGGAGTCGGAAATATTTTAGGAACAAAACAACACGGTCACATGATAAATGTCGGTTTTGATACTTATTGCGAACTTTTAGAAGAAACCGTTCAGGAACTTCAAGGAGAAAAAGTTAACAAAGTTAATCCTACAATTGTTGATATAAATGTAACTGCTTATATTCCTGATGAATGGGTTGGCTCTTCCGAACAAAAAATGATTGAGTATAAACGTCTTGCAGATGTTAAAAATCCTGTTGAATTAGACTATATTACGGAAGAATGGAGAGACAGATTTGCAAAACCTCCGGAATCAGTTGAAAATCTCATCAAACTTATTAAATTAAGACTTTCTGCAACCGAAGTTAAAATTGCAGCTATTCGAGAAACACAGGATTCTATAAGAATTTATACTCCATATTCAAAAGCGGAATGGAATTTGGTTCAAAAAGTTTTACCTGCAAATCTGGCAAAAAAAATAAAATTTACCCTTGCTCCGGCATCTTGTCAGGAAGGCTTGTCTATATTGATTTTGAATACTTCCTATGTAAATTTTAATGAAGTATTTAACATTTTATCAGATTTGTTTTATTATATTCATAAAGTTAGTCACGAGTATTAAATAGAAAGAAAGAGAGAGTTTGTATGAAAGCTAAAAAAATATTAGCAACAATAATGTTATCGGCATTATTATTTACAGGTTGCGGACTAAAAGATAATCAAGCAATTATAAAAATTAATGACGGTGCTATTACACAAAAACAATATGACGAAATGATGGAGCAAAATATTGCAGGTTCTCCATTTGGTAAAATGGGGGATATAAAAGGTAATAAAGACGGATTTTTATATCTTATGATAGAACAAAATGTTGTTAACCAATTAATTGTTCAAGAACTTTTAAATCAAGAAGCGGAAGCCAGAAATATTAAAGTTTTAAACAAAGATGTTGACCAAGCTGTTAAAGAAATGATGGATAAAATGGGCGGCAGGGACCAATTAATGAACGTTTTAAAACAAAATAGTGTATCTATCGGACAATTTAAAAAAGATTTAAGAAATCAAATTAAAATGCAAAAACTTGCAAATTCAGCAGGTAAAATTAAAATATCTGATGCTGATTGCAAATCTTTTTATGACAAAAATAAAGACAAATTTAAACACAATGATCAAGTTAGAGCTTCTCACATCTTGATTTCTGCTAATGAATACCAAATTGGAGAAGAAATTTCTTCAGGTTCTAAAAAGAAAATTGAAGAAAAAGAATTAAAAGCCAAAGTTGAAAAAGTTATGGCTGAAAAGAAAGCTGAAGCCGAAAAATTAGCAAAAGAACTTCAAGCAGATAATTCTAAATTTGCAGCTTATGCTAAAAAATACTCAGAAGATGAAATGTCAGCACAAAAAGGCGGAGACTTAGGCTTCTTTGCAAAAGACAGAATGGTTCCTGAATTTGCAGAAGCTGCATTCAAAGCAAAACCAAACACAGTAACTGAACCAGTTAAATCTCAATTCGGATATCATATCATTATGGTTACTGACAGAAAAGCTGCAGGTGTTGTACCTTACGAAAAAGCTAAAGCTGATATCAAAGATTATTTAACTCAAGAAAAACAGGTTAAAGCTCTTGATGACTTAACTCAAGCGGCTAAGAAAAAATCAAAAATTGAATATATAGACCAAAGATACAATCCTGATGAAATTGCAAAAAAATTGAATAAACAAGTTAATGACGTAACAAACGGTCAAGCTGAAAAGGTTAGAAATGCAGCTAAGAAAGATAATAAGAAAAAATAAATTTTCTAATAAGTTAAAAAAGGCCTTTCATAAGAAAGGTCTTTTTTTTATAAAAAATCATACAAATGTTTTATTATTAATTTTATTTACTCTGGTATAATTACGTTATGTTTGATTTATCATCACCAACTGTATATATTCCTGTTTTATTTTTAATAATAGTAGTAGTTTTTGTAACTATACTACATGGTGATGCAAAAAAAAATACACGAGAAAACACAAAAGACCTGCCATATTATAATGAAATAGGTTTGTCTATACACTATATTTACAGAAATATACTTGACGATGGCAGATTTCAATATAGAAACCATGTAAATCCTGAAATTGAATATGATAATACAACATACAATGCTCTTCGACATGCCGGTGTTTTATATTCATTATATATGTATGAAAAATACGGTTTAGAAAAAAAATACCATGAAGCAAGAGTTAAAGCCTCAAAATATTTCATTGACAGATACATAAAAAAATTAAAAGATGATAAATATGTAGTTGCATCTATTCCGGAAGAAGAAGGTATAAAAATTAATATTGCTAAAACCGGAGCAGCAGGTGTTGCGTTATCTGCATTATGCAACTTGTGTCAGGAAGATGTAATTAACCTTGATGTTCTGCGTGGATTAGGTGAATACATTTTATTTATGCAAAATGACGAAGGCAATATTTATGCCTATTATGATTTAGATCATAATGCTGTCAATACTGTTGCAGAAGCAATATTTTATCCTGCAGAAGCCGCTGTTGGTCTTTTATATTTATATGAAATTGACCCTCAGGAAAAATGGCTTAATGCTGCTAAAAAAGCACTAAATTATATTGTTAAAACAAGAAAAAAACTGGACTTAGAAATCCCGTTTGATCACTGGTCTGTTTTAGCAATAGAAAAATTATTTAAAGATAAACTCACAACTCCGGAAGAATTCAATACTTATAGAGCTTATGCCGAACAAATGGCAATCCCTATGCTGAGCCAGCAGATTACTAATCCAAATAACAGTTATTACGGAGCTTTCAAAGATAACGTAAGACCTTGTAGTCTCGGTACAATTATGGAAGGAATGGCATCTATATATTTCTGCACAGATAGCGAAGATTTACAGAAAATATTATTCAAATCAATGTCTATCGGTAATTTATTTTTGAGTAAAGTTCAAGTTAAAACAGGTGTACAAGCCGGTGGTCTGCCAAACTCTGCAAACTGGGTAAGACCGGAAGTTACTCCAAATGCCAGCATTATTAGAATTGATAATGTTCAGCACGTAGTTACAGGCTGGTTGAAATTCCAAAATATTTTGAATATTACTGACGAATATTAATTTAGACAAGAACAGATTTATTTCTTCCGCTATTTTTAGCTTCATATAAAGCTTGATCAGCTTTTTCAATAAGTTCTTCTTTCGTTGTAATTTCTTCTGTTAACTGGCATGCTCCAATACTAACCGTTACATTAACAGGCTCTCCTTGATAGTTTAAATCAAGAGTTGCAACTGTTTTTCTAAATCTTTCTAATGGTATAACAGCTTGTTCAATATCTGTTTCCGTCAAGATTACAACAAATTCCTCTCCGCCATATCTGAAAACTGTATCTGTTTTCCTAAAGGTTTGTAATGCCGCATTAGAAACCTGTTTTAATACGTAATCACCGCATTGATGACCATAAGTGTCATTTACCTGTTTGAAAAAGTCTATATCAAACATTACAAGAGTTAATTTGTTTTTGTAACGTTGAGCCCTTAAAAATTCTTTTTCGTAAGAACTGTCAAAATATCTTCTGTTTGATAAACCTGTTAATTCATCTGTCAAAGATAAATATTTGGTTCTGGAATACATAAAATTAATTTGTTTAATAACTTCCATTTTATTTTCTTCAGGAATGTCAAAAGCTTGAATGATATTCTCTATATTTTGTTGAATTTCATCTAACACTCCGTCAGGAATATTAAAATCTGTATTTTCTAAATCTTCAACCATAAAACTCCTCTTTATAGTCACTTTAGCACAAAAATTGTATAAAATCTCTTCTTTCAACATTAAATATTTTCGTCAAATTTTTGAAAAACTTTAGTTAGCAATATAGTTTATTTACAATTATTAAAATAATCTAAGCATTAAAAAACCGGCTCAGAAGCCGGTGTTTAAAAAATTTGTTGATGGATAAATTACATAAGTCCTAAGACTTTTTTGTACCAAGAAAACGATTCTAATTCTGTGCCATTAAAAGTTGCTTTAGCACATTGAGCTTTTAAATAATTTTCAAACTCATCAGTAAATTTTGATTTTGTTTTTTTGACTTCTTTGTCAGATACAACTGTTGCCATAGAAAACACTCCTTACACATTTAAAGTTTGTAAACTTTTGTTATATTATACCATGAAACCCATGATTTTTCTAGATATAAAACAAAATATTCTAATTTTTTGCTACTATAAAAGGGTTTTAATTGTAAATTTTTATTAAGATGTTTTGTTTTTATATGTTTTGGAATATTAACTATGAATTTTGTCATATTTTTTACATCTTTATGGTAAAATTTTGATATGATTTTGATAGGTGAAAATATTCATATAATATCGAAACAGATACGTCAAGCTCTTGAAGTTAGAGACGAAAATTTTATCAAAAATTTAGTTAAAATTCAGGAAAATCTCGATTGTATAGATTTAAATATCGGACCTGCAAGAGGAAAACTTGACAACATATTTGAATGGCTTTGTCCTCTGGTTTCAGGTAAAAATATTTCGTTTGACTCTTCAAATATTGATGCTATAGAAGCAGGGTTAAAACTTGCAAGTAACACAAAAAATTGTTTTATAAACAGTACTTCTAAAGATACTGAAAAATTAGAAAGACTTACTGATTTAACCGTAGAATATAATTGTAATTTGATTGCACTTGCTCTTTCTAAAGAAACAGGAATTCCAAAAACTGCAGACGGACGTATGGAAATAATCTTTGAAATATATGAAAAATGTATGGAAAAAGGTATTGAAAGTGATAAATTATTTTTTGATCCGTTAATACTTCCGGTATGTGTTGAACAATCTCAAGCTCTGGAAGCTTTAAATACCATTCAAATGGTAAAAGAAAGTTTTGAACCTAAAGTTAATACCATCATTGGTTTATCAAATATTTCAAACGGCTCACCTAAAGAGTTAAGACCTTTGATTAATAGAGTTTTTGGTGTATTAGCCTATGGGGCAGGATTGGATGCAGCTATCATTGATGCTAAAGATAATAAACTTATAAGAATATTTAAAATGCTTGAGAATAATTGCCCAAAATCAAGTGTGGACAAACTATATATCAATCTTTCTAATATGATAAGAAATTTTAATGATTTAGAAGAGATTGAATTTGACAAAAACAGTATAGAAGAGCAAAATATTATTAAAACAGCAGGAATTTTATTAAATAAAAAAATATACTCTGATAGTTTTACACAGGTGTAATTTTATGATAAAATATGAGGAATAGATGTGACTAATATGAAAATAAAAAAACAATTATTAACTACTATTTTATTATCTACAATGGCTTTGGGAATTTCTCCGGTACAAGCCTTTATGTCACCTGAAGCAAGTATGCTGTACCAGCAAGCCTGTACTGCAGAACACGAACAAGATTTGAAAGAAGCTATATCTAAACTTGAACAAGCAATTGCAATTTCAGGCGGAGATGCAATGTTATATACAAAACTTGCAGGTATTTATTCTGAAATTGATGAATATGATAAAGCCCTAGATGCTTATAACAAAGTTATAAATCTAAAACCTGACGATGCATTTGTACATATTAGTATTGGAAGTATATATGAAAATCAAGGAAAATATAAAGAAGCTCTGGCTTCTTATAACAAGGCTTTAGACATATTTCCCGAATACAAATACAACTATTTTAATATAGGTAATGCTCAATATCAGCTTCGACAATATAATGAGGCAATTAAAAGCTATAATGCATTCTTAGAAACTTATGCCCAACATTCGGAAGCCAGAGAAAATCTTGCAGCATCATATCTTGCTGTAAAAGATTATAAAAATGCTTCCAAACAATATAAAAGAATTTATGACAGAAACCCTGAAGGTTTTAAAAATTATTCCGAATACGGAATTACATTGTTAAATTCAGATAATCCTGAAAATGCAGCTGAAATGCTTGAAAAAGCTATTGAAATTGATGCTGATAACAATGCTGCACATCTTGCTCTTGCACAAGCTTATCAAGATATGGGCAAAAATGATTTGTCATACGAACAATATCAAGTAGTACTAAAAAAAGTTCCAAATCTTAATACAGTAAGGCTTGACTATGCTGATTTGCTTGCAAATATGGAAAAAAATACTGAAGCAATTGAACAGTATAATATGTACATAAAAGCTTTTCCTAATGATATAAAGGGTTATTCTCATCTTGCTGCCGTATACCAAACAATTGGAAATTACAGCAAAGCTATTGAAAATTACCTTGTTGCAGAAGCTAAAGATTCATCAGATATTGAAATAGTTAAAAATCTTGCAACCTGCTATCATAATCAAAAAGATTACAATACAGCTTTGACATATTATGATAAAATTTTGGCAGTACAGCCTGATAATTTTGAAATTAAATCAAATAAAGCAATCGCCCTTCATGCACTAAAAAAATATGAAGAAGCAATTGTTGCTTATCAGGGATTATTAGCAGAAAAAAATGATAAAACATTAAAAGATAATTTAAATAGTGCACTTGTTTCAAGAGGTCATGAACTTATTGATGCCGAAGACTATGAAAAAGCTGTTACTAATTTTAAAACTGCAATAAAAGGCGGGTATACTGACGGATATGTATATTATGGATTAGCAAAGGCATACCGTGCAACAGGAGATAACACTAAAGCTTCTGAAAATTATGAAAAAGCTATTTCGATAGATCCTGACAAAACTTTATATTCTGCAGAATACAGTGATTTTATTTCATCCTTGTACACCCCTAAAGTAAATGTCCAAACATCTCAAGGACAAGTTCTTCCAACTATCAGTATTTCAATGGAACCGGAAGAAGATACCCAAAAACAAGAAGTTAAAACAGTTGCTCCTATAAAAACAACTCCTGTTATTATGAAGCAAAATGAAGATTTTATTCTGGAAGGTGACAAGAATTATAAAAATAATAACTACGATGCAGCAGTGAAAAATTATCAAGATGCATTACAATTAGTTCCAAATGATGCTGTTACACTTTTGAAAATAGGCAACAGCTACAAATTAAAAGAAGATAATACAAAAGCTATCACATTCTTCCAAAAATCTATTATTGTTAATCCTGATTACACTGACGGATGGTTCAATCTTGGAATTGCATACGCTAATGAAAACAATTTAATTGAATCTCAAAAAAGTTTTGAACGAGTTATTTCATTAGATTCAGATTATAATTTCGGATATGCATATTATGCACTTGGTATGGCTTTTGAGCATCAGGGAAAAAATCCTGAAGCAATAAAAAATTATAAGCTGTTTATCAAACATAACAATGATAAAGATATGATTAATACTGTTCAAGCAAAAATTAAAGAGCTTCAATAATGATTAAAAAAATTTTTCTATTTGCTACAGCAATATTTATGACAATTTTTACCTGTGCGTGTGATAATGAAAAAGCACAAATTTTATTCAATAATCACCCTATTACACAGGAAACAGTTGCAACAACAACTAATGTTTTTAAACCGGCAAATAGAATTTATTATCTTGTAACTCTGCCAAAACCTGTTGAATCAAAAAAATTATTTATTCAAATTTTTAAAGTTGGCGGAGATAAAGATGAACGATATGGTTATGATTTAGTTTGGGCAAAACATGTTAAACTAAAAGATGAACAAATATATTATTTCACTGATTATGTGGTATTTAATCAGACCGGAACATACATTATGAAGGTTTATTCTAAAGATAATCCAACAAAAATTTTAACCTATTCACAATTTTTTGTTAAAAATTAAAGTATAAAAAGGAAGTAAATATGATAAAAGAAAAAGCAATAGAAAATTATAAAAACGGATATTCTTGTTCTGAAAGTATTGTAAAAGCTTGTATAGATGAGGGTTTGTGTGATGAATCTTTATTACCATGTGCAACAACATTTTCTGCCGGAATGTCTTCAGGATGTGCCTGTGGTACAGTTACTGGTTCTCAGTTAGTATTAGGATATATTTTCGGAAGAAATAACAAATTCGGAAATAACGTTACTGCCAGAGAAAAAGCTGCAACTTTGGTTGAAGAATTCAAAAAAAGAAACAAAGTAACCTGCTGTAAAGTTTTATGCTCAGGTTTAGAAGGTATGGCAAGAAAAGAACATTGTACAAAATTGGTAGCAGATGCATCAGAAATTCTTGAAGAACTTATTAAGGTAAAAGTATAATGTTGAATATTTTTACTGTATTTATTGGTGGTGGTATAGGAGCTTGTTTAAGATATTTAACCGGTATTTTATGCATGACTGCTATTCGTTGCAATTTGCCGATTGCTACTTTTATTGTAAATATTATCGGTTGTTTTTTAATTGGTTTTTTCTATATAATATTTGTAGAAAAAATACAATATTCAAATTCTTTAAAACTATTATTAACAGTTGGTTTTTGCGGCGGTTTAACAACATTTAGTACTTTTTCAGTTGAACTGTTTGATATGATTCAAAAACAAATGTTTTTAAATGCGTTATGTTATGTATTATTGAGTGTTATAATAGGATTGGCAGCTGTATATTTTGGAGGTTTTTGTGCAAGATTTTTATAAAATAGATAAACTGAATTTTTTAACAGCCGGTATGCCGCTATCTACCGGAAAAGCCGGTTATCCGAGAGCATTTGAAATAATTGAAGAAATGGGACTTGACGGTATGGAAGTCGAATTTGTTCATGGTGTAAGAATGTCAGATGAAACCCGTCAGCTTCTTAAGAAAATCCAAAATGAAAAAAATTTAGTATTAACTGCCCATGGACCATTTTATATTAATCTCAATTCAAAAGAAGAAGAAAAAGTTGAAGCAAGTGTACAGAGAATTATTGATACAGCTAATACAGCAAAAGAATTTGGCGGATATAGTATAACCTATCATGCAGCATTTTATATGGGCAAAGATAAAGAAGAAGTATATCAACAGGTTAAAACTCAAACTCAAAAAATTGTTGAAATATTAGACAAAAATAATATTAAAATATGGATTAGACCTGAAACAACAGGAAAAGCAACTCAATGGGGCGATTATGAAGAAATTATTCGCCTTTCAAAAGAATTTGAAAGAGTACTTCCTTGTATAGATTTTTCTCACATTCATGCCAGAACAGCCGGCGAATATAACACTTACGATGAATTTTGTAAGGTTCTTGACAGAATTGGCACTGAACTGGGTGACTTTGCTATAAACAATTTCCATGCACACCTTGCAGGTATTGAATATACTGCAAAAGGGGAGAAACGTCATTTAATTCTCGAAGAATCCGATATGAATTATAAAGATTTACTAAAAGCTTTGAAGTCTTTTGGCGTTAAAGGGGCATTGGTTTGTGAAAGTCCTAATATTGAAACAGATACCAAACTGCTCAAAGATTATTATATGTCTTTATAATAAAAGTGATTTAATCGGTTTTATTATTCCAATCATACCTTTTATCAGTTTTGAAAAAGTCTTGAGGTTGTAATTGCATATAATCTAAAACTTTACCTAAGACTCTTGTGCTGATTTGTCTTTCTGCCCTTTCAATATGACCAATGTACTTGTCATTTAGATTTAAAATTGCCGAAAATTGCTCTTGTGTAAGTCCTTTTTCAATACGGAATTTACGCACTTGTTCGCCTATAAGTTTGTAGAAAAATGGATTAAAACTTGACATATCTTAATTATATTTGTATACTTATGAAGCACCACTACTATAGATGCACTATTTAATTTTAAAGGGGATAATATGGAAAACGAATTTGCTGATATTAAAATGAAAATTAGAGAAATTAAAAGCAGTTTAATTATTCTTCAGCAAGCAATTCAAAATGAAAATAAATTAATTTCATTATCAAATATTGATGATAACTTGGAATTGATAATTGAAAATGTAGAAAATACATTAAGTAAATATGAAAATTTAACAGATAAACAATTTACTCTTGTAAGTCAGTAAAATCAAACAACAAATTCATAGGCACATCAAGAATTTGAGCAAGCTCAATAAGTTTTGTTAAACTTATATTTCTTTCAACACGTTCTACATGTCCAATGAATTTTGAATTTACATCCAATAATTCTGACAATTTTTCTTGAGACAGCCCTTTCGCGAGTCTGTATTTTTTTATATTTTTTCCCAATTTTTCAAATACATTTTTGTCACAATTCATACAAATTATGATAAAAGGGATACCATCTAAGCACCACTATCACACAAGCACTATTTTAGTTGTTTGATACGTTATTTAAATGATATTTCTAAAGATATTTCTAATAATGCCGATAATAATACTACAATTTACAAATTTGTAAAAGAGGCCGGCTATGTTTAATTCTGTAAATAATCCTTTTGGACAAAAAATTGAGTCTGCAATTTCTACAGGTCAGGAAAAAAGACAACAAAGACAAGATCAACAACAAGAAAAAGAAAAAAGATACCTTGAAAATGATGATAAAGATGAAGTTAAAATCGGTGGATTACCTATATTAACAGAAGAAGAAATTCTTGCATTAACCAAAAATTATATTAACAATCTAAAATCAGAAAATGAAGGTAACGAAAAAGTTATTGAAAAATTAGACAAATTTTTAACAAAATTTGATGTTAAAAAATTTATGAAAAGAAACCCGAATATGACAGCCGCAGATTTTCATATGGTAATGTATAATGAAACAGCAGGATTAGTAAAATAAAACTAATTATTATAGTTACCTGATTCTTTCATCATTGTAGCAGTGTCTTTACCTGCACCATCATTACAATTAGTACAAGGTCCAGGCAGTATATTTACAGATGTAGGTACCGGTATTATTCTTATTCCCGGTCTACGATTTGGACCACCTGGAATTACCGGAGGCATAACTATTTCTGTATATGTACGAGATATACCTGTAAGTTTTACTGAAAATGGAAATATATCTTGCCCCCATTTATTTGGAGCTTTTCTTCCATTAATATCCACGGCAAAAAGTTTCAATCCGTCATTTTTATTGTTAACAAGAAGTATCATACTGTTATCAAGTACATAACCGGCTGTATTGTCACCATAAGAAGAGAAACTGCTGCCTGTTTGTTTAGGATAATTTTCAGGGATACATCCGCCGCTAATTGGATTAGTATTTTCGCAAAATCTTGTTGCACCCATTGCTCTAACAAAATCATTAGTTAATTGACGACATTCACTATTTGCAGATGATCTTAAACCACCAGTGGCTGTACCTATACCAAATTTTTCACTTATTTCTTGAGCTGTCATACTATCATAACAATGATAAACTCTGCCTTTTTCTGCTTGAATATCTTGAAGAGCTGATTCCATTTTTGCATAAGCTGTTCTAAATTCAGCAAGTCTTGCTCGTTGTTGTATCGCTGAACCAACAGTAGAAAGTGTTAATGCTCCCAAAGCACCAATTAATGTTAACGTAACCATAACTTCTGATAGTGTAAATGCAAAACGTTTATTATTTTTCATACAGCCAAATCCCATAAAACAACCCTATATACTATATATTTTAACACATTTTACCACTATCGTCAATTGTATAATCTTAAAATTAAGCTCTCGGATGTGTTTCGTTGTAAACTTCTTTCATGTGCTGCATTGAAATATGAGTATATATTTGCGTATTTGAAATACTTGCATGGCCCAGAAGTTCCTGTACAACCCTTAAGTCTGCACCGTTTTCAATCAGGTGTGTTGCAAAACTATGTCTAAACATGTGCGGAGTCACTTTTTTAGGAAGTTCAATTTTTTCAACAATTTCGTTTATAACATTTCTTATCATTCGGGTTTGTAATCTATATCCTGTTTTATTTATAAAGACAGGAGTAGTATCAGTTATAGGTTCAAGCGTATATCCTTTGGCTATCATAGAACGAGCATAATCAATATACCCTTGCAAATAAGATTTTGCTCTATCTGTAATCAAAATTATACGTTCTTTAGAACCTTTACCAAAAACTGTAATTTCATTATTTTCTAAATTCAAATTACCAAAATTTAAACCACTCAATTCTGATACACGCATTCCGCTTGCCCATAAAAGTTCTAAGATAGCTCTATTTCTATAACCTGCAGGTGTATCAATATTTATATTACTCAAAATTTGTTCTACCTCATTCATTGAGAGGAATTTTGGCAACGATTTCGGTCGTTTAGGGGATATTAAGTTTTCGGCAGGGTTACTTTCAACTTTTCTCTCTCTAAACAAGTATTTATAAAAGGTTCGGATGGATGCAATTTTTCTTGCAACAGTTGTTTTTTTATAATTAAACTTTTGAATAAAATGTAAATATTCACGCATTTTAGTGAAATTTACGTTTTCACATTCAGTATCATCAAGCCATATTAAATAGCTCAAAATATCGGAATAATAAGCTTTTGCCGTATGTTTAGAAAAATTTTTTTCTACCAAAAGATATGATTTAAAATTCTCTAAATCCTGTTTCGAATTACTGTTTAATACCATCTGTTTAACCTATTGCCTTTTTTTGATAACTATTATACAATATTTTTGTTAGATTTAGAATAGTTTTAAGCTAAAAAAGGTAGGAGAAAACATGAATTGTAAAAAATTGTTAGTCACATCAATGATTTTAACATCTTGTATTCTTTGTGCACCTCATTCTTTGGCTGCTGAGCCTATAAAAGCTCAAGTATCTAAAAGTTACGTTGATATCAGCAGATTAATTGAATACAATAACTATGCAGATGCAGACCAACGATTAAAAGAAATTTTAAGTAAAAATCCTAATGATTTAGATGCTAAAGCATTACAACTAATTTCTCAGGCTAAACAATGGAAATTAGCTCCTGCACAATCAGAGATTGATAGATTATTGAAACAATACCCTAATAAACCTGAACTTCATTATGCCCAAGGTTTAGTTTATTTAATGAGAGAAACTTCTTCTGACGTTGAATATATTAAAAATATCTCAAATTTATCAAATGCTGCAATCCAGTCATTTGTTAAAGCTGTTGATTTAGACAGTACTTATTATCAAGCATATAATGCTATGGGTGTTGCAACTTTGAAACTCGGAAATACTAAAGATGCTCAGGATTTATTCAAAACAGCTGTAAAAATAAATCCTCAATTTGCACCTGCCTATGATAATTTAGGAAATGTTGCAATGTTAGAAGGAGATTTAGATCAAGCTGAAAAATATTACCTTCAGTCAATTAAATGCAACTCTCACAACCCTACATCTATGTATCACATGGGTCAGGTTGAATCAAGAAGAGGTAATTATACTAAAGCATTAACATGGTTAAACCACTCATTGCATATCAATCCGAATTCATCACCAGCTTGGAACCTTCAAGGTGAATTATACCTAAAACAAGGTAACCAACCGGCTGCGATTAATTCTTTCAAAAAAGCAATTTACGTAAAACCTGAAAATTCTAAACCATATATCAATTTGGCAGGTGTTTACGAAAGAAGATCTGACCACGAATTTGCAATGGAAGAATTAAAAACTGCAATTATCTTAAATCCTAACTATAAAGAAGGTATTTACAGAGTTGCTAACATGTCATTAGAAACTAAAAAATATCCTCAAGCTCTTGAATATTATTCAAGATTGTTAGGTGATGCAACTTATAATAACAATGCAATAATCGGACTTGCTAATACATATTACGAAATGGCTAAAGATACAGCTGACAGTAATAAATTTACAACTAACAAAGATGTATATTTAGCATACGATTATGTTAACGAAGCTATTCAAAGAACTCCAAATGATTTGAAACTTCATTTAGCAAAAATTAAGTTGAGTAAATTAACTCACCAACGTGAATTAACTATTGATAATCTTAATTACATAGTTCAATCAGCTAGCAACAGTTTGATGGATACTGTAATTAAAGGTGAAGCATATCTTTCATTAGGACGTGAAAGAGATGCTGTTTATACTTTCGAAAATGCAATCAATTTTGCAACAAGTGTTGACGATGAATTATACTTAGCAGAAATACTTGTTCAACATAAACAATTCAGAACAGCCAGAAAAGCTCTTCAAAAAGTCTTAATGGCTGATCCTGATAACAAAATTGCAGAAAATGGTATTCACTATATCGATTTATGTGAAATGAAATCAAATGAATTCTTTGAAATTGCTTTAAGACAATACAAAGAAGGAAATTATGCTTCAACCATTGAATACTGTAACAGAGCAATCGACTTCTATCATAATGCTCCATCTATTGCTAAGTTGAAAGCTCAAGCTTATGAAGCTGAAGGAAATTACCAAGGTGCAGTTAAATATTATACTCAATACTTAGCACTTGCACCAAACGCTTCTGATAAAGCTGCTGTTGTTCAAAGAATTGAAGTATTCAAAACAAAGTTATAATCAACTTACTATGAAAAAATTTGATATCAGAAAAACATTTGAAACATTTTGGAAAGAGCCTCTTAGTATTTTAACTGAGGGGCTGTTTCAAATAGTTAATATTGAATCAAATATTTTTAATCAAGAATCTGCTTTTCATGTAGATTTTGTTAATAACAAAACACAATTAACCGTTGTAAATAATCAAAAAATGTACAATTTATTCCAAACAGTTCTTTATAAAAAGAAGCTAAAAGAACAAAAAGAAAAGGCAGCCGCAAAATGAAACCACACATGAACGCAGAATTTTTAATAAGTGCAGAAAAACTTAGTCAATGTCCAAATTATACACTTCCCGAATTTCCTCTTTTAGGACGTTCTAATGTTGGAAAATCTTCATTCATTAATGGGCTTGCTAATAACAAAAAACTAGCAAAAACATCTAATAAACCTGGTAAAACCAGATTGATTAATTTTTTCAATTTCTCAGATCAATTTACTATAGCAGATTTACCAGGGTACGGTTATGCAAAAGTTTCCGCAGAAATTCAAAACAGATGGCAGAAAAATCTTGAAGAATATCTTTTAAAACGTGAACAAATAACATGTCTTGTTCAACTGGTTGATGGTCGTCATGAACTTCAAAAAAACGACTTTCAAATGAGAGAATGGGTTCTTTCTTATGATTTACCAATAATAACAGTAGTAACAAAAGTTGATTGCGTATCTAGCAATAAAATACAGAGTGCAATTTCTCATGTAAGAAAAGAATTTGGCGGAGAAATATTTCCATTTAGTGCAGTAAACAATAGATACAATGAAAAGATTTTAGAATTTTTTACTGCAAAATAAAGTTTACATAAATAATATTATAGGAATACTCTTGGATATCTTTCTCTTTTATTGCGAGTAAAAGAGAAAGATACCCAAACCCAGAAAGAGAAAAACGCGACCAAATGAAACGAGTCATCAGGGGCAAACCCCCGAACCCCCATTAGCTAAAGGAAGGTTCGGAAACGTAGTTTCTGATAACTCGAACCATTTAATCAAGCGTGTTTTCTTTTCTTTCCGCCAATTTCTTTTCTTTTGCCTCGCAATCAAAAGAAAAGAAATTGGCTACCTGAGATAATATTATTTATGTAAAAAACAAAATAAAAATGCCTGAGTCTTTTTACATACATCCAGGCAAAATCATAATATTATCTTTTTCATACAATTTTGCGTATAACATTCTATATAAAAATGCTATATGCACAATCTTTTTAATTTATAAATCCCTTTGACATTTTATTTATTATTTATCATCCGATTTATATATATAGTATTAGCCATAAGGAGATATTATTCCATTAGACATATGGGTAATTTAAGAAAAGCATATTAATATTCGTCTTTTATTTTTATAATATAATTGTAAAAAAGATAGGAGAGGAAAATGTATAATATAAAAAAACTGAAAGAAGATTTATACTGGGTTGGTGCCAATGATAGAAGAATTTCACTTTTTGAAAGTGTTTATCCTGTACCAACAGGAGTTTCTTATAACTCTTACTTATTAATGGATGAAAAAACTGTCCTTTTAGACACTGTAGATAAATCTGTTACACACCAGTTTATGGAAAACGTAGAACACGTATTAAATGGTAAATGCCTTGATTATTTGGTAATTAATCACATGGAACCTGATCACTGTGCGGAAATTCCGACAATTGTTCGTAATTATCCAAATGTTAAAATAGTTTGTAATGCAAAAATAAAAACATTAATTGAACAGTTTTTTGACTTTAACCTTCCGGAAGAACAATATGTACTGGTAAAAGAAGGCGACACTTTAAATACAGGTAAACATACTTTAACATTTGTATTTGCACCAATGGTACATTGGCCTGAAGTTATGGTTACTTATGATACAACAGACAAAATTCTGTTCTCTGCTGATGCATTTGGTACATTTGGTGCAATAGACGGAAATATTTTTGCTGATGAAGTTGATTTTGACCACAGATATATGGATGAAGCAAGACGTTATTATACAAATATTGTAGGTAAATACGGACCTCAAGTTCAAGCTTTATTGAAAAAAGCTTCAGGAATTGAAATTGAAATGATTTGTCCGCTTCATGGCTTTGTATGGAGAAAAGATTTAGGAAAATTTATTGACAAATATGTAAAATGGTCAACATATACACCTGAAGTTCAATCAGTACTAATAGCTTATGCTTCTGTTTATGGCGGAACTCAAAATGCAGCAGAAATTCTTGCAGGTAAACTGGCAGAACTGGGTGTAAAAGATATTGAAATGTTTGATGTTTCAGTTACACATCCTTCTTATATTGTATCTGAAGCTTTTAAATATTCACATATTGTATTTGCTTCAACAACTTATAACAACGGTATTTTTGTAAACATGGAAAATTTACTGCATGATATAGTTGCTCATAACTTACAAAATCGTAAAATCGCACTTATTGAAAACGGTTCTTGGGCTTGTATTTCAGGAAAATTAATGACTGAATTAGTTTCAAAATTGAAAAATACTGAAATTATTGAAAACAAAGTTACATTAAAATCCGCATTAAATAAAAACCAAGCAGAAGAATTAGAAAATCTGGCAAAAGAAATTGTTAATACTATGGAAAAATAAAAGGAGATGTAATTATGTTAAACAAAAAAATGGAAGATGCATTTAATGACCAAATCAACAAAGAGTTGTACTCAGAATATTTGTATTTAGCAATGAAAGCTGTTTTTGCAGAACTTAACTTACCGGGATTTGTAAACTGGTTCGATGTTCAAGTTCAAGAAGAAAGAGCTCATGCAATGGGTATGTTTGATTATGTATTTGAACGTAATGGCTGTGTTAAACTTGAAGCAATCGACAAACCTGAAATCAAAGGTTCTACTCCTTTAGAAATTTTTGAACAAGTTCTTGAACATGAAGAATTCGTAACTTCAAGAATTAATGCACTAATGGATGTTGCTGATGAAGTTAAAGATAGAGCTGCATTATCTTTCTTGGATTGGTACTTAAAAGAACAAGTTGAAGAAGAATCAAATGTTGGCGGAGTTTTAGCAAACCTTAAATTAATCGGAGATGATAAAAAAGCTTTATTTATGCTTGATAAAGAATTAGCAACAAGAGTATTTAATCCTCCTGTAATTGGTTAATTAAATATTTAATAATAATTGAAAGCGACGAAATATTTCGTCGCTTTTTTGTGCTATAATCATTTATCATAATAAGAATAATGGAGAAAATGAAATGGATTATTTTGCAGAAATATTAAGACAATTTGCACTTGTTACAGCTGCATCTTATTTAATTGGTTCAATACCTACAGGTTATATTATTGTTAAACTTTTTACCGGTCAAGATATTAGAACTATTGGTTCAGGCTCTACCGGTGCAACTAATGTAAAAAGAGTTATGGGTAAAAAATGGTTCTTTATTGTAATGCTTTTAGATGCATTAAAAGGAGCTTTACCGGTCGCACTTACAGCATATTTTGCTATAAATATTGCTCATCTTGGAATTTTACCTGTTGTTTCAGCAATTTGTGTAATATTAGGTCACAGTAAATCTGTATTTTTAAATTTTACAGGCGGAAAATCTGTTGCTTCCGGTGTTGGAACTCTTTTTGCTCTTAATTGGCAAGCAGGTTTAATTATTGCTGCTGTTTGGGGTATTGTTACATGGATTTCTAAATATGTTTCTTTAGGTTCTATCATTGCTTTAGCATTATCACCATTAATTATGTGGTTCTTAAATGCTCCTATTGCTTATATCATATATGCATTAATTGCAGCAATATATGTAATTTACTTACATAGAGAAAATATTAAAAGACTTAAAAACGGCACTGAAAACAAAGTAAGACAATAATTTTACTTTATAAAAATTTATTTTCCAAACCATTCAACCATTGGTCTAATTTCGCCATGCTCTAAGTTATAACTCTGGGCTAATTCACTTTCTAAAACTCTATCTATTCTTAAATTAATCTTTGGAACATCAGAAATTTGCAAAGTTTTAGAACTTTTATCATAATACTCTGAATAATTTAAACCATCATTTACGCAATCAGGAAGCCTTACATAGCCATTTAAATCATCATAATAACAAAGACCAAAGGTTCTGCAAATTATTCCTCTATATTCGTAAACACTGCATTCTCCATTTATCAAAAATGGACAAACATGTTCAAATCTTCCACCTTTAAATTCTTTTTTATCAATAATCAAATTTCTAATATTCTGTTGAACCAAAATTTTAGTATTTTCAGGAAGATTAATAAATCCTTGTGTCAAATATGCAAATTCAAGCTGTGAAAAGGGGTAATCTCCTTTACTGCAGCATTTTGAACAACCTTTTTTACAATGAATATATTTTTTATGATTTTCAAACAACACAGAAAGTATTAAGTCAAAATCTTTTAAAAAATTTTTATATCTGTTTAACATAATAAGACCTTATATTATTAAAAAAGGTTCAGATTATATCCAAACCTTTTTTAATCAGTTATACAATTGTTTTTATCCATCCATCCGGAGCTTTAATTTTTCCGTACTGAATACCTGTCAAAGTTTCATATAACTTTCTTGAAACAGGTCCCATTTCTTGCATTCCGGAAGGGAAACAAATTTCTTTACCGTGGTCAACAATTTTTCCAACAGGCGAAATTACAGCAGCAGTTCCGCACAATCCGCATTCTGCAAATTCAGAAAGTTCTGTTAAATAAACTTCTCTTTCTTCAACTTCTAATCCAAGATATTCTTTAGCAACATACATTAAAGAGCGTCTCGTAATTGACGGAAGAATTGTATTTGATTTAGGAGTAACAACTTTATTATCTTTTGTCACAAAGAAGAAGTTAGCTCCGCCGGTTTCTTCAACTTTTGTTCTTGTCAAAGCATCAGGATAAAGATTTTCATCATAACCTTCATTGTGAGCTGTAACTATTGCATGAAGACTCATCGCATAGTTAAGACCTGCCTTAACATGACCGGTACCGTTTGGAGCTGCACGGTCAAAGTCACTAACTTTAAGCGTAATTGGTTTAGCTCCGCCTTTAAAGTATGGTCCTACTGGAGAAACAAACACTCTAAATTGATATTCTTGAGCAGGTTTCACACCCATAACAGGAGAAGAACCAAACAAATATGGTCTTATATATAAAGAAGCACCTGTTCCGTATGGTGGAACGTATTTTAAATTAGCTTTTACAACTTTTTCAATTGCTTTAATAAATTTATCTTCAGGATATGGAACCATTTCAAGTCTTTGAGCTGTTTCATACATTCTCTTTGCATTCATATCAGGTCTAAAGACAACAACACTACCATCTACTGTAGTATAAGCTTTCATACCTTCAAAACAAGTTTGAGCGTATTGCAAAACTCCGGCACTTTCATTAATAACAACTGTTTCGTCAGAAGTTAAACAACCTTCATCCCACTTACCGTCTTTAAAATTAGAAACAAACCTTTTGTCTGTTTTAAAATATCCAAAACCAAGATTTGACCAATCAATATTTGCTTTTTCCATAGTTTCCATATTACTTCCTTTATTATAACTTTTCTGATATCTATCAATGATAGCAGATTTAATTTAATATCGTACAATACCTACATGGTAACAAAATACCCAGTCCGGCGAGGACTACCTGATTTGAACAGGCATAATCAAACAAATAAAGTCGTCTTCACTGTTTGGTTTTAATACAGTCGCGGAAAGACTTGCATTCAAACCAATAACAACCTCATCACTTTCAATAATTTTTAATGCATCAAGAATAAATTTATAATTAAAAGCAATTAATAATTCTTCTGCAGTATATTGAATATCAATTTTATCTTCAGATTTACCGGCATCCGGAGTATCAGCAGAAAGAGTTAATTCATTATCAGCAAAATGCATTTTTACAATACTTGTTTTGTCGTTAACCATAACAGAAACTCTTTCTAATGCAGCACGAAGCATTGAAACATTAACAATTGCTTGTTTCGGACTTTCAGAAGGTATTAATTGATTGTATTTAGGGAATTGTCCTTCTAATAATCTTGAAATAGTTAATGTTTTTTCTGATTTAAAAATAATAGTTGATTTATCTTTGCAAATTTTAATTGTATCTTCATCAATATAAGAACTTATTTTCAAGAATTCATTTAAAGTTCTTGAAGGAATAATCAATTGAGTAGGTTCAGAAATTTCGCTATGTAAATTTTCTCTTACACGTGCAAGTCTGTTACCATCTGTTGAAGCAATTTCTAAAAGACCTTCAGAAAAATCACAAACAATACCTGATAAAAGATTGCTTACTTCATAACTGGCAGAAGCAAAACCGGCTTGTCTGATACCTTTCAAGAAAGGTTTTAATTCTACGTTAAAACATTTAGAATCTTCAATTTGGTAATTAGAAACTTCCGGCGGGAATTCATTTGCAGAAATACCAATCATATCAAATTTAGATTTTTGACAAGAAATATTAACATTAGTTCCGTTTTCTTCTGTTTCGAAAGTAATTAAATCATTACCTAATTTAGAAACTATTTCATTTAACTTTTTGGCAGGAAGAGTAATCTTACCCATTTCCTGAACTTGAGCATCTACAGTTGTAATCACAGTTAAAACCAAATCAGTTGCTGTTAAACGAATAGAATTATTTTCTAAAGTTTCAATTAAAATATTATATAAAACAGGTTGAACAGCTTTTTGAGAAGTAGCACCTTCAACAATCTTAATTCCGTTATATAAATCCTCTTTTCTAATAACAAATTTCATTCCCATACTCCTTTTGATACCTTAATAATATTATAGGATAAAGACAAAGTAATATAAATAATAGGTAAAAAAAGGTATACAATTCTTAGTAAAAAATATTTATTACTAAAATGGAAATATGAAAAACAAATTCCATCTTAATGAGTTTTTAATTTATATATAACAATATAAATATATAAATATAATTAATAATATTAATCATGATAGTAAACTGTAAATATTTGTAGAAAACTCTGGGAACTATGAATATGAGATAGTTTTGGTAAATTAATGTTTTGTAGAAAACTTTTGAACTTTTTTGTATAAAATGTAGAAAACTTATTTTTAATTAATTTGTTAAATTATTAATGTAGAAAAGTAAAAGTTTTCTACATTAATACAATATACTTTTCTACAATTTTATAGTATAATTTTTTCGACAAATATATAAATGATTTAAGAGGATATGTTATGGAATTAAGATTAAAAGTTTTATCTTTTTGGAATATTTTGGTTAATTTTATAAAAAAAAATTCTGAAATTTTTACTGTTTTAGGTTTAGGTATAATATTCTATTTTATATTTTTTCATGGAATAGGTACTTATTCATTAATGGATGTAGATGAAACAAGATATGTTGCAATGTCTAGAGATATGTTTCATTCAAAAGATTTTCTAACCCTTTATTTAAACGGGCAATATTTCTTTGAAAAACCTCCTTTATATTTTTGGCAAGAATGTTTATCTTTCGCTTTATGGGGTGGTAAAGTTAATGAATTTACAGCAAGATTTCCTGTTGCTCTGTTAGGGTTTCTATTTTCTTTCATTGTATATTTTACATGTAGAAAACGTATAAACAGAAGATTTGGTGTTTTTACATCATTAATTATTGCAACTTCTCTTGAATTTATTATGCTTGCAAAGTATGCAATTCTTGATATCGTATTAACATTCTACATTGGACTTGCAC
Organism: uncultured bacterium; assembly: GCA_902475545.1. GTDB lineage: Bacteria > Cyanobacteriota > Vampirovibrionia > Gastranaerophilales > Gastranaerophilaceae > Zag111. The sequence continues at coordinate 25,882 of CABRZP010000011.1, forward strand.
TTGTTTGTTATTTTCAAGTCTATTTTTGTCAGGATAATCATAAAAAATTCTACTGGTGGGCATTTTATGCTTTTACCGGTTTAGCTGTGATGGCAAAAGGTATTCCGGGTATTGCAATTCCATTCGGTACCGTATTTTTTACAGCTATAATGGCTAAAAAGTTTAAAGATATTTTCAAACCTTTATATTTAATTCCTGGTATGCTTTTATTTTTATTAATTGTTTTACCTTGGCATATTATAATGTTCAAAATTCATAACCCGTTATTTTTTGATGAGTATATTATAAAACATCATCTTCATAGATTTTTAAATACTGCAAATAACGAAATAGGAAGAAAACAACCATTTTACTATTATTTTATAATAATTTTATGGGGATTTATTCCTTGGGTGTTTTCAATGATTGCTGTTTTTGTAGATAAAATTAAAAATTGGAAAAAACAGAATTATATTGAAAAATTTAAAACTTTTAATTTTGATTCACTTGATAATGTTCATAAAATGCTTGCATTATGCTGGGTAGCAGTTTTGTGGATAATGATTTTCTTTACATCTTCATCAACAAAACTTGCAACATATATATTACCTGTTTATTATCCACTAGCTTTAATTACAGCATTAATCTGGAAAGATTACGTTGATAAAAAAGAACATGAAAAACCAATAAATATTTCTGTAAAAATATTTGGCTGGTTTAGCGTTATTGCCGGAATTGCTGCAATGTTTACTCCATTTTATTTACCAGCACAATTAGAAGATGATATTGCAGAAATAAGATGGTTCAGTTTAATTTGTTTGTTAGTTTTAGGTATAGGAACATTGTTATTTGTAAAATATAAAAAATATATTGGAGTTTTTGTTTTTTATGTTTTATTTATGACAGTTGTTTCGGCTTTTGCAACGGAAGAATTTTTTGAAGTAGATTACAGATTTGGGCAGCAAGATTTGGTTAATTTTGCAAAATATGCTAAAGAAAAAGATTATACAATTTCATCATTCGGTATGGACAGAAAATATTCATTGTTATATTACAATGACGAAATTGTTGATTATAATACTAATTCTAAAGTTAATGTAAAAAGAGTAGCTGAGGATCTTAAAAAAGAAGACAACGTTGTTATCTTAAAAAATAAGGAAATGTATCTTATTAAAGGAAACATTCCATATAAAGTTGTAAAAAAAGGCAGACGTTATACAATGATTATGGGTGTAAAATAAAATTTAGAGCTAAGCTCCTCGCCGGAGTAGGTATTTTGCCACCAATCTCGGTATTACTTGTCTAATTGATTTATTATATAGAATGTTGTTGGGCTTTTAGCCCAACTAAAACAGAAGTAAAACAAGTTCAGTATTACGTGATTAAACATTAGTTGTAAGGGATGGAGCAATTGAAATAAATTGTCTTACTAAATCAGCATCCCATTGAGTTCCTGCACCTTCTTTAAGGATTGCACAAGCTTTTTCTATAGGCATTCCTTTTCTATATGGTCTGTCACTTACTAATGCGTGATATGCGTCTGCTACAGATACAATTCTTGCTGCAAGAGGTATTTCTCTACCTTTTAATCCTTCAGGATAACCTTTACCATCAAGTCTTTCGTGGTGGTATTTAACAATAGGAATTAAATCTCTTAAAGCTTCGTTTGGTTCTAATACTTTTTCAGCACCAATTACAGGGTGTTGTTTCATAATATTCCATTCTTGATCATCAAGTTTTCCCGGTTTTTTAAGAACATTTTCAGGAATACCGATTTTTCCAACATCGTGCAATAATGCTCCAATTTTAATTCTTTCAACTTCATTTTCAGGAAGATTAATTGCACGTGCAAGTGCTTCTGAATATCTTGAAACAGATGTTGAGTGACCTTTTGTATACGGATCTTTTGCATCAATAGCACCGGCTAAAGATGTTGCCATTTCCATTAAGTGATTATGGTTAATTATTTCTTCGTTATTGAATTTGTGAACAAGTTCATCTTCGAATTTGATACCAATTTGGGCGTGACGTTTTGCAAGTACTTCTGCAAATGAATCAAGTGCCATATCATCCCAAAAATTGAAGTCTGATGAACTTACAATTGCAGACATACCTTCTTTATAACCTTTTGCTTGAGATATAAACATTGCTTGTTCTGCAAGAATTAGTAATTTTTCTTGATCCTGAGTACATTCAGGGAAGGTTGAAATACCTACAGAAACTTTTACCGGCCCTACATCATCTACAAAACAACATGACAAACAATATGTAATATATTCTGCTAAATATTTTGCATCACGTGTATCTGTTTCTGGCATAATTATAGCAATTTCATCTCCACCGTATCTTCCGGCAGAATCATTTGCTCTCATATTTTGTTTTACTTTTTCTGCAATAATTTTGATAACTTCGTCACCTTTTGCGTGTCCGAGCTCTCTATTAATTTTTGAAATATTGTTAACATCAAACATTACAACAGATAAAGGAGTTTCATTATCTTTTGCTTTTGCAAGTTCTTTTGCAAGAATTTCTTGAAATCCTCTGTGATTATACAAAGATGTTAATGTATCTGTATTTGCAAATTTGTTTGTTTGTTCCAAAAGTTGTGCATTGTGAATATACATTCCCATAAAGTTTGATAGGAATGTTATTAAATTAGTGTTTAAGTTAGCAATATTCTGTCCGACAATCATTACACCAATACATTTGTTTACTGAAATCATTGGGAATATAACAGATGGTGATTTTATTAAATACGGATTATTCAGATAATTTATATTATCTTTATCAATGATTGTTTTTGTTGAATATGCTTTTATAATAGGATTGTTTTCATCTGATAAAAATACTTTAGAAGTATAAGAATTACCAACATTGCTGTATATTTTCAGATTTATACATTTTGATTTTTCATGTAATAATCCAAATCCTACAAATCCCCATTTTAATTTATTTACAAAAATATTATTTAATTGAGAAATTAAATCAACAATTCCTCTATTATTATTAAAGATATCTGAAATACTTTTCATAATATCAAAATAATTAATAGAAATATAATTTGCTGTTGAATTTTCTAATTTATTTGTGTAATTTTTTGCTTTTGTTCTTGTAGAGTTAAAATTATTTATTGTTTCTACAATATTAGTTAAACTATTTTCTTCAGTTATTGAAATAGGTTTTATTAATTTATTTAGTTTTTTTTGTACTTTGGAAATTTCTCCTGCATTATCAATATCAGGAGATTTAGGAACAGAAATCATTTTAGTATCTTCTATCGGACTTTTAACTTTCTCGATAGGATTGGATGCATTATTTTTGGTTTCTTTTTTTATAGTTTTATTGTTTTGTTTATCGTTTAATTTCTTCAAAATACAATCTACCTACAATTTTTTTCTATAAGTTCAATAAAGTAAAATATTTGACATGTTTATATTAAAATTTTACATTACTAAACAATTTTACCTTATATAGTTGTAAAATCAATACTTCAAACAGATGGAAAAACCACCTTAACACCCGAGAAATCCTAAACCTTTTACTACTACATATATAGTATAAAACATGTTTGATTGTTTTGCTAGTCCTAATGGCTAATTGTTAATTTCTATTAACTTTTTTAATATAATATGATAGTATATTTGGTAGGAAAAAGAGGAAATATAATGATTTTAGTTACAGGTGGAGCCGGTTATATTGGTTCTCATACAACAATTGCGTTGCTAAATGCAGGTTATGATGTCGTTATTTTTGATAATTTAGAATTAGGTCATTCAGAAATAATTGAAACTTTGAAAAGTATTAAATCTAATGGTAAAGTTATTGATTTTATTCAAGGTGATTTAAAGAATTTGAGTGATATAGAAGAAGTTTTTAATAAACATAAAAAAATAGAAGCTGTTGTCCATTTTGCTGCATATTCTCAAGTAGGAGAATCTGTTAAAAATCCTCAAAAATATTATTACAATAATGTTTTTGGTACATTAAACCTTTTAAATGCAATGATGGAATTTAATGTAAAAAATATAGTTTTTTCTTCGACTGCTGCAACCTATGGTAATGCGGTTTATACACCTATTGATGAAAAGCATCCTCAAATTCCAATAAATCCTTATGGTAAATCTAAATTGATGATAGAAAATATAATGGATGATTATGACAAGGCTTATGGTTTAAAATCAGTAAGACTTAGATATTTTAATGTGGCTGGAGCTGATAATTTAACAAGAGTAGGAGAATGGCATAATCCTGAAACTCATTTAATTCCAAATATATTAAAATCAACATTTTCTGGTGGAAAAACTTTTGAAATGTATGGTCAAGATTATGATACTAAAGACGGAACATGTGTTAGAGATTATATAAATGTTGAAGATTTGGCAGATGCTCATGTTCTTGCTTTGAAATATTTGGAAAATGGTGGTATTACAAATTTCTTTAATCTAGGAACTCAGGAAGGTAATAGTGTTAAAGAAGTTTTTGCAGCTTGTGAAAGTGTTACTGAAAAAAATATTCCTGTTAAAGAAATGCCAAGAAGAGATGGTGATCCTGCAATTCTTGTTGCTGATAATAAAAAAGCAAAAGAATTATTAAACTGGTCACCGAAAAGAACATTAGAACTTAGTATTCAAACAGCTTATGACTGGGAAAAAACATTTAATAAAGTTAATGTTTAAAATAAAAGTTAAATTATACAAATAAAAGGTTCAAGAATATATCTTGAACCTTTCTTAATATGCACTAAATATTTCTTGATTAATACTGTTTTTTGAAGTAATTTATATCTATGAGTATTAGTAATATGGTTAATAACCAAATGGCTAATGAAGTTATTAAATTTAATATTTATAGGGATAAATGAGAAGCTTGTCGTTAAAAGATAATATATTATTACGTATTATAAAGGGAATATTTTTGAATATTTTCTCTATAACAGATGCTGACTATAGTCACAAACTAATACGAATTTGCGGCATAAAAATAAGAATTTTAAAACCTGATAATAAAAAACGAATAAGTATCGATTATTCAAAATATTCAGATATTACACGAGTACCTCCTGCTGAGGGTTTTTTGAGAGAATATCAATTAGCATTATTGTCTATTTTAAAAGAAATGGACAGAATTTGTGAATTAAATAATATAAGATATTGGTTAAGCGGCGGGACTTTACTTGGTGCAAAACGTCATAAGGGTTTTATACCATGGGATGATGATATTGATACAGATATGATGAGAGAAGATTATGAAAAGTTTCCTAATATTTTCAATACCTGTACAACAAACCCTGATTTGTATTGTGAATTTTGGAGAGATGAAAATTCTTCAGCCACCTGTATTCTTAAAATAAAACACAGAAAGATAAATCAAGCTTTTGTAGATATTTTTCCGCATGATTTTTATTTTACAAGTGTGCAAGGAAAAGAAAAAGTACAGTTAAATAAAAAAATTAAATTTTTGCGAAAATGTTTGAGTTTAAATCCTTTTAAAATATCTGATATTTCCAAATTAAAAACTAAGTTTAATAGTATTACTCAAAAAATAATTAATGAAAATATAGAAGTTGATGAACGAATAAAGCCTTCTATTCACTGGGGAATAGATTTTCCTCATCGTTGGAATAATTGGATATATGACTATGATCAAATTTTTCCGTTAAAGAAAATTGAATTTGAAGGATACCAATTTAATTGTCCAAATGATACAGAATTTATGCTTACAAATATTTATGGAAATTATATGAGTTTACCGAAGAGTATTTGTCCGCATCATACGGATGAGAAAGCTTTTTCAGAAGAAGAAATTAAAGAATTAAATAAGTTAAAGGGAGAAATAAATGAGTAAATTAAGTTTTTTAGAACATATATTTTCAATTACTAATTATGGATTTCATAAACAAATTTGTATTTTGGGTATAAAAATAAGAATTTATGATGAAACAAAATATAAAAATTTTTATGATTGTTTACCTGTTCAAAATAATAAAATTCTTTTTAAAACTTTTAACGGTGCATATACCTGCAATCCAAAATATATAGCTGAAGAAATTTTAAAACAAAATCTTCCTTATGATTTAGTTTGGGTCGTCAATAAGGATATTTTGAAGTATATAAATGATTTTCCAAAAAATATTCGTCTTGTTATGAAAGGTTCTCCTGAGGATGTGAAAGAGCACAAGACTGCTAAAATATGGATAGATAATCTTCGTAAAGAATATTATGTTAAGAAACATATATTAAAAAAGGATAATCAGGTTTATATTCAAACATTTCATGGTTCACTCGGAATAAAAAAATCAGGTGATGACAACCCTCATAATAGATACAAATCATTTATGAAATATGCAAGACTTGATTCTAAACAAATTGATTATTTAACTTCTAATGGAACATATACTACAAATTTCTTTAAAAGAATGTTCTGGGATAATGGTAATATTATAGAATGTGGGCATCCGAGAAATGATGTATTTTTTAAAGATAATTCTGACATAAAGAAAAAAGTTTATGAATATTATAATATCCCGTCAGATGCAAAAATAATAATGTATGCTCCAACATTTAGAGAAGATGGAGATATGAGTTGTTATTCTTTGAATTTTGAAAAATTATTATCGGCTGTCTCTAAAAAGTTTGGCGGTAAATGGGTTGTTATAATGAGATTACATCCTCGTTTGGTTAACTTAATGCAAGATTGTGTAGAAAACAAAGATTATGTTATTGATGCAACGAATTATTCTGATATTCAGGAGCTTATGGTTTCTGCAGATGCAATAGTTACTGATTATTCTTCATGCATATACGACTTTATGCTTTCTCGTAAACCTGGCTTTATATATGCAACAGATGTTGAAAAATATAATAATGGCAGAGGTTTGTATTATCCGTTAACCAGCACCCCATTCCCTGTTGCTTCAAATAATGATGAAATGGTAAAAAATATTGAACAATTTGATTATGACACATATAAAGTTGGTGTAGAAGAATTCCTAAAAGAAAAAGGCTGTATTGATGACGGGCATGCTTCAGAAAGAGTTGTAGAACTTATAAAAAATATAATTGATAACGCTCAAGAAAAAGAACAAACAGATAAACAGGAGGCTTGTGTATGATTTTTGGAGCAATTTTAGCAGGCGGAACGGGATCCAGAATGGCTAATCACGGTATTCCAAAACAGTTTATAGAACTTTGCGGAAAACCTATTATTATAAGAACCATAGAAAAAATGCTTTCTGTTGATAGTTTTGATTATTTATTTATTGCTATACATCCTGATTATTCAGATTATTTAAAAGATTTATTAAATAATTTTGGTTTTAGCAATAATAAAAAAATAAAAATTGTCAATGGAGGAAAAGAAAGAATTGACAGTATTCAAAATGTAATAAATGGTGTATCAGAACTTAGTACAAGTGAAAATGATGTTATTGTAATGCATGATGCAGTAAGACCTTTTGTTTCTGTTGAAATTCTTGAAAATAGTATTAAAACAGCTTCCGAATACGGTGCATGTGTTGCCGCCGTTCCTGCTGTTGATACTATGTATGTTTTAGATGGAAACAGTTTTATAACAGGTTTTCCAGACAGAAAAACATTATTTAACGGTCAGGCTCCTGATAGTTTCAGATTAGGAATTTTAATTAAGGCTCTTAATAGTTTAACTGATGAAGAAAGAAAAATTATTACAGGAACAGTGCAAATTTGTTCTGCAAAAGGTTATAAAATCAAAACAATTGTCGGAGATTACAAAAATATTAAAATTACTACAGAGAATGATTTAGCAATAGCCAAAGGTATTTTGAAAAAAGAGGAAGAAAATGAAAGCTTGTGTATTAAAGGATAAAAATAAAATTGATTTTGAAGAAGTTGCAACACCTAAACCAAAAGATGGTGAAGTTCTTGTAAAAGTTCTTGCTTGCGGAATTTGCAGTAGTGATTTTAATAGAGTTTATAAGGATAGTGCGTATTTTTTCCCTATTATACTCGGTCATGAATTTTCAGGACAAATAGTTGAATGCGGTAATGGTGTTGATAAATCTTATTGCGATAAAAAAGTTGTAGTTTTTCCGCTTTTGCCTTGTAATGAATGTGAATTTTGCAAAGAAAAACATTATGCACAATGCAAAAATTACAGTTATTTTGGCTCAAGACAAAATGGTGCCATGGCTGAATATATTTCTGTTCCATTGTGGAATATAAAAGTTATACCTGATGATATGTCTTGTTCTGTTGCTGCTCTTGGTGAACCAACAGCAGTTGCCGTTCATGCAGTAAATAAAATTGAAAATATTTCTGAAAAAACAGTTTGTATAAGCGGTTCAGGAACAATAGGAATATTAGCCGGTATGATTGCAATGGCAAAAGGTGCTGATGTTGCTATTGTTTTACGTAATGATAAGAAAAAATCTTTTCTTCAAAGTTTAGGGTTTACAAAATTTGTAATGAATGAAGATTTTGATAATTCTTTTGATGCAGTTATTGAATGTGTCGGATCAAATTCTTCAATTTCTAACAGTATTAAACTTGTAAAATCCAGAGGAGAAATAATTTTTGTAGGTAATCCTGAATCAGATATTTCTCTTGATAAAAAATTATATTGGAAAATATTACGTTCAGAAATAGTTATTAAGGGTATTTGGAATTCTTCATATAAATCTGATGATATTGATGATTGGGATGGTGCTGTTGAATTTTTGTACAATCATCAGCAAAAGGCAAATCTTTTAATTACAGACAGATTTAGATTGGAAGATGGTATAAAAGCTTTTGAAGAAGTTAAAAATCCTTCTCATATAAGTTTAAAAGGAGTTTTTGAAAATGAATAAAAATAAGATTTCTGTTTCTTTAATGTGTGCTGATCCGTTTAATTTAAGCAATAATCTTGTCAGTTTTGAAAATAACGGTGTAGATTATTTACATCTTGATATTATGGATGGAAAATTTGTACCAAACTTAGGGCTTGGTAGTGATTATATTAAAGCTCTCAGAAAGCATACAAAAATTCCGTTTGATTATCATATTATGGTAAAAGATCCGGATTCTGTAATAGATTTGCTTGATATAAAAGAAACTGATATTGTATCTGTTCACTATGAAAGTTCATATCAAATTCAAAGAACACTTGAAAATGTTCGCAAATATGGATGTAAAGTTATGATTGCTATAAATCCGGCAACACCGCTTTGTGTTTTGGAAGAACTTATTTATTATATTGACGGTATAAATCTTTTGATGGTTAATCCGGGGTTTGCAGGACAAAAAATGGTTGATAACTGTTTAAAAAAAGCAGATAAAGTTGCTCGTTGTATAAGGAAATTTAAAAGAAAAGATATTATTTTTGAGGTTGACGGTAATATTAGTTTTGAACATGCTAAAACTTTGAAAAACTTTGGTGCAAATATGTTTGTTGCAGGAACGTCCAGCGTATTTTCCAATTTAGATGACCTTGACAGTTCTATTGTGAAACTTAGAGGTGTAATTGGTGAATAAATTTTTGAAAAATTTTAAATTTAATAAAAATGAGAAAGAAGAAAAAGATTTTTTATATGGTCTTTTAAAATATTCATCAGTGAATATTGGAGATGAAATCCAAAGCATTGCAGCTATGAGGTTTTTACCAAAAGTAGAGCAGTATATTCATAGAGAACAACTTAATAAATATTATCCAAAATCAGGGAAGAAAACAAAGTTAATAATGAATGCATGGTGGATGCATAAACCTCAGAATTTTCCTCCATCTGAATTTATTGAACCGTTATTGATATCAATGCATATTAGTGTAAAGAAAAGAAAAACAATATTAACTGAACAAGTTAGAAAATATTTTATTGAACACGGTCCTGTTGGATGTAGAGATGTAAGCACCTATGAATGGTTAAAATCAGAAGGTATTCCGGCATATTTTTCAGGTTGTTTAACTTTAACTTTACAACGCAATAAAAGTATTAAAAGGGAGAATTATATTTTATGTATTGATGTCCCGGAGGAAGTTGTAGAAGAATTGAAAAAAAGGACAAAAAAGCCGGTTTATAATCTTTCAAGCTTATTGACCCCTTATTATGATTCAAAACAAAGAATGAATATTGCTAAAATGTTTTTGCGATTATTACACAATGCTCATTGTGTAGTTTCAACAAGATTACATGTAATTCTACCATGTTTAGCTTTTGAAACACCGGTTTTAAGAATACTTACAGAAGAAAATGGTTCTGATATAGAAGGAAGATTTTCTGGATTTGAAGATTTTATGTATTCAGTTAATGTTGAAAATTTTATTAGTAACAAAGATTGCTATAATTTAAATTTTCCGCCGAAAAATCCAAATAAACATATAAAAATGCGAAAAGATTTAATTAGAAGATGTACGGTTTTTACAGAATATAATAGAAAAAAATCCTTAATGATTCATTATTGTAATCCGCTTGTTGAAATTTTTCAGTTACAGAAATATTCTCAAGATAATATTAAAAGAATTTTATATTGGGGTAGAATAAGAGATTTAAAAAAAGTTCTAGAAAACAAAGAAAATGATATTTCAAAACATGAATTAAAATATCTTCAATATTTTAATTCATGTTTTGAAATATAGCGAAAGGGATAAATATAGAAATATATGAGTAATATTTTTGAAAATATAAAATTAAAACTGGATGAAAAATATGGTGATAATGAAAATTATCATAGTTTATCTCGAATTTTACCGTATTTTAAACCTTATTTAAATAGAACAATTCTTGCTTTGGGACTTGCTATTCCAATTGGTGCTTTAGATGCTGTTATAGCTTTATCTTTAAAACCATATATGGATATTGTTATGCTTAACAAACAAATGAGTTCTCCATGGTATATACCTTTATTGATTGTTATATTTACAACTATACAAGGAACTTTTAATTACCTTGCAACATATATGAATGATTGGGTTGGCGGTAGAGTTACTAATGACTTGAAAATTGATTTGTATCAAAAATTAATGCATCAGTCATCTTTCTTTTTTGATAAGCAAACTTCCGGAAAAATCCTAAAAGCTTATAATAATGATGCGGATAAATCATGCAGCGGTCTTTTAACAAATATGAAAACCTGTATTTCAAGATTGTTTTCATCACTTTCTTTAATTGGAGTATTATTTTATAACTCATGGCAATTAGCAATTATTGCCGTATTTGTGTTAACGTGTGCCATGATTCCGTTGATGAAAATGAAATCTGCAATCAAAGATGTTTATAATAAATCTGAAGGAGAAAATGCGAAAGTTTTAACAACATATAACGAAGCTTTTTCAGGTAATAAGATTATTGCAGCTTATAATCTTTATGAATTAAAACAAACACAATTTGCAAAATTAATTCATGCAGTTTTTGGTTTAAGAATGAAAATTACACAGCATGTTGGTTGGTTGTCTCCAATGATGCACATTATCGTTTCAATAGGAATTGGTGCAGTTATTGGGTTAGGAAGTTATTTAATTGTAAAGGGTAAATTGTCAGCGGGACAATTTGTTTCATTTATAACTGCATTAATTATGCTTTATACCCCAATTAAAGGTCTTGGTAATAATGCAAAAAGTATGACTACCTGCTTGTGTGCAATGGAACGTGTTGTTTCTAAACTTGATAAAGTTCCTGGTATTAAGGACAGTAAAACTTCAATAGATTTTCCTAAATTTGAGGAAAAAATTTCTTTTGAGAATGTTAATTTTCATTATATTAAAGGTAAACCTGTGTTAAATAATATTTCTTTTGAAGTTCAAAAGGGTGAAACAATTGCTCTTGTTGGAAATTCAGGAGGCGGAAAAACAACTATTGTAAATCTTTTACCTCGGTTTTATAAAATTAAAGGCGGAGATATTAAAATTGATGGAGTTTCCATTAATGATATTAAATTAAATTCTTTGAGAGATAATATTGCAATAGTTTTTCAAGATAATTTCTTGTTTGAAGGTACAATAAGAGAAAATATTATGCTTGGAAATCTTAATGCTTCAAAAGAACAATTGGAGAAAGCTATAAAAAATTCTTATCTTGAAGATTTTATAGCATCTTTGGAAAAAGGTTTAGATACTCAGATTGGAGAACGAGGAGTTCTGTTATCCGGCGGACAAAAACAAAGAATAGGTATTGCACGTGCGTTTTTGAAAAATGCACCGATACTTATATTAGATGAAGCAACTTCGGCATTGGATAATCAGGCAGAACATATTGTTCAACAGGCAATAGATAACTTGATGAAGGATAGAACAGTTTTTGTAATTGCACATAGACTTTCAACTATTCAAAATGCTAATAGAATTGCTGTTATAAATAAAGGTAATCTGGTTGAGTTAGGTAAACATGATGAACTTTTAAATATTCCAAATGGCGAATATAAAAAATTGTATGATATGCAATTCGGATAAAATAAAAGGTCTGTCAATTTGACAGACCTAAAATATATGTGAGTATATTTGATTCGTTGATTAAGCCATTAAGGCATCTAATTGACTGAAAGCATCTTCCATCATAAATCCCATTCTTGTTTCAAGAGATTTTTTATCAGGATTAGTTCTGGATAAATCTGCATTAACTGTAGCAAGATCCATTGCCGGAGCTGCTTCTGCTGTCATAATGTTACCAACACGACCAACTTGTGCCGGTGTTACTTGATAATTAAATCCTAAATCTTTTAATATAGCTGTTGTATCAGCTGCAATTTCTTTATTTTGTTTAATTGCTAAATCTGCGTTTACATCTGTTTTACCGGCAATACCTAACAAATCTCTGCCAAGTTCTTTTGTTTCAAAAGATAATAAAGGTTGTTTAACAGTATTTGCTTCTGCAGCTTTTCCTGCTTTACCTGCTTTAGCCGGTGTGTAGTTAGTATTTACATTTGTTGACTTTGGTAAATCCATTCCGTATCCACTCATTTTTCGAATCTCCTTTATACTCACATACTCTCTTAGTAAGTTTTTACTATTAAGTTTTTAAATCGTCCTATTTTAGATTTTCCATCTGTATATATATAAAGTATTTCTTTGTTCATTAATTGCTTAAATAAAACAATATGTTAATATTTCTTAACATGTCGAAACATGCTTGTAATCATGATTTTCAGGAATTTGTTTTTTTAAAGTACATCTATATAGGTTGTTATAATAAACATTATAGCCCTTTGGCTAATAGCAATATGGCTAGGTAGTGTTAAGATAAAAATGAAAGGATAATATCAATGTATTGTAATGGAATTAAGATTAAGAATTTAACAGAAAGAGAAATTGAAGTTTTAGAATATGTTGTACAAGGAAAAACAAATAAAGAAATAGCACAAATATTAATGGTTACCCATCATACAATTAAAGCACATGTTGCTTCAATAATAAGAAAGATAGGAGTTAAAAACAGATTAGAAGCTGCTTTAGTTGCAGTATCAAAAGGTCTTGTTAATCATCCTCAAGACTAAGTACTGCCATAAATGCTTCTTGTGGAACTTCTACGCTACCTACTGATTTCATACGTTTTTTACCTTTTTTCTGCTTTTCAAGCAGTTTTCGTTTTCTGGAAATGTCGCCGCCATAACATTTTGCAAGAACGTTTTTACGCATTGCTTTGATATTAGTACGGGCAATTACCCTGCCGCCAACAGCAGCTTGAATTGGAACTTCAAATAATTGTCTTGGTATAATATCTTTCAATTTTGCAGTCAGTTTTTGTCCGACATAAAAAGCACTATCTTCATGACAAATTACAGATAATGCGTCAACAACTTCGCCTGCAAGCATAATATCAAGTTTAACCAGTTTGGAACGTTTGTATTCACTGAATTCGTAATCTAAACTTGCATACCCTTTTGTTCTTGATTTCAATTGGTCATAAAAATCAGTAATAACTTCACTTAAAGGAATTTCATAAGTCAAATCAACACGAACTTTGTCCAGATATGTCATATTTTTAAATATTCCGCGTTTTGACTGTGATAAATCCATCAAAGTTCCTACGAATTCGTTTGGAGTAATAACCTGAACTTTAACATACGGTTCTTCTATATAATCTCTGTACTGAGCGGCAGGAAGATTTGACGGGTTGTCGATTTCTACAATTTCACCATTAGTTTTGTGAACCTTATAAACAACAGATGGTGCTGTTGTAACTAATGATAAATTGTATTCACGTTCAAGTCTTTCTTGAGCGATTTCCATGTGTAGCATTCCCAGAAAACCGCAGCGGAATCCAAAACCTAAAGCACTGGAAGTTTCAGGTTCAAAAGTAATACTGCTGTCATTTAGTTTTAATTTTTCAAGAGCTTCTTTTAAATCGCCGTAATCTTCGTTGTCTACAGGATACATACCGGAAAATACCATTGGCAAAGCTTCTTTATACCCCGGTAAAGCTTCTGTTGCCGGATTTTCAACATTAGTAATTGTATCCCCTACAAATCTTGTTAATTCTTTAATAGAACCTGCAAAATATCCTACATCACCGCATGTAAGTTTTTTTACAGATACTCTTGATGGTGTTTGATAACCGAGTTCAACAACTTCATATTCTTTTCCTGATGCCATAAATCGTATTTTGTCGCCAACTGAAATGCTGCCGTCTACGACTTTAAAATAACATACGGTTCCCAGATATTGATCATAAATACTATCAAAAACGAGTGCCCTTAAAGGTTTTTCGGAATGATCATCAGGTGCAGGAATATAATTTACAACTGCTTCCAAAACTTCATCAATACCAACACCTGTTTTCGCACTGACAGGAATTGCCATGGATGCGTCAATACCGAGAATTTCTTCGATTTCTTGTCTTACTCTTTCAACATCTGCAGATGGCAGGTCAATTTTATTAATAACAGGAATAATTTCCAAATCTTGTTCAATTGCAAGATAAACATTTGCAAGAGTTTGTGCTTCAACCCCTTGAGTTGCATCAACAATGAGCAATGCACCTTCACAAGCGGCTAGCGAACGAGAAACTTCGTAAGAAAAGTCAACGTGTCCCGGAGTATCAATCAGATTAAGTTCATAAGACTTACCATCTTGAGCTGTATAATTCATTCTGGCAGCGTTTAATTTAATAGTAATACCACGTTCACGTTCAATATCCATAGAATCCAGCACTTGTTCCTGCATATCACGTTGAGCAACAGTTCCTGTTTTTTCAAGCAGTCTGTCAGCAAGTGTGGATTTACCGTGGTCAATGTGGGCAATTATACAAAAATTTCTTACATTTTCTCTTGTTTTCATAACTATGATTATATATGAAAAATAAATGTTGTAAAATACGCAAAGAAAAAGATTGAATTATATACAGTATTTCATGATGTAATCGTCCATGACAAATCCGTTTCCAATATCTGTTACAACAGAATCAATTTCTTTAAATTGCCATTTTTTATATGCATTGATAGTATTTGTATTATATTTATTAACGGTCAATATTATATTTGTATAATTATTTTCTTTTGCAAAATTTTTAATAAAATCAAAAGCTTTTGTTCCCAAACCTTTATGGCGAAATTCTTTTTTAATATATAGTTTTGAAAGAAACAGATGGTCTTGTTTTTTGCTTAATCCTATATAACCGGCATTTTCATTATCTACATTTATAAAGAAATATATATAATTTTCGTTTTTAATTTGATTAGAGATAGCTTTTTCTGACTGAAAGTTTTCTACCATATAATCTATTTGTTCCGGAGTTAATATTTCAACCCAGTATTCATGCCAGATTTCTGATGCAAGATTAGCAAGTTCTGTGATATTTTTTACTTCAATAAATTCAACCATAATTCAAATATATCATAAAATTTTTGGAAAAATGAACAATTTAAAAGTTGTTTCGTTTATTAGACATAGAGGTTACAAAACGTATTAGAGTGTATATGATAAGAAAGGAATTAGAATGAAAAAATTATTAATTGCAGCTGGAGTAATTGCGTTAACCGCAACAACACAAGTATTTGCACATGAAAATGCTGTGCAAAAAGGACCTTGCCCATGTCCTATGAGACAAGAAGTTGCAGGACCTGAATTTGGGCATCCTATGAAGATGCATAAGCCTCATTTTGATGTGAATAAATTTGAGCAAGATTTAAATCTTACAGAAACCCAAAAAGAACAGGCTAAACAAATTAGAGAAAGAGATGCTGAAGCAACGAAACCTTTGTTTGAGCAAATTAAAACTAAACGTCAGGAGATTGAACAAATTTTTAATGAACGTTTAACAGTAAAAGAACGTCAAGAAAAACTTGAACCAATTCAAAACCAAATAAGAGAACTGAAAAAACAAATTCATGATATAAAAAATGAAGGTAGAAAAGAATTTGAATCAATCTTAACAGATAAACAGTTGAAAAAACTTGAAAAACTTAAGGCAGAAGCAAAACAAAACTTTAAAAGACACATGCCAAGAAAAGGCATGCACAGACCACACCCAATGCCTATTGAGTGCAAATGTAACCAAAAACCACCTGTACCTCCGGTAGTGGAATAATTCAAAATTTTAATAAAGCCGGTATTATTTTAGTACCGGCTTTTTAGTAATTTTATACTACTAATAATTCTAAATCGTCTTCCAGTAAACTTTTTTGGAATGCTTCGCATTCAATAATTAAATCAAAAATTTCAGAATACTTTTCACTGTGCAAAACTTTTGATAAATCGTCAATTCCAAGAAGTTCAATATTATAAAAGTTGTCATTTTTATCTAAAATTCTTATAAATCCAACTTCTTCGTATAGTTCTAATAATTTTTGAAAAACTTCTATAGATTTGCCGAGAAAACTTGCACAACGAATTAAATCAATGCATCCGTTATTGTTGTGTGCTGCAAATTTCACCATACCTGAGAAGGTTTTTAAAAATTCCTGCTCATCAAGGATTTTAGGTTCATAATTCATAAAGTGAATTCGAGTTGGGCTTGCCTGCTCTAAAATATTTTCAAAAGTTTTTCTATCCGCAGGATAATCAAAAAACATAATAACATCACATTGTTCAATATTATTTCTGTTGAAAGTTCTTGATGATATTTCAGGATAGTTTTTTATTGTTTCAAGTACCTGTTTACTTTCTGCAAATGCTCGTATATTTAATTTTGAGGTCTTTATATAGTCATTAACATTTGATAAAATACCTGTTTTATTTCTGTTATCGTAAATTTTATATTGAGGTTGATTTTGAATTTCTTCTTCTTTAAGTGAATCAGAATGTATATCATCAATAATCATTTGTACAGAAACATTTCCGTTAAATTCATTTATTTGCGGGTGAAAAGCCATATCAATACTATCTCCGCAGCCTAGCGAAATATCTCCTTTTTGCCACCAGATAGATGTGAATTCGTAAGCGTCTGCTCCGACAGTAAGTCGAAGATGGGAGTTATCTGAACCCATTAAACGTTTTTGTTTAACTTTCAAATTGTTAACTGCAAAAATCGGACTTGGATTTGAAGCCCCAAAAGGTTCCAATTTAGAGATTTCTTCAACAAGATTGGTTGTTATATCTGAAGGCTCAACCAATAAATCAATTTTAACAAATGGTTTTAAATCTTTTGTTTTAGTATATTCTTTCACTGTATCGCATAAAGCTTTTTTGACTGTTTCAAATGAGGTTTTTTCTCCTGAAAAACTTAAACCGGCAGCCAATTTATGTCCGCCAAATCCGTTTAATAATTCTGAATTTGCACTTATCACATCATATAAAGGGACACCTTCAATACTTCTTGCAGAGCATCTGTACTCATTTTTTTCTTTATTATAGTTCATTAAAAATACCGGTTTATAGTATTTTTCAACAAGTTTAGAGGCAACAATTCCAATAATACCGATATGCCAGCCTTCATTTGCAAGTACAATTGCAGAGTTTTTATTACCTTCTTTTTGAACCATTGCATCTGCTTGTAAAAAGACTTCTTGACATAGAGTTTGTCGAACTTTGTTGAGTTCGTTTAATGTTGCAATAGACATACGGACTTCTTGAAGATTATCTGAAATCAAAACTTTAAGAGCAGATTCAACAGTATCAAGCCTTCCTGAAGCATTGATTCTTGGTGCAACTCCAAAAGCTATATTTTCGGCAGTAATTCCTTTGGTAATATCGTAACCTGCACTTTCTAATAAAAGTTTTAAACCTTCATGTTTACCTTTGGAAATTAAATCAAGACCTTTTGTTACGAGATATCTGTTTTCACCTAGTAACGGTACAATATCTGCAATTGTTCCAACTGCAACAAACGGTAGAATTTCGTATACAAATTCAAGTTTGTTATATTTCGTTAAAAGTGCTTGTGCAACTTTAAAAGCAACACCGCAACCGGCAAGATATGTTAAATGTTCAATTTGTTTGGCGGTTAATGTTTCTGATAATGCGTTTGGAGATTTTGGGTTGATGATAGCATAAGCATCAGGTAAAATTTCCGGAGCTTCGTGGTGATCTGTAATAATTACGTCAATTATTTTGAAGCTATTGATAAATTTTACTGCTTCGACATCGGAAATTCCACAATCAACAGATATTATAACTTTTGGTTTGATTGTTGTCATTAGCTTTATTAAAGCTTTTGTGTCAAATCCATGACCTTCGTTTTCTCTATCAGGAATGAAATAGTGAACGTTTGCACCAAGGTATTTCAAAGTTTGATATAAAACAGAGGTTGAAGTTACCCCGTCCGCATCAAAATCACCGTAAATAATAATTGTTTCATTGTTATCTATTGCATTAGAAAGTCTTTCAACAGTTTTATTCATATCAGTGAATACATCAGGAGAAGTTAAAGTCATTTCAAGAGGATTCAAAAACTCTTTTATTTCTTCATCTGTTTTAATTCCACGTGAAAATAGCAATCTTTTAATCAAAGATTTTTCATTAGTTTCGCAACTTTCAAATATCCATTCTTTTCTCATAATCCCAAGTCCTTTAATCAAAATAATAGCACAAAATTACAGATATTAAATTATGTAAATTTCTTTTTCATTTTCAAAAAATGGACTAAAATATTGTTACTTGTTTACAACTATGATGGAGGAAAATATTTATGAATAAATTTTCAAAAGTATTAGCTTTGGCAATGGGCGTAATTGCAGTTACAGCAAGTGTTGTTATGGCAGAAACAACTTTTACACCGTTAAATTTTAGTGACAGTGCAACAGTATCACCTGTTTCTTCAACAACTCAGACAGCATCTTCAACATCTGCAAAAGGAACTGATTTATTAGATCCAAGTCAAGTAACAGCAGGTACAAAAATGCAGAATTCAATTTTGCAGATAGATAATGCACAAGTTGAATTGAGAAATAAACTTCTTAATTACAAAAATAATTATGCAGAAATAGATTCTCGTTATAATACAACGAAGGCTGAAAGAAAAGCTGCACAAAAACAAATTAAATATGCAGAAAAGAAAATTAAAAATTTAGATAATGCTAAAAAGAAAATCAGAAAGAATTTTCAAAGAAATATGAACATATAGTTCAAAAAAAGTCTTATTTAAAGGAAGGGAACTACCTGTAATATTGCAGGTAGTTTTTTTATAAAATAAACACTTGATTTTAAAAAATGTTTATAGTACATTTATTCATGCGAAAGGGAAGTAAGATTTCCATGCCGAAAATATGGGCTGCTAGCTCAGGTGGTTAGAGCGCACCCCTGATAAGGGTGAGGTCGGTGGTTCGAGTCCACTGCGGCCCAGTTTAAAAGGACAATAACTTATGTTATTGTCCTTTTAATTTTGTGTATATTTAGTGGACGAGAACCACACAAACCGAGAGGTTTGTTTTGTAATAGGTTTCTGGGACATTGAGACAGAGAAAATTTAATAGAAAATCAAATAGACAGCCGATTTGAGGCTGTTTTTTAGTATTGAGATGTATGGGTCTTTTCTTGCACTCAAGTACTCATTTCTTGCACTCTTTTGCACTCTATTTGTAAATTTAAAAACCACATTAGGCTCAAATCGCCTTGGTGTTTAAAGTTAAGCCCAGTGCAATAAAATGCAAAAAAGTGCAATTTTATTTTAGCTTGCAAATTAAGATAGACCAAATTATCAATGAGATTTGGATATTTACGCAATTTTTAATTCATAACCTAATTCATGGAATATTTTTACAATGGTAGAAAATTTAGGTTCTTTTTCATTTTTAAATAAACTGTATAAATGAGTTCTGGACATTCCAATTTTCTTTGCAAAACCTGAAATTGAATTTCTTGATTTTATGGCAATTTCTAATGCACGATAAAAAGAATTAAAATCGCCATCTTGAATATAATCTTTTAAACTTGTATTTAGATATAATTTAATATCTTCATCAGTTTTTAAGTCGTTAACTATATAATTTTCTAAATCTATTGTATGTTTTAATTCTTTCATTATTTACCATTCTTAACTAGACTTTTTGCTTCAAAAATATAGTGTAAGCTATAGCAGACACTTTGTCAATTTTGGAGTAATTTTTCTTAATAAGTTCTTAATAAAAAGTTTTGAGCAAATAACTTACGTTATTTATACATTGTAACCTAGATTTATAAAGTAAAAATAGTCTTAACGACTAGAAAATACTAAAAAAAATATGAAAAGATTGATACAATTAAATAGTTTAGCATAAAAAGGTTATAAATATATTTTGGTCTGAACAATTTTCTAATTTAAAATGTTTCTTTCGAGATATATTCAACTGTGTTTTAAAATTATTATCATTTTTTAAAAAATCAAACGCTTTTGCATAATCATTACTTGATAAAGATTTGCACTTTAAAATAAATTCAAAAAAATAAATTGGATTAATTAATACCTCACAAGGAATTCTTATTTCTTTAATACTATCAATTTGAATTTCGCAGTTGTCATGCGAGTCTACATTACTATCATAATCAATTCTAATGTATGAAGTATTTGAAATTTTACGTGTTTCTATAAGTGTATCTATATTATCCAACCCATCAATTATTTCTAAATATTCAATAAAATCATCATCACTTATTTCTGAACATATCTGTGGATAAGGATAATATGCCAATTTTGCTTTTTTTAATGTATCTTCGTTTTGAAAATCATAATAAAATTGCAAAAAAGAACCGTCCTTAAATAGATAAGAATATTGTCTATTTGAAACCGCTGAGCTATATGTAATATGGTAGGGCGTTTTCGGTATTCCACTTTCGTAATTATACCAACTAATTTTCTTAAAATTAGCAGTTTCATCAACAAAGATTCTGGAATCACTATATATCTTAGCATTTTTTAAATAATTTTCTAAATATAGAACTTCTCCTTTTATGTCAGAAAATTTATACATTTACATCCTATTGTCCTATTTGTTTTTGTATTTTTTCCCATAAATCAGGATCATTTTTTAATTTATCGATTAACAAATCTTCATATTCATCAAATAACTCATTAATTTTATCTTCTTTTATATAATCTGACTGTTGAATTTTTTTCCTATTTCTTTCTAGTGTATTATTGTCTGGATATATAAAGTCAAATTTTAAATTATTCTTAATTATACAATTCGCTTCTTCAGATAATTTCGTTAATGCAATTCCTGTTCCTGAAATGTAGCACCATCCTCTTGAACGTGTTATTGATACAAAAAGTGCATTTCTATTTCTATATGAAGTATCTGTATAAGCCATTTGTGCATTTAAAACAAATACAATATTTGCTTCATTACCTTTAGCTTTCCAAGGGGTAGTTAAAGTTACATAGCCTGGATCTCTGAAAATTTGCCCAGTATCATAATTATAACCAGGCATAATCGATTTAATATCATACTTTTCTAATAACTCATCTTTTAAAGCGCTAAGAGTTTTTTTAGATGATTTTGTATCTAATGTTATTACAAAAATCTGCGATGGTTCTATTCCTTCATTTTTAATCAAATTATTTATTTTGTTAGCAACTCCTTCAATTTCTTGTAAATGATTTTCATAATTCTTAAATTCAATGAGTTGCGTCGTATCACGATTGTTATCTGCTAACAATTTTGATAGAATATTTTTGCAAGTTTCCTGTGGACGACTAATTATCATATGATCACCCTCTTTAAAAACCATTTTGTTAGGTTGTTCTATTTGATAACCTATGGCTTCCCAAGAATTTTTATCAGGTAAAGCATCTATTATGCCATTTTCTCTGTGTAAACCCAAAGCTAAAGCATGTGCAACCATTAAATTATACCCAGGATTTCTGTATGAATTTTTTAATGCATAGTCTTTTTCTATTTCACCAATATATTTACCATTAATTAAAGTATTTGGTATATTAAAAGTTTCATTTTGTTTTTTACCAAACATTTGTTCGGGTTCTAAAATTCGAATATCTTTTAATGATTGAAATTCATCATAAGCCCATATAATGCGTTTTGGCTCTTTAGTTAAATAAAATATTGTTTCAAAAAATGAAGGAGGGAAATCTTGAGCTTCATCTATCAAAACCAAATCGTATTTTTCTTTTAAATTATCTTTATTTTTTAATAAGTCTTCATAAATGCTTTCAAGACCATCTTTGTAACGTTTCACGTCCGAAAATGCAAGACGATTAATACCAAGATCTTTACAAGTTTTAGAATATAGTCCTTCGAGTTCAGCACCACCCCAAGCATGCAAAACCTGAAGATTATCCCAATTTACACCTCTTTGAGTTTCTTTTTCATAATATTTTGATATATTATTTTTTATTTCATTGATCATACTTTTTGTATTAAAAACAAATAATATCTTGTAGTCAGGATGCATTTTATGAGCAATAGCAGCTTTCATACACAAAACAACGGTTTTACCCGTTCCAGCCAGACCTCTAATTCTTTGTGGTCCATCTGGTATCTGTTTAGCAATTGCTCTTTGTATATCATCTAATTTGAAGGTGTATTCTAATGATTTTTGAATATAGTCATCCATAGTCTCGAGATGATTTGCTTTGGGTTTATTTGTGCTTTTATTTAAAACATTTGTACTATCAAGCTCGGAAATTATTTCGTTGTATAACTCTTCCGTAATGCCATTATCCTTTTTTAATAAATTTATTTCCTGTTCAAGTTCATCTATAACACTTTTTGAATAGTGTTTAATACGCTCATCAAATGCATTAATATCTTTTATATCATTATAACAGTCATTTTGAGAAAAGATGATAAATGTAGTTATTTTTTCTTTAAGATTGGTATATTCTTTTCTAATATTTTTATTTTGCTTAAATCTATTTTCAATCTCATAAATAAAATTTTGATTTACATCATCTCTGGAAATAATATTTTGATCATCTTTCATTACCCAAAAATCATCATCATCATTATTAATATGTTTAAATTCATCATCTATAACATCTATTAATAAAATACCAAATTGTTTACTAATAATTATAAAAGATGGAGTATCATCTACTGATTTACCAAGAGAAGGATCCTTGTATCCCAAAATAGCCTCTTTGTCATCTTTGTATAATTGAAAAAGTTTTTCCCAAACCATCGTTTCAGATGGAGTTCCTTTATTCGCTAAATCACCCGCATAGCAACTCATATAAGCACCTTTATCCTTATTTTTGTTTTATTGTAGCACAAACATATAACAAATATTATCTAAAAAGTATTCATTTTTATAATCCCACACACTTGACTTCTGTCTCAAAACGAGTGATGAATGTGTTGCACAAGGCATTACAAGGATTTTGAGACAATGGAAAACCAAGTTGAGACAATCAAATACACCCCTGAGAAGGCAAAACAAAATGCTCTTGCAAAACTTGATTTAATCCGCAAATGGCAAGAATTTCGCCGTAAAGCTGTCAACAAACTTCAAGCAGACTATGATTTTGTCAAGCTGCATAACAGTTCAAATTCCTACCTTTTCAGTGTTTTAGGTAAAATTTCACGAGGAAGCCTGCATCGTTGGAAAGCAAGTTTAGACGGCACAGAGGATTATACAAGATTAATCCCTAATTACAGATATGTTTCTGTGAATGAATACAGAACATGTCTAACGGATGAAGAAATCAAAATATTTATGGGCTTGCTCCTGCACCCGAATAGAATTTGTATCGGCAAAGCAATCGCACTTACAAAATACAAGCTCAAAGAGCAAGGTCAAAGTTTTATCCCTGCGGATATTACATTTAGACGCTATGCAAAATGGTTTAAGGATAATAATTACGACAAATGGGTGCTTGCTCGAGACGGGGAAAAAGCTCTTTCTGACAAAGTCGAGCCTTATATTAAAAGAGATGCAAGTCTGCTTGATGTCGGGGATATATTAGTCGCAGACGGGCACAAACTGGCGTTTCAAGTGATTAATCCGTTTACGGGCAAGCCTTGTCGGGCAACTTTAGTTGGATTTTTGGATTGGAAATCAACAGCACTGGTCGGTTATGAAATTATGCTTGAAGAAAACACCCAATGCATTGCAAGTGCCCTAAGAAACGCAATAATAAACCTTGATATGATACCGAAAATTGTCTATCAAGATAACGGCAGAGCATTTAGAGCAAAATACTTTACAGATGAAAAAGGATTTGGAGAATTAGGCTTTTACGGGCTTTATGCAAAACTCGGAATTGAAACGGTATTTGCAAGACCATATAACGCAAGGTCAAAGGTTATTGAGAGGTTCTTTAAAGAATTTCAAGAAGGATTTGAAAAACTAATGCCAAGCTATGTCGGCTCATCGATTATCAACAAACCTGCATACTTGAAACGAAACGAAATTTTTCATAAAAACTTACACCAAGATTATGTCCCAACTATCGAAGAAACAATCAAAATGATTGATATGTGGCTTAAGTTCAAAAACTCACAGCCCTGCACAAATGCACCGAATATGACAATCGCAGAGGTTTTGGGAAATCGAAAGAAACAAAATATTGATATAAGTTTGCTTGACGATTTGATGCTGGCAACTGAAGTCAAAACAATTCAGCGAAATGGCGTAAGGTTCTTAAACTGCGACTATTTTGACGAAAGATTATACGGACTGAGAGGGAAAGTTCTGGTAAAATACAACCTATTTGATCTAACTAATGTGAAGGTTTTTACCCCGAAAGGTGAATATTTATGCACAGCAGAGCGAGTAACCGAAACCCACCCGATGGCAAAGATTTTAGGAACAGTTGAGGATTTAGAGGATTACAAACAAAAAATCCAAAAACAGCAAAAACTGAAAAGGAAAACTATAAACTCGGTTAAAAAATTATTGACTAATGATGAAATAAAATTTTTAGAATGTCATTCTGAATTTATTTCAGAATCTGCAATACCAGAGACCCTGAAACAAGTTCAGGGTGACAATAAGTTCAAGCCTCGTTCAAATAGTGTTCAAAAAATAAACAACGGAGAAAAGTCACTCCCAATATTCAAAAACAATTCAGAAAAGTTCGAATATTTGATAAAACATAACCCAAGCGACACTTGGCTTGTAGAATTTAAACAAACAAAGGAGTATAAACTGTTATATGAATAGCGGATTGCAAGCAGTGGGTCTAAAGCGAAGCCATACCCGTTTATTGCGAGCAACCAAGAAAGGATAAAATGAAAAAAATCTTTATAAAAACTCGAAATGTAAGGAATTTTATAGGCTTAGTTGAAGCTCTGAAAAACAAACCCAAAAACATTCCTAAAATGGGACTTATATATGGCGAGCCGGGGCTTGGAAAATCTCAAACGGCACTTTGGCTAGCCTGCAAATATGACGGGATTTATATTCGAGCCTCAAACCTTATGACAAGCAGGTGGCTTGTTGAAGAAATTGTTAGAGAAATGGATGAACTTCCTCGGTATTTGACTTCGGACAACTTTAATGTCGTGATTAGCAAACTTATTCAAAAGCCAAAAATTATTTTTGTAGATGAAATCGACTACTTAATGAACAATTACAAAAGTGTCGAAACCCTAAGAGATATCCACGATAAAACTGATTGCCCGATAGTATTTGTAGGAATGGGCTTGGCTCTTAGGAAACTTGAAAAATACAAGCACCTATATGACAGATTTAGCGAGATTGTAAAGTTTGAAACCTTTGAAATAGAAGATTTGAGTCAAATTTTTAGTCAACTCTCTGAAATCCCGTTTACCCCTGATTCGATAGAATATATCCACAAAAAATACAACAGGTTCAGACAAATAGTACAGCTTATAAGCAAACTTGAAAGTTTTGCAAAAGAAAATAATTTAGAAGAAATTACAAAAGAAGTTATGGAGCAAATTATATGAACATTGAAAAATTAGCTAAAAGATTAAAAGAATTTACCCTTGATGATATTGAATTGATAGCAGAATGCGATTGCAAAACAAAACTTGAACAGCTTTTGAACAGCAATAAAATACTTTTTGAAAACGGAATTTATAAATACAATGAGGAAACGAAAACGGGTGAAAATTATGAAATATTCAGCCCGCTAAAAAATAAACACTTAAAAATTAGTATAGAAGATGCAAAAGAATATTTTATGAAAAATTATGTCGAAAAATACTGCAAATTCGAGACCTACAGGAACTATAACGCGATTTTCAATTTTAATATTATACCTTTTATAAACTGCTATTACCTGCATGAAATTGATATTGAGTCGATAAAAGAACTTTTTAAAGTCTGCGAATTAAGACGCCTAAAGCCTCGCAGAATTAAAAACACAATGGCACTTCTAAATCAATTGATAAAGTATTTCCAACACCTTGGAGTGATTGATAGAAGTTGCGTTTATCAGGTTAAAAAAGTACAAGACAAAAACCATTTTGGAATAGAAAACTTAATTTTTGAGGGATTTTAATGAGTAAAATAAAATTATTTAAACAAGCAGAGCAAATGTATTTAAAAGGCTCGACCGTTAATGAAATCTCTTTAGAACTTGGGATTGCCAAAAGAACTTTGTTTTACTGGAAAAAGCAATATGATTGGGATAAAAAGCGAAAAGAATCAATGTATGATAAATCCCAGTTCAAAGAGGACTTGCAAAAGTTTGCCCAAAAGCTTATGGATAAAATCGCAAACAGTAATAAATCTAACAGCCAGATAAGCCAAGCAGAGTACTATTCCCTTGTAAATATTTTGAACTTTCTCCCAGAATTGAAAGAAAACAATACTCAAAACGAAACACACCAAATAAAAACCGAACTTTCCCCGGACTTCATCCGCCAAATCGAACGTGAAATTTTAGGTATAGAATAACTCCTGCAAATTTTTGTGCTATCCTTGTAGAAAAGGAGTGAAGTATGAGCGAAGAATATGAAAGATATAGTCTTGATATTGCAAAGTATATTTTAATAGCATTACAAATCTTAGGTGGGAATGCATCAAGACAAGAAATTAAAGAAAAATTGGTAGAAGATACACAATTTGATTTAACATATCATGAAGTTTTTGAGCCATATACAGGGAAAACATATAGCCATTTTCTTTTTGATTTTAATTTCGGGCTTATAGCTTTGAAATGTTGTAATTATATAGAACCATATAAAAGAAATAGCAATATTATTCTTACACAAAAAGGGAAAAATTTTAATGCTCAATTATACCCGACAGATGAAGACAAAGAAATACAACAGGATTATTGGCAAAAAGCACATAATAAAAAAAGTAATGAACAAGCTTTTATAAACTGGTGCACCAATCATAAACAACTAAAAAATTCAAATAAGCTATATTCTGAATCTTCAGCTAAAGATTTTACTTTCATGTTAAAAAAACAACTTTGCAAAAAAATTCCTGAAATTGAAAAAGAAATTAACTCTCAAAATATATTTATTATTACTGATTATGAATTAATAGACGCTATATTGAATAAATATTTAAGTGAAATAGATAATATAGATAAGCTTGCAAATAATGCAGATGGAAAAAATAGCTTAATATTATATTCTGAATTTTTAAAAGGGAATAATTGTGAAAATCCAATAGAACAATTGGAAACATATAATAAAGGAGACAATATGGAAAGTGCTAAATACCACCCACTTAACCAAATTTTATATGGTCCTCCAGGAACTGGAAAAACTTATAATACAGTTATTAAAGCAATGGAGATAATTACATTTGAGAATTTATTTAGAAAATGGTTTATAGAAATATATTGTAAAAATAAAAATGTAAAAGATTCTGAAAAAACGCTTAAGGATTATGTAACACATATAAAAAAAATAAATGAAGAGTATCTAATAAATGATAACATTTTTAAATATTACGATATTGCCTCTTTTAAACAATTACAAACAAACATTTTAAATAGCTCTTATGTATTAAAAAATGATACAAGAAATAATCCTAATTCCTATTATCAACATTCTTTAAAAAGATATGAAGAATTTTTATACTGGTTGGATTATGAAAAAATAAGAAAAGAATTTGATGCATTAAAACAACAAGGTCAGATTGAATTTGTGACTTTCCACCAGTCTTATTCATATGAAGAATTTGTTGAAGGTATTAAACCTGATATTTCCAAATGGAATGATGACGGTTCTGAACTTAAATATGTTGGGAAAGACGGTATTTTTAAAAATATCTGTGAACATGCTAAACCTATAAAAGTATCTTCTATAAAACATCAACCTATTGATTTTTCGAATACCAAAGTATTTAAAATGTCACTCGGAAATACTTTAGAAAAAGAAGATGATATATATGAATATTGTATATCTAATGATGTAGTTGCTCTTGGGTTCAAAGATGTTGATTTTTCTGACTGTAAAACTAGCCAAGACTTTAAAGATAAAGATGATTCTTGGGGAGCTACTGCATTAGAGCGATTTATTAATTGGATGGATGTCGGAGATATTATAATTATTTCTAATGGTAATAAAAACTTTAGAGCTATAGCTCAAGTAACTGGGAACTATTATTATGATAGAACAACTCCGATTAGATATTCTCATTTTAGAAAAGTTGAATGGCTTTATAAAGGAGAAGATATTTACTATTCTAAAATTAATAACAAAGTTTTTTCACAGCAATCAATTTATGGTTATTTTGATCCTAGTAAAAAAGGTATGCCAAATTATAATCCAGATTTAAATACTCAAGAATTAAACAATATAATTACTGGTAAAGTTGACAAAGAAATTGCGTTACCACATATCTTAATCATTGATGAAATTAATCGAGGTAACATTTCTAAAATTTTTGGGGAATTAATAACCCTAATTGAGGAAGATAAAAGAGGAACTTTGTCAGTTAAATTACCTTATTCACAAGATGATTTTACAGTTCCTCAAAATCTCTATATTATAGGAACAATGAACACTTCTGACCGTTCTATTGCAAGTATTGATATTGCTCTTCGTCGTCGTTTCAAATTCGTTGAAATAATGCCAAGACCTGAATTGGTTGCGGATTTTGGATGTAGTTTTCAATCTATTTTTGAAAAACTAAATACAAAAATTAAAATTTTGCTAGACAGAGACCATCAAATAGGTCACAGTTATTTTATAAATACAAAATATGCAAACGCAGACATTAGTATTTTGAAAGAAATCTGGTTTAGTGAAATTATTCCTCTATTGAATGAATATTTTTATTGTGATTGGGAAAAATTAAAATTAGTTATTCCTGGTTTTATAAAAGAAATTAATATTCCAGAAGAATTAAAAAATGAGTGTGAAGATTCTATATATGAATTCAAAACACCTAACGAAGTTAAAGATTTTGTTGGTGCACTAACGCAGGATAAATTTAAACAGGAAAATTAATGCGAGAATCTATTGCTATTAAAGAATATTCTGAAATTAAAGAAAATAAACTTGAAAGTTGCAATATAGATAAACTGCAAGCTTATTTGAAATGCCAGAACTTAGATTCAGCTCTAAAAGTTACAAGACATGGCATAAAAACCAAATCTTGGGTAGGCGTTATTAAATATAAAAACTTACATTTAGAAATTCTGCCAAAACTTATTTCTGCAGATGCAAATAATGATGGTGAAATTTCAAAAGCTGAACGAAGCATAATTCTAAAAAACCTTATTTTTATGCTTTCATACACAAAGAATCTTGATATCAAGACAAATGATAATGCTAAATTATCAACTGAAAAAAATCCATTCATTGAAATTTTGATTAGAGAATTTGCAACCTCTTTATTTGAGGCTTTAAAGCGCTTTACGCCTAAAAGGTATGTTAGAGAAGAAGAAAATTTGAATTACTTAAAAGGTAAAATAAAATTTAGCGAAAACATCCGCTACAACTGTACAAACCAAGCAAAATTTTATTGTGAGTATGATGAATTTTCTGAAAACAATTTTCTTAACCAACTGTTTTTATTTGTTTCGACCTGCTTATATAATATTTCTAACAGCAGCTACAATAAAAAAACTTTGAAATTTATTATTAACTATTATTCTGATATTTCTTTTGTCAGATTTGATAAATTTAAAGTCAGGAAAATTAAACTTACAAGAACTCAAGAGCTTTTCAAAAAGTCATTCAAACTTGCAAAAATGTTTGTAGAACAGACAAGTGTTGATTTATCTAAAAATAAATTTGAAAATATTACACTTGTTTGGGATATGAACAAATTATTTGAAGAATTTATTTTTGAATTAATAAAAAGAAAAATTCCTGAGTGTAAAGCAATAGCTCAAAAACCAAAGCGTTTACTTAAAAGAGAAAATGTAACTCGCCGAGATACAAGAATTGATATTCTAATACAAAATCCTCAAGTCATTATTGATACCAAGTATAAAAAATTCACAAATTTTGACGATATTTCAAGTGCGGATATTTATCAAGTAACAACATATTGCCTATTACATAACTATAAACGTGCAATATTACTGTACCCTCAATATGATAAAAAAGAGCCGGATATATGTGATTACCAGCTGAACTGTGCTGAAAATAATTATCACATTGATTTTTGTACTGTTAATTTAAAGAACAATGACTTAAAAGATAAAGAAGTACAAAATTCAATAATTGGTAAAATTAAAAGCATAATAGGTAATTAAATCTTTTCAATATACCTATTAGAAATACTTATATTTTAAAGAAGTTTTAATTAAATAAAAATAACTTTAATTCTTTTTTATTACTTTTACAATTCTTTGTATTATTTTAAATTGATAATTAAAGTTTACCGTTAAAAATTTATGAGCTTGATAAATTGAATAGATGGTCATAAATGGTAAATCTTGTAAATTTATATGTTCAAGAGTTAATATGCATAACACTATGGTATATTCATTTTCTATAGGTCTTTCCTCTGGTATAAGGCCTGTAAATTTATTACCATCTTTATTATAATTTATACTTGTTGCTTGGAGAACACTATCACTGATAAAACTCCTAAGATTTTTTCGTAACTCCTTATCAATTAAAAAAGCTTCTGCATAAAATCTAGCCTGCGTAAATAAATGACTAATTGAAGCTGTACCATTTTCATATCTTTTTACTTGAACTAGTTCTTTATTAGTTGTAAATAAATCACAGACTTCATATTTAGACTTACCACCAATTTCTATATGTGCTTTATCAAACAAAAATATATTTGAATTATTTTTAGCAATCGTTTCATTATATACAGACTCCTTATTTAATTTAGCTTGTTCATCATAAATTAAAATATCATTATCCAGTTCATTTAGAATATTTTCATCAAATTCTATGTGATGTTCTCTTATGTATTTATTTACATTTTCCATAAAATTTTCTGAAATTTCACGCCATTTTCCATTGAAAAGAATATATTTCTTATCACTATAGTCCAGTTCAGCTACAAAACATTGATAAGCATTCCAAGCTCTATAAGTTGTTTCTAAAGCTTTATCATTCTTATAGATAGTCCAATTTTTTATTGTTTTAATATTTTTGATTTCTTTATGAGCATTTATCAAATCTTCGAGTAACAATTCCTCATATTCTTTATTACTGCTATTACTATTATCACTGTTATTTTTATATGAAAATGTATATCTTTCAGAATCAATTATTTCTGGAACAGTTAATGATATTTTTTCAAAGTTATTGTTTTTTAATTTTTCAACAAGTAAATCATCTAAATCCTTAATAATAACGGAATTTGTTTCATATTTCATATTATCA
The DNA here is from genome assembly GCA_902475545.1 of uncultured bacterium. Taxonomy (GTDB): domain Bacteria; phylum Cyanobacteriota; class Vampirovibrionia; order Gastranaerophilales; family Gastranaerophilaceae; genus Zag111. The sequence goes on from CABRZP010000011.1 coordinate 57,846, forward strand.
AAAGCTTTAAATTCAGTAGATTGATACGCTTTTGAATTATATAATGAATTTAGTAGTTGGGTCTTTTCTTTAAGTTTTTTCCAGGATAGTTTATTGTTATTATCGAATTTCAAATGGATTCTATCCGTTCCAGTTATGGATGAGATAAAAGAATATTCTTTTTTTGCTTTACCAGATATTTTTTTAAAAAATTCTTCATCATAGTCAACATCAAATATTGATAAACCCGCACCCGTGTGGATTTGTTTTTCTGCTTGTATAGATATAGATTCATGTTGTGATGTTTGAATAGATTTTATAGCCTCTGGATCACAAGTGTTCATTGCAATTTTTAAGCCAAAATCTGATATAATTTTATCTCTATTTATAAAACTTTCTGCTCCTGGTCCAAATACCATTGTATAGAAATCTTCTTTATCATTTTCAATAATACTGTAAATAAATATTCCTCTTGGTTGGATATTTTTAGATTCAAAACTTTGCTTTTCTTTTAGCTTTTCATTTATAAATTTCAACCAGGGAATATCATTTTGAGTTTTTATTTTACCTCCACTCACGTTAAAATAAAATTTACCATTAATATCTTCTGTATTTATAGTTTTAAAATCACTTATTTTTAATAAATATTCACCTGTTTCGTTTTTTCTCAAACAGTCAGTATAATTTTTTACACTAGCATTCATTTTGTATATAGCAACTTGTGAAATATCTTCCATAAACATACCACCTCATTTAATAAAACTAATCAAATAATTTAGAGCTATTATACTAAATAATTACCTATCTGGGTATTAGCAAAATGGCTATATAAAATCCGTATCATAGTTTCTCTGAAAACAAGGAAGTAAAACATAAATGTTATATCTTGATTTTGACATTTATCTATTAACTTAAATTTGTTATCTATATTTCTTCATATCCTTTCAATATACCAATTAGAATTTCCAAAATGGTTAAAATTCCAATGTAATTGGAAGTAGAAATTGTATTCCATTGAGTTATCATCTTTAAAGTTATAAGAATACTTATTTAATTGTGTTCTACGATAACTTTCAAAAGCTATCCTAATTTCTTTTGCAAACTTTTTTCTAAATTCAGGATATGATATCTCTAAGGTTTCTCTTGTTAGTTTATTTTTCAAAATCATCTTCAAACCCTCGTATGTTATCAAGCTCTATATTGTATCTTTTGCCTTGCTTATCAACACAAGTTGCATAATCTATCTCTGCATCGGCAAACTTGTTTTTCCAAATACAAATCAACAATCCGATTTCTTGAGTTTTTAAGTTTAAAACCTTTGTTCCATAAAGTGCATAATCTTTTTCTGTCATTATTCTTTCCTTTCAAGTATCAAATCTGAATATATATATCAGGCTTTTGTGGAGCAATTAAAAACTCCTTCATAAATACAAATCTTTCTTCGTAAGCGTTTTCACAAATTACAGTGTCGAAGTTGTAGAAGCTAATTACTTTGTAATACTCATTATCAGAGCTCTTAAAACCTTTAATCTTTTTAAGCTTGTATTTTTTGCCTAATTCAATCATTGTTACCTCTTATCAGCAATGACATTCATCACTCTTTATGAGTAAAATATCAAGCAAACTCTTTCAAAATGTATCATTCAGACACAATCCATTTTCGAACAGTTTTTGAACGGTATTTAAACAGGTGTTAAATACCATTTAAAAATTCTTGTTGTCAGGATAATTTATAAAATAAGCGTTTACTGTATCAGAATCTCGCCTTAAATTCTCAACTATTGGAGTAAGATTGTATAACTCTTCAATCTCTTGTTGTGTCCTGCAAAAATAATCAATAACAGTAACTGTATTGTAAATCCGCTCAGCTAGTTTTTCTAACTTCTCGAAATCTTTTTGTTTAATCTTGTATTTCTTGCTTTTACTCATACGACCTCCTTTTTTAGGTGTCGTATTCATCACTCTATAAACATATATAGTCAAGTACATAAAATATGTTTATTTGATACAATTATTGATTGTAATATTGATTTTTTTACAATTTAGAGCAAAGATCATTATTAAATATTAAATTATGTAATTTTGTTTACAATAGGGAACTGTGGTGTTAATATAAAAACATAACAGAGGAAATTATGACAGTTGCAAATAAAGAACATATAAAAAGAGCAATGAAAAGTGCTGGAATAAATACAATGACAGAGTTAGCAAATAAGATTGGGATTTCTAAAAATCAACTCTCTTTGATGTTATCAGATAGATATAATCCAATAAAAGCTACATTTTCTGAACTAAGTGAAGTGTTAAGAGTTACACCTGATAAAATTATAGATTTTCAAGAAAAAAACAAGAACAATAGTAAAGAAATTACTAAAACTTCTAAATATTCAGCAATAGAACTGTTTGCTGGCGGCGGAGGGCTTGCTCTTGGGCTTGAGCAAGCTGGAATTAATACGGTTTTGCATGTTGACAATGATAAATATTGCTGTGATACTCTGTCTAAAAATAGGCCAAATTGGAATGTAATTTGTTCAGACGTATCAAAAGTGGATTTTAAACCATACAGAGATAAAATAAACATTGTTACGGGAGGTTTTCCATGTCAAGCGTTTAGTTATGCTGGTAAAAAATTAGGATTTGAAGATACTAGAGGAACTTTATTTTATGAGTTTGCACGTTGCGTTAAAGAAACAGAACCTTTAGTATTTGTAGCAGAAAATGTAAGAGGTCTTATTTCTCATGATAATGGTAGAACTTTAAAGACTATAGTAGATATTTTTGAAAGTCTTGGCTACGATATACAAACTAAATTATTGAATGCCGTTAATTATAATGTACCTCAAAAGAGAGAACGTATTGTTATTGTCGGTACAAAAAAGAATACCAACATAAAATTTGAATATCCAAAAGAATCTACAAAAATCAAGACCCTACGTGATGCATTAAAAAATGTTCCAAAATCAGAAGGACAAGCATATAGTAAATCAAAACAAGAAGTATTGAAATTGGTACCTCCTGGTGGCTGTTGGAGAAATTTACCAGTTAATATACAAAAATCTTATATGGGAAAAAGTTATACTAGTGGAGGTGGTCGTACAGGTATGGCAAGGCGTATATCTTGGGATGAGCCTTGTTTAACTTTAACATGTTCTCCTAGTCAAAAACAAACAGAAAGATGTCATCCTGACGAAACAAGACCATTTACCGTAAGAGAATATGCTAGAATTCAAACATTCCCTGATGATTGGGAATTTGTTGGTGGAATGGGACAACAATACAAGCAAATAGGAAATGCTGTACCTGTTGAATTAGGTAGACAAATTGGAATACAAATAAAAAAGGCTATTGATACCTATAAAGAATAACTATTTATAGTTGTTCTGATAGTTCCTGTATAACATCGTTAATTAAATCAGTGCTATCAACCTCATCAGCAATAGAAACAAAAGTATTAATAAGCTCATTATAGAAATTTTCATCACCTGTAAGTCTATACCAAAATTTTTGCCCTATAATTACAGGATATTCTTCATTAATATTTTTGTAAAATTGTGATAAATCGTTTTCTGTACCATACAATACTCCAACAATACAATCTATGTTCGGATTAAAATTAGGCAATCTATTAATTCTTGCAAGATTTTTAATAGCTTTAAAATCATCCTTAATTGAGGTAATGTCTGCATGATTAATTGTATTTGGGCCAGATTTTATTTGGCAATATTTTCTTCTACCATCTAGTGCATCTACAAATTCAATATCAATGCCTGATGTTGTTGAAGCTAGACCTGATAAAACTTCACAACAAAATGTTTGAATTTGAGTTCCAAAAGATGTGTTAATCGAAGTTCCCAAAATACGTGGATAAACAAGAGCTTTGGCAATATTCTCTTTTGATGTATTACCAAAAGCAAAATTCGCAAGATAATTTACAAGAAAAGGGTTAATTATAAATTCTTTAATCTTTTTAAGCTTCTTTGTATTTTTAATATGGTTTTCAACAATATTATCTTTAAAGAAAGTTTTTGCTTTAGATAAGATTTCTTGTTTCTCTTGTTCATTCATCTTAATATACCTCTCTTTATTAAAATTGTATCATAAATCTTTAATTCTATTCATTTTGTAACAAAGATTCCACTTTGTCATAAATATAGTTTTCATAACCATCAAAACTATATTTAGTTAAATAAGCATCATTGACATTACCCTCTTCTAGCGATTCATAATAATTTAAAACTTTTAAAGGAACCCCATAATCACTTATTTGGCGTCCTTTTTGACTAATTGCATTATATTCTAGTTTTGTAAGTAATTTATCTATTCCTGTGACATCTTCCATTTTGATAATATCTTCATTTGCTTTGATATATTTATACATTAAATTAAAAACACCCAGATATTTAACAACATGGTATTTTAAAATATTATAAACAAAATTAGCAGTATCTCGCATTGCGGAATTTATATTTGCTTTGTTATTTAATTTATTATTAACCGCACCTCTAAAACCATCTTTTAAGTAATAATATAACAAATAGGATAAAATAGAATACTCTTTACCACTATATGAACTTTTAGATTTCTTTGATATAAGATGATATAATTCTGTTTCTGTTTTTACAATTGGGAAAATGGTATTTAAAATAATTTGAAAACCATCAAAATCTATATTCATACTACGCTTATTAGTTTTTGATATTAGATTTGAAATGCTTTTATTCTCATAACTATTTAGTTTTTTAATTTTATCATATATAAAAATTTTATCATTCCGACTAACAGCTTTAAATTGTTGAAATAATTCATTCGGGAGTTTTCGTTCACGTTGTTTTTCTATTATTGCATTTTTTGCTTGAATATTTTGTTCGTTTAAATATTTTTCTTGTGTGAAAAAGTAATCTAAATCATCTTTAAGAATATCCTTATCATAATTTTTATGCTTAATAGATTCTTCCGGAGCATTTAAAGTATCTTCGAAGTCTTTTTCAAAAGCAAATACCCTTCCACTATAATGTTCTAAAAAACGTCCGGCTCTTCCTGCAATATTTTTTGCATCAAAAGGTTTTAATGGTTTTGAACCTTTTGAGTTATGTATTACTATTAAATTTTTTGCGGTAGTATTTACACCCTCAGTGATTGTTGTAGTAGATAATAAAAATTTAATTTGCCCTCCATTAAACAAATTTATGATCTCTTTTTGAATATATTTTGGAACCAGACCATGATGAATACCTATTCTATGTTCAAGAGCTTGGCATACAATCCAATCAGAATAAAATCTTCTTTTTATATGTTCAATCAAGTCTGTATACTCTAACAAACCAACATCTATATCCATATTATCCATTATTTTTTCTGCATATTGCTCTACTAAATAAGGTTTACAACAATATATAATAGAATTTTCTTGATTTTCATAAATGTTTGTAAGTAACTCTATTAATCTTTTATTTTTATCTTTGGGCTTTGAAAAGTTGATAATACGATTTTCATTAATTTCTACAAAATTTGTATATTCATTTATTATAAAATGATTTTTATTGACAATTTCTATATTATTAAAATTTATGGTATCTATTTTATTTTCATCTAAAAAAATTTTAAAAGAATTATTTGCAGAAGAATCATATTCAATGTATGGTCCTGCTAATAATACATCTTTTACGTTTTGAAGTATTTCGAATGAAGCTAATCTATATGCAACATCACGTTCATTTTCTCTTGTTGTGTTGTCAATAACATAGTCATTATCCAACTTATATATTTCGTCAATAAAAACAAAATCAAAATCAATTTTATTTTTATCTGTAAATGATAAAAATCTTTCTGGAGTATATATGAATATATTCTTATCGTCGGTTATATCAATTTCACTTAAAGTATGAATCTTATAGTTTGATTTTATATATTTATAACTATTTTGAGTTAAGATTCGTTCTAAATTTTCAGATAATAAGGCAACCGTTGGAAATATTAAAACAATATTCTTATACTCCATTTTTTCAATAATGTCATAAACTAAATGGGTTTTACCAAAAGAAGTACTTGCAGATAAAAAATATCGATTTTGCTTGTCTTTTCTAAACTTATCTAATATTTCTTTTTGGTATCTATGAAGTTTATAATTTTTAGATAAATACAATGAACTTTCATTCATTAGAGAAGCCATTGTTGTCATATCACAGGTATTGATAATTGTATTCTGTCCAAATTTTTTATTTAATATATCATAATAGTGAGGAATTCCAACGACATTTGAAATATACCTCATAAATTTTAATTCTGATTGAGTTATTTCTTGATTTTTTAACTTGTCAAAATAATCACATACGATTTTTATTAATTTGGATTCATCCATTCTATTATCTTGATATTCATTTATAGCTTTTACGACAGAACTTGCTTCTTTTCTTCTATCCATTTAAGAACCTCTTTTTTTATTTCCTTTACTTCATGCACAGGAAGAAGTATGAAAAATATTGAATATGGGATATCTAAACTGCATTTATAACTACTGTAATTGCTTTTTATATAGTTAACAACTTTGACAATATTGGATTCATAAGTTGATGAATTTGCTCCATATACCAATAAAATTGGATACATTAATTTTATATTATATTTTCTTATTTGTTCAATAAGATTTATACCATTATATTTCCAATCTTCCAAAATCTGTTTGATAATATTTGCATTCGGCTTTATCGCTTCAATTTTATTATCGATAGAATAAAATGTATTACCTAAGTAATTTATAGATAATACTTTATCAATATTTTCCATAACACTGTTGATAGCAGTATTATGACTTTCATGAAATTTTACTTCGCCAAACCATAATTCTATTTGTCCATTATTGTCAAAAATGTGATAACTATCATATCCTTTTGTTTCAGAATTTTCCAGAGGATCAAAAAATCTTCCTCGTGCGATAAAGGAGTCTTTTCCATATAAAGCCTTTAATATTGTACACAGTAAAACTTCACCAAAAAAACCTGCCTTAGTATTTGAATCATTATCGATCTCATCCTTAATGTACTTTATTTTATTTGATAATGCTGCAGCATGCATATTTTGTAATTTATTATAATCATTCTTTGGAAAGGTTTCATACGAATATTCAATAATAGAATTATAAATTATTTTAACTAAATCTTCATTATTAATACAACTAAAACAATTATCATCTTGTGTAGATAAGCATATTCTTTCTATTTCATGCTCTTTACAAGGAAGAGCATATTTAAAAATTATAGTTTTTTCGATTAACTCTTTTAACTTATCTCTCATCTTTAATCTCTATATTTGTTAATTACTTCTACAATCTTTTTTTAAATAATTTTGAAACGTTAACCCCTGTTGCTATAAGTGATATGTATTCTATAACTACAATTTAAAATTCTGAAAAATTATTTTTTAAATATTCCAACTTTTTACATAACTTTTGTTTTAATACTATTGTTAGAAAAAATTTTCATTACTTATTTTTCAAGCTTTCTCTATAGCAATTTATAAAAGTAGCATAAATATTTAGAAAATATAACCCATATTTCCTTAATTAATTATTAACTTGTATACTCTTTTCTTATATTTTTAAGGTAATAATACTTATTAACAATTTTATCTACTAAAATACCATTCACCTTCCTTTTTGAGAATATTTTACCCTCTTAAATTTTTAATATATATAATACTGAATATAAATTTAAAAGAACTAACTAT
>CABRZP010000012.1 GCA_902475545.1 uncultured bacterium
AGGGTTTTAATAGATTAGGAAGGTTCGGAAACGTAGTTTCTGATAACTCGAACCATTTAATCATACGTGTTTTCTTTTCTTTCCGCCAATTTCTTTTTCTTTTGCATTGCAATCAAAAGAAAAGAAATTGGCAAAAGCTATGTCTATAATATATGTTATTACCCCTTAGCTCATTGGTTTGCCAAAAATTATTCTTGCTCCGCCAAATTTTTTCTGCAATGTTTTCTTTACTCCGACAATAATATCATTAACATTGCAAACAACCATTTGAACTGCATCAATTAATACACTTAACTTCGGCACCAGTACTGAGAAATCAGAACTGGTTTTATTAAAATTACCTGAAATTGATATAAAGTCTTTTGATGAATATGCAAAATTAGAAGTTATTTGCTCAAGATTATTAACACTGTTTCTTATCGTTTTACGTGTAACTTCATCATTTACCTTACCTGACAAATCTTTAAGACTCCAGGTAGTAGCTTCCAGATTCAACATACTGTTTTTCAGATAAGTTGTAGATTCATGAATATTGTCTCTATTTTCAGCAAGAATATCTGTTATCAAATCAAACAATTCAGTTAACGAGTCCGTTGCTTTAGCAGCTGAACTCAACAGGTTTTCACCTTTTTCTGATAAATCGTCAAGGTGTGCCTGATTTATATCTGAAATACCGCTAAAAGTAAACCCGGATTCACCCTTAATTGTATCACCCGTTCTAATATATTTAATCATCGGAGCTGATGGATATATCAGATCAACATATTTTGTATCTTCATCATAATTTTTAATACGGGCTGTTATATTTTTTGGTAAATGTAATCCTCGTTGATTAAGTGTTATATATAAATATGTTTTTTTAAAATCCTTAGAAATTTTTAATTTATTTGTTGAACCCAGTTTATAACCTTTATAATATACCCCCATTCTTGAAGGCATTGGATCCATTTTCCGAAATTCAACTCTTATATAGGTATGAGTAAAATAATTTACTACAATCCCGCCAAATATCAAAATCAAAAGTAAAAATGATAAAATTTTTCCAATAGTTAAATTGCTCATAATATAAATATTATTAAGCCAAGAAAAATTTTATAAATTGAACAGGTGATTTAATTCAAAATATCCTGAAACTTTTTGTGAATTTTAACATTATGAACTCTAAGATAATCAATATCTTCATTAATCAAAATACTACCTAATGCTAATGAATAAAGATCTTTTTCTTCGTTGTCTGAATTTTGTAGTTCTAACAAGCTTTTTCTTGAAAGCCCTATTAACACAGGACACCCGATTGTTTTAAATTCTTTCCAACGTTTAATTATCTCAACATTATGTTCTTTTGTCTTACCAAATCCAATCCCCGGATCAACAATAATATTCTCTTTTTTTATACCGTTAGAAATAGCAAAATCCACTTTTCTTTTCATATTAAAATAAATTTCATCCATTAAATTTTCATAGTACGGATTATTCTGCATATTTTCAGGGTCTCCCTGAGAATGCTGAAGTATAATTTTAACTTCCGGATTATCTGCAATAACATTAACCATTTCTGCGTCATAATCAAAACCGGAAACATCATTAATAATATTTGCACCAAGTTCTATGCATTTTTGAGCAACTTTTGCACTTCTTGTATCTATACTAATAGGAACAGAAATATCATTAGATTTGATATATTCCATAATCGGAACCAACTTATCCAACTGTTCATCAGCACTAATTGCTTGAGAATACGGCTTTGTAGATTCTGCCCCAATATCAATAATATCTGCTCCCTCTGCAATTAGCTCTTGCAAATGTTTTACAGAATCTTCAAAATTAAAATACTTACCGCCATCTGAAAAAGAATTTTTCGTAACATTTAATATGCCCATTATTTTTGTTTTTTCAGAGCCGGAATATTCGCAAAATTGTTTTATGGATTGCCCAAGATATTTCAAACCAAACGGTTGATACTGCAATTTATCAGCTATTTTTCTCAATTCAGATATACTGCCGCCCAATATACAGTTTGAAATATCAACTTTGCCGGTTATAACCTCTCTATGAGTTCCACATTCAGCACCAACAGATATAGCGGTTTGTTTTAAAATATTAGCCTGAGCAGGGGATAAATTATATATCTTGAGATTTTTATACTGAAATTTATCCTTGGCTTTATTGGTATATGTTTTGTCAAAACCAATATTTTCAAGTTCTTTTTCTAAGTCTGTATTTGATAATTCTTTTAGTAAAAAATCGTGCATAACTGTAGTTTAGCACGACTTTTTATATTTCTCAATTATTTTATTATTACGCAATAGATTTAAAATCGTTTATTTGCTGTTTAAAATCATCTACAGCAATTGCTCCGGTTTTTACAGCTTTATTTACACCGGTTACAAGCACAAAGAACGCTAATGCTCCGCCTAAAAATCCTGCACAATGTCTTAAAAGCGGAAATCTTGTCATTATATCTTTAGTATAAAATTTAACATTTGCATTAAAATTTTTAAATAACTTAGAAAGTGTTCCTGTAGTTTTATTAACAGATTGAGTTGTACGTTGGGTTGTCTGCATCATTTTTTGCAAAGCTTTTTCGCCAGCCTCGGCTGACAAACCACGTTTACTTGCAAGTTTTGTAGTTTGAGAAAGCCCTGCAGCACCACCAACACCTGCCGCAACTTGTTCTTGCTTTTCCTTACGGTTTTGATTTTCACGTAACTTATTAGCCGTTTGAGACATACCTTGAGATGATTTTACCGGATCAATAGCAACCATATCTATTCTTCCTCATCATCTAATTCATAATCTTCAGCAAAATCATCGCCGATATCATCATAATTCTCATCAGCGACTTTACTTTGATTATCTTTCTCATTAACTTTTGTTGTAGCATTATAAGCACCGGCAGCACCGGCACCTACACCTAAAGTTGTTGAGGTTGCTTTTGTTGCTTTGTCATAAACTTCACTAGCTTTAGCTCCTTTAAACGGTTTTGTAATGAAGTTTACTACAGCTTTTATACCTTTACCAATATATTCAAAACCTTTAACAATATATTTTCCAACTGAATTTTGATTCATTTTTTCAGTTATTTTAGCTAATTTTTCAGAAAAAGCTACACCAAAACTTGAAGTTTTAAGTTTTTCAACTCCTTTAGAAACAACTTCTCCAACTTTTTTAAATCCTTTTGAGAGTTTCTCTCCAAATGGAGTTAAAACTTCTTGAGCATGTTTTCCTGCTACTTCTTCAACATTTTTTACGACAGAAGACTTGATAACTTTAGAACCTTTACTTGCACCCCAAGCAACAGCCCAACCTTCAAGTAAAGCCTCTGAAATAACTCTAAAACCTTTTAAAACTTTTTTCATAAAGTCAGGTGTATGTTCATCATTTATAGATTTATCAAATTCCCTAATTTGCGATTTATAAAATTTAGATTTCTCGTTATATAAATCTTCTGTAATATCACCATCAAAAAGCGAACCGGCAACACCATTTTCCTCTCCTCGAAAATGAATTGGTCTTTTGTTTGAATAATTTACAACATTAGGTTGAATTGTTAACATACTATTACCCCACTACCTTCAATAGTTTCTGGTCGTATAATACAGCTAAAAAATATTTTTTGCTAAACTATTTAAGATGCATTAACAAAATGTTACATTCTGCACCTTTATTATCCCACATTAACACGCATTTGTAAAGTGTTTTGCCCCTTGATAAGAATTTCTTTTAATAAATTCTCTATCAATTTTATTAAGACAATCCAGTTTTGCACCAAGCCAACGCGGAGCTATTAAATTTTTCTTTAAACCGTTACCGGCAAGTCTGTGAATCGTCGTATCGGCAGGTAAAATTTCAAGAAAATCACAACAAAGTTTTACATACTCTTCTTCTGACATAAAATCAATTTCACCGGCTTCATAAAGCCGTGATAATTTTGTATTTTGAAGTGCACAAAGCATGTGAATTTTTACACCATCAACTTTTAAATCTGCAAGCTTTTGAGCTGTCTGCAAAATTTCATCACGAGTTTCCCATAAGCCAAAAATCACATGAACACAAACATTTATCCCTTTTTCTTTTGTTTGTTCATAAGCTTTGAGAAAACAATCAAAATCATGACCTCGATTTATTTTCAAAAGAGTCTTATCATGAATTGATTGTAAACCATACTCAACCCATGTATAATAATCCTTTCCTATATCAGAAATCAAATCTAACTTTTCTTCATCAACACAATCAGGGCGAGTTCCAATAGAAAGTCCTATTACATCAGGATGTTTCAGTGCTGATTTATAGATTTTTTCAAGTTCTTGAACAGGTTTATATGTATTTGTATAAGCCTGAAAATAAGACATGAATTTTTCTGCTTTAAATCTATTATGAAGGGTTTCAGCACCAATTTTAACCTGTTCTTCTATAGACAAAAGGTTTGAGTGTGCTTGAGAAAAACTACCGCCGTCATCACAGAAAATACAACCGCCTGTGGATATTGTTCCGTCCCTGTTTGGACATGAAAAACCTGCATCAAGAGTAATCTTATATACCTTTGCTCCAAACCGATTTTTTAAATATGCACTGAACTGGTTGTATCTTTTGTCTGTATTATTAAAAAACATTTTTATTTTTGTTCGTCTTCATCATTATCATAAATCGGATAAACATAATGTTCACCACAATTAGGACAAACAACTTCCTGCTGTTTACCATCTTCTAATTTTGCAACTTCAAACAAGCATTTACATCCTGATTGAACACATCTTACTGCCCATGTTGGTCTTATAAGTCTTGCCATAATTTAACCCTCATATCTTCTATACAAGTAGATTTTATCACTTATCTGACGAAGTTGCAAGTATATAATCCGCTAAAATCCGACATTATTTATAAACTTCATCATCCCAGTATTCAAGTTCAAGTTTTCCAACAATAATAGTATCTCCGTTTTGAACTCCAAGATGCTTCAACTCATCCATAATACCCATACTTATCATAATATTTTGGAAACGAATAACTTGTTCTGTACTTCTGGAATCTGTCACCTGCGAAATTCTTATTATTCTTCCACCTGTAACAAGATATGTATCTTTATTTAATTTATGAACTTCCCAATAACCATCATCATTGTTTGTAGCTTCAAAATCTTCTTCAACCACAACATCAGAAACAGGTTTTTCAATAGTATCAACCTTGTGTTCTATTTCATTTTTCAAAGGTTCTAAATTTTCACCGGTAACAGCAGATATACAAAAAACTTCTACTCCTAGTTGAACAAATTCATTCTTCAAATGTTCCAAAGTTTCTTCATCAATTGAATCTATTTTATTAATTGCAACAATTTGATGAACTTTAGATAACTTTTCTGAATATTTTTTTAACTCTTCATTAATAATATTAAAATTTTTGATAGGATCTATTTCTGTCCCATCTACAATATGAAGCAGTAAGCGACATCTTTCTACGTGTCTTAAGAAGTCATGTCCCAATCCGACACCCTCTGATGCACCTTCTATCAATCCCGGAATATCTGCAATTACATACCCGTCACCATTATGTTTTCTCACAACTCCGAGATTTGGAACCAGAGTAGTAAAAGGATAATCTGCAATCTTCGGTTTTGCCGCAGATACTCGACTAATAAATGTAGATTTTCCGGCATTCGGCAAACCTAACAGACCAACATCAGCCAAAAGTTTTAACTCTAATTGGAGTTCACGTTCAATCCCAGGTTCTCCCGGTTCACAATATTGAGGTGCTCTGTTTTGCGGAGTACAAAAATGAATATTTCCTCTGCCACCACGACCCCCTTGGGCAACCAGAACAGTCTGTTCATGGTAAGTTAAATCTGCAATAACATTCCCCGTTTTTAAATCTTTTACAATTGTTCCTGTTGGAACTTTTATATACAAATCCTTTGCACTTTTTCCATGCATACTCTTTTTAAAACCGTTTTCACCGTTATCAGCTTTAAAAATTGATCGATAAGTAAAATCTAAAAGAGTAGACAGACCTTCATCTGCAATAAGGTAAACACTTCCGCCTTTTCCGCCGTCTCCGCCGGCAGGTCCGCCTTTATCTACAAATTTTTCACGACGCCAGGCAACAACACCGTTTCCGCCTTTACCTGAAGAAATTTTTATTTTTGCCTTATCAATAAATTGCATAGTGAAATCCTTATCAATAAAAAAAGAGTCTATAAAAGACTCTCTTAATAAATGGGGCGCCTGATGGGATTCGAACCCATGCATATCGGAACCACAATCCGAGGTCTTAACCGCTTGACGACAGGCGCCATCAATGTATGACCATCATACCAAAAAAAGGTTTAAAATCAAGTCTTAAATTTAATATTTTCCAAATTTACAAGGATAATTTTCAGATTGTAAACATTCCATAATTTTTTGTCCGGTTCTTTCCGCAGCTTCGAAGCCGGAATAAGCTTTAAAAACTGTATAGGTAGCACCACTTCGAGTTAAGAAATTTAATTCATATTCAGTTACCATTCTCCTATAACCGCGACTTCCACGTCGAACCTGATAGCTATCAACAGTAGTTCCTATAATATCTTTAGGTAATAACAAATTTGTAGTACTTGAAAAATTATAAAAATTAGTACGCAATACTTTACAATAACTATATTGAGTTGCACACAATAATGACTCTTCTTTATTGATGAAAAATCCTGCACAAAGTAACATTATAATAAAAATGATAAATTCTGTCTTTTTACTCATAACACTCCTACTTTAAATTATTATTGAACAAATTCGTAAGAAAAGCTTTGCGGAATTTCGTTATTTTCCGCAGGTGTAGTTTGCCATTCTTTAATTCGTGCCTTTAATTGAGAAGCTAAATGTGCGGCATCAGATTCATTTTTATATTGTGTAACATAAGATTCAATATTATTATCACCAGTCATATAAACACTATAAACCTGATTTTCTTTTCTTGATATAACATCTTTGATATCAAAAAACGGCATCAATTTCATTTTTTCAACTCTAGAAATTGGGATACGACACCCTCTGGAGCTGCCGTGATGCCTACCGGGAAGCAAGATATAATCCCAGCATATCACGTGCTGATATGAATAAACTTCCATTTGACAACTACCCAAAGTTGAACAAGTAATCTTTTTTGGATGTTTATTCCAATAAGATACACTTTCTACAACCGGCATTAGGAACAGAATTAAAACAAAAATAGTTATTATAGGATGCTTAACAATAGAATCTCTAATATCTTCAAGAGTTATCATAACAAAACCTTCCTGTTCAAATTATATATCTAACAAAATCTTTATTTAGTAACCTCTTGCATCGACTACACAAGGGTATTTTTCGGATTTAAAACAATTCATTAACTGTTTCCCGAGTTGGTCAGTTTCTTCATAAGATCCCAAGTGTTTAACATCCCTGACATCCTCATTTTTAGAAACAAAATTTAATTTATATGAAGTATGATTATGTCGACCATGTGTATACGAATCAGTTCTTATCTCTTCAATGTCGTTTGGAATAAAGAACTTTTCATAAATAGATATTTTAAAAATATTAGTTGTTATTATATTACAATAATTATATTTTGACGTACATTCAATCGATACTTGTTTATACTCAAGAAGTATACCCAACAAAAAAAGTACGACAGACCAAAAAATTATTTGACCAATATTCATATTTTTATACATCAGTTACTCCACTCTAAATAATCTTTTAGATTCAGATACATTATTATAAATCAAAACTCCATACTTCTTATAGAAAAAGCTCCGTATTGGAGCTTTCTAATAACTAGTTAATTCTTTGGAACATATAACCAATACCACGGGCTGTTAATATAAGTTCAGGATTTGCAGGATCAGTTTCTAATTTTGAACGTAATCTTGAAATGTGAACATCAACTACACGTGTATCTATTCTATGATCTGGCGGATAAGCCCAAACATGTTGCAAGATTTCATTTCTTGAGAAAGCTTGACCAGAATTATTTACTAATAATTCAAGTAAACTAAATTCCATACCGGTTAATCTGATTCTTTCATTCTTTCTATAAACTTGTCTTCTTGCAGTATCAATTTTAATATTTCCTGTAGTAATAACATTTTTAGTAACTTTACCTGATGGAGTAACCATTTCTCTGTTATTAGTTCTTCTCAAAACAGCTTTAACACGAGCTTCCAATTCTTTCGGACTGAAAGGTTTGATAACATAGTCATCAGCACCTAATTCTAGACCTGTAATTCTTTCTGATACATCACCAAGTGCAGTTAGGATAATAATAGGTACGTCAGAATTTCTTCTAATTTCTCTAGTTACACCATAACCGTCCATTTTTGGCATCATAACATCTAACACTACCAAATCCGGATTATATTTATTAAAAGCTGAAACAGCTTCTTCACCATCTTGAGCTGTATAAACATCGTAACCAGCCATTTTCAAACGTGTTTCTAAAATACGTCTGATACTAGATTCATCATCTGCCAAAAGGATTCTTTGACGATCTTCTGTTTCATTAGACATTTCAACATTTTCTGACATAGTCTTTTCCTTACTTACTTTAAAGTCTTACACTAATTCATTACTCAAAAACAAAAAAATATTACGTTATGTTTATTTTTTTATATTTTTATAACAATATGTTACACTAAGTTACAAAAAATTGCAAGCATGTATTTAAGGAAAAATTTAAATCAGTTCCACGGATAATCTTTTGGAATTTTCCAACCATTTCTGATTATCAATTCAGTACAGGACTTACCTCCCTCCCATCCTGAAACCGCTTTTCCGCAACCTTGTATCAACTGGGCATTTGTAGTTGTTCGAGAGACCATATAAACATTACCATCAAGTACTATTCCATTATCCGTAAAATGTAATGCAAAATAAAAAATATCTCTACCAACTATATTTGGACCGGATGGTCCATTCAAATCAACTAATAGGTAAAAATAATTAGTTCCATGGTTAACCATTCTAAAACATGTACCGTCATTTATACAATGGCATCCCCACCCAAAATTTGCAACATTAATAGCTGAATTCCCTGCGGGAGTTTTACCTTTCCAATTGTTGTTTTTAGTATTTAATAGCGTAATGCCTTGTAAATAAGGTGCAAAGTAAGACTCAAAAATTCCGTAAGCATCATGAGTATCCAAAGCTACACCATACGTTTCAGGAGGTGTATAATTAAAATCAGGATCATTTTCAGACATACGTAGAGCATTAACTAATGTAGAATAAGCTTTTTTAAGCTGAGATTCTGTTGCACGTTTTTGATATGTAGTTACTAATGCTGGGATTGTAACAGCTGCAACTACACCAATTATCCCGAGAGTTATTAAAACTTCTGCAAGCGTAAAACCTTTTTTCATGTCATCTCCCAATGTGATGTATTACTTCATAGCACTTGTATTATAATACGCGACAATAAAACTATGCAAAAATATGAAGTAATGTATCACAAAATTATTGCTGATAATATTAAAAAATTAAGAAAACAGCATAAATTATCACAAGAAAACTTTGCGGAACAAATTAACTGCTCACGGGAATTCGTCAGCAGAATGGAAAACCTTAAAGAAAAACCAAGCCTTAAAATGCTTTTAAAACTTTCATTTCTTTATAATGTCGATCCTACATATTTTTTTACTAATAATTAAAGTCTGGCAGCGACAATTTGTTTAAACTTTTCCAAATCTTCTCTTGTATCAATACCAACAGGAACAAAATCTACTACTGAAGTTTTTATTCTCATTCCATTCTCCAAAGCCCTAAGCTGTTCCAAACTTTCAGTTCTTTCTAAAGGAGTTTGAGGTAAAGTTGTCATTGCTTCCAAAGCCGAACGTTTATAACCGTAAATACCCAAATGACCATAAAAAGTTGCAATATTTGAATTACGTTCGAATGGAATTTTTGATCTTGAAAAATAAAGTGCAAACCCGTTATTATCAATTACACATTTAACAAGATTTGGATTGTTAATTTCTTCTTCATCAGTCAAAACTCTTATTAATGTCGAAATATCCGCCATATCATCATCTTTTACATTTTTGATAACAGCATCTATACTTTCAGGTTTTATTAAAGGTTCATCTCCCTGCAAATTACAAATATAGGATATTTCAGGATGGCGGGAAACTACTTCCATAATCCTATCTGAACCGCATTTATGCTCAACAGAAGTCATTTCAACTTCTCCGCCAAAAGATTTTACGCAATCATATATTCTTTTATCATCGGTAGCTACAATAATCAAATCAGCAAGTTTTGACTGTTGAGCTTTTTCATAAACCCATTGAATTACAGGCTTGCCCATCACTTCTAATAACGGTTTTCCTTCTAATCTGGAAGATCCGTATCTTGCAGGTATAATTATTGCAGTTTTTGACATAAATTTCTCCTTCTTATTAGAAAGTCGGCAAATATGCCGACTTAAATTTTTAAATAATTACTTTTGAACAACAAATGAAGTCCATTGATCTTGATGAATTTCTTCTACAATTTTAAGACCTTCTCTATTAATTGCATTCAACACCATTTGTTTTTTCTCATCCAAAATCCCGCTAAGCGAAATATAACCGCCATCACGAGTTATGCGTTTTAAATCACCCATAATTTCAGCTAAAACAAAGTGTAAGATATTGGCACAAACAAAATCAAACGTATCATGAACATTTTCAACTGTTGCCAACTCAAAACAGAAATTATATTCGGAACTCTGAACTTGCTTTAATTTTCTATTTGAATATAACGAAACAATAGATTCCGAATCTGAATCTTCAAAATAAGTATCTAAATTTCGTTTCATATTATCTCGTGCAACTTCAATAACTGTTTCGTCGTTATCACAGCCATATACATAGCTTGCTCCGAGTTTTCTTGCTAGAATAGACAAAATACCGCTGCCCATACCTATATCTGCTACTTTATCACCTTTATTCATGTATTTTTCTAAAGCTTTCATACATAACTGAGTTGTCTGGTGAGTTCCGGTACCAAAAGCACAACCCGGTTCCATTTTAATAGTAACTTCATTTTCTTTCGGAGTATATTCAATCCATTCTGGTACAACCGCAATATTATCAGTTACATGAGTAACCTTCCATTTTTCTTTCCATTTTTTAGCCCAGTCTTCAGTCTTTTTTTCTTCAAGTTCAAATGACCAAGAGCCAAGATCTTCATCTGTCAAACCTCTAGCCAAAAACTTCTCTCTGGATAGATCTAAAACATTTTCAATATCATATTTTAATGACTCGTAAGCATCTTTTTCTTCTGAACGAAGAAAAATTTTAACAGTACCTTCAGTAGTTGAAACCATTTCTAAATCTTTATATGTTTCTTCAGCTAACACGATACCTTCACAGTCAAAATGAAAAAAGAATATATCAGAAATTAAATCCTCAATTTCAGGATTGATATTCATTCTCAATTCAAAATAATTCTTATCCATAATAATCCTTAATTATAAAGATTGATACTCAATCTTACAGTATTTTAACTTAAAAATTCACCCATTTTTCGGAACTTATCATATCTATGATTTCTTAACTCTTCTGCGGACATGACGGACAATTCATCAAGAGCTTCCAAAATAGTTTTCTTCATTTCAGCAGCAATAAATTCATAATCGGTATGAGCACCACGAGTAGGTTCTTTAATTGCACCATCAATAATACCGTGTTCCAAAAGGTGAGGAGCTGTAATTTTTAAAGCAGTAGCAGCTTCCAGATTTTTAGAAGCATCTCTCCAAAGAATTGAAGCACAACCTTCTGGTGAAATTACTGTGTAATAAGCATGTTCCAATAAATAAACTTTATTAGCAACAGCTAAACCTAATGCTCCGCCGGAACAACCTTCTCCAGAAATAATAGCTATAACAGGAACTCCCAGCTTTTGCATTTCTCTAAGATTCATAGCAATAGCAGCACCTTGAGCATGTTCTTCTGCACTAATCCCCGGATAAGCCCCCGGTGTATCAATAATTGTTACAATTGGGATATTGAACTTATTGGCATGCTTAAATAATCTTAAAGCCTTTCTGTACCCTTCAGGCTGAGGCATACCAAAATTATATTCTAAATTTTCTTTTGTAGATTTACCCTTCATTGTACCAATAATCATAATTGGACGACCATCTAGTTTAGCAAGACCGCCAACAATTGCTCTATCATCAGTACCAACTCTATCCCCGTGAAGTTCAACAAAGTCTGTACACATTAAATTTACATAATCTAAGAACTTCGGACGTTCCGGATGTCTTGCAATCTGCATTTTCTGGGTAGGATCAAGGTTTGCAAACAATTCTTTTTTAAAATCTTCTGCTTCTTGCTCCAATGTTTCAATATCTTTATTTAAATCCATACCGGACTCCAAACTCATTTTTTTTAGTTCCTCTATTTTACCTTGAATTTCCAATATAGGTTTTTCAAAATCTAAAGCTGCTGCCATTATAATATACTCCTATTCATGCATAGACAGGATATTAGCTAGAGTATCACGTAAATCTTTACGAGAAGAAACAACATCAACCTGACCATATTTCATCAAGTATTCTGCGGTTTGGAAATCAGCAGGAAGCTTTTGTCTTATTGTCTGTTCAATAACACGTCTGCCTGCAAAACCAACTCTGGCACCCTGTTCTGCAATAATAATGTCTCCTAAAGTTCCGAAACTGGCAGTTACACCGCCAAATGTCGGATCTGTAATTAAATTAATATATAATAAACCTGCCTCATCTAATCTGGCACAAGCACAAGAAGTTTTAGCCATCTGCATTAAACTCAATGCACTTTCCTGCATTCTGGCACCTCCTGAAGAAGTTATAACCAAAACAGGAAGTTTTAATTCAATAGCTTTTTCCATGATACGTGTAACTTTTTCACCAACTACACTACCCATAGAGCCACCCATAAAATCAAAATCCATAATAGCAGTTGCAACCTTATGACCTTCAATTGTTGCAATACCTGTAACTACAGCATCATCCATATTTGTTTTAGCCTGAGCTGCCGCCAATCTGTCTTTATAACTTTCTGTATCAACAAATTCTAATGGATCTGTAGGTTTAATCTCAGTAAACAGTTCTTCAAATGATCCTTCATCAAACAACTGTTTAATTCTTGTTCTTGCATTTACCCTAAAATGATAATCACAAACAGGGCAAACCATATTATTTTCTTCAATATCTTTTTTTAACAGTTGAGCATCACAATGAACACATTTTGTCCATAAATCCGGATTAGCCTCTATTTCGACTCTGGCTTCAAGTGCACGTCGTTGAATTTGGGCTTCTTTCCGCTTCTCAAACCAATCTTGAACTGTCATATTATGAATTCCTTTACTGTATCCCTAATAAAAATATAATTTTCTTACACCATAATTATACACGAAAATATTTCAATGGCAAAAATGAGTAAATTTTGTTTACAATGTCTAATCATAAAGATGAAGTTTTTGCTTCACCGATTCTATAAAATCCGTACATTCAGGAGAGTTAGAAAAATCTAATATAGTATAAAACCTTCCACTACTAAACATACTATCATAGTTAGATTTTGAAGAATATTTAGCATGACATTTATTAAAGTTATAATTCGGAGTCGTTATTCTTATGACAGGTTTACATCTTGTTTGAATATACCTATCATTATCATTCATACACATTTCATAAACCCTTGAATCTCTACTTAAACTATCACAATTTTGTTTTGGCATAATACCATATATTCCACAGAAATAACTATCTGTTTGAGATTCTCTAAGTTGAAGTTTTGGTCCTGGGGATACTGAAGTTGTTACATCCTCAGTATAACCAAACAATTCATTTTTATATACTTGTTTTATCTTTCGAACACAGTCAGGTCTACCGGATACAACATATTTTGGTTTTTCAAACTTATCAAATTCTATATAACAAGTATCAGTACCCAATTTCTGAGTTGTAAATTTTGCAGTTATCCTTATCCTAGGAGTACAACGACCAGAGCTAATATGTTGTTTAAGCTCATAAATATCAGCCAAGCAGTTATTATAACTATCTTGCTGTGTTTTTAATTTATCACAATCTTCAGGTGTAAAAAAAAGACCTCCACAATTATACGTCGGAATCGATTTTTTAAAGGTAATATTAGCAAACGTATCATAAGCATTTACTATATGTTTCCACCCAAAAGCTGTAATAATTAACATGCCTAAAATAATTATACTAATATATCTTTTTCTATTCATAACAACTCCCCATTATTTATTTGAATCCCTATAATGCTTGCGTATTTTTTCTTGCAATTCATTTGATATTTGAACATTTTGCAAGGACATGTGATATTTACGCAGATTTGCAATTGCCTCGGATTCTTCTAACAAATTACGTTCAGGTTCGACTTTCACCTCATCTTTAACTTTTTCAAACTCAGTTTTTGCCTGTTTTGTAATTATTCTTGCAACAACTTCATCTAAATCACTTCCGCTAACCCCATATTTTGAAGCAATCTCCGAAACACTCTTTCCTTGAGGAAAAGTATATAGCCAATTTATTGAAAGTCTGTCACCTTCTCCCACATGTAAAACGCCTCTCTGATGCGGAGTATACATAATATCTTTTTTAAACGGGCTGTGCCCTAAACCTACGGCATGACCTATTTCATGCAAAATAGTATGGTAAACCTCATCTTCATCCATATAATCAGCATGTACAAGACCTTCTGTCAATCCGATTGAAACTTCAGCACTATATAACCTATTAGCTTTATCAAAATGAAAATAACAGCATCCAAGTGCCGTACGCTCAACCCTTTTCCAATCAATATTTACATTAGAAGAAAGAAGATTATCAACTACAATAAATGAAACTTTACCGTTAGAAACTTTATGCCATTCATCAAGAGCTCTTTTAACAAGACCTCTGTATTTTAGATCCTGACCTTTTTTTGAATAGAATTTCATTGGAGCAATATAAACCTTCAACGGCATCATGTTCCAGCGAATTAATCTTCCGTTTTTTACAGATTCTTGTAAATATGTTTTCTTCTCCATATTTTTATTGTATAATAAAATATACCAGAAGAAAAGTTAATGTATTACAGACATAAGGAGGAAATTATGGGAATGAATTTAATGAAAATTATGCAACAAGTTCAAGCTGCACAACAAAAATTAGGTGTTGCTCAAGAAGAACTTGCAAATCTTGAAATTTCAGGAGAAGCAGCTAATGGTGCAGTTAAAGTTATTATGAACGGTCAGGGAAGATTCAAATCAATTTCAATTAAACCTGAAGCTATCAATCCGGAAAATCCTTCAGCTGTAGATTCTGAAACTGTAGAAATGCTTGAAGATATTATTACTCAAGCTATGCAACAAGCTAGTGATAAAGCTGCCACAAATATGGAAGCAAAAATGACTTCTATTACAGGTGGACTAAAAATTCCGGGATTATTCAAATAAAATGATATATCCAAAATCAATAGCATCATTAATAGAACAATTTCAAAAATTTCCGTCAGTCGGACCTAAGTCCGCTCAAAGAATGGCTTTTCATTTGTTAAGAATGCCTATGGCTGATGTGGAAAATTTTGCAAAAGCAGTAATTGAAGCAAAACAAAACACTCATACATGTGAAATTTGCTTCAATTTGTCTGCTACAAGCCCATGCGAAATTTGTTCATCCACACAACGAGACCGCTCCACTATTTGTGTTATTGCGGAAACTAAAGATTTAATAGCTATTGAAAAGACTAATGAATTTAAAGGGTTATACCATGTTTTGCAAGGTTTGATATCTCCAATGGACGGTATTGGTGCAGATGATATAAGAATAAAAGAATTACTTAACAGGCTGACAAATGACGAAGTAAAAGAAGTAATTTTAGCCTTAAGTCCATCAGTTGAAGGGGAAGCAACAAGCCTTTATTTGACAAAACTTATTAAACCGTTTGGTATTAAAGTATCCCGCATTGCATTTGGACTTCCTGTTGGTGCGGATTTAGAGTATGCAGACGAAATCACAATTGCAAAAGCGATAGAAGGCAGACACGAAATTTAAACAGCCTAAACATTAAGGAGTTTTTCTTCAATGGTCTCAAATAAAATTAATTCCGAATCAAAAATGTATTTAACAGGGATTATAATTACTGTTATTGCACTTTTTATAATTACTGCTGTCATTTTCTTATTTATGATATCAAATAAATTAGATATAGTAATGACTCAAGCTGCAAGTATTACGTACACATATTTTATAAAAATTGCAGATAGAATTCTGGCAGTATTACTAATTTTTGCCATCTTACCAATCACAATATATCAGCTTTTATCAAAGAACAAGACAAATACTGATAAAACTATAAGTCTAATTGCAACACTTTTATTAGTAATATTCACATCTATATTCTTCTATGGAGAATATTATTTTATGAAAAAATATTCAACAGGAGAATTAAATACCTCTAAAATGTTTTCTACACCTTCAATTGAGACCAAAATCTTTGATAAAATAATTAAATAAAAGTTAATTTACAATGACTTTGTTAAAAATAACGTTAAAATAAAAATATAGAAAGTTATTTTGAATGGAGTTGATGTAATTATGTTAGACTTTGACAAATTTACAAATTATTCACAGGAAATTTTATCAAGTGCAAGTGCCCTCATGAGTTCCTACCAAAATTCACAAATGGAACCTGAGCATATAATGCTTGCAATGATTAAAGATGACGGTATTATAAAAGACTATTTAACCGAATTAAAAATCCTTAATCAAAATTTTATCAACAAAGTCGTATCAAGGATTGAAAGTTTTCCAAAAATTTCAGGTCCTGTTAATGCACAAGGTTTGTATTTATCAAATGATACCCGAAGATTACTTGAACTTTCACTAGACGAAGCAAAAACATTGAAAGACGAATATGTAGGTATTGAAGCTATATTACTTGGTATGACAAAACTTGATAACAGTAATATAAAATCATTGTTAGAAAGTTTTAATGTAAATACTGCCGCAATACTAAATGTAATGAAAAAAATCAGAGGTAACAAAAAAGTGGACACTAAAAACGCAGAAGAAAATATGAAAGCTTTGGAAAAATACTCAACTGACTTAACAGATTTAGCAAAAAAAGGAAAGTTAGATCCTGTTATTGGCAGAGATGAAGAAGTCAGAAGGATAATTCAAGTATTAAACAGAAGAACAAAAAACAATCCTGTTTTAATCGGCGAACCCGGAGTAGGTAAAACCGCAATTGTAGAAGGTCTTGCTCAACGTATTGTTAGAGGAGACGTTCCTGAAAGTTTAAAAGACGTTAAGCTTATTTCACTGGATTTAGGAGCTTTGGTTGCAGGTGCAAAATTCCGTGGAGAATTTGAAGAACGTCTAAAAGCAGTATTAAAAGAAGTAGAAGATTCAAACGGTGAAATTGTAATGTTTATCGATGAACTTCATACTGTAGTTGGTGCAGGTTCAACAGAAGGCTCTATGGATGCAGGAAACCTATTAAAACCAATGCTTGCAAGAGGGGTTTTAAGAACTATCGGTGCTACAACAATTAACGAATATCGAAAATATATTGAAAAAGATCCTGCACTTGAAAGACGTTTCCAACCTGTACTTGTCTCCGAACCATCTGTCGAAGATACAATAAGTATATTACGAGGTTTAAAAGGTAAATACGAAGTTCACCATGGAATAAGAATCTTAGACAGTGCAATTATTGAAGCAGCAAAACTTTCTGACAGATATATCACTGATAGATTTTTACCGGATAAAGCTATTGACTTAATCGACGAAGCAGCAAGTTCATTACGTATTGAAATCGATTCTATGCCGGAAGAAATTGATTCTATGATGCGTCAAAAAATACAGCTTGAAATTGAGCGTGAAGCATTAAAAAAAGAAGACTCGGAAGAAGCTCGGACAAAAGTTGATGATATAACAAAACTTGTTAATGACTTAGAAGAAAAAATCAACACACTGAAAGCTCAATGGGAACAAGAAAAAGCTTCTATAACATCAGAGGCTGATATTAAAGATGAAATAAATAATGTAAAAAATAAAATAGAAGAAGCCGAAAGAAATACCGATCTTCAAACAGCGGCAGAGCTTAAATACGGTAAACTTCTGGAACTGGAAAAACAATTAAAAGCTTGTGAAAACCGAGAAAAAACAGATAATAAACTTTTAAAAGAAGAAATTGACGGCTCAGATATTGCTGAAGTTGTTTCAAAATGGACAGGAATTCCTGTAACAAAACTTGTAGAATCTGAAATGCAAAAACTTCTTACAATGGAAGATTTATTACACAAACGTCTTGTGGGACAAGATGAAGCAGTAGATACAGTATCTGACGCTATCCGTCGTGCTCGTTCAGGATTAAAAGATCCGAGAAGACCAATCGGAACATTCTTATTCCTAGGTCCTACCGGTGTAGGTAAAACCGAACTTGCTAAAGCTCTTGCAGAATTTATGTTTAATGATGAAGATGCACTTATTCGTATTGATATGTCCGAATATATGGAAAAACATAACGTAGCAAGACTTGTAGGAGCTCCTCCGGGATATGTAGGATATGAAGAAGGTGGCCAGCTTACTGAAGCCGTTCGAAGAAAACCTTATTCTGTTGTACTTTTTGATGAAATTGAAAAGGCACATCCTGACGTATTTAACATAATGCTTCAAATCTTTGATGATGGACGTTTAACAGATTCAAAAGGTAGAACCATTGATTTCAAAAATACATTAATTATTATGACGAGTAACATCGGTTCTGAAATAATTTTGGAAAACACTTTAAATTCTATGCTGTCCCCTGAACAATTTAACGATACAAAAGAACAGGTAATGGCAGTTTTAAGACAGAAATTTAAACCTGAATTTTTAAACAGAATCGACGAAACTATATTCTTTAAAGCTCTTAACTTGCAACAGTTAAGCAAAATTGTTGATATTCAAATGGACTATTTGAGAAGATTGTTAAAAGATCAGGAATTAGAGTTTTCTATCACGGACGAAGCTAAAGAATTCCTAGCAACTCAAGGTTTCAACCCAATATACGGTGCAAGACCGTTAAAAAGAGTAATTAGACAAATGGTAGAAAATCCTTTATCTAAAATGATTCTTGCTCAAAATTTCAGAAAAGGTGACAAAATAAAAATAGACCTTGATGATGATAAATTAAAATTTGAAAAAGAAGAATAAATTTACTCAAACAAAAAGCGAGCCTGATATAATATATCACGCTCGCTTTTTGTAATACTTTTACAATAATTCTTTTGCCATTTTTTCTCCGGCTTGGTATGCTTTTTTCAAATCTTCAGGAAAAACTTCATTATGGTGCTTGCTTTTTTCATTTTCATCAAAAATATCAGCAACATATTTACTATAATCAGAAAACTGATAGGTGTTAAATGCACATATACGATAAGGCTTACCATAAATATGAGTTATCCAATTTTCAAAAAATCCAATAGGTCCACAATTATTTTCACCGATATAAGATGTTTCAAATATTGATTTATCAACATTCATCGTATATATTACTGCCGTTTTCAACTTCTTTGGAGGAATTGGCGTAAAATTTTCATCATAAGTAATAAAAGGGAAAAACAACCTTTCACAAAAGGATTTCATTGAACCTGTAACTTCTCCAAAATAAACAGGAGATGCGAAAACAAGCCCATCTGCCATAGAAACATTATGCAAAATATCTTTTAAACCATCAGGATAGGCACATTTTCCATAATTTTTGCCATTACGCAATTTACAGGCAAAACAACTGCGGCATCCCTTAAAATCAATATCGTACAAATTTATAATTTCAACTTCAAGCCCAATATCAGTAACGCCCTGTGCAAAACTTTGGCACATCTTCGCAGTATTCCAATTATTTCTTGGACTTCCGTTTACTATACATATTTTTTTGTTAGTCATATTTCCTCCTATTCTTATTTGATTATTCTCAAATAAAATTTTCTTTTTTACAAGTATTTACTTTTTTGTTATATACTATAGAAAAAGAAAGAATAGAAATATATATGAAAAATAAACTCAAAAAATTTAATTGTCCTGTCGGAATAACATTAAATATAATAGGTGGTAAATATAAACCTGTTATATTATGGCATTTATATGAAAATAAGAAATTAAGATACAGCGGACTTCAAAAAATGCTGACACCAGTTACAGCAAAAATGCTAATTGCTCAACTTCGGGAACTGGAAACTGACGGACTAGTAACACGAAAAGTTTATCCGGTTGTTCCGCCCAAAGTTGAATATTCGCTAACTAAAACTGGAGAAAGTATAATTCCTATTTTATTAGAAATGAAAAAATGGGGCGAAAATTATAATAAATAAAAATCAAAAAGGGCATTGATTAAAATCAATGCCCTTTAAAATTTGTTTAACCATAGATTATGCTAATAATGCTTCAACAATTTTTGCATTAGTTTCATATCTTTTTTGGTTCAATAAATATTTTTCAACTTCTTTTTCAATTTTATATTCTGCAACTGAAGTATATTTAACATTATCTAATTCGTTTACAAATTCGTTTACTGTAATCATTTCATATCCGTTTGTCATAATCATTGTCCCCTTAGAGTTCCCTTACATATATATAAAGTATTTTTCGATTTAAAAATTGCGTATTTTTTATCTAAAAAGTATATACTTGTAACATTTCTTTACATATTTGGTTAAAAAATTAAAGATTTTTGCAACTATACCGATAACTTATATGTAATTAAACAAAACTAATTTTTCCTCCTTTTCCCCTACTATAATAACGGAACCTTAACAGGTTCCTTTTTTATTGGAAATTATATAATCTTATTATTTGTAACAATATTAAAATAGGGGTTCAAAAATTTTATGTTCTTATTTTTTACTACAAAGGAGGCACATAATAATGACTACATCCATAAATAATAATTCCGGACTTAACCAGATTATAGCAAATGCAATACAAACCCATTCCTTTATGGATTCAAGAATGATAGCATCAGTATACGATATTGATCACTACAAAGCACATTTACAAGATTGCATCAAAAACCCAACGAGAGGAAAAATTGCAGAACAACAATACATAATTAAAAGAACTAATAATCCTGAAGCTGCTTGGATAAATCAACAAATAATGAACAGACAACCTGAAATTAAACCGTTATTAAAAGAATTTCAAGATAAAATACAAACTTTATACCCAAGAACAGCAAAACTTAGAGATTACATTATAAAAAGCGGAAGATTAGAACTTGAAAATATAAAACCATGTAAACATTATAATTGGTTTGAAAAGCTAAAAATATTACTGCATCACTAAATATTGTAAAGATTTCTTAATAAACAATTTAAATAATTAAAGTTATACGGAAAAGGTGCCGATAATTATTATGTAAGAAAAACGATAATAAATTCTAAAATAATTTTTCCTCCTTTTCCCCTACTACTATAAAATAATGGAACCTTAACTGGTTCCTTTTTTATTTGTATTTATAGCAAAAAATATATTCAGGCATTTTATATTATAATGTATAAAAGACAAAACAAGAACATTATGAATAATATAAGACTTGATAAATTAATGCACCACGCAATAATGGCTTCTAATGCCTCTTCATTAGGAAGAGCAAATTATGCAAGACACCTTGAAGAATGCATATATAACCCAACACTTGGAGGAATTGCGGAGCAACAATATTTACTTAAATCTCAAAATCGATTTCATAAATTAAATCCCCAAATGAGATATTTAATAGATATTCTAAATGATGAAAAGAAAAAACTATATCCTAAAACAAGAAAAGCCAGAGAATATATCATTCAAGATGACCGATTAGATTTGTTAAGAGTGACAAAATCCAGAGGATATAATTGGCTTGATAAATTAAAAATATTACTACGCAGATAATTATTTTGAATAAAATACATCTCGTACAAATATTACCCAAATTATAAAAAGAAGAGGTGCAATTATAATGACAAGATGATTATAGTTATATGCCTGTATAAATTGAAAATGAGTTAATGCCGCAAATGCACGAGTTAAACCACATCCCCAGCACTCATGTCCGGTCAACAGTTTTATAAGACAAAAATTTTTTAAATGTGCTCCGGCAGCAACATTCACAAAAATGATAAACAAAACCGGTAAACCAAGAATTAAAAGACGTTTTAAGATTATATAAATATTTTTATTAACCATAAGTTTTTATAAAAGCTGTACCGAAAAATTCAGTACAGCTTTTCCTTTTATAATATAATATTAGACCTATGGAGCAACAGGAGGCATAGATGAACCAAGTCCTGCCATTGCACCACCTAAGATAGCTCCTGTAAATACAAGTTGGAATACAAGATATAAAAGAACTAAAACTATCATAGCGATATATAAATAACCTAACCAAGGAATTCTTTCATACAATTCACTGCCATCTTGAGCTTTCCAGTTACCTAATGCAATCATAATACCATCAACAAGAGCCCAAATTGCTGAAATTGGAGCTAAACAGCAAGTAATAGTCATAGCTGCCATTACCCAAGCTGAGGTAGTTTTACCTGTATAAAATCTATGTGCACCAAAACCACCTAAAGCCCAACAAAGCATCATTGTTGCAACCCAGTTTTTACCTTCCAAATTTTTTAATTCTTCTGACATCCTCTAAATCTCCTTTCATAACAAACAACCACCAGTTGTAATAACAAAATGCTATACCAATAAAATTAAATTGTAATCATATAATAAAAGGATTTATTTGCCCGTAGAACCAAATCCGCCTGCACCACGCACAGTCTCAGTAAGTTCTGTCACCACTTCAATTTTAGCTTGTTCTACTCTTGCAACAATCATTTGAGCAATTCTTTCCTGCGGTTCTATAGTATAAGCTTCATTAGAAATGTTTACCACAGGAACACAAACTTCACCTCTATAATCTTCATCAATTGTACCAACACAATTAATCAATGTAATACCATGCTTAATTGACATACCGGAACGTGGTCTGATTTGAGCTTCATAGCCATGTTCCAATTCTATTTTCAAACCGGTTGGAATAAGTGTTCTTTCAAGCGGTTTTAGAGTAATTGGTTCACTAATTGCTGCGCATAAATCCATACCGGCAGCACCTTCCGTTTTATATTCAGGCAAAACCTGATTATGCGGTAATTTTTCAATTTTTAATATTGTCATTTTTACTCCTTCCAACAAAAAAATATCTTCAACTTAATAATAAAGCATGAAGATATTTTTGTAAAATTGTAAATTTAATATATTAATATATAAATGTATCAAAATCTGCTAAAGATGATGGCATTTCAACATTAGCAGTACGAATAAATTTTTCAGTTTCAGGAACTCTTTCTAAATTTGATTTCATCAATTGCAAAGCAAAATGATGATTCAAATCATCAATACTATCCAACTGAAGCTTAGAACCTTCTCGAGTAACTTTCAGTCCTTCTTTTATCGGAGTCATCAAAGTTTTCCCGAAAAAACCTTTATCAAAAGGATAAAATATATCTATTTTACTCATTATTACCTCCTTACACTTATATAATAATTATAAACCCCAACAAAATTTTTCTTGCTAAGGTTTATAATTATATAACTATAATTTTAATTCAGCTTCAACTTTTGCAAGAATTTCATCAAGTTTTGAAGCATCTTTAACTCCGCCTTGAGCAAAGTTTGGACGGCCACCGCCATTTGCACCTGTAGCTCTTGCGATTTCACCAACAATTTTGCCGGCATTAACACCTTTTTTGACAAAACTGTCAGATACCTTAACAGCAACTGAAGTTTCTCCAGCTAGAATAATAATACTTTCTCCAAGTTTTTGTGACAAGAATTCCAGACCGATTTTCATCCCTAGCGGTTTTACTGCAACTTTAGAAATAAACAATTTACCGCCTTCAATATCCTGAGCTCTATCAACTGAAGATGCAAATTTAGTTCTTGCATTCTCTTCTTCAAGTTTTTCAATTTGTTTTTGAAGCTCACGATTTTCATCTGTCAACTTTTCTACTCTTTCTACTACCTCTTCAAAATGAGATTTAAATTTTGCAGAAAGTTTATCTATCTCAGCAGATTTTGCATTTAGATACTCAATTGCCGCATTTGATACAACAACTTCAATACGTCTTGTTCCTGCAGCAATCGCACTTTCTGAGATAATTTTAACCAGTCGTAAGTCTTTTAATTCTCTAGCATGAGTACCTGCACAGAATTCTTTTGAAATACACTCACCATCTTTTTCGATAGAAACAACACGAACTTCGTCACCGTATTTTTCACCAAATAGTGCAGTTGCACCGGTCATTTCAGCCTCTTTAATACCCATAATTTTAGTATTAACAGAGTAGTCTTCACCAATCCACTTATTCATAAGATTTTCTGTCTTTTTAATCTCGTCAGGAGTCATTGCTCTTGAGAATGTAAAGTCAAATCTCATACGATTTTCTTCAACCTGAGATCCTGCCTGTTTAACTTCATCACCAACAACTTTAATTAAGGCAGCTTGAAGCAAGTGAGCAGAAGTGTGGTGAACTCTAATTTCTTCACGACGAGGAAGGTCAATAACAGCCTTAACAACATCTCCAATTATAACTTCACCATTTAGTATTTCGCATCTGTGAACATACAAGTCATTAACTTTAAATGTAGTTAAAACTTCAGCTTTTAGATTTTCACTTTCGATAATACCGCTATCTCCGACTTGACCACCGCATTCAGCATAGAAAGGAGTTTTATCTAAAATAATATCCACGTAGCCTTCACCTTCAACTTGTGCCAAAATTTTAGCATCAGAGCATTCATTTTCTAAATATCCGATAAATTCGGTAGAACCAACTTCTTGTTCTATTTTTGCGTATTTAATATCACCTGTTACACTAATCTTAGCAGTTGCAGCTTTTGCACGATCTTTTTGTTCCTGCATAGCTTTCTTAAAGCCATCTTCATCAACTTTGAGTTCGTTTTCTTCTGCAATTTCTTTTGTTAATTCAAAAGGGAATCCGAAAGTATCATAAAGTTTAAATGCACTTTCACCATCTATATCTTTTTTAGACTCAATAAATTCATCCAACATTTTGTAACCTCTATCAAGAGTTTTATTGAATCTTTCTTCTTCTTTTTTAATTGTATCAATAATTTTTTGTTTGTTTTTAACTAAATCAGGATATGCTTCTCCGTAATGTTCAATAATAACGTCTACTAATTTGTATAAGAATGGCAATTCCATACCTAAAATTTTGCCATGACGCAAAGCACGTCTCAAAATCATACGAAGAACATAACTTCTGCCTTCATTTCCCGGAATTACACCATCTGAAATCAAGAATGAAACACATCTTGCGTGGTCAGTAATAATTCTCAAAGAGATATCCGTTTTTTCAGATTTTTTATAAGGAACACCACACATTTCAGAAACTTTGTCCATAATAGGTTTTAACAAGTCAGTTTCAAAAGTTGAAGCTACCCCTTGACAAACCATCGTAATACGTTCTAATCCCATACCTGTATCAACGTTTTTAGACTCTAAAGGTGATTGATTACCTTCTTCATCTTGATAAAGTTCAGTGAATACAAGATTCCAAATTTCAACCCATCTGTCGCATTCACAAGTATCAATACCACAATTAGGGTCATCACATTTATATTGTTCACCTAAGTCATAGTGGATTTCAGAACATGGACCGCAAGAACCTGAAGCTCCCGGAGGTCCCCAAAAATTATCTTTTTTACCTTTACGTTTTATACGTTCAGCCGGAACTCCTACGCTTCTCCAAATATCATAAGCTTCATCATCAGTTTCAAAAATAGTAATCCAAAGTCTGTCTTTATCAAGTTTCAACACTTCGGTTACAAATTCCCAAGCCCAAGGAATAATTTCTTTTTTATAATAATCGCCAAAAGAAAAATTTCCTAACATTTCAAAGAATGTATGGTGACGCGGAGTACGTCCTACATTTTCAATATCTGAATCCTTACCGCCTGCTCTAGCACATTTTTGACAAGAAGTTGCACGTGCAGGATCATAAGGAGATTTTACAATCCCCAAAAATATAGGTAAAAACTGTAACATACCAGCTGTTGTAAGTAAAACAGTAGGATTATCCGGTACGAGACTGGAACTTTCAACCACAGTATGTTGATGTTTATCTTTAAAGTAATCTAAATATAATTTTCTGATTTCATTTCCGCTTAGCATAATCTTTTCCCTCTAAATTGTAATATTTATATGATAAAATTATATATTAAACATAAATCGATGTAAAAATAAATTAAAAATTTAATATCCCTCAAAAGAGCGTTATTGTAGGAATAAACATGTGTTAAGTTCCTACTTCATATAATTTAATATAACCGAGGTAGAAAAAAATACTAGCCATTAGTATAGTTGTAAAAATAAAACTTATTTATTTTAATAATAAAAGCAAATAACAAAAATCTTTTTCATACTTCCAATTATTAAGAGCTTTAATAGGCTCTTTTTCTTTTATATACGCATATAAAAACAAAAAATATAATTATACTGATAAAAAACACTTGCAAATGAAAATTTATATGTTAGTATAAATCATATAAAACAAAGAGACATAAGCCCTGGTAGCTCAGCTGGATAGAGCAACCGCCTTCTAAGCGGTAGGTCAAGCGTTCGAATCGCTTCCAGGGTAAATTTATTAAAAGACGAGTTAATCTCGTCTTTTTTATATTAATTTTCGATATATTAAAGTTTTAATCAACTTTCCATTTACAAACGAGCAAATTTCCTTACATAAAAGAAAATTATTTTTTCTATAATATTCGTAATCACAAATTGTATCTGTCCAAAGATAAATATTTTTCATATTTTTTTCTTTACAAGTTTCAACAAGTTTTGAAAGCATTTGCTTACCACACCCTTTTTTAATACTTACAAATAATCCAAGAATTATATCATCATCATTTATAATATTTTTAACCTCATTACCGCACATTTCTAAATAATTAAATAAATCAAATGCTATTTTGCGTTCTTGTTCACTTTTCAAAGCTTTTACTTTTTCCTTAAAATTTAATGATTTATAACTATCCTTTTTAGTTACCCCCAGCAAAAAACCTTTCAAGTCATCCTCGACAATACTAAACGAATATTCACGGTTTAAATCATAATATTGAACCATAAAATCATAAATAAACCTCTGAAGTTCATCACTTTCCTCGGTATAAAAATCACCCCAGGTCAATTTTGCCAATTTAGATGCCTGTTCAATATCAATATCCAAAAAATTTCTAATAACCATATTACAGATATTAGCCAAACTTTATCTTACAGTCAATATCACAAAATAGAGACAATATACCTATAGTTTAATATTTTCTATTCACAGATAAATTAATGTCATTAAATATATATTTGTGCTAAGATTACTATATTAAATAATAAGTGTTTATAAACTAAGCTAATTCAGCTTTACAAAGGGATAGTATGTTATATTATACTGATTTACATATACATTCAAAATACTCAAGAGCTACAAGCAAAAATTGTAATCTTGAAGAACTTGCACTATGGGCAAAGAAAAAAGGTCTCAGCCTGATTTCAACAGGAGATTTTACTCATCCTGCCTGGTTTAACGAAATAAAAGAAAAACTTATCCCTTATGAAGATGGAACTTTTAGACTCCGTCCGGATATTGAAAAAGAAATATTCAAAGGAGAAGCTCCCGTAAAATTTATATTGTCTGTTGAAATTTCTACAATATATAAAAAGGGAAATAAAACAAGAAAAGTCCACCACGTAGTTTTTGTACCAAACCTAAAATCAGCAGAAAAATTCAGAAATAAACTTGAGACAATCGGAAATATAAAATCTGATGGAAGACCAATTCTGGGATTAGATTCCAGAAATCTTCTTGAAACAGTACTTGAATCCGGCGAAGACTCATATATTATACCCGCTCATATTTGGACACCTTGGTTTTCTGTACTGGGTTCAAAATCAGGATTTGATTCAATTGAAGAATGCTACGAAGATTTATCAGATTATATTTTTGCAGTTGAAACAGGTTTATCATCCGATCCCGAAATGAACTGGCATGTATCAAAATTAGATAGATTTCGTCTTGTATCAAATTCAGATGCACACTCCCCTTCAAAACTGGCAAGAGAAGCAACAGTTTTTGACCATAATCCTAATTATTATAGTATTATGAACGCTTTAAAAACAGGTGAAGGCTACATCGGAACTGTAGAATTTTTTCCTGAAGAAGGGAAATACCATGAAGATGGTCACAGAAAATGTAATGTATGTATGACTCCGGAAGAAACGAAAAAAGTTAACGGGATATGCCCTGTTTGCGGCAAACCAATGACAATAGGCGTTTCGTATAGAGTAAATGAACTATCGGACAGAAAAACAATTATAACTCCGCCCAAAACGGCAGGACAAGTTTTTAGTCTTATACCGCTTCAGGAAGTTTTATCAGAAATAATGGGGGTAGGTTCTTCCAGTAAAAAGGTTGTAAATGAATATGAAAGATTAATAAATAAATTCGGCTCTGAACTCGCAATATTACAAGAGATTCCAACTGATGAAATATCTAAAGATAATACACTTTTAGGAGAAGGCATCTCAAGATTGAGAAAAGGGCAAGTGATAAAACATGCCGGCTTCGACGGAGAATATGGAAATATCAGATTATTTGAAGCAAATGAACTGACAAAAAAATGATTTAAAGAAACTTTTTAGGATACATTTAATTATGAAAAAATCTATAATAACATCATTTATACTATTTTTAATCTCAGCATACCTGCTTTCTTCTAACGCAATAGCAGCTGAAACAGGTCTTGCAACACCAGAGACTAACTCTAATCAAAATATTACAGAACAAATAGAAGTAACTAATAAATTAAAAAAAGAAATGAAAGAAGCCATAAATTTGATTTATGGCAAACAAAATTCAGAAGAAATATTTAATAATGTCATAACACATGCAAATAATGCAATAAACGCACGCTCTGACGAATTAAAACTTCAAGATAAAACAAGAAAATCCGAATGGTACAAAGATGAAATCATTTATATGTTTTATGTAGATCAGTTTGGTGTTGTAAAACAAAATTCCGCAAATACATTTAAAGATACAAGAGCAATGTTTGATTATCTGCAAAACTTAGGAGTAACAACATTATATATGCTTCCTTTTGCAGACAGCCCGATGAAAGACGCAGGATTTGATGTTAAAAACCCGAGAAAAGTAAGAAACGAGCTGGGTGGAATGTTAGAATTTACAACATTTGTAACTGATGCAAAAAAAAGAGGATTTAAAATCAAAGCAGACTTAGTATTAAACCATCTTTCAGACGAACACGAATGGTTTAAAAAACTTGAAGCCGGAGATATAAAATATTTAGACTATTTTATCTATAAAGAAAAAATGCCGGAATATAATAAATATGTAGACGAAAAACTCGGTACTGTAATTGAATACAAAGAAGATGACGGTAAAATTTCAAAACGACGATTAATATTTCCGGAAAATACCGAAAACAATTACAGAGAAATAACAGTAAACGGGAAGAATTATTATCTTTATCATACATTTTATCCATTCCAATTAGACATAAATTGGGAAAATCCGGAAGTTTTATACTATATGCTTGATACAATTTCTAACTGGGCAAATCTTGGAATTGATATATTTAGAATGGATGCAATACCATATTTGTCTAAAGAATCCGGAACAAATGCGGAAAATCAACCCAAGACTCATGCAATTATTAATTTGTTAAGTGACTACATTCAACTCACAGCACCTTCTTCCGTTATTCAGGTTGAAGCCTGCCAAACCCCAAAAGATATTCTTCCGTATTTTGGTAAAGATAGAGAAGTTGAAACAAGAATTGATAATGAAAATATTAAATTTAAAAGAACCTCTGAAGCCCAAATCGCATATCATTTTCCTTACATGAACGCACTATGGGCAAGTATGGTTACCGGTGATAAAAAATATTTTATAGAAGCTTACAAAAAAACACCACCTATTCCAAAAAGTGCAGTTTGGGGAAATTTCTTACGAGTGCATGACGAACTGACACTTGAAATGGTTAGTCCGGAAGTCAGAAATATAATTTTTGAAGATTTAGTTTCTAAAGGTGCAAATTTTAGAAATGGTTTTGGAGTAAGTGGCAGATTATCAAACTTTCTGGACAAGAACCCTAATCGAATAGAACAAGCTTTTGCTATGCTGTTTTCCGTTCCGGGAATTCCAATAATATACTACGGAGACGAAGTTGGCGTCGCAAACAACTTTGAAAATGCAAAAAAACAGCAATATCATCGACTAAAAAAAACAAAAAACCTATCTTCCGGATTTGATTCAAGAGATATCAACAGGGGAGAAGTTCCTAAAAAACTCTTCTATGGCTCAACAAAAGGTTATTATGAATTCAATTCAAAAGTATATAAAAAGATAAAAAACTTAATCGCAATAAGAAAAACTTTACCCGTAATGGTGAATGGCGATTTTGAAATTTTAAAAACAAAATCGGAAAATAATTTCTGTTATATTCGTAAAAATAAAGAACAACAAATTCTTGTAATAAATAATTTATCTAAAGATAAATTGATAGCAGAAATAACATTACCGCCAAACATTATTTTAAAAAATAACGGACATATAACAAGTTTAAAAAATCTAATTAATGGTGATGATGTCAAAGTAAATATATCATTACAAAACAGAACTATGCACTTAAGAATTGCACCTTATCAGGTCTTATGGCTTAAGTTGTAAAAGGAGGACAAATGGGAACAGAAGTAGTTACAGAAAAACCTAAAAAACAATTTCTAAATTATATAAATGTATTTCGCGGACTTGCAATTTTACTGATAATAATGGGACATACAATGCAATTTGGAGCATCTTCAAGCATTGCCTACATTGCCAATTGTGAAATAATTTGCGGAGGAACAACTCTATTTATTTTCATTTCAGGATTTTTATTTCAACATTTATCTTCTAAATTTGAATATAAAAATTATCTTTCAAAAAAATGGACAAATGTAATTTTACCTTATCTTATTACCGCAATCCCCGGACTACTCTTTTGTTTATACTGTCCAATTGCATACAAAAACACATTTGCAGGAACTAATCCACTGATTCAAATTCCTGTACTATTGTCCATCGGCAGAGTTCACAATGTACCAACCTGGTTCATTCCAATGATTGTACTGTTCTTTTTATGTTCTTGGGCATTACTAAAACTGGAAAAGAAAAATATTCTTTATAAACTGCTGCCTTTTATGTTTTTAATAACCATATTATTTCCAAGAGGAGATATTGAATATGAAACAGTAATGGGTTTAAGTTTCGGAGCAAAATACCTTACTTATGTAAACTACATACTTTTAGGATTTGTACATTTCTTTGCTCTATACGTATTTGGAATGTATTGTTCTCAAAATAAAAATATTATTGATAAATTTTATAACAAGAGAGTTTTATTGTGGATACTAATGCTTGCTTCAAGTTTCTTAGATATTTATCTGTCATACAAACAAATTTATTGTAACTATACGATTTCAAAAACATTTTTAACAATGCTTTTACTTGGTTACTTGAAACATTATGACAACTATATACTTTCTCACGAAAAAACTAACAAAACACTGGATTTTATAGCAAAATACAGCTTTGGATTATTCTTCATACACTGGTACTGGTTATTTATATACAATCAAATATTCCACACCCCTAACGTAATACCTGTAAATACAAATTATATAACAACAATTGTAACGGTATCCTTAAGATTTACAATGGTAACCGTATTGTCATTATTAACCTTGCACATATTAAAAATTCTAATAAAGAAAATCAACAATGATGCAAATACAAGAATGTTTTTAGGAATATAATAAATCCTAGTCAATCTGTGCAATCGGATAAATTTGACGATAATATTTAACTAAATCTAAATCAATATCAGCATAAATTGCACACTCATCATTTTTAGCATTAGCAATAATTTCAGCAGCAGGCGAAATTATTACTGAATGACCTATTGAACTGAACATATCATTTGCACGTTTTGTTTGATTGCTGGAAATAACATAAACCATATTGTCATAAGCTCTGGTCCTATTCATAGCAATCCACATTTCTTGAGCATACTGCAACGTTTTAGGATCATCATAAATTTCATTCGGAATTGCCCAGGCTGTCGGAAGAACAATAATATCCGCACCTTTTTTAATAAGTTTGTTATAATGAAGCGGATATCTTATATCAAAACAAATACCTAACCCCACTTTTCCAAAATCAAAATCTACAACAACTTCTCTGTCTCCAGGAGTAATTCTTTCACCTTCAGTTCCGCCCATATAATTAAACAGGTGTATCTTTCTATACTTGTCAATAATATTGCCATTTCTGTCTATTATAAAAGAAGTGTTGTATAATTTATCTGCTGATTTTTCAATAACTGTACCAGCAATAATATTTGTATTATATTTCTTTGCAAACTCCTTAATAAAAGCAATTGTATCACCGCCATTTTCATCTTCAGGATAATTAAGAAACTGCTCATGAGAAATACCGGTAGAAAAAAATTCCGGAAATACTACTAAATCTAAATTTTTATCTGAATACTTTTTTATATAATGTTCTATTTTCTTTAAATTAAGCTCTTTATTACCAATAGTTGGTTTTACCTGAATATTTAAAATTCCTGTCATGTTTACCCACCTCTCTGTATTGATTCTATCACAAATTTGACAATACTACTTTTCCGACGTAGTATTACCAATAGGAGGCTGGGATATGAATAGTACAGTAGAAAAAAAAATTTACACTAAAAAAGAATTATTAAAATTATATAATTTACCACTTGATGAATTATTAAAAGAATCTTCAAAAT
Source organism: uncultured bacterium (assembly GCA_902475545.1). Taxonomy (GTDB): domain Bacteria; phylum Cyanobacteriota; class Vampirovibrionia; order Gastranaerophilales; family Gastranaerophilaceae; genus Zag111. The sequence goes on from CABRZP010000012.1 coordinate 32,896, forward strand.
ATATGTCAAATAATATTGAATTTTGCTCTTTGATAAATGCAAGAAACGGTAAATGTTCACAAAATTGCAAATATTGTGCTCAAAGTTCTCACTACTGCACAAATATTGAATCTTATCCTCTTGTTGACATTGAAGAGGTAAAAAAAGTTGCAAAAGAAGCAAAAGCAAATAAAGTTTCTCGCTTCGCAATTGTTACAAGCGGAAAAACTCCGGATGAAGGCAGAGATTTTCAAATTGAACTTGACATGATAAAAGAAATTAATGCTATAGAAGGCTTAAACTCTTGTGCTTCAATCGGAATATTAAACGAAGAGCAAGCAAAACAGTTAGCCGAAACAGGTCTAAAACGGTTCCACCACAATATTAATACCTGCCGTTCATATTATCCTGAAGTTTGTACAACTCACAGATGGGATGACAGATTAAACACTTGCAAATTAGTAAAAAAATACGGAATGGAACTTTGCTGCGGAGTAATTCTGGGAATGGGTGAAAGTATTGAACAACGTATTGAAATGGCAATGGAGCTTGCTGAAATTGAACCTGACTCAATTCCTATAAACATCTTAATGCCAATTCCGGAAACACCTTTTGAAAACTACCACGATAAAATTGACGAAGAAAACGTATTGAGAACTCTTGCAGTATTTAAAATTGCAAATCCACAAGCTGTTTTACGTTTTTGCGGCGGAAGAATGAGACTTTCTGAAAAAAATCAGGAACTCGCCCTAAAAACCTGTGTCGAAGGAATTTTAATAGGTAATTACTTAACTACTGTAGGGAAAGCTCCTGAACAAGATTTAGCAACTGTAGAAAAATTAGGTAAAAAGCTTATTTAACGTCCATTTTGACTACCACTGCTTTCGCCCGGTAAACAAATCCCAAATTGACATGCAGAATTATATGGAGTATTACCTTCATCTTTTTCCGGATTATTATATTGTGTATTTGTATTAATAGTTTCAGGAATCACATGAGGTTGAGCTTTAAATTCATTTGACATATTCCGTGAGGGATTTACCATTTGATTAAGATTATTTGGGATGAGCTTATCTTTAATTGTTTGGTCTTGTCCCTGTAATACGACAGTACAACTTGTCTGCCCGTTTCGTAAAGCTTCTATAGGACAAGCTCCTTTGACAGGAATTAGAGCAGATAAATAAACCAAGAATGAAAGTATTAAAATCTTTTTCATTGTTATACAATCTCCTATACTTAGCTATATGTCTAAGTATGAAGTATATTCAATACAATTACATTGGATAAAAGTATAATTTTTTAAAAACGTATAATCTTTTTACGATGTTTTTTCTCTACACTTTTCAGCACATCTTTAAATGGAATTATTGGTTCCATTTTATAACCGCAATCATCAGATAATGTACCGCCCATCGCAAAAAGTTCTTCCTGAGGATATCTGCGACAAATTCCCGGACGCCAAAAGTGTACTTTACACCTCTTTGTTTCTCTATCCAAATTTTTACATTCAAAAATCAAGCCTAAATCATCTTTGCCAATTATTTCTAAATCAGAATAAAACTTATGCAAATATTGAAGTTTTTTAAATTCGTCTTCATCTTTTAGAACATGTTTAAAATGTTTGACATAAATATGAGTACAGCATTGCCCGCAGCCTTTGCATTTACCTGTTCGCCAATAATGTTTTTTGAAAACCTTTGCTAAAATAAATTTTCTTATATTATCAAACATACATACATGATAGTATCAAAACGCATATAAAATTGTTAAAAATTGTAAACAATTCTTTCAAAATAAGCAAAACAAAATCTTGAGGAGAATTAAAAAAAATGTAAACAATTTAAAAATACATTCCCCTAATTATACATAATAACCTATATACAGTTTAAAAAACTGACATAATACTATAACATAACCAAAATAACCAACCTTGACCTCTAAAAAGAGGTCTTTTTTTTATAAAAATTAAATCAATTTCGCAATTCTAACCCCAAAAAGATCTTCAATTTTTACGTAAGTTAGAATATTACCAATAAGAGTATCCGGAGTCATTCCTTCAACGTTATCATAATGAGGAATTGTTCCGATAATTTTTTCACCTGTGAATTCTTTTATCATTTCAGGATAATATTTTTCTTCAAGATTCTCTGAATCTTCATCGTAATCATTAACAATAATTCCCTGAAAAGCGACACCGGAATTCTGTATGTATCTAACCCCGAGAATGACATTATCAATATTTGACTTTTTCGGATTTACAACAAGGACCAATGGAATATTCAAAGTTTTCACAATATCAATTTCTGAGAATTTTTCACCAATAGGATTTGATATACTGTTAGACCCTTCAATTATATTACATTCAAAAAGTTGTAAATTTGCATAGTAATCATTATAAATTTTATTTAAATCAATATTTTTAATTCCGGCATCATAAGCACCCACTAACGGGGAATATGAACTTTTAAACATATAACTTGAAGTAGTTTCAATATTAGAATCAATACGTTTAACAAAAGCTAAATCTTGAGATTGCGAAAATCCGTTTAGATCCTTTGCACAAGTCTGAATAGGTTTAAATACTCTAGTTGAATAATTAAGACTCTGCATTGTTCCTGCTAATCCTGCAGCTACAAGTGTCTTTCCTGATTGTCTTTCTAAACCGGATATAAATATATTAAGCATAACTTCATATTATCACGACTATTTATTTATTGCAAAATAAACCTCTTTTAATCGTTTCTTTGTAATATGTGTATATAACTGAGTAGTTGCGACATCACTGTGACCCAACAGTTCCTGCACAACCCTTAAATCTGCCCCATTTTCCAGCAAATGAGTTGCAAAACTATGCCGTAATGTATGCGGAGAAATATGTTTATGAATTTTTTCTCCCTGATTTCTTATAAAATTATAAACATCTTGCCTTGTTACAGGATTACCATCCGCCCTTAGCAGTAAAATCTTAGTATCAGAAAGGTTATTTTGTAAAATAATCAAATCTCTATATTTTAAATATTTTTCTAACGCACTTTTAGCCTTTTTGCCAAAAGGTACAACTCTTTCTTTTGAACCCTTTCCATAACATTGAATATATTTAGATTTTAAATCAATATTATTCAACTTCAAATTTACAAGTTCTGAAACCCGAAGCCCGCATCCATATAACAATTCTACAATTAAAGCCTCTTCTTTATTCAAATCAAAATTAAGAATTTCAGTAATTTCATCCACTGAAATAACTTTTGGCAATTTCTTAGGCAGTTTTGGCTGTTCCAGAGTTAACGTAGGATTTACTGAAATATATTCATTCGCACACAACCACTTAAAAAATCCGCGAAGAGATGCAATTTTGCGAACCACACTACGAGGATTTAAATCTTCCTCCCGCAAAGCCAAAATATATGAATTTAAATGGTTTCGATTGATTTCAATAATATCATTCACAGACTTTAAAGTACAAAAATTAATAAAATCCGTTAAATCTCGCCGATATGCATCAACAGTATTTGGAGAAAGACCTTTTTCTACCTCAATATATTCCAGATATTCTGATAAAAGCTGTATATCCATAAATTTGATTATACTCTTATTTTTGAGATTATCAATCTATAATTTTTGCAAGTTTAAATAAATAATCTTCTCTGGCCCCACATTTTATACCTTTCGGAATAAAATTTTCTTTAAATCGTTCAACCGCATATCTATCAGTCATTCCTGAAATATAATCCGTAACAATTCGAACAATTTTTTCTTGCGGACACATTGGTTTTAACATATCAACGTATAGATAAAATAGTTCTTCTATAACTCTACGAGCTTTTTTCTCTTCTAATTTTGCAGGAGAATCAATATATACATTATGGAACATCCAATCCCGAAGTTTAGTCGTATAACCCCAAGCCTCTTCACTCATTGCAATATTTGACTTACCAATAGAATTATTTACGACTTCATGTATCATTTTATTCAATCGTTTACTCTGATCAGAAGAAAAATAATCAATACAATCTTTAGGTAAATCGCTTTCAGATATTACACCTGCACGAATAGAATCCTCTATATCATGATTTATATAAGCAATTTTATCAGCAATCTGAACAACCTTTCCTTCTGCAGTAGTTGGTTCAAATCCCCAGGTATGAGTTCTTATACCATCAATAGTTTCTTGACAAAGATTTAAATCTTCCAACACTTCAACAACACGAACACTTTGTAAATTATGATGAAAGCCGCCTTCTACAAGTTCATTTAACACACCTTCACCGCAATGCCCAAATGGAGTATGTCCTAAATCGTGTCCCAGAGATATAGCTTCCACCAAATCTTCATTCAAATCAAGTGCTCTTGCAATAGTTCTGCCAATTTGAGAAACCTCAAGAGTATGTGTCAATCTTGTTCTAAAATGGTCATCGAATGGTGACAGAAACACCTGTGTTTTATGTTTTAAACGTCTAAACGCCTTTGAATGTAAAATTCTATCTCTATCTCGTTGAAAATCAGTTCTCAAATCAGATTTCTCTTCTTGGACTTTTCTTCCTGCACTATCCGCAGCTTTTGCAGCAAATTCGCTTAAACAATCATATTCTCGTTTTTCAAGTTTTTCTCTTATAGTTAATGTGGTCATAATTCTCCCCTTCATTGAAATTTTAACAAATAACAAAAATTAAACTATACTATTTTTAGGGGATTTTATAATTATTATTAAACTTGAGCCTGCTTCTTTGTGTTATATTTTTTAAACATATTATCAGCCCAAGTTCCAATTCTGTTAACAACAAACACTGAAGCCGCACCACATAATAATGCTTTTGAACCTGCAAATAACTTCGCATTAAAATACAATGATGTAGCAACACCACTCAGTGCAGGAATACCATATTTCAATGATATTGACACTCGTTGTTCGTTACTGTCAGACTTACCCAGGTGATAACCCAAAGTTGCTAAAGAACCCAAAATAGTTAAAATATCAGTTGGTGCAGAACCCATATATAAATCTCTAATTTTATTTAAAAAGTCTTCTGTTTCAACATTTATAGCTTTATCCAGAGTTTTAATATTTTCAGAATATGCTTTCTTAACTAATTCAAAATCTTCTTTTGATAATAATTTTTGATACAATTCTAATATATCTTGAACTTTACCCTGTTTAAATAAAGAGAAGGATTCAGATAATTCGTTTGCACTACTTACAAGATGTTGAGCAGTTTTTTCATCTATATTTTTTGCAGATAAAGATTTTAAAACTTCTGATTTAAAATCACTAATAGATTTTAAAACCTCATTTTTCAATTTTATATCATTACCACCACTATGTACAAATTCCCCAATTGTTCGTCGAACATTTCTAAGCATATTAATTTGCTTAATATCTTTATGCCCTATTGATTTTGTCATTTCTATAAGTTTATTTTCAAAATCGACACCTAAATCTTCTACAGAATATGATAATTTATTTCTATGCATTTTCACCCGTTTTTGAAGAGCAACTCTTTCTTTTGCCAACTCAGAATCAGCCATAAATTTATTTAATAAATCACCTGATAAAAAGTTCTTCATTTTAGTGAAATAATCCCTCACATTTTGAGCTGATTTTTTCATACGCATATAACGTGAGGTTAGCGAACTTTGACCGAAATTTTGCAAATAAGTTAAATCAATATCCTCATTCATAGCTGTTAAATGATTTAACCATTGAACTTTTGTTTTAGTCACACCATTAATCGTTAATTTTTCATTTGGCTCATTCAACAAAATTTTACTTGCAATTTCTGACACAGAACGTTTTCTGGTCTTAAAAGCTTTACCAACTGATTTATAAGAATTAACAACAGCCTGACGACCAATCTTTTCAAATATTCTTGTTATACCATCGTGAATTTTACCGGTATATGGAGTTACAAACATAATTTTACGGAACAACATATCTTTTATTGATGTAAAATTATTAACGGCAGCACTTCTTTGAACAACTTTATCTAAATGTCTGAGCATAAATATGTAAGCCCTGTTTACAGGCGTATCCGACATATTGTTTAATTTTGCTTTCTGAACTTTTTTCTCTAAAGCATCTCTCATTTTTTCGAAATTTTTAGCAAGACCTTTAGGACCACCTTTTAAAAGAAAAAATATTGCCGCGGCTGAAAATAAAGTCGCTCCGGCAATTGATAAGCCAATGATTTTAAAGTTATTAGTTTTTCTTGCTTCATCCGGATTCAATACCCAATACGGATTAAAATTATCACTTTTAACTGTATCTTTTTCCGAATGTTTATACTTATTTTCATTAGAAAGAAGCCAGTATTTCTGATTTTGCGAATGAACAGAAATATCATTAAATATATTTTTATTATAAGTTTCTGAAATAGAATTAATCATAAAATCACTGGCCTTCAAAAATTCAAATGCCCCTAAATCTCTAAAATTGCTTATTTAAGGGTATTTATGAAGTAATATTACGAAAACAATTCCGTATCAATTACTTTTGCAACTTCCAGTGCAGAATTTTTATCGGAAAGCATTTCTTTAACTTTTCCTAATTCACTTATTGCATAATCTCTTTTTTCTTTATTATACAAAAGTTCTTCTATTTCATAAGTAATATTCAGAGGTTTAACATCATTCTGAAGGATCTCAGGAACAATGCTTTTATCCGCAATAATATTTGGCAAAGAAACTCTCTTAATACATCTGACAAGTAAATAAACCCAATAAAAGAATTGAGGTCCTCTATAGGCAATAATCATCGGAGTCTTATATAAACAAGCCTCTAATGCAACCGTACCCGAAGCTAATATCAATGCATCCGAAACACTCAATAAAGCTTGATTTTCTCCTTTAATTACTTTAATGTCAGTATCACCAAGATATTTATTATAAATATCATCTGATAAATTTGGTGCATGAGACAAACAAAATTGTAAATCAGGGTGACGTTCTTTTAAACGTCTAACAGTATCCTTAAATACAGGCATCAAATGTTTTAATTCAAATTCTCTGGAACCCGGAAAAACTGATACTAATTTTTTATCAAAATCTAAATCGTGTTTTCTGAAAAATTCTCTTCTGCCGGCAGGTGGCGGAAGTTGAGCAACAAGCGGATGCCCACAGTAATGAGTATCTATACCATATTGAGCATACAATGGTTTTTCAAACGGAAAAATACATAAAACTTTATCCACAAATTTTTTAATAAGTTTAATTCTATATTTCCTACTTGCCCAAACTTGCGGCGGAATATAATAAAAAACTTTTATTCCGGCTTTTTTCAAAAACCTCGCAATTGAAAGATTAAAAGCTCCATAATCAATCAGCAAAACTAAATCCGGCTTATATTCATTTTTCAAATAATTAACCAGAGATTTGCCAAGTTTATAATGATCAATTAAAATCTTTGGCGAAAGACCTACAGCAGACATTTTCTCTTGATTAGCAAAAAGTTTAACACCTTGAGCTTCAAGATTCAGTCCTCCAATCCCTTCAATTTCCACATCAGAACCAAGTGCATGCAGTTCTTTAACAACTTTTGAAGCATGGATATCACCTGAATATTCTCCGGTTATTATAAATATCTTTTTCATCTAAACTATACCGCCATTATTACAATATTATGTTCATCAGCATATTTTACAACTTTTTCTTGATCAACAATAATTGTTTCATTTGCTTCAACTGCAATTAATCCTGCGTGCTTATGACTCATAGTTCTAAGAGTTCTCATACCAATTGCAGGAATATCAAATCTTTTATCCTGTTTAGGCTTAGCAACTTTAACAATTACAGCCCCTTCTTTTGCTAATTTAGCACCACGTTTTATACATACATCTGTACCTTCAATAGCTTCAACTGCCATAATCATTTTGTCTTTGATAACCACAGACTGACCAACGTCTAATTTACCCATTTCCTTGGCTAGCCAGAAACCGTAATTTACATCTTCCATTTGAGCATCTGTAGGTTTATGAACCCCTAAAACGCCTGCAGGAATCATTAAATTTTTTATAAATATAGTTTGATCTAAAACTTCAACTCCAATTTTTTCTAACTCTTTAACTATCATCAACATTACTTGATCATCATTTAAACGAGCAGCCTCTTTAATTAAATCAACAGCTTTTTTATCAAATTTATGTAATTGAAGCAAAACTTTTTTATGAACTTTCCCTAAAAAAGTTAATTGTTTAATTTCTTCTTCTTTTAATATACTTTCAATTCGGTTAACTTCACCAGGATGACAGCAAAAAACTTTTGAACAATATTTTTTCAATTCTCTAACATTATCTTTTGCTAATGATATACAAATAACTTCAAATCCGTTTTCTTTTGCATACTGAGCCATTTTTATCGGTAAAATACCATCTCCCGCTATCAATCCTTGTTTGTTTTCTAATGTTATTGTCACAATTATTTCCTCTTTTACTTATCTTAATGAATAAATCTTTTTAACTTCTTCTTCAGGTATTATTTTAACACCACCAAGAAGTTTTGAACATATTAATGTTTGAGCATAAGCTTCACATAATTCCAACTTTAAATATGTTTCTTTTATATCCTTCCCGCCAACAATTACACCATGATTTTCTAATAAGATAACGTCATAATCTTTAAAATAGATTGATGTATTATCGACTAAATCTTTAGAACCCGGTAATGCGTACTTCGCAAGAGGGATTTTACCAAAACAGTAAACTATTTCAGCCAAAACATCTTCTTCCATGGCTTTTCCAGCTGCAGCAAATGATGTTAAATATGGAGAATGAACATGAAAAATATAATTAATATCAGGTCTTTCTTGATAGAATTTAACATGCAGCATTTTTTCGCTGGATGGTTTTTTTTCACCCTCAACCAAATTGCCGTTATCATCAATAACGGACAAATCTGAAATATCCAAATAACCGTTAGCCGAACCGGTCGCAGTTATTAAATATTTATCTCCAATACGAGCAGACAAATTACCTGAAAAACCCGGTGTAAAATTTTTCACACCTGCAAGTTTTCCATATTCAATTAATTCTTTTTTTAATTTATCTAACATATTTACTGTACTGTTTCCTTATCCGGATCTTCTATTTCAATAACTTGAGCATATTCTAAATCTTTAACTTGTCCTGCTGATTTATTTCTTCTGCTCGAAACTTTAACTTCACTACTTTCTTGTTGTTTTGGAGCTGAAAATGCTAACTTACGTTCATCAGCTTTTTCTCTTTTACCCAATCTTTCAGGATTTTTTATCTCCATTTTTCCATAATTAATCGTAGTACCTTTTGAATCAAATGCAACATTAAATCCAAAATAAGTTGTTTGTCTGACAAAATCATATCCTAGAGTAATTTTTAAATCATCAGGACCAAATGCTACCAAGAAACGATTTTCCTGAAACATTTTACCGTTTGGAGCATCATCAGAAAGGTTAATATTACCGGACCAACCAACAGACAGGTATTTATTAATCCTAAAAGCTTCTGTCAAATACACACTCTGGTGACCATATCTGTATCTATCATATCTTGGAACAGGAGTCTCATCAGAATAACCGGCAATAAAATAACCAATATCCTGCATCCAATTTTTATATTGCAAGTGAGCACGAGGACCAAATCTTGCAATAAATTGAGTATCACCGGTACCATATACCGCAGCAGATCCCTGCATCGCCATACTCAAGTCAAATGCAATTCTTTTTTCTTCATTTACATAGCTATAGAATGATTGTCTTAATTCTGCCATATATCTCAACCTTGTAGTTGCAATACCTGTAGAATTAATTTTTTCACCATAGAAGTTTCTGTCATTATCTTCCATAATACCAAAACCTGCTCTATGACGGAACTGTAAATTCATCCCCGGAGCTAAAAAGTCTTTATTTTTATATCTCTTATCAAAATATACTTCAGCCATATATTTCGGCATTCTGTGACCTAAAAACCATTCATCCATGTAGGTATTTGCAGCATACTGCAAGAATAAATTATCATCTAATCTTTGAATACCTTTCATAAAGAATAAATCATTAGCTGAGCCATAACCGAGTTCTGTACGGTTATATGTATTTAAGTATTTCAAAGCACCACCAAATCCAAACTTATGATTATAATTTAAGAAAGGAATTGCTTTAATAACTGAACCGCCCGGACCACCAAAGACAAAACCAGGACCAATAAACATACCTAATCTTCGTTTTGTACCGAATTCCGGATAATTAGCTTCAAAATAATCTCTGTCTTTATTTGTATAAGCAGTAAAACTAGGCCATTTAAACCAGAATTTATCTTTACGATAAACTTTTATATCTTTTGCTTTAATTACTTCATGATTTTTTCTGGCCTCAACATATAATGAACCGATATCTATTGTAATTTTGTTTCCTGTAGGATCTCCAAAAAACAAAGATTTATCAGCTTCATCAATAAGCATATTTTGAAATCTTGGACCAATCATTCTTGATTGAATTCTATGAATACTTGATTCTTCTGAATAGAAATTACCATTGTGCAAAATAAGCAACCCGTCTTTTTGAATACCTTTTGCAGCTCTCAAATTCATTGTAGTAGACAAGGTATCAAGATTATCCATAACAACAGTCTCTTCATTCATATCAACTTCAAGATAATCACCTTTTGTAACCATTCCGTCTTTGATTACAATAACATTACCAATACCTTTTAAAACATTAGATTCTTCATTATAAATCATTTTATCAGCAATAACTTTAATATTTTGAGGCGGAAGATTTAAAATTGGACGTCCGGTTGCAATCATATCCCCTGTCTCATCATCAAAATTAATATTATCTGAATCCAGAATCAATTGTTTTTCCGTAACTTGTTCGTTAATCCCGCCTTCCAATGCCAAAACTTCATTTGGAATTTCAGATGAGGTTTCTGACTGAAGAACAGATGTTAAATCATTTGTTGGTTCAACAATATCATTGTTTTCAACTTGTCCCCCAGCTTTTCTTTTATTCCATATATTTTTAATTCTTTGTGTCACAGGTACATACTCTTGCGAATCACGCTTAACTTGAGCTTCAAGAATTTTATTGGAAACCGTCAATCTCATTTGTTTGAAAAACGGCATATTATTCGGGTCAATTTCTTTATAATTTCTGTCATTATCAAAAGAATAATAATAATCCCTATAAGACTCGCTCTCTTCAGGAATAACATCTGTCAAAGAAGAACGGAAAATCACATCGGATACATTTGAAACCGGTGAATCTTGTAGTTCTTCACCATACGATATATTTGAAAATGTTAATATTAAAAGTGCTGCTAATAAATATCTTTTCATAACTAATCCCTATAATACGATTAAATATAACTCAACGGATTTGTAGGCTTACCGTTAACTCTGACTTCAAAGTGGCAGTGAGGACCTGTACTATATCCGGTAGAACCTTCTCTACCGATAGTCTGCCCTTTAGTCACATTCTGCCCGTTACTTACTAATATTGAAGACATATGTGCATATAACGTCGTAATCGGCTGACCATTAATAACACCGTGATCAAGAATTACAACTTTTCCATATCCTCCATACCAACCGGAAAATATTACACGACCATCATTGGAAGCTTTAATCGCTCCTCCGTTAGGTCCGCCAATATCAATACCTGAATGGAAGATTCTACTTTTAAATATCGGATGTATACGATATCCAAAAGGTGATGTAATCGGACCTCTAATAGGCCAAATAAATCCTGTAGAAGAAACTTTAACCTGAGGTTGTCCTGTTTTTTTGCTCAAATTCGCAATCATACTTTGAATACTTGCAGATTGTCTTGCGAGTTCTCGCTCTGTTCTTTCATAATACGACTTATCCTTTTGTAAACGTTCTATCATTGTTTTATTCTCAGCAATAGAACTTTGAATAGTTTCTCTTTGGTTATTTATATTACGAATAGAAGCTTCGGCTAATCTACGCTGTTCTTCTACCTGAGCCTTTAAACGAACAATTTGATCTGCCTTAGCTTTTACTTCTTGCATTCTTTTATAGTCATCTTTGATAATAATTTTTTCAAAGTAAAACATATCCATCAAAGAATTAACATCTCTGGCAGAAAGAATAAGCTCAAACATTCCCGTTCTTTGATGTTTATAGACTTGACGAATACGTTCTTTCATTGCAGCATCAATACTTCTAAATTCAGAAATTGCATTATTAAGCTGAATTTCCATTGAATTTAAATTAGCTACAATGTTATTATATCTTGCAGTTGTGTCTCGCAATTCCTTATGTGCTTGTTCCAATTTTTGCTGATTATTACTAAGCTTATTACGTTCAGAACGGAGTTTTAAATCTGCTTGACGTTTCTTTTGATTGAAATAATTACGCTTGTCATTAGTTTGTTTTAACTTTTGACTCAAAGTAGGTTGAGCTGAAAAAGCACAATTTGAGACTCCCGCTATTCCTAAAGTCCCAATTAAAATCCAGCATATAAATATATTTTTTAAAATATTTTTTATCTTCATTTTCACACTATTTTACAAGTACTGGTAACAACATTAGCCCAAATGTCCACATAAAAAAGGACAATCCGATAACTAATATAATCGCTTTCTGGTGTTTTCTGAAAAATTCCATAAATTCTCCCCTTATTTAACATCATTTTACTATCAAAAAATCGTTTGTGCAAGAAATCGCAACATATTTTAACCAAAATATTGAAAATTTGAACATTTTTTTATTACAATCGTTATAAGAAGTACAGAGGTTATCAAAATGAAAGAAAAATGCACAAAATACGAAGCATTATTTACATTTAGATCAAATGAAGAACTTGAACAACATATTCAAGAATGTGAAGATTGCAAACTTGAACATGAAAAAATGCTTAAAGTTTCTGAATTACTAAAAGAAGTTAAACCGTACTATAAAGAAAAAAGAAAAAATCTGGCAAAAATCAAAGTTGCTTGTGCTCTCTTTTTACTAATGACAAGCGGTACAACTCTAGGATTGATAAACTATAATACTGATATTTCTGACACAATTAAATACGGTACAACTTTAAGTGCAGAAGATTTAGGCTTACCTGTAGATACCTACGGGTTAATAACGGTTGAATAGATGGATTTTAATAAAGTAATACTGGAAAACAAACAAAATATTAAAAATATTATAAGACTGATAACCAAAGAAGATAATGAAGATTTGGAACAGGAAGTCTATCTTAAAATCTGGAAAAATTCTGACAAATACACAGAAAAAGGTTCTATGAAAAGCTGGATTTCCTGTATAACAAGAAATGCGTCTTTAGATTATTTAAAATCTGCATATCATAAAGTTTTTCAGACTTCTACGTCTGATGACTTTGTTGTTACGAGCATAAAAGATAAAAAATCAACACCGGAAGTAAATTCTATCAGTATTGAAAGACAAAAACGAATTATATACGAAATAGAACATTTAAAACCAAAACTAAAAGAGGTTATAATGTTATGTGAAATAAACGGCTACACATACGAACAATGTGCTAATAAACTAAAATGTCCGGTAGGTACTGTAAAATCAAGAATCTACAATGCAAAAAAAGAATTAGCCGAAAAATTAAAAGACTTACTATAAACGAAAGGAATAAAAATGAAAAAACTATTTTCACTACTATTATTTGCAACTCTAATAATCGGATATAACGCAGCATTGGCTGAAACCAACCCACCGACTCAGTCTATTCCGACTAAAGAACAAATGAAACAAAGATTTGAACAACGTTTAAACTTAACAGATAAACAAAAAGAAAAAGCTCGTGCCATACATCAAAAGGGCAGAGAACAGATGAAGCCGATAATTACACAAATTCAAGAAAAACGAAATGAAATTGAAGCTGTTAAACTTTCCAGAATAGCTGAAAGAATGCAGCAAGAAAGAATAGCTGAACTGCTTCAAGAAATAAAAGATCTTGAAAAAAAAGCCAGAGAAATTAGAAAAGCAAACAGCAAAGAATTCGAAAAAATATTAACTAAAAAACAATTAAACGAACTCGCTAAAATGAAAGCTGAAGGACGTGCACAATTCGAAAAAAATCACCCTGCCCGTCCGCCATTTCAAGGCTTGGGAGCTCCGGGATTTTTGATGCCAAAACCTTTATTTATGAATTCTTCTGAAAGAAAATAAATTTATAAAATAAAAAGCTCGCTAATAGCGAGCTTTTTATTTTGCTACGAAAAATTAATTTTCTAAACTATTTTTTCTGGCTTCTTCTTCTTTTACAAACGTACAAAGTTCTTCCAGTCTTTTATCTTCCATTGCATCCATCAAATCTTGAATATCCTTAATTTTACCTAAGGCAAAACCGGTTTCAGCTAACAATACACAATCATTGCAAAGCCTGTAGTCACCATATCTTATTGAACCTGCCAAAGATTTATTTTTACCACAACAATCGCAGTCAAAATATTCATTAGCAATTTCAGGATTTTCTTCGATATCATCAATAACCATTTGCTGAGCAACCTGCTGCATTTCTTCAATAATTTCTTCTTTTGATTTTTCCATATACTAACCTTATTTTACTAAATCTGCCATATCTTTTACAGCTTGAGGTAAACCTTTAAATACTGCTCTGGAGATTATACTATGTCCTATATTTAATTCATGTAAATCTTCTATTTGACGCATTCTGTATACATTTTCATAGTTCAAGCCATGACCTGCATTAACTTTTAAACCAAGAGCCGTAGCTAACCTTGAAGCTTCTCTAACTTTATCAAACTCTTCCTGTTCTTGAGCTGTACCAAATGCCATTGAATACTGGCCTGTATGCAATTCAATAAACTGAGCTCCTGTTTTTGCTGAAGCACGAATTTGATCTTCGGTAGGATCAATAAATAAACTTACAACAATCCCTGCCTCATTAAGCGGTTTTATAAACTCGGTTACTTTATTCAATTGACCTGCAACATCAAGTCCACCCTCAGTTGTTATTTCCTGTCTTTTTTCCGGAACCAAACACACAGAATAAGGTTTTACTTCAAAAGCAATCTCTTGCATTTCTTCTGTAACAGCCATTTCCATATTCAATCTGGTTTTTATAACTTTCTTCAATGTATGAATATCTACATCCTTAATATGCCTTCTATCCTCTCTCAAATGAGCAGTAATAGAATCTGCCCCATTAGCTTCACAAATTTCAGCCGCAAGTATCGGATCCGGCTCCACACCACCTCTGGCATTTCTAATTGTTGCTACATGATCAATGTTTACACCTAAAAGCATAATAACCCTTTCTAAAATTTCAATTTACTTATTTTTAACAAAGCCGTATATGAAGGCAAAATTGTAATTCTTTCTTCTATATTATCAGATTTAGCCGCAATTTCAATAGCTGTTTTAATATCTTCTTCAACAATTATCTTTTCTTGCGGAATCCCTGCATATTTAAGACGCACTGCCATATCTTTAGCACGTATCCCTGAAGTAATAACAAGTCCTCTTGCATATTTTAACTGTTCAAAATCACTATCCCACAACCAGGAAATATCTCTGCCATCTGCATAGTTATCATTAATTGCAATAACAATATTGGAAGATAAATCTACAGTCTTTAAAACCTCGCTTGCACCTGTAGGATTTTTGATAAGTTGAATCAAAGCATTATGACCATTAATTATACGAGTTTCAGTTCTGCCAAAAATCGATTTATAAGAACTTACAGCTTCTTTAATTATATCGTAAGATATTCCTTTTTCTAAAGCTGCAGCCACAGCACCCAATACATTATAAGCATTATATAGTCCAACAAGATTTACTCTAAAAACATATTCTTTATCCTTGGTGATAACTGTTAATTCAGAATAATCATTATACAATTTAACAGAGCCTTTATAATCCGGCTCTGGTCTGTGATACTGGCAAGAATCACAATAATAATGACCTTCCTGAGCAAAAAATCGTTTATGATATTTTAAAGGTGAACCGCAAATACAACTAAAATTTTCAGAAGGTGCAGCTGAAACAGAATTATGAACCTCTGAACATATTTCAACATTTTCGAAACCGAAATACTTAACTTTTTGACGATTTTTACCAAAATTCGTTACCAACGGGTCATCAGCATTTAAAATCAACATTAAGTCTTCGTCTTTATCAATTGCATTTTGAATAAATCCGGCAGTAGTTGCAAGTTCTCCATATCTGTCAAGCTGATCTCTAAATAAATTTGTGACAAGAAGATAATCCGACTTAAAATAGTCATACAATTTAGTTAAATAAGCCTCGTCAGATTCAATAACCGCACTATCAAAGTGACAAAACGGCAAAATATTAAGAGCAAAGACATTTGCAACACCGGTCAGCATATTTGCACCTTTAACATTGTGAATAATTTTTTGCCCATCTTTCTCAAAAATATTTGAAAGTAAACCCGAAGTTGTAGTTTTACCATTTGTACCGGTTACAGTAAACACCGAACCTCTATTAATATACTTACGGCAATAGGCTAAGAAATTAGGACAAATCTTCAATACAACCATCCCAACAAACGATGTACCGGAAGATTTATTCAGCAATTTAATTGCCATATATACAAATCGTGCAATAACAAGTGCAATATAGAATCTTATTCTCTCCATAAAATAGTCCTTTTGACGTATTACAAAAAATATGCAATGATATATTATAAATATAATATAATACAAAGTAAGAAAAGATAAAAGATGATAGGTATATTTTTTACAACAATCTTTATAGCAGAATTAATAATCGCAAGCTGGATAATTTCAAAAATTATTGCATTCAACAAATTAGTTTGCGAAACAAATAAACAGATCATTGATTTTCAAGCTAAAATACCTGAAACATTTAACCATACAAGAATTTTAATTAACACTTTCTTATTAAAATTAAACGGTTTCAGACAATTTGTAAGCAAGAAAAAAGATGAATGCACACAAGTATTAACACCAAACAATTATATTAAGTTTATTTCATTCTTTTTAAATCAAGATTTAAAAAAATTATTAGTAATAATTGATATTGCACTGGCAATCAAAAAGTTATTAAAAAAATAAGGAGCTTGTTAAAAACTCCTTATTTTTGTTATTTAGTGTTTTATAATTTTATATTCAACTCCGCCTAAAGTTGTAATATTAGTTCCTCCGCTAATATTCCAAATAATATCTTCTTTAGGATATATACAAGTAGCATTTGGAAGAGTACCTGAGAAATAAGTCTTACCGGAAGTCTTTTCAAGAGAACTTTGCAAGGTTGAAAGACTCATAGTTGGACCAAGCGTGCCATCTTGACATTTTACACGAATTCCAGGTAAACCACTTGGCAATTTTGTACCCTTTGGAGTTATTTGATTACTTGTTCCTCCAGACGATAAATACGCTTTTGCACCACTTGTAAAACTTGTTGGATAATAATTAACGTCAATAGTAACTTTTGTTGTACATTTTGTATGATTTTTATAATTCGGATTTTGACAACAAGGCTTAGACGGATCTGTAATTTGATTATTCTTGTCCCTATATTCACAACAATCGTCAGATCTATCATTTTGAGATGCACAATAACCAATAGAATCATCAGGAGTAACAGGAGGTTGATTTTCTGCAAAAATAGCATTATCCGTAGCTTTACTTGCAGTTCTGTTAGTAATTGACTCCAACTGCTGAACAACTCTTAAGTCTCTACCTAAAATATTAGGCCCTTTAGGACCGTTCAAATCCATAATAACCTCAGCAGGATTTCCCCCAACTTGAGGTTTTAAACATATACTGATACCATTTTTAAGCTGTGAACAATAACCGCTCAAATTAGGCGTAAATTTTTTCTTATCATTTTCAGAATATTCATAATACTGCGACGCAAAACAATCAGAACTGCCATTTTTTACAGAACCACAGTCTCTAGATATTCGCAAATATTTTTTCATAAACTTTCCGGAAGAATTTGTATAATCATCAGGATCTGCAGGAACATACATCATGGTATCTGAAAATTTTGCCTTATTTTCGGTTACAACAAGAGACGATACAGCTGTTTGCAGGGCTATTTTTTCTCTATCATTAATACCTTCAAAAACACGACTTTGATAACTTGTTACAATCATTGGTATTATTATTGCAGCGAGAACGCCTACAATAGCAATTGCAATTAACACTTCGGTCAACGTAAATGCTCTTTTATATTTTTTCATAATCCCCATTATGGCTCCTTAATTATCCTATTGCTTATTAAAAATTATATTAATATTATAACAGGTCCGACAAGCTTTTGCAATAAAACACTCAACAAAATCGCTTAGAGAATTTGACCATATAGCTTGAAATCATATCAAAAATATGTTACAATTGTGAAGAAATTTGAAATATGAGGTTTACAACTATGAGTAAAAACAAAACATTTATGTTCTCAATGGGCTTAATTGCCGGTGTTGTAGGAGGTATCGTAGCAGGAGTTCTTTATGCCCCAAAACCAGGTGAAGAATCAAGAAAAGAACTAGCAGATGCCGCTTGCGATTTGTACGAAAAACACGCACCACAAATAGCTGAAGCAAAAAAACAAGCTTTAGAATCTGTAGATTTAATGAAATATAAAATGGAAAGACAATTCAGAAAATTAAACAATTCAGTTAAATCTAAAAAAATGCAAAAAGCTAAAGAATTAGAAGATTCTGAAGCTCATACAAATAATGATAACGAATTTGATTATTAATAAAAATAGAAAAGGATAAAAAAATGAGCATTGAATTATCTCAAGTAGTACTAAATCATGGTTTAACATTTTTAGCAGTTTCAACAGGTGTTGTTGTAATTGTTATCGCAGTATATTTAGTAAAATTATTAAAAGACTTATCTGTACTTGCAAAAAATGTTAATGAGACATCTATATTAATGAATACTGAATTAAAACCAACCCTAAAAGAATTAAGCGAAACAATGCGTTCTATTAATTCTTTAGTACAAAGTACAGACGAAGGTGTTGGAAACGTTAAAACAAGTATTGAAAATGCATTTACCAAAACTAAATCATTATCAGAAAGTGTTTTAGGCGGATTTATTAAAGGATTTACTACAATTTATTCATTGTTCAATAGAAAAAAGTAGACTTTTGGAGAATAAATTTCCGGTCACAGTATTTTACAATATGTAAGAAAACAAAGGAGAAATAAAATTATGTCATCAGTATCTAAATTTATAGCAGGTTTTGTAGTTGGCGGAGCTATCGGAGCTATTGCAGGAATATTATTAGCTCCAAAATCAGGAGAAGAAACAAGAAGACTTCTATCTGAATCTGCTCAAGATATGGCTAGACGTGCCGATGAAACTGCTAAACAAATTCAATCTAAAGCAGATGACGCCGTTTCAGATTTACAAAAAAAAGGTGAAGAAATCAAAGGCAAAATCCAAGATTTAATGGCAAAACAAAAAGATTCTAAACCTGAAAACAGCGAAGAAAAAGAAACAAAAGAAGACAAAACTGAAGCTTAAGATTAAACTTAATATTTTCTAAAAAAAGGATCGGTTATACCGATCCTTTTTTAGTCTAATGCTTATATAGTATATATTACCAAACAGACTTGAAAAATTTTTAATACCGTATAAAATTAATTTATAAAAATAAAGATAATATAGGTAGAAATATATATGATACAAAGTGAATATTTTGATAAGGCGAGAGACTTCTTTACTTCGTCTAAAGTTGTAAAGTTTTGCTATTTAATGGCTTTTACTGTTTTAATAACAACAATTATATCATCTCAAAATTTCTTTTTCCAAAGTATTATTGAAAATGGAATCAGCAAAAGAGATATTGTTGCTCAAAAAACTCTAACCGTTGAAGATGTAAAACGTACAGAACAGCACAAAAGAGAAGTTGCTCAAAAAGTTGAACCTATATTAGTTCCGGCAGAAGACGATTTCATCAAATCAAATTTAGATACAATTCAGAATGCAATCATTCAAATTCGTAAAAAAAATACTAGCGAAAAAGAGAAAATAGAAGAACTCAATATTCTATTTGATTTATCAGATAATCCTAAACGTGATTTCATAATCAACTTCTTGCTAAATGTTGACGAACCAAGTCTAAGGGAAGCATTTGACAAAGCTTCAATATCATTAGTAAATATTTTACAAAAAGGTATTACTGAAAAAGATTACGAAAAAGATAATATAAAAATACTTATTCAAAATAATTTGGTTAACAATGTTTCAAAACGACAAGTATCAGTTATTACAGCAATTTTAGAACAGGTAATCGTACCAAACCTTGTAGTGGATGATGCTGCAACCGATATTGCCAGAATGAATGCACAGGATTCTGTAAAACCTTACAAAGTTACATTCCAAAAAGGGGAAAAAATTGTATTTGAAGGAGAACCTGTAACAAGATTAAAAAGAGACGCTCTGAGAGAAGCCGGATATAACGTTTATGAGTTGAACTGGCAGGGAATTTTATCTATTTATATTCTTGTTCTTCTCGTAACTGTAATGTTTTTGGCATATTTGAAATTCTTTGAAAAAGAATATTTGGAAGCAAGATATTTATCACTTACTGCAATGATGTGCATAATCACTTGCCTTATTGCTGTTGTTTTACCTACAGGATCGTCGCCATATATTCTGCCAATTCCGGCACTAATTACTATTGGAACAATATTTCTAAATCAACGAATTGCATTCCTGTTATCAACACTTATGCTTGTTATCTTAACAGTTGGAATGCAATATGACTCACAATTTTTAATAATATTTATAACACTTTCCTTAATCGGAATGATAACAGTACCAAAAATAAGATATACCCGCAGATTTGATTTAATTAGGGTTGGTTTCCATCTTGGAATTGCAGGTGTTTTAATTATGATGAGTCTTTACTTCATTGATAAATGCCTTATTGATGTTAGCAACACTTTAATATTTAAAAACTGCGTTATTATATTTGCAAATGGTATTATCAGTTCAATTGCAGCTCTTGGACTTTCGCCATTATTAGAAAGCACATTCCATATTATTACTCCATACGGCTTAGCTGAACTGGGAGACCATAACCAACCTCTATTGAAAAGATTACAAATGGAAGCTCCCGGAACATATCACCACAGCTTGATGGTTTCAAGCCTTTGTGAAGCTGCTGCAGAAGCTATTGGGGCTAACCCAATACTAGCAAGAGTTGGAGCATTCTATCACGATATCGGAAAACTAAAACGACCGTTATTCTTTGTTGAAAACCAATCATATTTTAGCATTGAAAACCCACATAATACACTTAATCCAAGATTGAGTAAAATGGTTATCACTGCACACCCTAAAGATGGTGTTGACCTGGCAAAAGAATATGGTTTACCGTCAATTATAAATGACTTTATCCTTCAACACCATGGCGAAGGTATTGCAAAATATTTCTACAATCAAGCCGTGCAGGAAGAAGGCATTGAAAATGTAAAAGAAGAACAATTCCGTTATACAGGTCCAAAACCTAACAGAAAAGAAACTGCAATTCTAATGATTGCAGATGCCGTAGAATCAGCAGTCAGAGCCATGAAAGGGGCTACAGCTGATGAAATCGAAAATATTATAGATAAAATTATTGTAGAAAGGCTTAACGATGGTCAACTTGCAGATAGTCCTCTAACTTTAAAAGATATTAAAATTATTGCAGCAACATTCAGTAGAATACTCAGAGGTATGCAGCATAATAGAATTAAATATCAGGAAAATATTGCTGAAGAATTTGCAAAAAATAAAATAGAACTTCCAAGTAAGGCACTTGATGAAGATCTTGAAAATAAAATCAAAGAATTAGAAGAACAAAAAAATAAAAACAGCTGGAATAACGAAGAAAACAAAGATTTATGATCAATTTAAATTTATCAAGTGAAAATAATTATGAACAATGGGAACTAGATGAAAAAGAAGTTCTTGAAAATGCTAACAAAATATTCAACTATTATATGCAATTGCCGGAAATTGCTGAGAATTGCTGTTTAAAAAAGTTTGAATACAAGACAATAGCTTTTGATTTCCTTTTTTGCGACAGCAAAATGACTCATGAAATAAATCGGGATTACAGAAATAAAGATTATCCCGCAGATATAATAACATTTGCAGTATTTGCAGATTCACCTGATGAAGAAAGATTTGTTCTTGATATGGAAATTAATTTAGGAGAGGTTATAATATCATTAGATAAAATTATTGACGAAGCCGCCAATAAAAATATCGCTAGGGAAACAGAATTAAATTTCCTTATAAGCCATGGTATTTTACATCTCTTGGGATTTGACCACCAGACTGAGGAAGAATTTAATTTTGTTGTTTCTCACCAGAAGGAAGCATTAAAAAGTATAGGAATAGTGTATGACAAAATATAAAAAACAAAGTTTTAGCAGTACATTTAAAAATGCAAGAAAAGGAATGCGTTTAACAATAAAAAGTGAAAGAAATGTTAGAATTCACCTGTTAACAGCAACACTTGTACTTATAACTGCATACTGCTTAAGCTTTTCAATCACAAAATTTTGTATATTATTTCTCACAATCGCTGCAGTAATTTCTGCGGAAATGTTCAATTCCGCAATAGAATTTGCTTTGGACTCGATTTACCACAATAAATATTCCAGAATGGTTGGAATGGCAAAAGATATAGCTGCAGGAGCAGTAATGGTTGTAACTATTGTTGCAGTTATGATTGGAGTATTATTATTTGCACCCCCTATAATTGAGTTAATTGTTACAAAATAAAAGTCCTTACCAAGTTTTGATAAGAACTTCTATTTGAATATAAATACCAACAAGGCTCGCTTATAGCCTTGGGCATGACGAAAAGACTTAATTATTACTTAAAACCAAACGGAATGTTGCCAGATTTTTGATTGATAACATTGTGTGTTTGTTATGTTGTTCTTCTGAAATATCAAAAATTCTAATAATTCTTTGAATTTCTGCTAAATCTCTATATGATTCAATTTTATAAACATTTTCAATTGGATCTGAAACTACTGACATTAATGTGTTTAATTCCTGTTCTTTCATTTAAGTATTATCCTCTTTCCTATATACATTTATATAAAGTATTTTTTTTATCGAGAATTGCTTTTTAGATGAGATTTTGTTTAACAAAAGTTAACACATTAAAGATTAATAAAACAAGGGCGGTCAGAAATACCAACCACCCCTTTTGTTAAGAACAAATATTTAATTAAAACCACTCACAAGAACCTGTTTTACACAAAATATTATCTAAATCTTCTATCGTTTCCGTTTTAGTCATTTCATAAGTTACAGGAGTTATAGAAATTTTATTATTTTTTACAGCAGCAATATCAGTCGGAGCATCTACCGGCTCATTAATAAGCTCACCTGCCATCCAGTAATAAGTCTTACCACGCGGATCAACTCTTTTTTCATAAGCATCAGTGAACATTTTACGTCCCAATTCAGTTATAGCGACACCAGCAATATCATCAGCATCTAACAACGGAACATTTACATTCAAAATACTTTTTTTAGGGAATTTGAATTCTTTTATCTTATTTAAAAGCGATAAAGTAAACTGTGCTGACAATTTAAAATCATCATAATCCGCATTCATACTTGCCAGAGAAACAGCAATACTCGGGACACCTAACATTGCACCTTCCATTGCACAACTTACAGTACCGGAGTATAAAATATCCGCACCTAAGTTCGGACCGTGATTGATACCTGAAATAACAAAATCGGGCTGTTCTTCTTTAGACAAAATTGCATTTATACCAATTTTGACACAATCTCCCGGAGTTCCTGTTGTTACCCAAGTTCGAGTTGCTCCATTTCTTGCATCCAATTCTTCAACCCGTAACGGAGTATGTAAGGTTAAAGAATGCCCGGCGGCACTACGCTCCCTATCAGGTGCAATCACATAAACATTATGTTCTGTAGACAATGCTTCAGTAAGAGCTCTTATACCATTTGCAGCTATTCCGTCATCGTTAGAAACTAATATATTCATACTCTAAAAGTCCTCCCTAGTATACTTTCAGTATATTCCAGAAAAAAGATTTTGACAGAATGTTAACAATTGTAAATTATCTCCAAATTAAAGAAAAATTATAGCAATTTTATATACTAAAAATACTTTATATACATGTAAACACGAGGAAGTAGCTTAATTGAGGAATCACACAAAACTTTAAGCACACACTTCACACTTCACTATTACGAGGAATTGTAAAAAAATTCCAAGGGCCTTTATTATAAAGGTCCTTTTTTTTGTAGTTAGTGCTAGATTTCAGAAGTACAATTAGGACATCTTGTAGCCCTGATATCTATAGTAGTAAAACATTTAGGACAAGCTTTTGTTGTATCTTCTTCTTCTTTTTCGCAATCTTTCAAAGCCACAGCCTTCAATTTATTTATAAATTTAATCAATAAAAATACAGCAAACGCAACTAATATAAAACTTATTATAGTATTGATAAATACACCGTAATTAATTGTTACAGCACCAGCAGCTTTAGCGGCTTCTAATGACGGATAATTTAGAATTTCGCCTTTTGAATTTGGAAGAGACAGATACAAATTAGTAAAGTCCACTTTTCCCATTAACCATCCTAACGGAGGCATTATGACATCTTTAACCATAGAATCTACAACTTTACCAAAGGCAGCACCAATAATTATACCGACAGCCATATCAATTACATTACCACGCATAGCAAAAGTTTTAAACTCTGCAAGATTTCTTTTTAAAAAATTAAACATATAAGATTCCTCATCATTAATTTGCATATACAAGTTAACATCAAATGAAAACTTAAGTTATATCAACCTATACAATACCTAATTGTCGGACTCTTCAGTTTTTAATAAGAAATTCTTATTAAATCCATACAAATAAACAATACCGGCTAATGACACATAGAATAACAACTCTGTAAGTTCTTCCAAAACCATATTTTCAAGAGCTTTTTCTGCATACATTCCGACACACATACCAAAAACCAATAATAGTACATTCCAAACCGGAAATTTTACATTTTTGATTAACTTCCATAATGTAAGATAAACCTTATTATACAAAAAATAGAATACAACATAAGCAATATAAGCTCCGAATATAGGATGAGCGAGCCATCCGTATTTTATTTCTTTCCAACCATAAAAAGTATTCTCAACACCCGGAACAGGGAAAAATATTGTGCGACCGCAGTTAATTTCTCTAAGGAAAAGAATACTTATCACCATAAATGCAAAGTAAAAGAATTTTCTATCACCCTTTGATTTTACCGCAAAACAAGCACCAATACCAAGAGCAATTATCTGTAAATTTTCTAATAAACCATTTTCATACCCGAATCTTTCCGGCAGCCATAAAAGGCAAGGAATAATAAGAATAAAATTCAATATTGCAACCCAGGTTACAGGATAACACCTAAAATCTAAATGATTTTTCAAAAAAGTAATTACAGAATCTTTCATACACAATCTCCCAAAACTATTACACTTATCTTATTGTTTACAAACACATAAGTCAAGCAAAAATTAAATATATTTTGAGAGATTTAAAATTATGATTACGAATTGAATCCGAGTAGGATTTTAGAAGAGGTTAACAATAAGCCAACCGCCCATTTGGCAATAATAATACCACCTAAAATTCCTATTACCGGATCTAAAAATACCCATCCAAAATATTTCCCTAATAGTAATGCACCAATTGCCAGAATAGAAGTTAAGGCATCAGCTAAAATATGAAGATATGCCGCTTTATAATTTAGATTTTCTTCATCATCATTCTGGTCATCATGGTGTTTTCCCAAATGACAAGAATGATTATGGTGATGATGTTTACCGCCCATAACAAGAACACAAATCAAATTTATAACAAGCCCGATAACTGCAACTAATACAGCTTCACCAAACGATATACTTAAGGGTTTGAAAAAACGTTCAACAGATTCCCAAATAATTGCCATAGATGTAAAACCTAATAAAATAGCACTCGTATACCCTCCCAATGCATTAAATTTTTCAGTTTTATCCTGATACTTAACTGCAAAGACACAAATAATAAAAGTTATACCCAATGCAAGAGCGTGAGTTCCCATATGAAACCCATCCGCAGTAAGAGCCATAGAATGAGTAATAATCCCATAATATATCTCAGCAATCATTGTAATTATAGTAATAACGATAACCAAAAGTGTTTTATTTTTTAATAAAGTGTTATCCATAATCCCATTGTCCTTTCTGATATCTGAATTTGAGAATTATCGCAGTTTTTCAATATGCTGAACCAATTCCTCAATAATTTCCTCGCTATGTTTATTATTTTTTAATGCATCTACAACACAATGTTCCAAATGTCCCTTAACAACCTGAGACCAAACACCTTTTACCGCAGATTGAACTGCCAGAAGCTGATTTAAAACATCAATACAATCCCGATTATCCTGAATCATTTTATTTATTCCATTAATCTGTCCGGAAATTCTATTTAACCTTGTTCCTATTCGTTTTTTATCTTCTTCTGAATAACAATGAACCATACTTGACTCCTTATATACTATATACCTGTATACCCTATTATAACATTTTTAAAAATGTATTTCAACCCCACCCACGAAAATTGTCTTCAAACACAATATATGATACAATTTAAGCAAAGGAGGGATGTATGAGACTGCTTTTTATTTTCATTACACTCGCAATTCTAAACCTACCGGCAACAGCAATAGAAATTATACCTGCCAAAGAAAACTCAATACAAACACATATTGACAACATCGGTACTAAAATCTTAAACAAAAACAATATTGATAAACGCATCATATTTACTTATAACAAACAAACTAAAGAAAAACTTATATCAACAGATAAACGACTATCAAAACGACAAATAATAGTTTATGACGGATTATATCAATCAATCCAAAATGATGATGAACTTGCAGCAATGCTATCGCGTGAAATTTCTACAGTCATGAAATCCTACAGCGGAATATGGGGCGGAAGATTAGATAGCATTCAGGTTACTCTGGGGTCAAAGAAATTTGAAACTGTCGCAGATAAAAGAGCCGTTGATTATATGGTAAATGCAAATTACAACCCGCTTGCTCTAATTATATTTATCAATAAAACCTGTCCACAAAAACGCTCTGACAGATTTTCCAGACACAACCTAACATCTAAAAGACTTGCCCGTATTTACGAATACATAACATATAAGTATCCGGAATATCTTACAAATAATGAACTGTTAAATAATCAATATTACCAAAATTTTCTACTAACATCTATTGAAAACAGAAAAAAACTTGAAGAAAAAATCAAAAACAATTCCACAGAGGAACTTGATTATGAATAAATTTTTAAGCTTTATAATGATTACGGCAACATTTTTTACACCTCAAGTTATGGCAAATAATACAGAAATTCCAACAACAGAAGCTCTTGAGTATAATTTTTCATCGACATTTTCAGTACCAATAAATTTAGCAATAACAAAAGATTTCACAACCAAAGAGCCAATAAACGAAGGAGAAAAACTACAATTCACAATTATAGATGATGTTTTTATAAATCAAGCCAAAATCCTATCTGCAGGAACTCTTGTCAATGCTAAACTTGAAACAATAGTAACGGCAGGCATGAATGGTTTTCCGGCCGAAATTATTATTTCTAACTTTGAACTACCGGGAATAAAAGCATCCCAACTAATGCAATCATATACTGTCAAAGGCACAAACAGATGTTTCTGGGTTTATCCTCTCAAATGGGCACTTACCCCAATACCTTTTGTAGGTTCACTAACAAACCTGATAAAAGGCGGACATGCAAAACTAAAAACCTCTGATATAATCACAATTTATTATTACCCTGAATGGAATTGAAGTTTAAAAATTATTAATAACAACAAGTCCTTATAAAAATAAAAACTCTCAAAATTGAGAGTTTTTATTTTATAACCTACTTATTCAAAAAATCAACCCTTCCACTATCAAGATGATAATAAGCAGGAACTAATTTTACATCATTTTCTTTCATATATTTAACAAGATCAGTATCTTGAGACATAAGCTCTTCTATATCTTGCATAACATGGGCTTTTACAACGTTATCGGAATTAACCTCTAAACCATTGTGTTTACAATCTTCCACCGCCGGTTGAATAGAATCTTCAAGAGATTTAATATATTTAGTTTCAGACTTTCCTGACAAGGTTGCAGCAATAGCTCCGCAATCCTGATGCCCCATTATAACAATCAATTTCACGCCACAATGCATAACCGCATATTCAATACTGCCAATAACATGTTCATCTAACACATTTCCAGCATTACGAATTTCAAAAATATCACCTAAACCTTGGTCAAATATTAGTTCGGGCGGAACTCTGGAATCTGAACAAGATAAAATTACAACAAACGGGTGCTGTCCTTTAAGCATTTCCTGCCTGCGTTCAATATTATCATCAGGATGTTTTTCTTTTAATGTTACAAACCTTTGATTACCCTCTTTAAGTTTTTTCATAGCATCTTCAGCTGATAAATTTACACTCTCATGTCCAAAACATATATTAGTACTCATCATCAAAGAAAAAACTAAAAAAGTTGAGTATAATAATTTCTTCATAATTCTCCCTCCTATATATAACTTTAGGTTTAATAATATTATAACAAAACAAATTTGAATTAAACAGAAAAATACTCAAAGTTAAATAAATAAACATAATCTAGAAAGAGTGCGGATTTTTCCGCACTCTTTTAATAATTTACATTTGCTTAAGAATTGCACTATTTGTTGTTCTGGTTGTATTTTGTGGTTTGGCTCCTAGGGCGGTTTTTTGGGTTGGGGTTAGTTGTTTCAAAACTGTTCGACTTGCCGCTGTAGATACTTTGCCACCAAGTATTGATTGGAATTCTGAAACAAGTTCAGAATGACGGTTCTCAAGTTCAGTGCGAGTACTTACCGTAGGTTGAGCAGATTGAACCCTCACCCTGCCCTCTCCCTTGGAGAGGGTATTTACATTTACCCCTT
>CABRZP010000013.1 GCA_902475545.1 uncultured bacterium
CGAGTATTGTTTGAACGGCAAATATTTGAGACCCTGAAACAAGTTCAGGGTGACACACAAGTGAGTTTACTCGCTTTAAGTTGAGCATTTACTATTTATTAGCGAACGTAGTGATGGGAGAGAGTTTCTTTGTGCCACGTTTCTTTGCGGTCAAAGAAATGTGGTGAAGAAAGAAAATTATCAGAAACTACGTTTCCGAACCTTCCTTTGATTATCCTACGGATAATATTATTTATGTAACTAATATTTGCACTAATGGTATTTTTAAATTAGAATACCATTATATAGTACAGTTATAAGAAGGGATTTAATATGGCAGTTGAAAGACAAAAAGTTCAAGAACAGGATAAAATACAAAGACGTTCAAATTTTGATCCGGTTGAAAGTAATTTAACACCAGAACAGGTGAAATTAGAGGCTTCACGATGCTTGAATTGTAAAAATCCAAGATGTGTTCAAGGCTGCCCTGTAAATATTCAAATCCCTGCATTTATAAAATCATTAAAAGAAGATAATTTAGATGAAGCCGGAAAAATTATTCATCAAACCAGTATGCTGCCATCTGTTTGTGGAAGAGTTTGTCCTCAAGAAAGACAGTGTGAAGGTAATTGCGTTTTAGGGATAAAAGGTCAGCCGGTTGCTATTGGGGCTCTCGAAAGATATGTTGGAGATAATACAACAGCCGAAGAAACTGAAATAAAACCATCCGGTAAAAAAGTCGCTGTAGTTGGCTCCGGTTGTGCTGGAATCACCGCAGCAGCAGACTTGAGAAAAGCCGGTCACGAAGTTGTTGTATTTGAAGCTTTACATAAACTTGGCGGAGTTCTCCGCTACGGAATTCCTCCATTTAGACTTCCTAGAACAATTTTGGATAGAGAAATTAAAAATCTTAAAGAAATGGGGGTTGAATTCCATACAAATGTGATTGTTGGTAAATCTATTACTTTAAAACAATTAAAAGAAGATGGATTTGATGCGATATTTATATGTTCTGGTGCAGGACTTCCAAAAATGATGGGCATTCCTGGCGAAAACCTTAACGGTGTATTTTCAGCAAATGAATTTTTAACCCGTGTAAATCTTATGGGTGCAGGGCGTGGAGAATGTGCTACCCCTTTGAAAATAGGTAAAAAAGTCG
This sequence comes from uncultured bacterium, assembly GCA_902475545.1. Lineage (GTDB taxonomy): Bacteria > Cyanobacteriota > Vampirovibrionia > Gastranaerophilales > Gastranaerophilaceae > Zag111. The sequence goes on from CABRZP010000013.1 coordinate 1,139, forward strand.
CAGTTATAGGCGGTGGTAATGTTGCAATGGATGCTGCCCGTACCGCAGTAAGAGTTGGCTTTGAAGAAGTATCAATTCTATATCGTCGAACTGAAAAAGAACTTCCTGCTCGTCTTGAAGAAATAAGACATGCAAAAGAAGAAGGGGTTCAATTTAAATTTTTGCATGCACCTGTTGAAATCCTTGAAAAAGATGGATATGTTGACGGTATGAAGTTTGAAATTATGGAACTGGGGGAACCTGATGCTTCCGGCAGAAGAAGACCTGTAGGTACAGGTGAATATGTAATTGAAGATGTTGATACTGTTATTGTTGCTTTGGGTACAGGTCCAAATCCTATTATTCAAAAATCAGCAGAAGCTGAAGGCTTAGAAATCATTACAGATTCAAAAGGCTATATTTGTGTAGACGAAGAAAAACGTTCTACAAATCTTCCTTGTGTGTTTGCAGGTGGTGATGTAGCTCCTGTTGGTGCTTCAAACGCTATCAATGCTATGGGTGCCGGTAAAAAGGCTGCTAAAGCTATCAATGAAATGTTAGGTTAATTTCTTAAAAGAAAAAGTATAAATATATTGAAGGGAATAGGCATGGAAGAACAATTTCAACAAGACGCTGTTGTTTTTGATGATTCAAAAACTAATTTGTTAAAATTTGATATGCCGATAGGTAGGAAGAGATATTTTGTTTTTTCTTTTATTATTGGAAGTATAATACTTGCTTTAGGAATATTGGTAAAATATCTCGAACTTGCAAATGCTCTGATTCCGCTAGTTTTTATAGCTATTTTTTTAATTTTGGCTGGTCTTGTTTATTTGTCAGTAATTAATGATGCAAAACGATTTTGGGATTTATCAGAACAGAAACATAAAGGGTTGATATTTGCTATTAGTCTTTTTTTACTAAATATTGCGTTATTGTTTACAGGTTTAAAATTTTTAACATTTGTTGTTTATCTGTGTTTGATTTTAGTTCGAGGGAAACTGGTAAAATAGTATGAGTAAAGTTTTAAATATTAAAAATATTTTAACGTTTTTACTAATAGTAATCTTGGGAATGTTACCGGTTATGTCATACGAACTGGATATGTCTGTTGATGAAGAAATCAAAAAAAAGTATGATTCTGATAAACTCAAGTATGACCTGCCACCTTTACCAAAGACTACGCCAAATTCATCAACTGCAAATGTTGGTCAATCTTCAGCTCCAAAGACAACACCGGTGTATTCAGTTAGTGTTCCTAATGTTACTAAAGTTACATCTAAAGTTGGTTTAAAAATTCCTTATGGTACGAAATTTCAGGTTCATTCAAATCAAACGATTTCTGATTGGCATCGTTCCGGTACTAATATTTCATTTACATCGTATGCACCTGTTTATAAGGGAGCTGTTTCAATTCCGTCAGGTACAAAATTTTATGGTGTGATTGAAGAATCTCATAGACCACAAAAAACAGGTAATGGCGGGCTTGTTGTAATTAGAATTACAAGTATGAGTTATAATGGAAGAACTTTCCCTGTAAATGCAAAGATTACTAAAGCTAACTCAAAAAAAGTATTTTTTAATAATATAAAAGGGAAACGTCAATATTTGAAAGGTGTAGCAAACCAAATTGATAAGGGCGAAGCTTTTTACAAAAAATCCAGAAAAACTTCTGCAAAAATGGCAGATAATCCTATATTAGTCATATTATCTCCAATTCCAACAATAGCAGGATTTGCAGGGTACTCGGTATGTACCATATTATCACCGTTAACAGCTCTTACTTCAACTGGAAGCAGCCTGTCAATTCCTTCAGGAAGTTCTTTTGAAATAAAATTGCTGGAAGCAGCTTATGTAAATTAATTATACTAATTATTTAGCTTCTTCGGTTACATAAACTTTAGCTAATTTACCCGAACGTGGAGTTTTGAAACGGATTTCATATTTAGGTGGTTCTTTCGGCTTGAACTCATCTTTTTGGTATCCGTATAAAAATTTCATAAATTCTTTACTATACATAATAATACACACCTGCCTAATTTAAAACTTCACACATATATAATAAAACATATTTTAGCAAAAAATTGCTAATTGTACATAAATTGTTACAAACTTAGCAGTTACAAGATTACCCTGTTGAATAAGTAATTCTGCTAATGTTTTCAACTCTTTGAAAAGTACATAATCTGGTTATAAGTTTGTTTTTTAAATAAAACTTTTGTTTATTTTAAACAAAACTCACACTAAACAAGGAGGTAAAAATGTCAATTAAAAAACTAACTGTGGCAGCTGCGATTGCCGTTGGAATAGCAACGTGTTCCTTGACTTCTGCGATGGCAGCTTGCCCGTGCAATACTCAAGCACCGGAGGAAGCTCTTCCAGTTGTTACAGGACCTGCATGTCCTGTTCAAGCACCGCAAACTTGCAATAAATGTAAGAAAGTAAAAACCGATTGCGGTTGTAAGAAGAAAGATCCTTGTCCTGTTAAGGATCCGTGTCCAGTAAAAAAAGATTGTGGATGTCCGGATGAAATAAGCTGTGATAAACCAGCTGTACCATCAACTGCATTATGTCCGCAAACAGGTAAACCTGACAGAGCAGAAATGAAACAAGTTTACGGTTATCCACAAGCTGTTTATGGTACAAACAACTATGTTGGTGAACCTGCAAACTCAATTTTCTCAACAGAAACTGCGATGAGAGGATGTCCTGCAAGCAGAATGTCTTCAAATATTGCAGGTACAACAGTTGCAACTGAAGGTAATATTACAGGTGCAGCTACTCAAATGCCATGCTTAAATGAATGTCCTAACAAATATAATGGTATTCCGATTGACAGAAATGAATGCAGAGCAAACGGAAATGCTTGTCCCATAGATATTCAATCTGCAAATTCAATTAATGCCGTAAAAAAAACATTAATTCCATACGAAATTCCTCAACAAATCCAAAATAATATTACAGGTGCTGCAGCCCCTTTCGGAGGTTGTATGTTCCCGGATGTTCCAAATAGCCATTGGGCATCATGCGATATTGATAAATTAGCTGTAAATGATGTTGTTGTAGGTTATCCTGATGGTTTATTTAAGCCAAACAGAAATATTTCTCGTGCAGAATTTGCAACAATGCTTGTTAAAGGTTTCAATCTTAACTGTGATTTAGACAGACAAGCTATGTTTTCAGATGTTCCGACTTCAAACTGGGCAAATGCCGCAATTGCAAAAGCTGTTGACGAAGATTTGTTAAAAGGTTATCCAAATAGAACATTCAGACCACAGGCTCCGGTAACACGTGTTGAAGCTTTAACATCAATTGCTAAAGGTATGACTTGTGATATCGACAGATGCAAAGCTGATGAAATTTTAAGCAGATATGCTGATGGTAATAAAGTTCCGGATTGGGCAAGAATACCTGTTGCTAAATCATTAGAAAACGGTGCATTAAAAGATTCACCTACACCTAATATGATTATGCCAAACAAAGATGCATCACGTGCAGATATAGCTTCTATGATGCAAACTGTTCGTGTAGCTTTAGGTTATGATACAAATCCTAAAACTGCAAATAACATTTGTCCGGCTTGTCCTGTAGAAAAAAATGCATTTGTAGAACACGAAGAAATAGTTAAAATTCCTACATTGAAATTATCAATGATAGACCAAATTACAGCTAAATCTTCTCACGTAGGACAATACTTCAGAGCAAATACTCTTGAAGATATTACAATCAATGGCAGAACATACCCTTGCGGTTCAACTGTTACAGGTCAGGTTGTAGAAGTTATCAGACCATCCGGTTGCGATAAAGGTGCATTAAAACTTTCATTCACTGAAATTAAAAACGGTGATTGTAAGACAAAATTACCTAAACAAATTTTACAAGCTCAAATTAACAAATCAAAAAATGTTAACCCTGTTGCTAGACTTGTTGAAATGCCATTTACCTGGGCAGGTTCACTTGTTGGTGTCGTAGGTAGAACTGCAGGCGGTATCTTAACCAATGTTGGTAACGCTGTAGAAAACGTATCTAATGATACAGGTTATATGTTAGGTCATGCATTCCAAGGACAATTTGGTGCTGCTGCTCGTAACCTTGGTGATGGTTTATGGGAAACAGTTAAAGCTCCTGTTGACGTAACTAGAACTGCTTTATCTGGTACAATGGGCTTATTCCAAACTACCGGTGATGAATTTGCTTACCTTGTTGATCCTCGCGGATATAAAATATCTGCAGTAAATCCAAGAGAACATCTTACTATCGCTTTTGGATGTAATGAATAAGGCTTAATTACTGTTCATTACCTGAAAAGAGCATTTTGAAATTTTCAAAATGCTCTTTTCTAATATTAAATAATTAACTTTTTAATTAATGTAAATATTTAAAATATAAATAAATTGAACTTAAAATTAATGAAATGAAAGTTACTAATGCTCCGTATTTCATAAATCTTAAGAAGGATATTTTATACCCTTTAGAAGCTGCGGTTTCGCTTACTAAAACATTTGCAGCTGCACCTATAATAGTTAAATTGCCGCCTAAGCAAGCACCTAATGATAAAGCCCACCATAAAGCATGAACATTTCCGGTAATTGCATTAGGGTTTGCCGGATTAATTAACTCTTCAATTAACGGAGCCATTGTTGCGGTGTAAGGAATATTATCAATTATACCTGACAAAATTCCTGATGCCCAAAGAATAATCATAGTTGCGGCATTTAAACTTCCGTGAGTTAAAATAATTAACTGATCCGCAAGATATTTGATACCGCCGTTAGCTTCAAATCCGCCGATAATTATGAATAAACCAACAAAGAAGAATATTGTTAACCATTCAACATCTCTGTAAATTTCTTTTGGTTTTTCAAATAATAGTAAGAATGATGCACCTGCAACAGCAAATACAAATGCTGAAATATGTGTAATATCGTGTGTAATAAAGCCTAAGATTACACATGCTAAAGTAATTACAGAACGAATCATCAATTTTTTATCTGTAATAGTTTTTGAATTATCAAGATTTGCAATATGTTCCATTTTTTCAGGAGTAGCTTTTAAACCTTTTCTGAATAAAAATATTAATGCTCCAATTGCAACCATAAATATTACAAATACGATTGGTGTAAGTTCCTTAACAAAAGCCATAAAGCTTAAACCGGCACGAGTACCTATAATAATATTTGGCGGATCACCGATTAATGTTGCAGTTCCACCGATGTTTGATGCTAAAACTTCTGTAATTAAAAACGGTATAGGATCCGTATCAAATTCTTTAGCAATAACAAAAGTAATAGGCATCATTAGAACAACTGTTGTTACGTTATCTAAAAATGCGGATGCAATTGCCGTAAATGCAGCAAGAGCAAATAAAACAGTTTTTGGATGACCTTTAGTTGCTTTTAGCAGATTTAATGCCATCCATTTGAACACTCCGCTTCTGCTTGCGATATTGACAATAATCATCATACCAATTAGTAAGAAAATTACTTCAAAATCTACGTGTTCAAAAACACCTTTTACATAAGTCATTGTTTTAGTATCTAAATAACCTGCAAAAGGAATTAATCCAAGCAACATTGTTAAAGAAGCTCCAACTAATGCTACTACAGATTTTTGAATTTTTTCGCTTGCAATAAAAATATATGCAATTAAAAGTATTGCACCTGATATTATCATGCCATGCGACTGAATAAAATCTAACATTTCTCTATCTCCCTTTATACAAGCTCAATTGTACCACAAACAGGAGAGATTTATAAGAAATTCTTATTATAATTTATGTTTTACCAGAGCATAGATATCGTTAAATACAACAAGTACCATAAATACAATTAACAATATGAAAAAGAAAGAACTTACTTTGTTTATTGTTTCTTCGTCAACAGGTTTACCACGTAATTGTTCAATCAACAAGAACATAAAATGACCGCCATCTAATGCCGGAATTGGCAAGAAATTCACTAATGCCAAATCAAGAGAAATCATTGCAGTAAGCAATAAACCGGAGAAAAATCCACTATTTTGAATTACGTCACCACCGATTTTAGTAATGACTACAATTCCATGTAAATCTTTTAACGGAACTTTACCTGTAAACAATTGCCACAAACCGTATACAAGAATATATGTTTGCTCCCAAAGATATTGAAAACTACCTTTAATAGCCGTACCAAGATTTTTTGTCGGAACAAGAACCTGACGAGCTTCAATTGCAACACCAATCATACCTTTTTCATTTGGATAAATTGTTTTTAAATTTATTTCTTTACCATTACGTAAAACAGTTATATTCAGAGGGCGTCTGCTATCAGATATAGCATAAGCAATATCCTGTAAGGTTTCATTTCCGCTTGAAATATAAGTTCGGGTATCTTTTAACTTGCAATCAGAACCTCTCATTAGCGATTTATTAATTTCTACCTGTTTTTCAGTTAACGTAATTTGCTCATCTTTGTATAATTTATAACCTTTTAAAGCTTCATTATCAATATTTAATGCCGGTTCTTCAATAATTGTCGGAACTGAAATGTTAGTATCTTTTGGTATTATTTCATCTTCAGTAAATTTGGGATTTAAAAGTTTTACGGTCTTTAAATTTTGTTCGTAAAATTCTTTTTCAACCTTACCGTCAAACGGCTTGCTGTTTTGAGCATACAGAGTTAATCCATAGCTTGAGCCAATATCGGAACCATTGATTTTTAAAACTCTGTCTCCATTTTTCATTCCACTTTGCCAAACAGACTCACCTTTTGGTGCGGCAATTTTATTAATATAAACATCATAACTGCCTGATGGAAGTTTGCCCCAAACTACTGCAGTTATAAAAACAAGAATAAATGCGGTGATAATATTGGCGATAACACCTGCAGAAATTACAACCATTCTTTGCCAAACCGGTTTATTAATAAATCTTTCTTCTGAATCGGCAGGCAAATCAGAATCTTTTTCATCGTCAGGAAAAGATACATATCCGCCTAATAAAAATGCATGAACAAGAACTTCTACATCCCCGATTTTTTTACTCCACAAAGTTGGTCCAATCGGTAAACCAAATCCGAACTTGGATACTTTAATTTTAAATGCACGTGCAGCAAGAAAATGACCGGCTTCGTGTACTAAAACCAAAAAGCTGAGTAATAAAATCATTATAATTATTGACATAAAAATCCTCGTATTTCTTAAATTTTATTTATGGAACTGTTGGGAAAATCTAACATCATTATTGAAGAACAATCTAATGTCATCAATTGCATACTTAAGCATAGCCAGTCTTTCAACTCCCATACCAAATGCAAAACCTGAGTATACATCAGGATCAATACCAACACCGCGAAGTACATTCGGATCAACCATACCTGAACCAAGAATTTCTAACCAACCGGTTCCGGAACAAGTTCTGCAACCTTTTCCACCGCACATTATACATTGAACATCAACTTCTGCTGAAGGTTCTGTGAACGGGAAGAAACTGCTTCTAAATCTTGTTGGTCTGCTTTCGCCAAAATATATTCTGATAAATTCATTCAAAACACCTTTTAAATCACCAAAAGTGATATTTTTATCAACATATAGTCCTTCAATTTGGTGGAAGAAGTTATTTTTACGAGAATTTACGTTTTCGTTACGATAAACTCTTCCCGGTGCGATAATTCGGATAGGAGGATTTTTACCTTCCATAGCGTGAATTTGAGAACCTGAAGTTTGGCTTCTTAATACAACATTTTTTGCAATATTTGTATAGAATGTATCTTGCATGTCACGTGCCGGGTGATCTTTTGGAACATTCAACATATCAAAGTTATAATATTCTGTTTCTACTTCAGGTCCGAATTCATCCGGTACAATTGAAAAACCTAGACTTTGGAATATTGAACAGATTTCGTTTGTTGTTGATGTAAGAGGGTGAACATGTCCGCGAGGAATATATTGTCCCGGTAATGTTACATCAATTCTTTCTTTTTGAAGTTTTTCATTCAATTCTTTTTCATAGAACAACTGGAATTTTTCTTTAATTGAAGATTCAAGTTTTTGGGTAATGTCATTTGCCAAAGCTCCAACAACTTTTTTATCTTCAACAGAAAGGTCTTTTAAACCTTTTTTTATTTCGTTAAATTCGCCTTTTCGGCTTAAATATTTAAATTTAACATCTTCCAAATCCTTTACAGTTGCAGCTTTTTCAATATCAGCTGTAGCATCTGCATATATTTTTTCTAGTTGTTCTTTCATATTTATACCTCAATATTATAAAATTTCATTATATTTTTTCTCAAAACCTATAGTTGTTTTTGCCCCGTGCCCCGGATAAACTTCAGTATCATCAGGTAATAAAAACAATTTTTCTTTTATGCTTTTTGAAAGTTGTTCAAAACTTCCGCCCGGAAAATCAGTTCTACCTACACTGCGTTGGAATAAGGTATCACCTGAAAATAATTTATCTTCAACCAGATAACACATTCCGCCTTCAGTATGTCCCGGTGTTGATATAGCTTTTATTTTAGTATTTCCTATAGCGAATTCGTCTCCATCTGCTACAAACTTGTCAACTCCAGTAATTTGCGGAACTGTTAGTCCTGTAAACATTTGAATCATTTCAGGTGAGGCTTTTATCTGCGGAATATCATCTTCTGACACGTAAGCATCAATATCGAAAACCTCTTTAAACTTATCAACTCCGAGGATGTGATCAAAATGACCGTGAGTTAAAATGATATATTTGAGTTTGATACCCATATCTTTGATTTCTTTAATCAATTCAGGACGAGCAGCGGAACAATCAATCAAAACTGCTTCTTTTGATTCTTCATCAATAAGAAGATAATTATTTGCATCAATAGGACCTTCTACAAAAGTCTTTAAAATCATCAGCCTATCCTCTCACAAGTTCAAATATTTTCTTACAAGTTGAGAATAATTCTTTAGCATCTTTTAATGCAACCATGTTTGGACCGTCACAAAGAGCCTTATCCGGATCCGGATGAATCTCAAAGAACAGAACGTTTGCACCAACTGCCATAGCAGCTTTTGCTAATACCGGAACAAATCTTCTATCTCCACCGGAGCATACTCCGTTTGCTCCCGGTAATTGCACACTATGAGTTGCATCAAATACTACCGGATAGCCAAATTCCTGCATTAAAGGAATTCCTCTGAAATCGGTTACTAAATTATTGTATCCAAAAGACGTACCTCTGTCTGTTAGCATTATGTTTGAGTTTCCGGAATCTTCAACTTTTTTAATAAGACTTCCCATTTGTTCAGGTGCAAGGAATTGTCCTTTTTTAATATTTACAATTTTGCCGGTTTTTGCTGCCGCAACAAGCAAATCTGTTTGTCTGCACAGAAATGCTGGAATTTGTAAAATATCAGCAACTTCTGCAACCGGAGCCGCCTGATCAGGAGTATGAATATCAGTTACAATCGGTAAATCATATTTATCCTTAATTTCCTGTAACATAACAAGTCCTTTTTCCATTCCAGGGCCTCGGAATGAGGTTATTGAAGAACGGTTAGCTTTATCAAAAGATGATTTGAATACAAAGTTTATATCCAGTTCTTTAGTAATTTCTTTTAAACCTTTTGCTGTTTCGTCTAAAATTTCTTTGCTTTCAATAGCACAAGGACCGGCTAGAATAGTTAATTTATCCCCACCAATCTCAAAATCCCTTAATTTAATTCTCTTAATATTTTCCATAACCTGATTATATTAGAAAGATACTAAAATTACAACAAAACTATAGCAAATTTTATAATTTTGAGATTTATAATATTATATATGGAAATACGCAGTAATAATAGTGGTTTGTATTTTGGAGCAAGGCTCGGTTCAAATTTAAAACAATATTTGAAAACTTACGAATTTGGAGAGAGTCAATGCCGTATGAGAAAATTTGAACAGGTATTCCACGATACTTTTGATAGTAGTATGGAGGATACTACGGTTATTGAAATGAATAAAAGAGGCGGGCTTGATATTATTAATGCGGTGTTTCCAAAATTCAAAATGTCATTAAAGCTTATTCGCAAAAAAGGCAAACTTTCTGAAAATATAATGTCTGAACCTGCGATGAATTATGGAACTTCGGAATATCTTTTGTTTCAAAAAATTATATCAGGAGAAGTCCAAAAAGGTAAAACTTTATCGCAGATTAAAGAAATTGCGGAAAAGAATTTTTCAAGTGAACGTAAAGATTATTTTTTTGATTTACTTTATGCTGCGGAGCGAATCAGAAAAGAAAATCCACATTCAAAACTATCCTATCCCGAGTTTTCGGCAATGAATGATAGAATTTTAAGAGAATTAGTTGAGCTTCCGGAGATTAAAAAAGTTTTGTCAACAATTAAATTTAATCAACAATAACTCTTGCTGGAAAGTTGCTTTTTAATAAGTTATTAGCAGCTTGTTGGGCTTTTTCTCTTGATGTATAAGCTCCAACTTGCAAGGTATAATATCCGCCGAGATTTTTAACTACAGGTGTTACGTTTACTCCGGCATCCTGCATAATTGATTTAGCAACTTCAGCTTGTTTTTCTGTTGCATAATAGCCAACTACAACTTTTGCATTTACAATTTGAGAAGTTTGAGTTAGTGCTGTCGTAGTTTTCTTTTCAGAAGTTGTTTGAGTTTGTTCTTCTGTCGAATGTTTTTTATTGGACTCTTTTTCAGCTTGTTGTTCTGCTTTTTTAGCATTCATCAGGTCAGCCATTTGAGCTTCCATTTCGCCGACAGTTTTCTTTCTTTGTTTTGGTAAAACAACTTTTTCATCAAGCTCAGGAGAAAACATGTCCTCTTCTTCATCTTTTTTACCGGAATCTTCCAGTTGAAAACGTTTTAGCCTGTCATCAATTACAGAGCCTGTAGATTCATCATCCGTAGAAGAAGCTATTTCATTATCTACAGTTATTCCAACATCAACATTTGGAGATAAAATTTTTGCGAAACCAAGAATAATTAATACTCCAATAATAAATACAGATGCAAATATCATAACATCTTTGTTAGGTGTCTTTTTTACTTTCTTTTTGTATTCGTTGTATGTAAAGTGAGTTGTATCATTTTCATATTTGTCTGTATCTTTAAGCATAATTATACACCTCTGACTTTTGTGCTGGCTAATACTATATCATCAACTTCTTCACTATAGTTTTTCATTACTTCCAATGCAAATTCTTTAATATCTTTAATATCAAGGTCGCTTTCCAATCCTGATACAGAAATAGGTGCACCTTCTGACAGAATATTTATTCCTGTATGTATTAATACAGATGTCATTGATTTTGTTGCAATAGACACTGACAATTTTTTATCATTAACAAACAAATCATCGCCGTTTCTTCTTACTAAAAATCCTCGTTTTTCTAATGCTTCTTTAATAACGCACATTAATAATCTTTGTCTGAATACACCTTCAACAAGTTCTACGTTAAATTGTTCTGTAATAAAGCTAAGCATGTATTTACTGTAAATAGGTTCGTTATTGATGACATCTTCAATATCAACCATTTCTGTTAGTTTAACTTCGCATTCTCCAACAAAAGCAACAATTGCATCCCCTTGAATTTTAAAGTTTTTATAAATCCAGTGAGGTGCAAGTTGAGAACCTATATATTTGATTTCATTTTCTATAAAATGTGTTTTCATCCCTTTATCCGAACAATATTTTTTTGTAGTAAGTATCATTGTTAGCTTCAAGTGCATGTTTTAATCTTGAACAAGATTCACATATCCCGCAATGTCTCTCTCCGCCTTGATAACAGCTTCTTGTTAAATCTAGCGGAATATTATGTTTCAAAGCTAACATGACTATATCATTTTTAATATAATTTATCAAGGGGGCACAAACTTTAGGCTTTTTTTGAGTGGAATATTCAAATTCTTTATTAATTGCATTAATAAATTCTGCTGTATTATCAGGGAAGGTTTGAGCTTCTTCTTTATTTGCTCCTATTAATATATAGTCATAATCTTCAGAATCTGCAAAGCTTCCTGCTATATTTAGAAATAAACCGTTTCGGTTTGGAACCCATACTGACTTTGCAGAGTCTTTAGGTTTTTCAAGGGCTTTTCCGGTTGGGACAGACTCTTCTGAAACTAAAGATGTATGGGTTATTTGTTTTAACCAATCTAATTTAATTACTTTATGTTCAATATTATAATATTCACAAATTTTTTTAGATGCATCAATTTCTGTTGGTGCTGATTTTTGACCATAGTCAAAGGTCAGTGCCAGTGTAATATTTAGCTCTTCTTTTTTTAATCCGAGGCTAACTAAAGAATCCAAGCCTCCGGATAATAATATTATTGATTTTACCATTTAGTTTATTCCTCATCCTCTGTTTCGTATTCATCAAGAATATTTACAGCTTCCATCTTTAAGTTATCTGAATACTTTGCAGAGTTAATTACTTCATCTAAAATGCTTCTGTCTGACATGTTGTAAAGTGCAATCATTGCATTTTTTTTAACTTCATCGTCATTATCTTCTGAAAGTACATTTTTAATTGTTTCGAATGCTTTTGGGTGTTCACTATCCATAAGGGCTTCTATAGCATTTATTCTAACTTGAGAGGATTCATCCGATAATGAGTTTTTTAAAGCTTTAAACACTCTTTCGTTTTCACCAAATCCCATTTTTATAATTGCTTCAATAGCACGTTCTTTCAGAAATGAAAATTTATCCATAATACCTTGTTTAGTTTCGAGAATATTAATAATAGGATCTAAAGCTCGAGTGTCCCCCAGTAATCCCAGTGCTGATACTGCGGATTCTCTTAAATATACTGATTTTTCATTTTCATCCTGTACAACTTCAATCAGAGGTGCCACTGCAAATCTGTCTCCAATTCTGCCTAAAGCATCAGCACATGCCAAGCGGACTTTATAGTGTTCATTTTTATTATTTAGGCAGTATAACAGAGAAGAGACGACATCAGTATTTTTTTGATTGGCAATAGCTTTAGCACACATGACTCTTATATTAATATATTTTTCTTTGAGTTCTTCATTTTGATAATTGCCGTTTCTTAACAGTAAAATATCAACAAGAACCTCAAGACTGGAAGTTCTTCTGTACATATCAACGCATCTTATAAGATACATTATAATATCGGGGTTTTGTGCATTTTGGAGCATATAATTATAAATTTTTACAAGCTTGTCTTCGTTATATGAATTTTGTAGATTATCAATATTGGATATAATAACATCGGGTGCGGTTTTACTAAATATGCCGCAATCTTCGGAAATTAATCTGAGATTAAGATCTATGTTCTTATCCACTTATAAGCCCTTCCTTACACTAAGGATACTGTAAAAAACCTTTTTTTTCAACTCCTTGCCGGAGTGGGTATCGTGCTACTTTGGCTGGTGGAAACTACTTCACAAAGCCTAAATAAGGTATATGTGGAATAAGTGTGTATAAGTACATTTAATTGTAACATTTTTGTAATGATGTAGCAAAAAAATATATTCTTTGATTTAAAATGAATGTGTAGCAGTTAATTATTTAAGTGGTGCGAAATGAATATAGACTCAATTAAAAATTATCCCACTTCGGGAAACAAACTCAAACATAAGCCAAAGTATGGGTTGGAGAGTGTGGAAAAGAGTGCGGATTTGTGTGACATTAAAAATATGAATAGAGGATATTATTATAGCGGCAGCTTTACGGGTTTAAACGGAGCTGCCGCTAAGTCTTCTAAGGGATTTTTAAAATATCTGATTGATCTTTGTAATGATCATACAGTTATTGCACAAAACCTTGTAGCTCTTGTTTTAGCAGCAGGTTTTAGACCTATTGCAATTATGTCATTACCTGGCAAAAAGGATAAGGATGATAAAATTTATGCATCCGGTCACTCAATTGCTTCCGGACTAATCGGTTTCGGTTTTGCAAATGTGGTTATGTATCCTCTAGGTAAAAGTGCAAAGAAATTTATGAAGGATGCAGAAAAGGTAATCGAAAAAATAACTCCAGAAAACGTTGGAAAGATTACAAAAGACGAACTTCTTAAAGATGCAAAATTTGTAAATGAAAAATTCTTAAAGATTTTTGGTAAATTTAGTAAAGACGGAAAATTGACAGGTATTGATAAGTCAACATTAGATAAAGTTTCAAAAGCTTTAAATATGGCTCCGGATGTATTTATATTTGGTATTGTAAAAGCAATGTTAACTGTTGCTTTAATTCCGCCAATTTTAAAATATGTATTTGGAATTGAAAAGAAATCAAAGACTCCTGCAGCACCTGCTCAGGCTCCAGTGCAAAATATTCCAGCTCCGATAAAACCGGATTTATCTAAATTTGCAGGAGGTGTTAAATAATGAATATTACATTAAATACAAGTTATAATCCTCAAGCATATAGAAATAATAATTCGGCTTTAGCAACAAGAAAAATTGCCGGTGCAGTATACTCACAACCTACATTTACAGCTGCAACTAATTCTAAATTTTTAGATCCGTTCAAAAAAGCTGTTGATAAATCTACTGACTGGTTAGCTAAAAATTATACAGCAAGATTATATCAATCAAGATTAGCAAAAATGCTTGCAAATCAAGGTGATAGATTAGGTCGTATAGTAAACCACATGCAAGTTGCAGGTTCTGTTATTATTTCAGGCATGTATATGACTCAAACTTTAAGAAATCAACAATTAGATGAAGATAGAAAGAAAACTCTTGCAATTAACCAAGGTTTAACTTTCTTGTTATCAACTGTAGGTTCTTATCTTATTGATGATGCATTAGACGGAACTTGGGAAAAGAATGTTTCTTTAAAATATGCTAAAAAATATCTTGGCGAAGATGGTAAGGATTTAGCTAAAAACTTTGCAGAATTCGCAAGAAAACATAAAGAAGCTTACCAAAAAGGTCTTGCAGACGGTACTATTGCAAAAGGTACAAAATTCAGACCGGCAACAGTTCTAAGTTATATTGAAAAACATGTAAAAGCTCCAGAATTGGAAAAAGATCTTAAAGGTTTACAAATACTTAAATCGTTAGTCGTATTTGGTACTGTTTATAGATTTATTTCTCCGGTAGCAGTTACACCTATTGCAACTTGGATAAGTAATAAATTCGTTCATAAAAACGATAATTCAGAAAAGAAATCTGCATAACTAATATATAAATAAAAAGAACCTGATTATTATTTTTAATCAGGTTCTTTTATGTTTATTTTGATAACTTTTGAGGTTTACAAAAATAGGGGTTATTTTGGTATTTAGCCCATGTTATATAAGCTTTATTACCTTTTATTGTTGTTGTTCCGGTTTTTATATATTTAATTTTACCAGTTTTGGGATCTTTTTGTTCTCCGAACATCTCAAGTTCATACGATTCCGGAGTTTTAGATTTGTCTTTCATTGAATAGTAGATATCGTCAACCTGTAAGCTGGAAAATAAACAATCTAATTGATAATTACCTTCTTTTGATTTAATAATTTCCTGATATTTGCAAAAACCGTTTTTCCAACCAATAATTTTTCTGTTTGTAGAGAATGTATTACCTTCAAATTCAGAATGTGTAGTTTCTTCGTAATAGTCGCAATCTTTGAATTTTTTAATAAATGCTGATGAAAATTTTGTGTATTCAGATGCTAAAACACTTGTAATTCCAATTGCAAACACCATTACAAGAGTAGATATTATAACAGTTTTTTTCATACTATCTTTCTCCCTTTTCTCATTTAACATTATTATAACAGAAATTAACTTTTAGTAAAATATATTGAAAAACTTTATATTTCAAAGATGCAATACACAAAAAGATGTAAAAATATTATTTGAAATCTCATCAATTTGAATGATTACAAATTTTAAGGAAATGATAACATAACAATATACTCCTTAGAGACTAAGATACACATATCCCTAATCAACAGCTATGCACCTCAGTACATAGCTTTTTTTTATTTATATAATATATCTTGCGGTTTATTATGTTAATGTTACACTTTGATTATGGCATTTATTGAAAAACTGTATTCTAAATGGTGTAATATCTCCGATAAGTTAAGATTTCTGTTTATCGGTGGGATAAATGCTGCGATTTCTTATTTGATATTTGCTATAGCCGTAGGAATTTTAGGTTCTGAACATTATCAAGCTTGTGTTATTTTGCAATGGTCGGTTTCTTCCGTTTTTTCATATTTTAATCAGAAATTTTTTGTGTTTTGTACTCGAGGAAATTATATTAAAGAGTATTTAAAATGTTGTTCAACATGGGCGGTTAGCTATTTATTAAATGTTGTAATTCTTGAATTGCTTGTAAAATTCGCAATAAAAAATGTATATGTGTCTCAGTTTATATCAATATTTTTAGTTTCTGTCGTAACTTATGTTTTATTTAAATATTTTGCATTCAGAGTAAAAAAATAGATTATTTATGTGTCTCATGAAAGGGGGATTTATATGGGGAATATGTTAGCAGTTGGGCGTGCTTTGGGGTTAAATAATGTATCTGAATTACAAAAGCTTAGAAGACTTGTTCGGTCTAAAGATGCCGGTAAGGTACAGGCTCATTTTGTTGTTACAGGGTCAGAAGGGGTTGATGCGTTTATTTCATCTTCTAATCCTCGGGCATTATCTTTTAGAACTTTATGTCAACGATTGTTTCCAAAGTCATTTTCTGAAACGGCTCAAACCTTTGTTGATGTTTTTTTGAATAAAAGCAGAGCTGGTATAAATGCCAAACAAGGTTCCCTTACAATAAATACGCTTACCAGAAATGGACATGATGTGGTGAATACTTCAGAAACCCGAGTATTATCAAATGAAGCGGGTGTAATTTTTAATATGACGGCTAATGGAGAAGCAGGATTGAAATCGGATATGTTCATGCATTATTCACATTATTCTAAGGGTAAATTTTCATTGCAGGATATTTTAAAAACCGTAGAGTATCAAGAGTCAAATGGGCTTGGAACCTTGAAGCTCGATTATAGAGGCTCAGGGAAGGTAAAAGTTCTTACATCAATGATTAAAGCTCCTGTTGAGCTAATTAATAGGATTTCGGCAGAAAGTTCAAGTAAGTCTTTTAAGGATTTTTTAGTTTCTTTAAATTTATAAATCAAAAAGAAAACAGCTTTTTAAAGAGCTGTTTTCTTTTAATTAAATAATTTTAACTGTAAAATTTTTTCGTCAATTCCTTTTTGGATACTTTTGTTCAATCGGTTAATTTTGTAATTTACATAGAAACTTCCGAAAATTAACCATCCAAAAACATTATGCTTGATTGTAATATCAAATTTTTCTTTTACAAATCGTTCGATATTTTTTAGAATTTGTAAAGTGAGTATAAGGTTTATAAATAGCCAACAAATATCTGCTGTATTAATAATGAATTTACTCTGAATTCCTTTTAAATCCAGAATTATTGAAATAATATCAAGTCCGATAAGAGTACAGAACCAGTTATATCTATGAATTCTTTTACCTTTTTCAGGATATAGTTTGTTGATATCTGTAATAAGCTTCCATAACCAAATATACCAGTAAATACCGAAAGTAATGATAGTTAGAGATATAAGCTTAAAAGTCGAGGTTTTACGAATTTGGTTATTTGATATAGTGTTATTTTCATCCATTGAAAAATGATAACATTTTTTATAAATATATAAATCATACAGTTAATTTATAAATAAGTTCTTGACAATTAATTTTGAGTTGGTAATATAATAATACATCTGAAGCAATTGCTTGGAGGAGTGCCAGAGCGGTTGATCGGAGCGGTCTTGAAAACCGTCGTACGTGCGAGCGTACCGTGGGTTCGAATCCCACCTCCTCCTCCATTTAAAAAGCCCGAACCATTAAGGTTTAGGGCTTTTCTAATTATGTACCATGTCAATTCTGTGTCCACTTTATAATTTAAATTAAATATTAATTATATGAATAGATTACAATAGCAAAAAAATATTTCTTGTGGTTTATAATTAAGATAAATTAGTTATAAGGATATAAATATGCATATTACAAAAATAAACGGAATAAATAATTTTACTTCAAATTATAAATCTACATTTAGAGATGAGGAACTTTTTGATGAGAGTATAGACAATATTACAAGTGGTTATTCTTCTTATGATGGATATGATACAAGTTTGAACGATTTAATTGATGACTCTATTGATTATTATTATCCAAATAGGACTGATGATAGAACAGCTCAAAAAAGACAGCTTATAAATTATTTGAATCTGTATGGACAAGTTGATAATCCAATCATTTATAATAATGTTGAAAAAAATAGAGAAATTTATGATTTGTGTGTTATTGAAAATGATGACAGTAAAAGATTTTTAGGGAATTTATATAATCATTTAATAAAGTACTCTGATAAATATTCAAATGACCAAATTAGAACAGTTATTCAATCTTCAAAATTATTTAAAGCAAATTCTAAAGAATATATTGATTATAATTTATTAGAAGCCGGGTTTGAATTTATCAAAAAATTCCCAAAAGCTAGTAATGAAGATATTGAAGACTTGATGAATTCTCTTATTGCCAAAGACAAAAAAGGAAATGAAATTTTTATACTGAATGCTTCGGATTTTGCACAAGGAGTAAATAACGAATCTATAAAAGATTGTATCAAAGCCGTTGAGGCTGGCATGATTTGTGATGATAATGGCGTATATCAAGATTTTAGCTTCGGTGATGCTTCTCGAGCATTATATAGAAGATAATAAAATATATTTATAATACTTCGTCTTCAATTAAAATATCGTGTCCAATATCTTGTATTAGTTCAAGGTATGAATAAAAATGTCGTGACATTGCGGATAGATAAGTTGTCAAAATATCTTGGTGTGCATTTTCGTTAATAACCAAATCAGAATAAGAATTTTTACCAGCAATGTAGCTTTCTGTCGAAAGTTTTACTATACGTTTTGAATCTTCCAATATTTTTTTTGAATATTCCATGTTTTGGGCTGAATATTTAAAAAGATTATAATCTTTTTTTAATGCGAATTTTAATTGGTATTCATAAACGGTTTTATTTGCTTTATTTTTTTCTAAGAAAATTTCAGCTTTTTGAATATCCGGTGTGTAATTATATAAAATAGGAATATCCATTCCCATTCCTACAAAAGCTCCACCGTAATCAACAGTTTTAGGGTGTGCTTGCCAAGCGTATCCTCCGGCTACCGTAATATCAGGAATTCTTTGTCTTCTTGCAAGTTTTGCTTCAAGTTCTGATTTTTTTATATTGCTTTCAGAAATCCTAATCATGTAACTGTATTCCAGAGCTGTTTTTTCAATGAATTTATATTCCGGCAGTTTTATTTTTAAAAATGCCCAGTCTCCGAATAAAGTTGCTTCTTGAGTGTCATACATAACACTATCGTCACCGGTGTTTAAAACTTTGTTAAGTTCAAATTGTTTTGCTAGCATTTCTGCTCTGGCACGATTAATTTCTATTTTTTGAGTTGCATATTGAATATCAGCTTTAAGGTTATCAATTTCATAAGAAATTGAATCTTCTGGTCTGTCAGTTGTAATTTGAACAAGTCTTTCGAAAAGTTTTAAACGATCTTCTTGAATTTTATATACTGATTTTGCATATAAAACTTCAAAATACGCCTGCATAACTTGTAATTTAAAGTTATGTTGGAATTGTTTTAATTCTGTTTCTTTAATTTTATATTGTTCAATTGCTGCGTTTTTTCTAACTCCGCGTTTCATTACTTCAATTGGAAGAGCAATTCCGGCTTGTGAAGAATTGCCTAATGCAATATTTCCCATAACGATATTTGATTGGATTTGCGGGTTCTGTAACCTGTTTGCAATTTTTATATCTTTTTCTGCGGCTTCAAGTTCTAATTTTTTAATTTTCATTTCTTGATTATGTTGAAACCCAATTTGAATCATTTCATCCAAATTGACATGTATAACTTTTGCATAAGCATTATTCGCATTTAATAAAATTAGGGTTAGTATAATTATTATTCTTTTCATACAAGAAAATTTTAGCATAAAAATATAAATATTTTAAAAATTTTTATAGTTTTATATAATATTTTTAATCTTTTGTTTCTTCTTGATAGCAGTAGTTTTGGGGTGTTAAAATTAATATTAAATTTATGTAAAAATACTTAAATTATTATTGTTAAAATTTTTCTGTTTATTTATAATTATAATGTTATATTGGAATTAGGTTGGAGGATAATATGAAGACTAAAAGTCGTAATTTGTATGCCATCGCAGCAATTATTTCAGTGGTATTATGCGGTGTGCAAAATGTAAATGCTGCAAATTTGTCGTCGTATACAACTTTGCAATCAGCATTGGCTGCAAATACAGCCTCTTTAAATATAGGTATTAATAAAAGTTTAAGTGATAACACGGTTAAAGCTCCTGTTTATAGAGCTTCAGCTGTAGCATTAGCAGATGATGTTTTCTCATCTTTGGAAGAAGCTGTATTATCTACAGAATTGGATCGTAGTTATACATTAACCGGAGCAGAAGCTACCACAGGTTTAGGTGTATTGGGTGGAGATGGTTCAACTTTAACAATATATGGCAACGGATATTCTATATCCTCTAGCGGAACAGGAATTTCTGTTGAGGATGGACAAACTTTAAACATTCAAGAGGTAAACGGCTGGTCTTCAAGTGGTTTATCTTCAGCTTTAATCGAAAATAATGGTACTACCGCAATAAAAAATTCACTTTACCAAAATAACTCAAACGTTGTTGTTAATAACAGCGGTAATAGTACAATAACAGGTACTGAATTCAATAATAATACAGGCACAACCGCAGTAAATAATGCTGCAACCGGTGAAATGAAAATATCAGGCGGAACATTTGAAGGTAATAATAGAGCAATAACAAATGCTAATAAATTAACTTTAAATAATGTGACTGTAGCCGCAGGTTCAGGTTCATCTAAAAATGATGTAAATACAACCGGTGAAATGGTATTGACAGGAACCAATAATCTGAACAGTGATATTACGGGTTCAGGATCAATAGAGAATCAAGGCACATTGAATCTTGCAGGTGACAATAGCCAGTACGCCGGAACCTATAGTCAAGCACAAGGAACAACAAACGTAAATGATGGCAAGTTCTTTGGCGGTACATCTACAATAAGTGGCGGAACTTTAAATTGGTTAACATCAAATCCTATTGAAAATACTGCAAAATTAGTTGTATCAGGAAGCAGTAATTTAAATGTTGGGGATACTAATCATAATACAACATTGAGTATTAACAATGGCAGTTCTGTTTCAGAGGGCGTTAAAGTTTCTGTAGCAGGAAATTCAACTTTGGATGTAGCCGGCGGTAATGTTACTCTTAATGCCAATGATACAGATATAAACGGTACGGTACATTTAGGTAGTGGTAATTTGATAAAATCCGGTCAGTTAACTTTGGTTGATTTTGCTACTGAAGGTGAAATTGCGGCATCTGGCGGCAGTGTTATTGCTAAAGGTATAAATAGATTAAACGGTAAGACTACAATTGAAAGAGATGTTAAGGTCAATATTCAAGGTAATTTTGATATTAATAATGCTGCTTCAAATATACTTTTAGATTCTAATGATACTTTAAAAAGTGGCTTTGTCGTTTTACGTAATGGAAATCTCACTATTGACGGTTTAACAACAAATGATGGTGGTCTTAGTCTCAATGGTGGGACAACGAATGTTTATGGACAAAATTCCTTTACAGGTTATTCACTTGTGCGTAAAGCTGCAAAATTGATAGTTAATGAAGGTGCTGAATTCAAGATTAATGGTTCTGCTCAAACTGAGATTGTTCTTGATAGCGATGATGAAATTAATGGCACTTTTAACATGCAAAATGGTAAATTGACCCTTGAAGCTCTTGAAACTGAGGGCACAATTTTAGCCTCCGGCGGTCAGTTTATTGTTAATGGAAACACTATGCTGAATGGTGTTACCACAATCGCTGGTACTGTTAATACCACAGTGAACGGAACCTTAGGAATTAATAATTCTGATATGAATACAAATATTGTATTGAATTCAGGAGATTCTATTGAAGGTGGTAAAGTAGATTTACAACAAGGTAAGTTGACTCTTGACGGATTTACAACTGCAACCGGAGAAATCGCAGCATCAGGTGGTACCGTTGTGGTTACCGGAGATACAAACTTAAGTGGTAAAACTACAATTGATGAAGATGTTACTGCAAATATCAATGGTACATTGAATATTAATAACGCAGCTTCAAAGGTTGTATTAAACAGTTATGATACTATAGCAAATAACGGCAAAGTCAGCTTAACCGCCGGTACATTAAATCTTGACGGGCTAACTACAAGTGGTGAAATTTCAGCAGATAGCGGAAATGTTATTGTTGACAATATTAACAATTTAAACGGTAAAACTACAATTGGAGCCAATGCTGTTACAACCGTTAACGGTACAATGAATATTAATAATGCGGCATCAAATGTAACTCTAAATAGTGGTGATACTATCAATGGAACAGTAGGTTTAAAATTAGGTAACTTAAATGTTAATGGTTTAACTACTTCCGGTGCAATAGATGCTGACAATGGAAATCTTACATTATCCGGCACTAATAATTTAACAGGTGTTGTTACTGTTGATGAAGCTGTTAATGCTGTAATTAACGATACTTTAACTGTTAATAATGCAAATTCTAATATTGTATTAAATTCTACGGATAATTTAAATGGTGCAGTTAACCTTGCGGATGGTACATTGAATCTTAAAGGCTTAACTACATCAGGTACAATTGATGCTGATGGTGGTAAGTTCATTGTTGACGGTAGAACTGTATTGAATGGAGAAACCACAATTGATGCGGCAGTTGAAACTGTTATTAATAATAATGCTGTTTTAGTTCTTAATAATGATAATTCCTCTGTAACCTTAAATCGTGTTGATGAAACAAATAAAGACACTTGGAATGGTACTGTTGAATTAACAAAAGGCACTTTAAATGTTGAAGGTTTAACATCTAATGGAGCAATTCAAGCTGTAGGTGGTAATATCAATATTAAATCCGGCGAATTGAAACTTGATGGTACAAGTTTTATCGGAAATGCAAGCAATAAAGGTGCAGATGTAAATATTTCCAATGGCGGTTCTTTAATCGTTAATACAGATTCTATAATTGCTAAATCTATAACCGGTAAAGGTAATATTACAGTAAATGGTTCAAAATTAACATTTAACAGTGAATCAGCTGTTGATAATACTCTTGGATTTACTTCAAAAAATAATTCAACAGCAGTAATTAATGCGAATAATTCTTCAGTTAATGATATTTTGAAAATCATTAATGGCGGAGACAATACCGGTTTAACTATTGATGTTAAAAATAATACAATATCTGAAGATTTAACAATTGATGGTGTAGATATTTCTGAATTGAAGCTTGCCGGCGGTACTTATTCCGGTAATATAGTTAATAACGGTACTGTAACCAATACAGGTGCTCTTGATTTATCAGGGCAAATGACTGGCAGCGGTAGTTTTGATAATTCTGCAAATATGAATGTTTCTGCTGACCAATCAGGTTTTGAAGGTCCTTATACTCAATCTAAAGGTAACTTGGTTGTTACAAATACCGGAACAATATTTGGCGGCGATAAAAATATTGATGGCGGAACTGTTTCTGTAACTTCAAATTCTGCTATTGATTACGGTAACGTTCACTTAGGCAGCGGAACAAAATTGACTCATACCTCTCAAGCAGGTGTTGATAATACTGTTAATAAATCTACAGTTGATTTCAAAGGTTCTAATGCCACTGCTGAATTTATTTCAGGCAATTACAATCTTGCAGAAAAAATTGGAAACAACAAAGCAAATAATGTTGTATTTAAAGATTCAAACGTAACACTTGGTTCAACTGATTATAAAGATGGTGCTACATATAAATTAAGTAATTCAGATTTGAACCTTATTGAAACAATAGATGAAGGTGTTCAAACTAATAATTATGAGTTTGATAATTTGACTGCCGATAATTCAACATTAAGCTTTAATGTGAAAATTGTTGATGGTGCGACTCCTGGTTCTAAAGCTTTAGAAACAGATAGAATCACTATTACTAATAATTCAGGAACTCAATTCAAATTCGGTAATATTTATATTACCGGTGAAGAAAACGGTAATCCTGACACTTATGATACTTTAAATAATGTGTTGACAAACGCAACATTTGTTGGAAATCCTGACGAGGATAAAATTACTTATGCTACAGGTGCTACAACATCTTGGAACTATGAAGTTTCATCAGCAAATGGTGGTCATAGTATTTCAATGACAGTTACAGACCATACTGATGCAAATACATTATACAAAATGAATGATACTGAAGGTATTAGATTCTTCCAATTCTCAGATGACGGTACTGACAAACGAGAAGTTTATCATATAGACCAATCTCTAGGTGAAACTAAAGGTCCTAGAGATGGAGAAACAGATCCTGCAATCTTTAATGTTTCAGGTCACAGCAGAGATAATAATATTATTTCAGGTTTGATTGAGTCAACAAATACTAAAGGTAGTTTCTTTGATATTGAAGAAGGTACAAATATCGAATTAAATATTAAAGATTTGACTATTCAAGATGCTGATAAAGCAGGTGAAGGTTCTGTTGTTTATAATAACAGCGAAAAAGGTAAGGTAACTCTTTCTAATGTTGGTATTAAAAATAACGGCGGCACAAGTGTTATTTACAATGCCGGAGAATTGAGTGTTGCTAATTCAATATTTGAAGAAAATACAGGAATTGCTATCAATAACACCGGTAACAGTACAATAACAGGTACTGAATTCAATAATAATACAGGCACAACCGCAGTAAATAATACCGGAGAAATGACAATTTCAAGTAGTACATTTAGCGGAAACAATAGTGCTATAACAAACAGTAATAAATTAACCTTAAATAATGTGACTGTAGATGAAGGTTCAGGTTCATCTAAAAATGATATCAATACAACCGGTGAAATGCTTTTGACCGGAACAAATAATCTGAATAGTGATATTACCGGTTCAGGTTCAATAGAAAATCGAGGTGTATTGAATCTTACAGGTAACAATAGTCAATACACAGGAGCTTACTCACAAGCCCAAGGAACAACAAACGTAAATGATGGTAAGTTCTTTGGCGGTACATCTACAATAAGCGGCGGAACCTTAAATTGGTTAACATCAAATCCTATTGAAGATACTGCTAAATTGACAGTTTCCGGTAACGGTACAAAATTAAATATAGGTAATGATACTAAGAATACAACATTAACTATTAAAAATGGCAGTTCAATTGCGAATGAAGCTCAAATAGCAATTGCCGCAGGTTCAACTCTAGGTGTAGATAATAACGGTACTGTTAATATCAGCGGTAATGACATTTGGAGTGGTAAAGTTGAAGTTTCTGGTGGTATTTTAAATATTTCAGACAGAAACGGAAACGGCCAGTTTATTGCAAATGGCGGAGAAGTAAATCTAAATACAGGTAACTTATATATTGCAAGTGGCAGTGAAATCGTAGGTGATGGTAATAATCCTGCTGTTACAATTGCTGGTAGCACTAACCTAAATATTACAGGTGGTGATGTTACATTAAATTCTAATGATAATTGGGTTGGAGCTGTGAATGTTTCATCAGGTAATTTAGTTATCGACAATGTTACTACTAACGGTGTAATTACTGCCGATGGCGAAACTTCAACAGTTACATTAAAAACAGGTAGTAATCTTGGTATTGGCAGAGGTAGTGCTATTGCTGAAGCAGTTAAAGTTACACTTGAAGGAAATACAATTACAACAATTTCTGATAACGGCGGCTTAGCTTTAAATAACGGTGACAGCTGGCTAGGTGATATTGTTGTTAATGAAAAAGGTTTATTAACTGTAAATAATATCGATTCAAATGGTAAACTTACTGCAAATAACGGTACTGTTAATATTATAAATGGTCCGTTAGAAATAGCGGCTGATAGTTCTATCAAAAATGATGCAAATGTTATAATTTCAGATACGTCAACCTTAAAAGTTGCAGGTGGTAATGTCGAACTTAACGGTGACGATTGGCAAGGCACAGTAGAAGTTACTTCCGGTCAATTAGATTTAACCGGTTATAACAATACAAATCATAAAAATGGTAAATTCATTGCCAAAGAAAGTGGTACAGTTAACATTAATAGTGGAACATTGACAATTGCAAGCGGCAGTGAAATTGCTGGAATATCTGAAACTGTAACAACAAGTTCAGCTGTAAAAATCAAGGATGGTACTGAATTGTTAATTGCAGGCGGTAAAGTTACACTTGATGAAAATGACCTTTGGGATGGTTTGGTAACAATGACTTCAGGTACTCTTAATATTGAATCAAGAGAATCTAATAAGGGTGTTCTTCACGCTGATGCAGGTAACTTGAACTTCACAACCGGTACATTAACTATTGAAAACGGTTCATATATCGATTTAGATGTAAAAGTTGCATTACCTGAAAATTCAGTAATTGATATTTTAGATGGTGGTACTGTTGCTATCAATGATAACGATAAATGGGATGGTGAAATCACACTTAATGGTGGTGTTCTTAATTATGGAACAACTAAAAGTGGTACATTGACAGCAATTGAAGGTGATATGAACTTATTGAAAAATTCAATTTTGAATATTCAAGTACCAAGTCAGGTTGCGGATAAAGTTAATGTAGATATTCAAAAAGATGCACTTGTTAATATCAGAAATGGTGCAAAATTTAATCTTGACTCTAAAGATAAATGGAGCGGTATGATTAATAATGACGGTGGTACATTAACTACTTCTAAATTAACAAATACAACCGGTTCAGGCGGAGGCTTGCAGCAAATTTCAGGTACTTCAATCTTTAAAGATAACTCACATATTTCTATTACTGATGCAAACAGCTACATTAGAGGCGGAGATGTTCAAATTCTTGATAAGTCAAGTCTGTACTTTGGAGCCGGAACTTCAGAATTGAATGTTGATAATTTAACAATGGATGGAAGTTCTCTCCTGAACGTTATGAATGGTAAATTAAATACATCTAATATTACTAATATGACTGTTAATGGTAAAAACGATGTTTCTATCAATATTACACCAAGAGATTGGACTCATGATAAATTTGTTGTAGATACTTTAAAATCAGATTCTAAAGGTACAGTAAATATTTCAGATTTTGATTTCTTAGGATATGCACCAATTGACAGACATATCAAAATGCAAATATTTGATGTTAAATCTATTCAAAATGTAAAATTCGATACTACAGATAAAGAAATCTTCACTCCAATTGGTTGGTATGATTTGAAATCTGTTGGTGGCGGATACTTTACATCTAATATGGTAAGATATAATCCTCAAGTATTTAGAGGTCAAGTTGCAACTCAGGCTATGTATAATAACCAACTTGCAATTGATGATATGTTGCTTAACCATGTAAGTTTGCAAAGTGAAAGATTATTAGCACAAGGTCATAACGCAAATAAATATGCTATTAATTCTTCTCAATTTGCACCATATCAATACAAAAAAGAAGATGGCGGACTTTGGTTCAAATCTTATGTTAACTTTGAAACCTTGTCATTAACAAGAGGTTTACATGTTAATAATAATGCGTATGGTTCAATTGTAGGTGCTGATTTCCCTGTTGTTAATATGAAAAACGGTTGGAAATTTATGCCGACTGCATTTATTGCATACAACGGTTCTCATCAGACATTTAGCAAAGTTGGTATGTACCAAAACGGTGGCCAAGGCGGCTTTATGGGAACATTCATGAAGGATGATTTCATTGGTTCTGTTCTTGCCTACGGCGGTGGATATAGTAACGAAATGTCTGTTGCTGGATTCAAAGATTATTCAGATAACTGGTTTGCCGGTACTGCCGCAAAACTTGCTTATAATCTTCATGCAACTAAACACTTTACAGTTCAACCAACAGCATTTGTTTCATATAATATCTTCGGTAAACAAAATTGGAATACAGATTTCGGTACAATGAGTATGAATTCCGGTTTACTTAACGGTGTGAATGTTGCTCCTGGTTTGAATTTGATTTATGCAAGAGAAACTTGGAATATGTATGCAACAATTCAATATATGATTAATATCAATGATCAAGTTGGCGGTAGAGCAGGTAATGTAAATCTTGCAAGTATTGATATGAAACACGGATATATTCAATATGGTGTTGGTGTTACTAAAACTTGGAAAGATCGCTTAAGTTCTTACTTCCAAATCTTGCTTAGAAATGGCGGAAGAACAGGTGTTGGTTTCCAACTTGGTTTACAGTACTTATTTGATATGAAAAATCCAATTCATGTGAAAAATAATACTAAAACTAAAATAGTAAAAACTAAGAATGACAATGATGTTTCTAAAGCTCAAAATGTCAACCAAAAGAAAAAAGTAGTTAAATCTTTATCAATGAAATAATTTACAAAAAAATAAAAAGGGCGGATTGAATATATTCAATCCGCCCTTTTTTCTTTTTTTATAAAAATTTGCTATTGCGGTATATTATTATTAGAATATATAAAGTTAATGATTAAATTTACCAAAGGAAATTTATTTTGTCATCAAAAAATAAAGTTGTACAATTTAAGAAAAAGGAACATACAGAAAAATCTGTGCGTAAAGGTTTTAACTTGTACAATGAGGGCAAATTTCTTTTTGATAAAAATAATGATGAAGTCGCTCTTGAAAAATTTTTAGTTGCGGAAAAATTGGGATATAAGTCCCCTGAATTATTTAACTGTATAGCCTGGCTTTATGGTAAAGATGAAAAAAATAATGATAAAGTATTTCATTATATTGAAAAATCTTTAAAATGTGATGCGTTTCATGGTTATACTTACTATTTAAAGGGTGTAAAATTAAAAAATATAGAGGAATACGAAGAAAGCTTGAAATGTTTTTTCAAGGCTGAAGAATTAGATTATATTGTTTCTGATTTATATACGCAAATTTCCTGGTGTTATGAGTGTCTGGGAAATTTTATGAATGCTTCAGCTTATGCTTCTAAAGCTATAAACTTGTACCCGAAAGAGTACAATTGTTATCGTAGAAAAGCTTGGGTCTATTATGTTCAAGGACAGTATGACGAGGCTTTAAAATATTTTTTTGAAGCTGAAAAACTGGGTGATGTTGAAAATTATAATAGTATTGCATATTGTGCATATATGTTAAATAACTATGATTTATCGCTGGATTATGCTAATAAAATGATCTTCCAAAATAATAAAGACCCTTATGGCTATTATCGTAAAGGCTGGATTTATTATGTTTTGGAAAAATATGACAAAGCATTGAAGTCATTTTTGCTTGCTGAAAAATATTCAAATCCGGATATAGATAAAGATATTTATGATATGTATTCTCGAATGTCATGGATTTATGATAGAAATTCTGACTTGGAAAATTCAATGATTTATGTTGACAAAGCTATTAAATTGAATCAAAAGGATTCATATTCATTTTATCGAAAAGCTTGTATCTATTCTTATGGTTATAAAAATTACTCCGAGGCTTTAAAGTATTACAAACTTGCATATAAATTAGATAGAAGTTATCCGGATATGTTTTTTGATATTGGTAATACTTATATGCATTTAAAAAAATATAAACTAGGTTTAAAATATGTTAATGAGGGTCTTGAATTATTTTCGGATGATGTTGGTCTAATAAAACTTAAAATTGCAATTTTATATTTGATGAAAAATAATCAAGAACTTAGAACTGTTCTGAATGCGATAGAAGTTAAAACTTCTGACGAGTTATGGTTTAGGCAGTGTTATGGAATATTTAACGCATTTGGGGATGTTAAAAATTATAGAAAGTCGATTGAATATTTGGAGCCGATAAAAAATGATTTAGAAAATGTTAATACATTTGCTTTGTTTGCACTAGCATATTCTTATGTGAATGAAGGTTGTATAGATAAGGGTGTTGAAACATTTTTAGTTTATTCCCAAAAAGAAGATTATTCATTATTAGAGTATAAAGATAAGAAAGAAATAAAACGTTTAATCCATAAGTTAGAAAAAATGTTTCCTGATAACGTTCAAGTTAAGGAAATTAAGAAAAATTTTAAATCAATATATTGATAGGTTTGTTACTTTGTCAGTTACAGTGTTTTCGTTGGAAACTGTGTTTCAATTGTGGAGTTGAGTTAACAAAAGCTGGATTGCTTCGCATACGCTCGCAATGACAGAATAATTTTAGAAAATATTAATTAAACCTGAGATAGGAAAGTAAAAATTAAGGAGATTGACAATGTCAAAGTGGCGGCGGTAACGGGAATTTAACTAATCGTAGGTGAGAATAGGAAATTCGAACCGTACGAATTAGTATGCAGAGCTAACCCAAAAGTTTTTTGGTTCAAAAAACTTTTGGCTCAATTACCGCACCGCCAATATAGGGTAAAAAATAAAGATGAAAAATCTAATCAAAGTGGCGGCGGTAACGGAATTGAACCCGTGTTTGGAGAATGAGAATCTCCCGTCCTAACCACTAGACGATACCGCTTTGTGTTTATAATTTAACTATACTCCTATTATGATTTATTTGCAAAAGTTTTTAATATATAATTAATTTAAATATATGTAAGGATAGAGAAATGGTTAAATACGAAAATTTGAATTCAGAAGAATTAAAGCTGGAAATACAAAATATTATAAATAAATATGGAACAAAAGAAAGCATCTATAAACTTTCAGAGGCTTATGATAAAGGTGCAGATGAAAGGATTATAGATGAATCCTTAAAAAAACTGTTAGAACCGTATAAAGATGGTTCTATTGGCTTGGCTCAACTAAATCCTATTGCCGGAGATATAGAATATAATGCTAAAAAAGTTGTTAAATATATTAATCATGCCCAAAATATAGGTTTAGATTTAGTCGTTTTTCCGGAACTTGTCTTAATGGGTTATCCTATTGAAGATACAATAGATAGACATCCTATAATTGTTGAAGAAAATGTAAAGTGGCTTAAGCAAATTGCAAAAATAACTACTAAAACAACTGCAATTGTTGGTTTTGTAGAACCTCGTAAGTATGACCATTTGACGGGTAAAAAATATTTTAATTCGGTTGCGGTGTTGCAAAATGGCAAGATAAAAGAAATAGTTAGAAAAACCTTACTTCCGACATATTCAGAATTTAATGATTACAGATATATTGAACCGTCTCCTGTAGTAGGCTGTCAGCCGGTAGAAACTCTTGGTAATTTTGATTCTGATAAAATTCAAAACTGTAACAAAACAAGTGTTATAAATAGTAAAAAATACGGGATTTCTATTTGCGAAGATTGCTGGAACAATAAGGAATTTTTTAATGATACTACGTTATATTCTGTTGATCCGATAGAAGAACTGGCAAAAGAAAGTCCGGATGTTTTTGTTAATTGTTCAGCTTCTCCAACAAGAGCTAAAAAGGAACAGCTTAAGCATAATATGCTGTCTTTTATTTCAAAGAAATATGCTACACCTATTGTTTATGTAAATCAAGTAGGTGCAATTGATAACAGTTCGTTTGATGGTTCAAGCCGCGTTTTTGATAAGGAGGGTAAGCTTATTGCACGTGCAAAGTCATTTACGGAACAATTTTTAATTGTTAATCCTCATAAAGAACTTGGAAAGGTTTATCCGTTAACAAAAGGATTAGAAAAAACTTTAACAGAAGCAAAAGTGTATACTTTAGAGTATGAACCGGACTTGGAAAGAACCTATAAAACTATTATTCAAGGAATCAGAGATTATTTTAAGAAAACAGGATTTCAACGAGCTGTTCTCGGTCTCTCCGGCGGTTTAGATTCAACTGTATGTGCCGTACTTTTAGCAGATGCTTTAGGTCCGGAGAATGTATTTGGAATAAGTATGCCTTCTAAAATTACAAGTGCAGAAAGTAAGAGTGATGCTGAAAAACTTGCGAATAATCTGAAAATTCACTTTGCAGAGGCTTCTATCAAGGATATGGTTGAAACAACTACTAAATGTTTAAACTGTTTATTTGCAAAAGTTGAAAATCAATGGAGTGGAAGATATACAAAGTCTTTTACTTCTGATAATATTCAGGCCCGTTCCCGTGCAATGTTTTTATGGGGAATAAGTAACGAATTTGGAAAATGTCTGCCAATTGCGACTTCTGATAAATCTGAACTTTATATGGGATATGCAACAATAAACGGTGATATGTCTGGAGGTTTTGCTCCAATTGCAGATGTTCCTAAAACAAAACTGTTTGCACTTGCCCGCTGGTTAAATGAAAATAGAGAAGAAAAAAATGCAATTCCTGAAGCTGTTATCCTTAAAAAACCGGGTGCAGAACTTGCTATTGATCCTAAGACAGGAAAACCGCTTATTGCAGAAGATGCTTTAATGCCTTATGAATTTTTAGATGAAGTTATTTGGCGTATTGAAAATAAAAAAGAACATTATTTTGATATGTTGAATTCTGAATTTTTATATGAACGCAATAATTCAGTATCTAAGGAACAAAAAGTTGAATGGCTGGATAAATTTTATCGTAGAATGTCAACAGCATTATATAAATGGTCAATATTACCGCCATCTGTTATTGTAGATTCCCGTTCTATCAATAAATATGATTACAAACAGCCTATAACATCTTCACGAATAAATTATAAAGGTAGAACAGAAGAGGAAATAAAAAATATATTAGAGGCATTACTGTAAGGATGTTAATGTTTATTAAGCGGTAGTAGAAGTTTCTACAGGGTAGAAACCTTATTATTAAAGCTTCTGTATATTTTTAATTTTTTCTTTGAAAACGCTATAGCAAATATTTTAATTTATGCTATTATAACTGTCAGAGGGATATATAATTTAATGCTAAAATTCAATATAATGAGATGGTTATATAAAAATGCTCCGATGAATTTTTACTCCAATTCAGACGATGCAACAACGATAAAATCAATTAATAATACATTTTTGGGGTATAAGTTTAATCATAAGTTTACTCAGGAAGAGATTGATTTTGTTTGGACAAAAATAAAAAAATATAAAAGATTTTCAACTATAATGATTTTTGTATCTTTTATATTTTTATTATACGGAGTGGTTTTCCCTAATTATTATTTCTTAACTGATTTAAATTGGTATTATACTGTAATTCCGTTTTTATTAGTTATATTTTTAATTTACCAAGGTTTAACTTTTCTTAGTACAAAATTGTTTGAAAAAAGTATTATAAATAAGTTTGGAGAATATGAAAATGTAGTTTTTATTCCGGCAAAAGATATTGATAAGAACTATTATAGATTATTTAAGATTGAATTAGTAAAAGCTTTTTCTCTAATTGTTATTATTATAATGTGTTTTCAATTGGGTTCTCCATTCAAGATTGCACAGAATTGGATACAGCATAAAAAATACAATGATGTAATTAAATTGACGACTATTGGTTCTAAACTTTTTCCTATAGCTCCTGAATGGTATTCATTAAGAGGGTATTCAAAATTTAAAGTCAAAGATTATGAAGGTGCAATAAAAGATTATGACAAGGCTTACAGGTTGGGTCCAAACGAATATAATGTTATGAATTTCGATAACAAAATCTTTATCAAATATTTTATAAAAGATTATGAAGGGGCTTTAGCTGATTTTGATTATGAAATTAAACATGCTTCAGATGATTATGAAAGAGATTCCTTCCTATGGGATAAGGCTCAGTTTTTGTATAATATACAAAAATATGAAGAAGCATTAAAAATATATGATGAACTTTTAATAAAATCAGAGGAAGATAGAATATTCTTGCTTCAAAACAGATTATATTTTGAAAGGGCTCAAGTCTATAAACATTTGGGAGAGGAAGAGTTAGCTGAAAATGATATCTTGAATGCAGATAGTTTAAATATTGAAGAAGCTTTTAAAAATCCGATTCCTCAACCGATTTTGTTATTAGATGAAATTTAGAGATGCTACCTTAAATCTTTCATCTCAATTTTTAGATTTTCTTTTGAGCGTAAATCTCCGTCAACTATAACTCGGAATAACGATTCAATTTCACCTTTGCCAATTTTTATTGGCGGTATTTGTTTTATAGTTTCAAGGTTTGCATTTTTAGAACGTTCAATTCTAAAAAATATTTTATATAAAAACGATAGTGGAATTTTGAAAATTTTAATTTTTCTTTCCTCAGTTTTGTTATGTCTTCCCCATATACACAGGCAAGTGTTTCCTGTATCAATGTTGTAATCACCATTTATAAATAATGATAGATAGTCACTTTGAGAGTATATTTTTGCATCTTTTACGCAGTCATTGTGCAAAGTAAATGAGCCTGTTATATCTGATTCAAGAACAGCATGATTTGCAAAATCTATATTGGTAATTTTCGAAAGTGTTAATTTTACAGAGTTCAAAATTTTAAATTTTGAATCTTTTTTTAATATAAACTCTTTAGAACCAAGTTTTGGTAAATATCCGTCTTTAATTGCAAATACAGCATAAGCTAAAATGTCATTTAATTTGTTTTTTGTAACTAAATGCAGAGTTGCGTATGCTGACCCTTTAACCTGATCCGGAAGATTGAATATTCTGGTAACGACTTCGTTGGAATCAATATCAGATGCATAAAAATTTATATCAGAAGCATGTGATTTAACGTTGTATTTTCCTTTTGCCGATAAAATACCGCCAGCATAACCTGTTTGCGGAATAATAAAGTTGACGATGTTGTTATCCATATTTCCTAAAATTCCAACATTATATAATTGGAATTTTCTGTTATATATTTCATCAACCAGAATTTTTCCGCTTTTAATTTTTATATTAGGGAGATTGTGGGTTTTAGTCGAAACTTTTTGCTTTTGTTTATAATCGTTTTGTAATGTTTTTATATTCCCTCGTTGTACAATAAATTTTTTAAGATGAATGTCAATATTTTTGATAAATATTTCATCTTTAAATTTATTATTTGCAGTTAGTGCAAGATTAATTGGGGAATTAAAAAATGTTCCGCTGGAATTTAAATTTAATTCGTTATTTTTTATGAGAATATTAGCTTTGTCTAAAACTAAAAAGTCTTTATGATGAACGTTATATAATGTTATAAATCCGGTTAAAGTTTGAGTTGTAAAGACATATTTTACATCCGAAGCAAAAGTTCCTCCGCTCAAATAATTTTTTAAATATGGTTGAATAATTTCAAATGGCACTTTCCCGTTAGTTTTAAGGGTTAAATATGATGGTTTAAAGTGTCCTTTCACTTTTTCAAATAATCCGGTTCCGAAAAGGATTATTTGTGCATCGTTAATTGCATATTCATAGTTTTTAATAGTTAATCTATTCCCTTGTTTAAGGGTTTTGACGGTAATTGTTCTGTTTTTATCATTGTTATCAAGATTTCCGTATTTTGATAAGATATTACTGCCTTTATTGACTTTTAAAATATAATCAACAGAAACATTCCCCTTGTGATTATAATATTTAACAAGTGTGTCAGCATTTCCTATTATTTGAATAATCGGAAAATATTTCTTTGAAAATTTGTTTGTCAGAACAGAATGTACACTGCCTTTGAGTTTTAAATCTTTTGTCGCCAATCCTGTTAAATAAAAATCTGTGTATACCGGTTCTGAGCCGAAAAAACCGTTAGTTTTTGCCGTAATATTTTTGTTTGAAAATTTAAAATCTGTGAATGGCAGATTTATAGGAATTTTATAATCAAAGAATAATGCAGAGGCATCTTTAAGATAGCAGTTTCCGTAATATCTTCCGGATATAATATTCAAATTCACATCAATTTTACCGGATAGATTATGAAAATTTTCAATAAAGTTTTTTTTGTTTGGATGTTTTATTTTATAAAAATATAAAAAAGTTTCTTTTAGTTCTCCTGCGTGCAAATCTTTCCCTGTCATATTTAGATTATCTATTGCTCCGTCTATGTTTAGTTTTGAGTTTTCCAGTTCAATAGATAGGTTTTTAAACTCTGGCTTTTGTGCAAAGAGTAAACTTCCGTTTCTGCCGATTAAAATGGGTGTTTTGGTATAGGGGGTTTTTATTTTGCCTAAAAAAGTTGTAATTATTTTTTTATCTTTTTTTTTTGAAGTGATATTTTCGAAAATAGCACTTGAATCTACGTTATCAAAACTTATATATACTTGATTTATATTAACCATAGGGTAGGATGAAAATGTAAAATCAAATTTTGAGGAGTTATTTTTGTCTGATTTTAATTTTGTTTGAAGTCTGCCAAGATCAATAAATACTTCATCAATATCGATTTTTTTAGGTTTAGCAGATAATTGGTGAGATATATATTGCCCATCGTTTATTTCGAATATATGATTATTATTTTCATCTATAAAGATTTGTTTT
Source organism: uncultured bacterium (assembly GCA_902475545.1). GTDB lineage: Bacteria > Cyanobacteriota > Vampirovibrionia > Gastranaerophilales > Gastranaerophilaceae > Zag111. The sequence goes on from CABRZP010000013.1 coordinate 37,461, forward strand.
ACCTTAAAATCGAATGATAAATTGGGATGAGATGAAAATTTTAGACCTTCAATTGAAACGGGCATTCCTATTTTAGAAGAAAGAATTTTTTCATATTTTTTTATCATAAATCCGGAATTCATAATTGGCGGAAGAATGAATAAATATGATAAAAAGCATACTCCAGCAATAATAATTGGAGTTCCAAATAACCAGAAAATATGCTTTATTTTTAAGTTCATAATGTTATATTACCATAAATTTATTTTTTTAATTTTGATTTAACTTTTTTTAGTATGGTATTATTATTTACCTGCTCTGATTGTTCAATTTTTTGTTGTGACGGAGAGGTTTGTTCCTGTCTTAATTTGATTAGTTCCTCAACAGATAAATTTTCTTCCCCTTCCAGAGGTACCGGTAATGTGTCTACAAAATCTTTGGCACTTTGTATCTCTGAATCAAGAGCAAGCCATTTAAAAGATTTTATCATTTTTAATGGTTTTCTGGTATCGCCTCGTAATACAATTTGGAATTTAGTTGCATTTTCATCAGAACGATCTTTCGCCAGTTGCGGTATCGCCTTCATCTCTTCTTCGGATACAGATTGACAGAATATTGCAAATGTTTTTGCGGCAACAATATTTAATCCGGGGGTGTTTTTTACTAAGTTTATAGGATTAATATTTGATAATGGTCCAAGTTTATCTGAAAATGCTGAGGCTAATTTACCTCTTAATTTCATATCTGCACTGTTATCTAACAAATTGAGTTTACCTGCAATATAAATAGACATAACATTTCCTTGTGATTTTATTGGTTCAATATTTGCCAATCCATCTTTAAATGTTAAATGTCCGTATAAGTTATTAAAGTGAGCTGTATCTATAGTTACAAGGTTTGTGATAATAGAGCCGACTGCAGATGAGAAAAATGCGTTTTCTCTGATGTTCTCCGCCATTAAAAAGTTTTCAAATTTTCCGAATGGTCCGAGTGTTCCGTCTTGTATATTAAAATCAACAAATCCTTTGAGTGTTTTCATTTGTTCTTCATAAGAAGTGCCTTTTAAGGATAAATCAGCAATGAAATTCATATTTCCTGTTAAGGTATCCTTCATTTGCATTGCATCAGCCAGAACTTTTTCGATGTCAAAATCGAGACCTTTCAATCTCATTTTTAGTTCTGTAGTAATGAGATTCATTGCGGCGTTACCTGTAACAATTCCGCCCAGAGGTCTAGTTTTAATATTATTAACGTGTAAAATATTATTCTTTAAAAATAATTTTCCTGTTGTGTTATTTGCAATAATATCTCCGGTTTTAATTTTATCAAATTTAAACGAGCCGTTTTTAATTTCTAAAGGAATATTTGCGTTATTGTGTGAATTGTTAGTATTAGCGGATGAAGTTTTTGGCAGTGTTGTCATTAATGAGTTTGAAACTTCCATTAGTTTGTCAATATTGATAAATCTTGAATTGATTTTAATATCGGACATTATCATTTTAGAAATTAATTCAAGGTTAGTAGTGGCGGAAATATTGAAATCTGAACCATTAGCATCTACATCATTTATGCCGATGTTGATATTTTTTGTTGCAAGCTGGATAAATGCGTGTCTGATAGCTGTATGTATTTCAGGTATTTCAATATCTCTTACATCTATATGACCGTTTATTTTTGGGTTAGAAATCTTTCCAAATGCAAAAATATTACCGCTTGTTGAAAATTTTGATTTTTTAAATATACATATTGAACCATTTAACTTTTTAGATATTGATATTTTTAATAAATTAATAAACGGTTCGGTTGAGATTGAAGAAATAATTCCTCGAATTTCAACAATGGGATTTGCTCCTGCTAAATTTTTATACAATTTATTGCTAAATCCTGAAGTCGGTGATGTTGTATATATTCCGGACTTGTTAATTTTTAATGTGTCATTGTTATTTACAAGAATTAATTGAAATAAAGTATGTTTTCCGACAAGTTCATTAATTGTAATTGGTGTAATATAATTTTTAGCATCTGTTTTAGCTTGAACTATTAGTTTTTGTCTGTTGTTTTTCCCGTCAAGTTTAACTTTAACCGGAATAGTTCCTTTTATATCGAAATAAGGAAGGGCTTCTTTGCCCATAAATATTGCAATATCAGATGCTGCAAGTCTGCCGTCTGCAAATAATTTGGTCTCTGGGTTTGTAATATAATTTTTTACTGTAGCATTAAGTTTAAAAATTGAATTTTTGTTTATCTTAATGGAAGATTCATTTGTCGAGATTGTTTTATTGTCAATATTTGCTTCAAACAAATCATCTGAGATAACAGCATTAGTTTGCGGTAATGTGAATTTAAATCCTGTATTAACAAGTTTTCCTCGAATTTTTCCTGCATAATTTGCTATTCCGAAATGTGCAGTTTTATTAGCAAGTACAAATGTTCCTGCTTTATCTTTGAAGGTAAAATTGTTTAAATCAGCTTTTAAAATTGCGGCGATATCTTTTATTTCGCCTGTAACCTTTGAGTCTATGCTAAGATTTCCTGATACTAAATCAAATTTTTGTTTTATATTTCGAGGTGCAAATACTTGGTATAGTCCGCTGAGTGGAATTTTATCCCCGACAATATTGAAGTTTGCAATTGAATTTGAATCAATTTTTCCTGATATATCCAGCGGGTGGTTGTTTATTAAAATATGAGTGTTCTGGACTTTAAATATATTATTATCAAAGAATAAGTTTGCGTGAATATCATTGAATAATAGTCCAATATTTTTATCAGAAATATTTCCGTCTCTAATTATAATTTTACCAGCAGAAATTATATCGCTGAAATCAGTTTTAAAATGTGCGTTAGATAACATGTAGCCGGAGGCTGTAATATTACCCAAATCATTTTGTATATGGATTGTATCAAGATAAGCTTTTGTAATATTTAAAATGTTGGAAAAATGTACTTGTGGAGATTTTAAAAATATATCTATATACGGATTTTTGCCATAATCAATATTACCGGTTAAATTGATATACTCTTTATCTGTAACATAAATATTAGTATCAATTTCTGTATAATAATCTTTAGCTTTTAATTTAAAATATGATTCAGGAAGTTGTAAACCTGCAAGATTCATTGTTGTGTTTTCAATGTTTGCATAGCCGTTCATTTTGATTTTTTTGTCATTTTTATCCTGTCTGATTTTTAATTTTGTGTTTATATTAGATTTTAAATTATATTTTCTGTATTCAGAAACCGGATTTGTAAACGGTAATGCAAATATAGCTTCGTCATCTTCCTGTTCGGTTTCCTGAGGTGAAAATTCGGGTATAAAAGTATCAATATCAATATTAGCTGTAATATTTGTATTATTGTCGCTGAATAGTTTTGCTTCAGTTTTTAATTTCGCGGATTTACCGTTAAAATAACCTATTTTTAATTCATCACCTTTTAATGCAAGATGGTGTTTTGCAGATGTATCATTTATTACTGCTTTATAATTATTTAGTTTTAAGTTTGGAATATAAAGTTTTATTTTAGCAGGGTCGATTGGTAATTCTGCTTGATTTTCTTCTATTCTGGTATTGTTTTCTAAACGTTCTTTTCTTTGTTTATTTACCAGATTTTCATATACTTTTGCAACTTTAAATTGTTGACTGTCTTCAATTTCTATATTTAATTTTGGAGAGTTAATTTCTGCACAAGTTACTTTGATATTCAACCATAATAAACTCGGTAAAAAGATTTTACCTTTTGCAGATTTTGCAAAGAAAATAGTACTGTTATCCGGTAACTTTACTGAAATGTTTTTGGCTTTTATTCCGCCTTCCAGCCAAGGAGAGGTTATTACTTCAACTTTATCAAAATCCAGTGTTAAATCTGTATTATCTTTTATTAATTTTTGTATTTGTGGTTTGTAAACATTTAAGTCAATAGTTTTTGGGATAATGAATAAAAATGCAATGTATAATAATAGGACAATTCCAAGTAATATATACCCTGAAATCTTTAGAATATGTTTCATAATAACCTCTCTGAATCCTCTGTTTATCTTTAAATTATAAGCTAAATATATACATAATTTTCATTAGTATAGAAAAGGTTAATAAATGTTTACTATATATTTTGACATATCTTATTTTTACTGTTAAACTTGTTTTAAAGATTTAGTGTTTATTTAGTGAAAATATTATTAGATTAGGAGTTAGGGAAATGAAGAGGTTTATCAGTTCAGTACTGTCATTAGTACTATTGTTTGCATTTAGTGGTGCAGGTTTTGCAATAACAGAAGTTCCGAATGCCAAAAAGGCTATTCAGGCATCTCCAAATGCAAGAACAGTAGAGCTTGCATTCGTATTTGACGGTCCGTCAGATAAAAATCCGGAAGTTTTAAAGGTATTTCAACAAACAATTACAAAATCATTGCTTCCGGATTATAAAGCTGTATTTCCGCAAGATTTGGTTTTTACAGGTGATTGGAGTGAAAAGGGTGCAAATGCAGCTTCTGACAAGGCTCTTTCTTCCCGTGCGTTTATGGTAATTTCCCTAGGTTATATGTCTAGCATGTATTACGCAGATAAAAAGAATAAAAATAAGTATGTTATTACTATTGATCAGTATGGTTTGAGAGATTTTGGCGATAAGTTTTTTAATCCTGTTCAACAATCTGTAAATGATTTTGTTCTATTTAAAAAACTTGTTCCAAATCAGAAAAAAGCTGCAATTTTAATGAATGAAAATTTTTATAAAACAAGAAATAATTGGAATACTACAATTTCAAAAAAATTAAAAGAGAAAAATTGTGATTTGGATTATGTTGTAATTCCAGTAAATTCTGATATTAAAACAGTTGTTTCAAAAATACCTAAAGATGCTGATTCTGTCTTTGTAACTCCGTTATTTAATATAACAACCGCTCAAAGAAAAGATTTATATAAATACATAAATGAACGAAAATTACCGACATTTTCTTCTGTCGGCAGGGAAGATGTTGACTTAGGAGCGATGCTTGGAACTTCAACCTTTGATGTTGATAAAAAGATTGCAGAAGCAACCTCTTTTAATATTCATGGTGTTTTGCATGGTGCTGCTGTGAAAAATGAAAAAATTCCATTCTATGATGATAAAGTTATTTTCTTTAATTCAGATACCGCAGAAGCTGTCGGTTATACTGCACCGTTAAGACTTTTAAATAATGCCGAAGTGATTTCTCATAAAGAACTTCCAAAATATGATTTAACTTATATTTTGAATACTTTAGAAGATAACAACCTCGATATTGCCCGTAAAAAATTCCTGATTTCAGCAGCAAGAAGAGCTACAACGAGTGCATATTTAAGATACTTGCCGACATTAAGGCTAGACTTAGGACATCAATCTTATAATGATGGTTACGCTAATTCTTATTCAAATATTCCAACCAGAGTAGGGCAGTTTACGGTCGCAATGGATCAGGTAATATATTCTCCTGACTTGGTTACAAATATTATTGTAAAACATAAAAAGTTAAAGTTTGATAAAGCGGAAAAAGCCTTGACTGAGGCAACTGTTGGTTTAGATACCGGTATTTTATACATTGATATGTTAATGCTTGAAAATATGATAGCCGTTCAGGATGAATATGTTCAAGAAACTCGTGAAAATCTTGCAATAGCCAGAGTTAGAGAAAAAACAGGCAAGTGTGGCAATGAAGAAATTTTACGCTGGGCAGGAGAGGTTAGTGAAGCTGAGAAAAAACTTCTTAGTATGAAGGCTGATTACAAAAATATTAAAATTATGATTAACAAATTATTGTATAAAGATCAAAAAGAAGATTTTGTTCTTGTACCTTTAACTGCAAGTGACCCTGCGTTCTTCACCTCTGATCTTCATATTATTGATCATGTGAGAGATCCGCAAAAGTTAGGCAAATTTACTGATATGCTGGTTAATGAAGTCATTTATCTTGCTCCTGAAACTACAAAATTAAAAGCTGCAATTGCTATGAAAAAGGCAGAAATGTCTAATTATGCACAAAAATTTGTAATGCCTAACGCTATGTTATCTTTAGAATACGGAACACAATTTGATAGAAATCTTCCGTATGAGAGAGAAGGTAATCTTCAAATGGCACCGACATATTTATCTACCGGCGGAATGTTGGGTACTCCATGGTTAGGACTGGACAAGCATTCTACCCGTGTTATGGTTGCAGCACAATGGAAGCCGATAGAAGGCGGTACAAAGATTGCTGAAATTGCAAGATGTAAAGCTGAATTGAATGAATTAAAAGCCTATCTGGAACAGGTAAATACAGAATTAGAAATGACAGTTCGAGAAGTTGTTAACCGTGCAATCGCAAAATATTTTATTATTGAAAAATCATATAAAGCTATGTTTGCAGAAGCTGAAAACTATCAAATGGTTAAAAACAAATATTTAATGGGGCAAGCTCCTATCAATCAGATTGCAGATGCACAGCATTTATATTTTACAGCTAAAATAGATGCAATGAATTCTCAATATGAATTCTTTAAGGAACTGATGTGGGTACAAAGAGGGCTTGTATCTGTTAATTGGACAAAAGCCAATGACAGAGCAAAAAAATGGATAAAAGGAATTCCTGATATTCTCCCTGCTGAAGAAGATTTTTCATTATAACGGGGATCTAATAAAAAAAAGAGGGTTTTAACCCTCTTTTTTTTATTAGCAAGGGAGAGACTCGAACTCTCGACCTCTCGGGTATGAGCCGAACGCTCTAGCCAGCTGAGCTACCTTGCCATACTCGTTTTCCTATTGTTTTCCAACGGTTTATAACCGAATACGTTTATTCTTACACGAATATAAAATTTTTTCAAGTGTTTTTTCAATAAAAATCCTCAATAATTTTATTGAGGATTTTTTTGTTATCTTTTTGCTGTTGTTTTGATTATGTGCCATCCAAATTTTGTACCGACCGGATCTGAGATTTGGTCTATTTTCTGGTCAAATGCAACGTCTGCAAATGGTTGGACCATTTGTTTTCGATTAAAGAAGCCTAAATCGCCGCCGTATTGTCCTGAAGGGCACAATGAATATTGTCTTGCGGCATCTTCAAATGTTATTGTTCCTTTTTCTATGTCTTTTTTTAACTGTACAGCTTCCTGTCTGGTTTTTACAAGAATATGACTTGCTCTGACTTCATGTATATCAAGATTAGGGTTAAGAAAATTTGCATAAGAACCTAATCCTGTAAAGAGTATTGCGATTGCCATAAATAATTTTATAATTGTTTTCATTATTCCTCCTTTATAACGTTATTGTAGTACAACTTCTTTTAAAAACAATACTACAGTTGGATTGAACGTAATACAAAATAATACCTGTAATTTCCCCAGTAAACTATTATTGATACGAAACTGTTGTCTAAATCAGATGCCTCTAAATATGTGTCAGGAATAGGTTCTCTTTTGGAACTCTTGAATTTGTTACCTACAAATTTTAAGGCTTTTTCTCTGATTCTTTGTGTTCTGGTAAGTTTAATTTGTGGTAAGTTATTTTTATAAAAGTCTAATGGTACCATTTCTTTTTTGTAGCAAGGTATAATATATTTTACCCTGCCGGCTTGTTTGAATAATATGTACCATGCATCTTTGTGTTCTCTTGGGGTTAATAGATAATATCCAGGTTCAATTGCTACAGATTTAAAGTATAGAGGCGAGGTTAATCTGAAAAGCGGATATGGTGACCATGTTGAATTCAGTATATCTTGATATTCTCCCGGATCTATGTTGTGAACATATTTAAATTCAGGAACCGGCATATCTCTGTACATTTGTTCAATATCTATTTCTCCAGAGTATTCATCGTCTGCGATTTCTTGAGCATTCACATCTTCTGGGTAAGATGCAGCTTGTTCTTCTGCGTTCACTGAATTGATACAGAATGTGGAAAATATAATAATTAAAATTGTAATTATGTATTTTTTCATATTTCAATTTTAATATTATTTTGTCTAAAATCAATCATTCTAATAATTGATAGCAAAAAATATTTTTATGAGGTTTAAAAATAACATGGAAAATAAGGTATCTTTTACTGGCATTAACAATTTATATATTGGTAAAAATATTAGCCAAAAATTTGGCACTTATATTACTTCATCCGGAATTCCGAAACAAGGAAATAAGAATTATACTATTATGAAAATAAAATGTAATTTAACGGATGATGCTGACGGAAAAGATTTAACAGAATTTAGAGAAGCATTAGAGAAATGTAAATGTTTTCAGGCTGATGCGGTTTTGGATACGGATATAGGAACTTTGAATTTTATTACAAAGCGTTGTGATGTTAAAGATAATTGTGAACACGTATCTAATTCTGATTTTTTTATCAATGGTGTGCAGGTTGCAGCTAATGAAAGAAAAATTTTACCGTTATTTACATATCTTGCGGCACTAACACGCAAATTAAAAACTCATCCTGTTATGAATGATGCAAAAGAAGTTTATGTAAACCTTACGAATGAATCAATTCATGAAGAAGCAATGAAATTTATTGACAATATGTATTAAACAGCTTCTGCTTCTTGTTGTTTGTTGTTCATTGGATTCCAGCTGTCTTCAAGGTTATTTTCTATTAAATTCTGATAAAATTTTTCTTTATATTCCAGTAAGTCTAATTGGTTTTGTAATTCTTTCATTTGTTGAAGAGCTTTTTGCTTTGTGTTTTGAATTATTTCATATCTTTCAGAAATTGTTGAATCTCCAATTATACATAAATCAATGTAGCGTTTTATTGCTTTGTTTTCTGTTCCTACAGAACGAAGACATTTTACTATTCTAACCCAGGCTAAATCGTCTTCTGAAAATATTCTAATATTATTTTTGTCACGTTTTACGAAAGGGAAAAAATTACTTTTTGCCCAAAATCTAAGAGTGTGTTCGGATATATCCATTTTATCTGCAACTTCTTTGATAGTGTACATAATTAAACCCTCCTTGTTGATAGTAGTATATCACAAAAAGGGTTTAATTCAGCTTTGCAGTAAGCATTTTATAATTATAGCAGTTTAGCAATATCTTCTGTAATTAGTTCTTTGGTAAGATGATATCTTTGGTAAAGTTCTTCTAGCGGAATTCTGTCAGTGAATTCTTTATTTCCGCCGAAATTAAGAACTTTCATATTTGAATTGCCGTAAAATCTTGAAACTTTTTCGCCAAATCCGCCGTCTAATTGTCCGTTTTCCAGAGTGATAACGATGTCGTGATTAGACTTTAACTCTTCTAACATTTTTTTATCAAGCCCGGAAATAAATCTAGGGTTTATTACAGTGGCATCAATGCCAAATTTTAATTTTAATTCCTGTTTAACTTCATTTGCTAAAGCTAAAAAGTTTCCAACACCTATAATTGCAACTTTTTGACCGAAGGTTTCAATTTTAAATTTATTTAATTTTGAATAATCTGTGTTATCTTCAATTCCTGTTGAAATTAATTCTGAGTTCGGAACTCTAATTGCAACAGGATATTTATTTTGTTTGTATGCAAATTCAAGCATTGCAAGAAGCTCTTCTTTATTTGATGGAGAAAGATAAACAATATTAGGGATATTGCTTATAAGAGGAATATCAAAAGAGCAAAGGTGAGTTGCATCAGCACCGGATAAGCCTCCCCAATATACAAGCATAGTTATTGGAGAATTATTTAGTGCTAAATCTTGAGACATTTGGTCATAAGTTCTTTGAATAAAAGAACTCATTACTGCAAAAAATGGTTTCGCTCCGCATTTTGCAAGTGCAGATGAGTAGGCTACAGCGTGTTCTTCGGCTATACCGACATCTGTATATTGTTTTCCAAGTCTTTCTCTATAATCTTTTGTAAATCCGAAAACTCCCGGAGTTCCAGCGTTCACTGCAATAACAGTTTTATCTTCGGAAGCTTTTTTTAGTATGAAATCTTTAGTTAATGATGTGTAATCTTCTTGAGTAACGATTGGTTGAGCTTCTGTTTTTGGGTCTAATGTTCCGGGTAAAATCCAGTGAAAAGCTTCTTTGTTTTCTTCGGCTTGAGCCAATCCATGACCTTTTAGTGTATGTATATGAACAACAACTGGATGATTGGTGTCTTTAACTTTTTTGAAGGCTTCAATAAGTTTTTCGATATTGTTTCCTTCTTCTACATATAAGTAGTTAAATCCTAATGCTTTAAAGAAGTTACATTCTGCTTGTCCGTTGGTTTCTCTCAATAATTTTAAATTATCGTACAAACCGCCATGGTTTTCGGCAATAGACATTTCATTGTCATTCACAACAATAATAATATTGCTGTTCAATGCTGCGGCGTTGTCCAATCCTTCTAATGCTTCTCCTCCGCTTAGTGAGCCGTCACCGATAAGTGCGATAACATTACCTTTCTCTTCTTTTAAATCTCTGGCTTTTGCGACTCCTGTTGCTAAACTTACAGAGGTTGAGGTATGACCGACTTTAAATAAGTCGTGAACACTTTCTTCCGGAGCGGTATAACCTGTGTAAATGTGATATTTGTCAGGGTTTGTAAATCCTTCTTTTCTTCCTGTTAAGATTTTATGCGGGTAGCTTTGGTGTGAAACATCAAAAACAATTTTATCTTCAGGGGAATTAAATACATAATGCATTGCAATTGTGGCTTCTATAATTCCAAGATTTGGCCCCATGTGACCACCTGTTATATTTACTTTCTTTACTATAAGTTCTCTCATTTCATTAGAGAGTGTATTCATTTCATCAATTGATAATACTTTTAAATCTTCAGGCATATTTACTTTGTCTAAAATCATAAATTTCTCCTTAATTCTAAATCTAATTACATTACTATTTTAAATCTTGAGAGTTACTATCAGTCAAGTGTTTTTTTATTATTTTTGCACAATATAAATATAAAGGGGTTTATTTTATTTATTTCCCAGTCATGCTGAACTTGTTTCAGTATCTCTAAAAAATGAGATGCCGAAATAACTTCGGAATGACATTATGACTACATTTGAGTATATGGGGGATTTTATATATAAGTTCCAATATAAAATAATAGACATTTTTAATTGATTATTTTAAAATTAACATATAATTTTAATGTTTTGAAAGGTGGGTTGTATTTTATGAAAGTATTATTGTTAAATGGTTCTCCACATGAATTCGGCTGTACTTATACTGCATTGCAGGAAGTCGCAAAAGCTTTAAATAATGAAGGGATAGAAACAGAAATTTTTTATCTTGGTCAGGATGCAATTGCACCTTGTAAAGCTTGTTATGCTTGCAAGAAGCTGGGAAGATGTGTAATTGAGGATAAGGTTAACGAATTTGTTGATAAAGCCGCAAATTTTGATGGTTTTGTATTTGGTTCACCTGTGCATTATGCAGCTGCTAGTGGTGCAATAACCGCATTTTTAGATAGAGTATTTTTTGTAGGTTCCGGCAGAGGTGTTTTTCGCTTAAAACCGGGTGCGGCTGTTGTTAGTGCAAGAAGAGCCGGTACTACTGCGGCATTGGATCAGTTGAATAAGTATTTTACAATATCAGAAATGCCTGTAATTTCATCAAGATACTGGAATATGGTTCATGGAGCAAAGGCTGAACAAGTTCAAGCGGATGAAGAAGGTGTTCAAATTATGCGAATTCTGGGTAAAAATATGGCTTGGTTTTTAAAATGTAAAGAGGCCGCAAAACTTGCCGGTATTGAAGAACCGCAAAGAGAAGAACCGGTTTGGACTAATTTTACCAGATAATATAGGAGGTTTTATGAATAATAATGTTATTTTTACAAGACGATCAATAAGAAGATTTGAGTCAAAACCTGTTGAACAAGATAAAATAGAACGAATTTTAAAAGCAGGCATGCAGGCTCCTTCTGCACATAATCTTCAGCCATGGGAATTCTTGGTTTTAACTGAGCAGGAAAAAAGAGATGCTGTTTCTAAGATGAGTCCGTGGGCAGGTATGGTGGCTAATGCTCCGGCGACAATTATTGTAATCGGGCATCAGGAAAATGAAAATGCAGCGAAATTTTTACCTCAGGATTTAGGTGCTTGTACTCAAAATATATTATTGCAAATTGCCAATGAAGGTCTTGGCGGATGTTGGATGGGTTTTTATCCTGATATGGAAAGAGTTGATGCAATTCGTCAATATTTTAAACTTCCTCAGGATAGAATTCCGTTTTCTGTAATCGCATTAGGATATAGCACTGATGAAAATAAATTTATTGACAGAAGCGACATGTCAAAAGTTCATTATAATAACTGGTAAAAGTAGTGGTTAAAAATATATTAAATAATTTATTCAATACTGATAAATCATCTCCTGAAGTAAATTCTATCGGGGATGATTTATTGAACTTATACGATTCAGCAATTTATAATCTGATTGAATCTACTTCTGTATCGGATGAAGTTATTTCGGTTTATAAAAAATTTGTCTCAATGAAACAAGATGCTCCGGAATCAATGAAATATAATCTTTTTTCAACAATACGTAATTTTGCCAATGAACAAGCCGGTTGCAGAAATTATTTAGATAGTTTGATTTTATACAGATTTTTAATTGTAAAATCCGAACTTATTTCTACTGATTATTATACGGTTGCTGAATTGCTAAACTCTTTAAATTTGACTGATTTATCTTTTCATTTCATTGAACTTTATAAGGAAAAAGAACAGAATAAACCATTACTGTTTCTTACTCTTGCTAATTTCTACAATATGCAGGTTAAAGATTATAAGACTGCAATAAAATATTATGAAACATATCTGGAAATTGATAAAACGAAATCAGTTATATATAAAATAACTGCAAATTTGTATTCTAAAGTTTATGGCAGTGAGAGTTTACAGCAGCAAATTGATTATTATAACTGTGCGTATAATTTAAATAATGCTGATAGAACAGTTCTTCATGCACTTGCTTTCGGATATGAAAAATTAGGTCAAAAAGAGTCTGCGAAAAAATTTTATAAAGAGCTTTTGGTAAATAATCCTACAAATATTGACTATTTTAATTATGGGGCTTTTCTTATCAGCTGTGGTGATTTTCAGGAAGGACATAAGTATTTTAGATATAGATTTAGTCTTGACAATGAAAATTATAAATATCCGCAAACTTTGCCTGTTGAAAAAAAATGGGATTTAGATAGTGATATTTCGGATAAAACGTTGCTTATTCATTACGAGCAGGGCTTTGGGGATACTTTTATGTATTGCAGGTTTCTTCCTCAGTTAAAAAAATATGCGAAAAAACTTATTTTTGTAGTTCAGGATAGCTTGTGTGATTTAATAAAGAATTCTTGTAAAATATCTGAAGGTATTATTGTTGTTTCAGATAAAAGTGATTTGTCTAATATCGAATATGATTATCACATGGCACTTTTAGATGCTCCTTATGTTCTTAAAACTGAGACTTCAAGTATTCCATTTAGTCAGGGATATCTGGATATAGATGATAATATTATTGAAGATTATGCAGGAAAACATTTTAAGCAATCTAAAAATTTAAAAGTCGGAATTTCATATAGCGGAGATAGTACGGCAAATTATTCAGGACGAGATATTGATTTGAATAAATTTAATATTTTAACGGATATATCCGGTATTGATTTGTATTCTTTGCAGTATGATGAAAAAATATCTAATTCAAAAATAGTGCCGCTTGGCAAAACTTTTAATAATTTTACTGATACAGCTGCAGCTATTAAAAATATGGATTTAGTTATAACAACAGATAATGTGATATTAAATTTAGCAGGAGCTTTGGGTGTAAAAACAATAGCATTGTTTAATAAAGAAACTAATTACAGATGGTTTAAAACTACAGGAGAGAATGTTGGCTGGTATGATTCTGTAAAACCTTTGCAGGTTGATTATGAAGATAATTGGAATTATGTTTTTGCACAGTTAGTAAACATTCTTGCAAATAAATAATTCTATAATTTATATTCGGATTATTAAGTTTCATGAACATGTGTTTCAAATGATATTAATTGATGACTTCATGGGTGAAATGGTATAATAAATTTATGTAAGACCTTATACAAAATCTGATGGAACGCAGGTTAGAGGTTATTACAGGTCAGTATAATAAAAAGAAAAGCCGGAATTTGTTTCCGGCTCTTTCATACTACACTTCACACTATTTATTTTTAAGTTGAACTTTTTCCTGTTATATAAGACAGGGCTGCTGTTACCAGACCTATGCCTGCTGCGATTAAACCGACTTTTCCCGGTTTGACGTTTTTTAACACTCCGGCAGCATTGTATTTTTGTAAACCTTTTACTGCTCCGTATGCAAGTCCGCCAATTGCGACAGCACCTGTAGCTCGACCAACATTTTGGGTGAATTTTTCTTCTGTACCTACAGATTGACCTCTTATTTCGGCAATATTGTCTTCAGCTGAATGTCTGTAGCCCATACTGAAGGTTAGGGATTGTAACAAACCTTGAGTAAATGAACCGTGAGCATTATCCCTAATATCTTGAGTTAGAGGTTTTCCTGTAAGCTGTTGATACAATGACAATGCTCTGGCTTTTACTTCCGCATCTGAACCTTGTCCGTATGCTGCTGCTACTTTATCCAAATATGCTTTAAATGCTTCTTGTATTTGATCCTGTTCATTTTGTCGAATTTTGTCTTGAAGGGTTGCCGCTGCAGTTTGAATTCCTTCCATTGATGCATTTATTCGTAAATCAGCATTCCTTTGCATATTATGTTGATCTACATTGTAATCAATATAGAATTTTTGATATTCTTTCATATTATCGAAGTAGGACTGGTTGTTCCCGCCCATTCCGTACATCCCCGGAACCATAGGCATTGCCCCCATTCCGTTGAAACCATTATAACCCGTGAATATACTTCCGTTCATACCCATCGGGTAATTATTGAAATCTAAGTCTAAATCATCTAACCCGTATGCGTATGGATTGAATTGAAAAGCTCCAACCATCGGAGTACTATTCAATGCACTTACATTGTCTACCATACTAAACCTCCATAAAATATTAACCTTTTTAACCTACCTTATATATATAAACAATTTTGTGCTGTAAAAATTGCGTTTATTTTTAATCCCGTTACATTCTGTTACAAATGTAACTGTTAAATTTGTACTTTACATTATTTAGTTGATGTATAAATTTTTTAATTTCATTATTATATCTATATATAACGTTATATAGGATATTTGTCTTGAAAAAAGTATTATCAGCTTTATTCTCATTATTTGTAATTTGCGGCATTGGTGCTGCAGGTTACTTTAATCAACAGTTTGTTTTAAGGCAGTATGATAAAGCAAAAGGGATATACTATGTTTTTCAAGGTGATGAGGCTTATCGTAAATTGGACAGAACTCAGGCTATCAAGTTCTATAATAAGGGTTTGAAATTATTTCCTAACCATTACGGTGCTTGGTATAACCTTGGTAATATTTATGTTGCTTATGAAGATTATGAGTCAGCTTTGTATGCATACTCTCAAGCTTTTAAATATAATCCTAAAATGATGGTTGCAAGAATGAATTATGGCATTATTGCAACTGAAAAAATGGGAAATTTTGATTCTGCATTAAAACAATATAGTAAAATTATTAATACAAAACGAAAGTTAATTTCAATACCTTATGTTTATAATAATAAGTTGAGTACGGCTGAAAATAAAGCTATTGCGTATTATAATACAGGGGTAACTTATAGAATGAAATCTCTATATGCAGGTGATGATTGGGAATTGCAAAGAAAATATTTATCTAAAGCTATAAAAGCATATCAAAAATCTTTGGATATCTATCCTGACAGTTACGATACTTTATTTAATTTAGGGTTGGCTTATCATATTTCCGGAAATTATGAAGGTGCGGGAAAATGTTATTGTAAAGCGATAAAGCTTGTTCCAATGAATTATGAAGCTCATTATAATCTGGCTGTATTGCTAAGGAAAATGGGTTATTATAAAGAGGCATTTGAAGAGATTGATAAAACTTCAACTCTAATTACCGCACTGGATGAAAATTCTGCAACTCAACAATATGTTGCAATTTTGATGAATGATATTATGCGAAGTGTATATCATAACGAAAATTATAGAAAAAAACTTGAAAGTATTCTTGCTGATGAGGAAAAAAGTTTGAAGGATCGACCTTCAAAAGGTTTATTCCAACCTAAAGAAAATAAAAAAGATAAAAAGAAGAAAAAAACAACACTTGAAAGTGAAGGTGTAAATCTTATAAATGGCAGAGTTTCAGCAACAAAAGATCTTGATAAAGCAATACTTGAAAATTTTGCATCTTGTCCTTCTATGATATATTTTGAAGCTGAAGAAGAATAATTGTTTTATATTGTTAAAGTTTTTGCGAAATTTTCCGATAATATCTATACTTGTATAAACAAGGATATTTGTCATGAAGGTCTCGCCAATATATGTAAATAATTTAAACGGGTATTGTGTAAAACCAATGCCAAATGGTGTATTGCGAGTTTCTTCTAATGAAAATGAGAAAAATATTTCAGATTTGTCAGGCATGCCTTTTATTTATCCTGTAAGTTTTTCAAGTTTGGCAAATTCGTCTAAATTGAGATTGCTATTTAGTTATGGATTACCTTGTATGTATACGGGAATTCCGATGATTGATCCTAAAGTTTTATCAAGGATGCAAAAGTCTCAACTTTTTAGCAAGCCGGCATCGGAAGTTATAGAAGCCTTAAAGCCTTATAATGATAGTTTTATTGGTATGGAAGCTAAAGTTTTAGAACTTATACGTGACAGAGCTGCCATTCATCCTGAGAAAACTGTTAAAGATCTTTTATTGGAAGTTGAACCGATTTACCGTCGTCGGTTGCGAAAAAAGCAAGCTCCAATATTTCGTGAATTGACAGAATTGGCACATTCATTACCTGAACAATATCAGAATAAATTCAGAATTTTGATGCAGGATACAGGTAACAAGTTAAATGAAAAACCTGTAATTATACCGTTTTCCTCTTATGAATTTAAGTATCGTCTTGGAAAAATTAAGGATGATATATTAAAAACTAATAATGTCAAAGCTAAAAAAGTAATGAATAAATTAATAAAAGAGTCTAAAAGATTTTCAAATTCAACCAATGCTAATACTATTGAAAATCAAAAAAAGGTTCTGAACTTTCTTGATATTATCTTAAAAACATCTGTTCTTAAGGAAAATGAGACTTTACGAAATTTAATTGATGTGTCTAAATCAAGATTGACAAAGGAAGAAATTATTGTTCCATTTTCAAGAAAGGCTTTTATATATGATTTGTCAAAATTAATTGACGGGTTAGACCAAAAAACTCAGGAGAAGTTTATTTTAACGGCTCAGAAACTTCCAACATCACAAGAAAGTTTTTCAGCTTACGTTTTAAAAATTGCGGCTGAATCTCCTGATAAAATTGGTCATAGAATTATTTGGCCGTCTTTAGCTTCAGTTGAGCATATTTTACCGCGAGCTAATGGTGGCCCTAATGAATTATTTAATTATGGCGGAGCAACGACTCGTGCAAATTCTGCAAGAAAAAATATTGATTTTATTGTGCAAATGAAATTGGTTCCAGAAACTCGTCAATATACGCAAAAATATCTGGATAGATTAATTGAACTTTATCATCAAGGAGTATTTAGAAAAATTAACTTAAGTCCAAAATATATTACGGATTTTGCAAATAGTGTTTATGAACAATCAAGGCATAGTTTGAAATTAGATTTATCTAAGTTGTATAACCAGAGTGCATAAATTTATTTTTGTCTTATAAAATCAGGCAGTTTATTTTTCGCCATTTGCATTTGCATGTATTGATCTTTTAATTTAGCTTTTTCTTCTTCATTTGCAGTTTTTGCTTTTTCGTTCATTTGAGTATAAATTTCTTTTTCAGCTTTATTACCTTGGATATATACATCCATGTCTTTGCCTTTTTTAAATGCGTTTACATTACCCTCGTAATTTATTTTAGGTGCTTTAAACATTGTATAAATTATTCCAAATCCCCCTATAAATGCCGCAATAAGTCCTCCGAATGCACCCAGGGTAAGCAGGAGTTTTTTAGATGAAGAAGCATTTTTGTGTTGTTTTTCAACAATTTTCTCTGCTTTGTTACCTAATTCATCAATAAGAAAATCTCCATCTATCAGTTCTAATAATAATTTTGCACCAAGACCTAACCCTGCAAGAAATGTAGTTTTTACAAGCAAGGCTTTTTCTCCGGATTTAGAAATAGGATTTTTATCATTGTTTTTAACTTGATTTTTGTCCTGTTTTTTATCCGTTGTGGCTTTAAATGAATATGGGGGTGCTGAAATTGGAGAGATTTGCATTAGTTATGCACCTTTTACCATTAATCCTTTTCCGTTATTTGCCATTTGAACAGTTGCGTAATGGTTAATTTTATCGTCTAAAGATACTTCTTCATCTTTAATTTCATCATTAACTTGTTCCATGATATTTGATTTTAGTTCTCTATCACGTGAGAATACATCCATTTCTTTTTCTCTTGTGAAAGCGTTTACTTTTGTATTATAAAGTTTTGCAGGAAGAGTTAAAGCCATAGTTAACAAACCTGCGGCAGCACCAATTCCGCCCAATTTTAATGCTCTTTTAGCAGCTCCGGATTTAATGAAACAACTTCCGATGCCGGCAGCAGTTGCTCCAACTAAAGCACTTCCTCCGATAGAACCCCAGATAGCTAAACCTTTTTCTGTTCCTCTGTTAATTGGATTTTCATATTCTGTTTCTGTCTTTTTAGATGTGAAATTTTGTTGAGGTTTTGGGCAACATGCTCCGATTGATGCTATTTTCATAATTAAACTCCTTTTATACTACAATTTATATTTTCTATAATACCTGAAAATATTTTTTTTTGCTATTAAAAAAGGGATTGTTTAAACAATCCCTTGAGCTCTCATTGCTTTTGCTAATTTCTGGAAGGCTGCAATATTTGCACCAGCTACATAATTACCGCTGACGCCGTATTTTTCAGCCGCATTTTTGCAGGAATTAAATATATTTATCATAATTTGATTAAGTTTTGCATCTACTTCTTCAAATGTATAATAATATCTCATACTATTTTGAGACATTTCAATTGCTGAAGTTGCAACTCCTCCGGCATTAGAAGCTTTTGCAGGTGCAACCAGAACTTTTTGTTCAAGTAAATAATCTGTTGCATCTTGCGTACAAGGCATATTGGCACCTTCACCTATTGCAATTACTCCATTTTTAACAAGTTTTTTAGCTGCTTCAAGTGTTAATTCGTTCTGGGTAGCACAAGGAAGTGCAATATCTGTTTTTATATTCCAGATAGGTGATTCTTCACCTGTTCTTTCAAAATATTCTGCTTCAGGATGAGTGTTTAGATATTCTTTTATTCTTCCGCGTTCAACTTCTTTTATCTGTTTAATTGTATCAAGATTAATACCGTTTTTGTCATAGATGCAACCGTTAGAATCGCTCATTGCAACAACTTTTGCCCCGTATTGAGAAGCTTTTTCGCAAGCATAAATTGCAACATTACCGGAGCCGGAAATTGTTACTGTTTTACCGTCGAATGAGTGACCGTGAGCATTTAACATTTCTCTCATAAAGTAAATTAATCCGTATCCTGTTGCTTCGGTTCTGGTTAAAGAACCGCCGTAGCTAATTTCTTTTCCTGTTAGTACTCCGCCTTCATAAGCTCCGCGAATTCTTTTATATTGTCCGAATAAATATCCGATTTCTCTGGCTCCGACACCAATATCTCCGGCAGGAACATCTGTATCTGGTCCGATATGTCTGTATAATTCAGTCATAAAACTTTGACAGAAACGCATAATCTCATTATCAGATTTACCTTTTGGGTCGAAATCGCTGCCGCCTTTTCCACCGCCAATTGGTAGGCCGGTTAATGCATTTTTAAATATTTGTTCAAAGCCTAAAAATTTCATAATACTTTGGTTCACACTTGGATGGAATCTTAAACCGCCTTTGTATGGGCCGATTAAAGAGCTGAATTGTACTCTATAACCTCTATTAACTATAGTTTTACCTTCGTCATTTACCCATGGAACTCTAAATGTAATTATTCTTTCCGGTTCAACCATTCTTTCAAGTAATGCAATGTTTTCATATTCGTTATGAGCATTTATTACAGGTTCAAGAGTTGTAAGGACTTCTTTTACGGCTTGTAAATATTCCGGTTCATGTATGTTTTTTGCTTCAGTTTCTTTTAATACTTTTTGTAAATATTCGTTCATAGTTTATCCTTTTCTATTACAATTTTGAAAGCCAAATGTATGTTTCATATTTGTTTTCATATAATTTACTATATATATCTTTTCATTGCTTGTCAATATTTTGGGGCATATTTTATAGTTAATTTGTTCTACCTGTTTGTGTAATTTTTTCTTGAGTGAAAATATTATACTGATAATGTTATGAATGAAGTAAATAAGTTATTAATGGCTCTTGGTGAAAATGTTGAACTACAACCGGATGAGTGGACAAAACAACACATGATTATCTCTCAAAATAAAAAATGGATAGCAAATATTGTTCCTTGCGAACTTCTGGAACGTTCAATTAAGCAAGCTATAGAGTCGTTGGTTACCCTATGTGAATGTAATGAGTTTTTTAGTGTTTTTCCTGATAATATTGCAACTCCGAATTATGGAGATAAATGGGGAGTTCGGGCAAATTATATAGAAATTAATAACCGTGCGATTGCTGAAATGGTTGGTAATAAAACGCAAAATGGAATTTTGAGTTCCATAAAAATACTGCCAGCAATTCCACCCTCAGCCAAAAGCTGGGCAAATTGTATTATTCTTTCTCAGATTTTTCCAAATATTTTTGGCGATGGTTATAATAAAGCTCCTAATGAAGAAAATTCAATATATGGTATCAAATTAAATGCAGGTTTTAGCGGTAATATTATTGATTTTGATATTGTTGATAAAATTTCACCGGAAGAACAGTTTAGAGCATTTAATCTTCTTGCGAATTTACATGGTTTAAAAACCGGGTTTAGAACTGTAATTTCAGCCGACCAAATAAAAATTGCAAATCCTGATGGTGACGATATTATTTTTAAATGGGATAATCCTGAACATCAAGAGTTATTTATTGATGAGCATGTAAAATTAATAAATACAGGGTTTGAGGCAGTTTTTGTTGATTCAGCGAAGCATATAGGCGGTTATGAAATGGAAAATTATACCGGAGTCGGAGCATTGCCGGAATATGGGCAAATGCAATATATTATTAATGAAATAAGACGAAGATCAGGTAAAACGAATTTAAGTTTTGCAGGAGAAAAAAGTACAGGTGACTTTGAAAGATATCGGAATTTGGGTTTAACTACTGGTACAGCATTTGTTGAACCGGATGATTATGATGTTGTTAAAAATTGGTCGTATAAATTAAAATATGATCAGGAATATACTCCCGGAATTGAGGTTTCTAATGATAACGACGAAGGGGGCAGAAGTTATGAAGCTCGTTTAAATCGAATTCATAATTCATTGTTTGCTTATGAATACCCTAGTGACAAATTACCAAGTTTTATGCAAATGGAAGATTTATTCCCGCTTCGTTGGGACACCAGTACGCATCATTTAATGATGTGTAATCCTTCATATTCTATTGATGGGACTCCGCAAAGTCATTGGGAAAATTTATTTTCAAAAGATGATGGGCGTGGTTATAATGCGAAAGTTGCGGATTTATTTTTGCACGCATTAAATTTGTAGAATGTTATTATATCTGTGTTTTAGGGTTGTAAAATAAAAAACTTGATTTTTAAAATTTACGGAGCATAATATAGATGTTGAGGGAGTTCTCTCAATATGAAAATTTAATAACGCGGGATGGAGCAGTCTGGTAGCTCGTCGGGCTCATAACCCGAAGGTCGTTGGT
>CABRZP010000014.1 GCA_902475545.1 uncultured bacterium
TTGCAGTAATTACTTGATTTGCTCCATTCACACTCATTTCTGTTGGTCCTTTCTTAATTTATTATTCATGTACTTTTTCACTATATGTTTTTAATAACGTTTTTTTTGCTTAGAAATTGCATACTTTATATATACTTGATATATATAAACCACTTAAAAGCATTTCATAATCTTTATTTTCAGATTATTAAGATATGTTAAAGCAAGTTTACCTATCTACTTCAGATGTACTATCGACATTTACTCTTTAAATCTTTAAAAATAGTTACAAAAATTCACATATAAACAATTTATATATTTTTACTTGCTAACAATAAACAAAGAAATTATAATAAAATTATGATAAAAATAAGAAGATTAACCTGTTTTGACTATCCAAAATTGAAAAAGCTTATATCTTACCTTTGTACAGAAGAAAATGACAAGCTTGGAAAATCCCTGATGGAAGAACCTGTAGGAATTTTAAATGCAATTCTGCCGCTTTCTATGAAATTTAAGCCAGAATCGTTTATCTTAACAGAAGCTCAAGAGATATTAGGTTTAATCACAGTAGTCAGGACTCCGGGAAATCCATATAAAATAAACATAACAAGACTTATTTTTAAAGAAAATCTATACGAGATTGGAAAACAACTTGTTCTTTTTGTTATACAAAAATTTCAAGAAAAAGGAGCTAACACGTTTACTGTAACAATTGACGAATGCCACGACGAATTACTTAATCTGTTTATAAACAGCTGCGGCTTTAGACAATGTTCATCAGAAACGCTATGGAAAATTGAAAAACCTATTCCTGAAAAATGCAATATAAAATGGCGTTATGCACAAGATAACGATGCTAAAAATATCGCAGAATTTTACAACAACGAAATCGACAGTATGTACAAAGTATCCTTAACCAGACATCCTAAAGAATTCCAAAACCCATTCTTTAGGGGATTTTCAGAATATTACAAAAACAGATACATATTAGAAGAAACAGATAAAATACTTGGGTATTTTTCAATAACAACAAGCGATAACCTGAATTATATTCTTGATATAACAACCAATGGTGCATATTCATTATCTTACAAAGAAATCATTAACAATCTGCTATGTGAAATTGCCTGTAAGAAAAAAGCATTTTATCCCATTATTAAGCAAAAGAAATATATGAAAAATTCTGAAAAATTCGAAAACTACCTAAAAGAGCAGAACTATACACCTATTCAGACCCAGCAAATATTAGTAAAAGACTGCTACAAAACAGTAAAACAAGAATCCGCAGACTGGAAAGTATTTCTTCTTGGAGAAAATCAAATTACTACTAATTAGACAACTCTATAGAAAATTATTGTAGAAATCTTGCTCTCTTCGTGCTACCATAATTAAGCAAAAGAAATCGAGGTGGATATGGAGAGTCTAAAAATATATCTTGATAAAGATATCAATCAAGATTTAATTAAATCAAAAAAAATTGCAGTTATTGGTTTTGGTTCTCAAGGTTACGGGCAGTCTATGAATCTTAAAGATTCAGGATGTGATGTTGTCTTGGGGCTTAGATTAGGCGGCAAATCTGATATAAAAGCTAAAAATTACGGTTTTAAAACTATGTCAATAGAAGATGCGGTAAAATGGGCTGACATCGTTCAAATTTTAATTCCGGATGAGTTACAAGCTGAAGTATACGAAAAACAAATAAAACCAAATATGCATGCAGGTCAATACTTAATGTTTTCACACGGTTTTAATATTCATTATAAAAAAATTATCGCACCAACTGATGTCAACGTG
The DNA here is from genome assembly GCA_902475545.1 of uncultured bacterium. Classification (GTDB taxonomy): domain Bacteria; phylum Cyanobacteriota; class Vampirovibrionia; order Gastranaerophilales; family Gastranaerophilaceae; genus Zag111. The sequence continues at coordinate 1,777 of CABRZP010000014.1, forward strand.
ATAATGGTTGCACCAAAAGGTCCGGGTCATACGGTTAGAAGCCAATACGAAGAAGGTAAAGGAGTTCCGTCTTTAATTGCCATATATCAAGATCCATCAGGTGATTCTAAAGAAGTTTCTCTCTCTTACGCCTCAGCTATCGGAGCAGGCAGAGCCGGAATAATTGAAACCTCATTTAAGGAAGAAACTGAAACTGATTTATTTGGAGAACAGGCTGTAATCTGCGGCGGAGTTTCCGCTCTAATGAAAGCTGGTTTTGAAGTGCTGACTGAAGCCGGATATTCTCCACACATGGCTTATTTCGAAGTTTTACATGAAATGAAATTGATTATAGATCTTGTTAATCAAGGCGGCTTAGCAGATATGAGATATTCTATTTCTAATACAGCCGAATACGGTGATATGACTAGAGGTCCAAAAGTCATAGGTGAAGCTTCTAAAAACGCAATGAGAGAAATTTTAAAAGATATTCAATCAGGTGCCTTTGCTGAAGAATTTACTTCTGAAATGAAATCAGGATGCAATAATTTCAACAAACTTAGAAAAAATAATGCTGAACACCCTATAGAAACAGTTGGAAAAGAGATTAGAGATTCTTTTGTTTGGGGAAATGATAAAATAATTAACAGGGATAAAAACTAAAAGAAAAACCCTAAACCCAGCTTCAGATATCACAAATAAAAAAGAGGAAATAAAAATGTTTAACACTGAAGATACATACGAAGTTGTCATTTTTTCAATAGGTGACACAAAAGCCGGAACAAAAATGGGAAAATTACAACTTAAAAATACGGTTGATAATACTTTATTAAACTGTATTCTATGGGAAGAAACATTAAACCGTTTTGAAAGTAAAATATTCAGAACCGGTAATCTGGTCAGAATTGTTTCCGCAAGTTTTAATGAAAAATTTAACAATTGTCTTGTTTCTGCACTTGAACTCATCCAAGAAGCAAAACTCGGACTGGATACAAAAGAAATAGAACAATATTGGGCTAAACTTCAAGCATATATTGAAAAAATAAATGACGAAAATTTAAAAAACTTCGTTTCAAATTTATTCAAAGAACACGAAGAAGCATTTAAAATAATTCCGGCTGCAAAACTTATGCACCACAATTATGTTGGAGGATTATTGGTGCATACTGTAGAATGTGCCGAATTCGCAGAGTTAAATATGGATAAATTTGCATATCAAGCAAATCGAGATGAAATCTATGCAGCCTGCCTACTTCACGATTTTGGAAAAATATTTGAATATACTGTTAATACAGAAACCGGTTTAATTGATTACACTCCAAACTTTAGAGAAGAATGGATTTCGCACTCTCAATACGGATTTTCAATCTGTATGAATGCAGGCTTTAAAAGAATTGCAAAAATGATTGCTGCACACCACGGCAGAGCTGAATGGGGAGCAATTATTGATTTAGACCAAAAAGATTTAGAACCGGAATTGTATTTAATCCATTTTATTGATAATTTATCTGCAAAATTTGGAAAAATAAGTACAAGATTACTGTAATTCTAAATATTCAACCAGTACATGACAAAAAATCAATATCTATAATAAAAATGTTAACAAAATAAATAAAAATTTACGTTGCGAAATATTTTGAGTCATGGGGCATGGTTTATGCTAGATTATAGAATATAAAGGATATGTTTAAGAATAGTTATAGTAAGGAGATAATTAATGTCTGAATATCTGAGTAAGGAAGAGATTAAACAATGGAGAAGTTCATTAGAAAAAATTACATTAGAAGAATTTGCTGCCAGATTGGGGAAAAAGGTAGAAGAAAAGAAATCAACAAATGATCTTGTCGATATCGTATTACACGGACAACCAGTAATTTCTAACGAATCAGATTGGGGTACTAAAGCAGAAAGACTTAGCACAATTGCAGACAGAGCTTTTGAAAAAGAAAAAGAAATCTATGTATCTCCTTTTTCTGCTAAAAATCTTAAAATTGATGAACCTGCTAAAACTGAAAAGAAAACAGAAGTAAAAAAATCTAAACCTACAGCAAAAAAAGAAACTGTAGCCAAAGTAGAAATCAAAAAAGATGTTAAAGCTTCTTCTAAAAAAGTTGAAAAACAGGTTAAAAAAGCTGCCGAAATTATTCCTGAAACAATTACCGGTGATGAATTAAGAGATGATGTAAGAATTGTATTCAAAAAAGCACTTACAGACAGAGAACAAAAAGTTTTTGATTATTTTGCAGCTCACAAAAATAAAATTGTATATGCCAAAGATCTTGCAACCCTTTTGGAATTACCAAGAGATTATGTATATAAATATATTAAAAACCTTAGAGCAAAAATTGATGGCGAAGCATTAAAAAATGCTGATAAAGGCGGATTTATATTAACAGTATAATTAAATAAATAATAATTTAGCAAAAAATAAAAACACTTAAAATTTAAGTGTTTTTATTTTTTTAATCATTTAAACATATTATTTTATTTCTATCTTTGCCCCAACAAATTCAAGAGCTTTTTTAGTTAAATCAGCTTCCTGCTCCGAAATAGAGGTAATAAATGTTGCGGGCAGACTGTTAACAACTGTTTTTGCAGATACATAATCCAGACCGGTAATCTGTCTTAATGTAGCCATTACTGTAGCTTTGTTTGCACCGGCATCAATCATTGTCAGAGATAATGGACCTGTTCCCTTATTTATAACCGGAATATTCACCGTTTTTTTAGAAAAACCATTTTTAGTTACAGTTATATCATCCATATTAATATTATATTTTTTCTTAAGATAATCACGCACAATAATGATTAACATCATTAATATCGCACACCATAACAAAGTCATATCTATCATATTAGAACCCTCATAAAAAATGGACAACCTTTCGATTGCCCATTCATAATATCATATTTATTGTTAAAAATCAAACTACTTGATTTCAACAACAGCACCAGCTGCTTCAAGAGTTTTCTTAATTTCAGCTGCTTCTTCTTTTTTGATATTTTCTTTAACTGCTTTAGGAGCTGCTTCAACTAAGTCTTTAGCTTCTTTTAAGCCTAAACCTGTTAAAGTTCTAACTTCTTTTAATACAGCGATTTTCTTATCAGCTGGAACTGAAGCTAATACAACAGAAACTTCTGCATCAGCATCTTCTGCTGGAGCTGCTGCTGCTGGAGCTGCTGCAACTGCAACTGGAGCTGCTGCTGATACGCCGAATTTTTCTTCCATAGCTTTTACTAATTCAGCTGCTTCTAATAAAGTTAATTTTTCAATTGATTCTAAAATTGATTCTACACTCATTGTTTTTCTCCTTTTATTTTTATTTGAGTTTTTTACTAATACATTGTCAGGCACAAACACCTGAATAATTTTGCTGCAAATAAACTATGCAGCTTTTTGATCTCTGACAGCAGCCATTGCTCTTGTAAGTTGAGCCATAACTGCATTGATTGATCCAACAATACCTGAAGCTGGTGAATTGATAGAACCAAGCATTTTTGCATAAAGTTCTTCTTTTGAAGGAAGAGCTGCCAATGCTTTTGTTTCTTCAACAGATAATAATTTACCATCTAAAACAGCACCTAAAATTTCGCCTTTTTTAGATTCTTTGATAAATTTAGTAACAGCTTTTGCAGGACTTACAGGATCTTCAAAACCGAAAGCCAAAGCGATAGGTCCAGTTAATTTTTCAGTTAAAGCTTCATATTCAGTACCTTTAACTGCAATTTTTGCAAGAGTATTTTTGGTAACCATATAGTCACCACCGTCTTTTTGGATTTCACGTCTCAATTTAGTGATATCTTCAACAGTTAATCCTCTATATTCAGTAATAACTGCAACTTGAGCTTTTTCGATTTTTGATTTAATTTCGTCAATTTTTTCTGATTTAAATGCTTTTGTTGACATTTGTAGCTCCTTTGATTTCTGCGACGATTGAATATCAATCGTTAATTGTATTTATCGACCTAATAAAACTGAAAAAGATTTTGCTTTTATCAGTTTTACCGCAAAATCTTACACATAAGTCTATAATGCTATTTACTTTCGTGTAACCTCGATTAGCTGGAATATTAAGGAACCAAAACCGGAAAAGGTTAAACCCCGCCCTGTTATCTGCGGCCCCGCTAATTGTCTGCGGCTATATGCTAACTATATATAAAAAAATAAAAAAAATCAAGTCAGGAAAACGTTCTTCCTTTAAGACAGTAATATTTATTTACAAAAAATACTTATTTAATAGCAATTTTCACCCAAAATTCGTTTTAATTAATATATGGTAGATAGGTTACAAATAGAAAATCCAGCTAATAAGCACATGCATTATGAAACACGCACTCCGGTGGGTGTTATCACACCGCCTGACAAATTACCATCCGTAGTTGTATATTCCCCAATTGAGGGTGAAAAAAGATTTAAACAGATGGAACAAGATCTTTACGTAGGTCAAAAAAATGCTAAACGACTAAACACTTATAAGTTTCCTCAAGTCCTAAAAGTATTAGGCGGAATCATTTTAGTTGCCGGAACTATCATTTTCAGAAAAGATATTGGAAAATTTGTAAAAAAACTATTCCGAAAATAAATTATTCTTCAATAGGAAATTCTCGTAATTGAGTATATATAATTGGAGAAAATTCTTTTGTCGTAACAATATCAATAATTTTATAAGATTGAGGAAGTGCAATTAATGATGGAGTTGAAATATGATAAATACCATCCTTCATTGTTTCAGAATTAACATGGAAATGTCCGGAAATAATAGCTAAGACATTATGATGATTTTCAAGAATTTCCTGATAATCCTCAACTCTGTAGGTTTTATGAGTACGAATTCTTGAATCAACCCCATCAGGATACTCAACAGGAAAATGTTGAAATATCACAACAGGTCTGTTTTTATATTTTGATAATTGGTCATCTAGCCAATCCAAAGTATCTTGCCTATAATAGCCAATAGAACCCGGAACAACCTCCTTAGCACCATCCGCAATTAAAAATACAAATTCTTTTTTCTTAAATATATAATTTGCTGAGCGTTGAAAAAAGAACGGATGTCCTGCTCGCAAGAGTTCATAATACTCAACTTTTGACATATTTTTAGACTTGTAAACATCATGATTTCCTACTGCAACATAGTATGGAACCTTTAATTTACTTACAATTTGAGCAAATGTTTTTAAATTTTCAGGCTTAGGACTGTTAATATTATCACCGGTAAACACAACAAATGAAATATTTTCTTGTTTATTTATATCTTCAACAGCACTCTTCAAAACTTTTTGAGAGTATTCTGAGTCATTAGATAAATGAACATCTGTAATCTGAACAAACTTAATATTCTCAGCAGACGACTTCAAAGCTGAAAATAACATAAATAAACATATACATAAAAGTGATAATATCTTTTTCATATAAAAAACACTCCCTCAAGCAAATTATATCATAAAATATTAATATGTGGTAAAATATAAACATTATGAGACTAGATAAATTTTTAAAAGTATCACGATTGATAAAAAGACGCACCGTAGCCAATGAAGTATCAGACATGGGCAGAGTGTTGGTTAACAACAACCCTGCAAAACCTGCAAAACAATTAAAAGAAGGCGACATTATTACAATTGAATATGCAAACAGAAAAGTTATTGCAAAAGTTCTTAAAGTCCCAACAGGAAATGTAAGTATTCAAGAATCTTCAAGCTTATATGAACTTTTAAATGACTAATCACATTTTGGGTTTCAAATAATTTAAGAAATGTAACAAAAGATTCCATTATTGAAATAATGACTTTTTAAAAAACTTTATTAAAGTATAGAGAGCATAATATATGGAGATAGAGTAATGGCATTAGATGGTATTAATTTTAATGGAATAAATAAAACAACAGCAATAGGTCAAAGTTCTGCAACTAATGGAATTAAAAACGAAGCAAAACTCGGGCTTATGGGTTTTGGTGCAGGAGTAAAAAATGACTACTGCGTTATTGGCAGAGACATTCCGGGATTACAAAATGTAGTTGCACAATTTGCTAATGTTCCGATGTTTGAAGCTCCTGATGGCAGTCAACTTGAAATCAAAGGGGCTCTCATGGGTTGCAATGAAGAAATTTCAGCTGAATATTAAACAAATTTTGTCGATATATAAATAGCAAAAGAACCGGATTTTTACAAATCCGGTTCTTTTAAGTAAATCAAATAAAATTTGAACAATTATGCAGAATAAACACTAACTTGTTTTCTGTCACGTCTGTGTGGTTCAAATTTAACGACACCGTCAATCAATGCAAATAAAGTGTCATCTGATCCGATACCTACATTGTTACCTGGGTGAATTTTAGTTCCTCTTTGTCTAACAAGGATGTTACCAGCTTTAACAACTTCTCCACCGAATTTTTTAACGCCTAAACGCTTCGCTTCGGAGTCGCGGCCGTTACGGGTAGATCCCATACCTTTCTTATGTGCCATTTTTCATTTTCTCCTTTTTACTACTTGTACTTTATACGAATTAGGCTACTTATTCAGCAGCTGTTTCTTCGGCTGCAGACTTTTTAGCAGAAGTTCTGATTTTAGAAATCATAACTCTTGTAAAACCTTGTCTGTGACCTTGTTTTTTTCTATAACCTTTTTTAGGTCTTTGTTTGTAAACAATAACTTTTTTAGATTTATCATGTAACATGATTTTACCTTCAGCAGAAGCACCTGTTACATAAGGTTGTCCAACTTTAGATTTTTTACCGTTTACAACCATAACAACTTTGTCAAAAACGATTTTTGCATCTTTTTCGCCATCTAATAATTCAACATCAACGTAGCGACCTTCTTCTACTTGATATTGTTTTCCGCCAGTTTCTACAATTGCGTACATTTTCAATTTCCTTTCAATTGGGGTTTCGTAACCTTTTAGGGGTTTTATAAACGATTGACCCGAGTAATCACGTATAGTTATTATCATCCAGTCATAACGTGATGTCAAGTACTTTTAATATTTATTAACGTTATTGTTTTAGTTCATTATTTGCAGTATGATTATTTTATGATGTTTAAAAAAGATTTGATAAAGGCAACGGGAGCGGTTGTATTAAAAGATGAAGTTGGGGATAAGTTTAAATTCGGAATATCTACCGATACAAGAAAAATAACCCCCTCTGATATTTATTTACCCTTAAAAGGTGCAAACTTTGACGGTGAAGCTTTCATTGATAACCCTAATATAAATGCATATTTTACAACACAAGATAAAATTACGGAAAATGCTAAACTTGTATTGAAAGTTGAAAATACTCTGGAGGCATATCTAAAACTGGCTGAATATTACTTGCAGAAAATACACATGCCTTTTACTATTATCGGAATTACCGGAAGCTCAGGTAAGACAACAACAAAAGAAATAATTTATTCTGTGTTAAGTCAAAAATTTAAAACACATAAAACATTTTCTAATCATAATAATGAAATAGGCTTTTGCCAAACTGTTTTTAGTATGGTTCAAGATACGGAAGTTTTAATTGTAGAAATGGGTATGAGAGGCTTAGGTGAAATTGAATTAATTTCCAAACATCTACATCCTGATTATGCTGTCATAACAAATTCAGGTTCTGCACATGTCGGCAGATTGGGAAGTCTGGATAATATTGCGATTGCAAAATGTGAAATAACAACAGGTCTAAATCCGGATGGAGTACTTTTTGCAAAAAATCAAGAAATTATAAAAAAACACATTAATTATAATGGTACAAAAGTTTACTACTCAATTAATGATGTAAAAATATTAAAAAAAGCACCATCATACTCTAAATTCAGATATCACGGTCAAGATTTTGAATTAAACGTTGAAGGTGATTACAATATTGAAAATGCACTTCCTGCAATAGAACTGGGCATTCATACAGGTATGACATACGACGAAATTCGTCAAGGGTTATCCGCATATAAACCTATTGAAAAAAGATGGGAAGTTGAAGATATAAATGGATTAAAATTCATCAATGACAGTTATAATGCCAATCCTGAGTCAATGAAAGCTTCAGTAAAAACCTTTATTGAATTATATGAAAATCCTGTTGTTGTTTTGGGTGATATGGGCGAATTAGGCGAAAATGAACAAACTTACCATAAAGAAGTAGGAAAATATCTTGCAGATATTAACAAAAACTTAAAAACCGAATTATTTAACATAAAACCCGTTCAATACATAACTGTAGGAAATTTAGCCGGAGAAATAGGTAATGAACTCATAGCAAACGGATTTGATGTTGAAAAATTTAAAACAAATCAAGAAGCGGCAGATTATATTCTAAAAAATTTGAACAATAAACATAATATATTTTTAAAAGCTTCAAGAGCAATGAAATTTGAAGAAATATTGGAAGAGATAAAAAGAGGGACAGATAAATTATGATAATGGCAACAGTTGCATTCTTACTTGGAATGGTTTTATGTATGCTTTTTGGCATACCTTATATCGATATGTTAAAGAAAAAAACAATAGGACAATATATTAAAGATGTTGCACCTGAAAACCATGCAAAAAAAGAAGGAACACCGACAACCGGCGGAGTATTTATTGTTGCTTCAATATTGGTCACATCCATAATAGTTCTGTCAATGGCTCAAAAAGTCACATTAATGGCGTCTACTGCACTTATAACACTAATATGTTACACCGTTGCAGGATTTCAAGATGACTATATAAAAATAAAAGGTAAAGGTAATGATGGTTTAACTCCAAGAGAAAAATTATTCAGACAAATTGCAACAGCATTATTACCGACATTTGCATTATTGCTTACAAATCCGACAGCCTGCAATTTTGCTATCGGAAACTTTTCTATTGATTTAAAATGGTTTTATCCGTTTTTATCAGTATTTATTATTACAGGAGCATCTAATGCATATAATTTGACTGATGGTTTAGATGGTCTTGCAGCAGGATGCGGAGTTCCTGCATTTATAGCTTGTTCTATTATCTCTTACGGATTAGGTGAAATTGAATTAGCAATAATTTCTGCAGCAGTTGCCGGAGCATTATTAGGATTTTTGAAATTCAACAAACCAAAAGCTGAAGTATTTATGGGAGATACAGGTTCACTTGCAATCGGCGGCTTGTTAGGAACATTGGCGGTTCTTGGTAAATTTGAATTTCTACTTATCTTCATTGGCGGTGTCTTTGTTTTGGAAACTTTATCTGTAATTATTCAAGTTACTAGTTTTAAAACAACAGGCAAAAGAGTCTTTAAAATGGCTCCAATTCATCACCATTTTGAACTTTTAGGCTGGAATGAAAAGAAAGTTGTAACAGTATTTTCTATAGTTTCACTTATATTATCAACAGTGGCTGTAGTTTTATTTGAATTATTCAGCAGAGGTATTTTATAATGGGATTATTTGAATTTTCAAAAAAAAGTAAATATAATCAGGATTTACAAGGACAAAAAGTTTTAGTTCTCGGACTGTCAAAAAGCGGGATTGCCGCAGCAAAACTTGCAAAAAGACACGGTGCAGATGTTTATTTGTCTGAAGGAAATGATGTTTCGCAAGACAGATTACATTTAGTTGAAGAACTTAGAGAACTGGGGATAAATGTTGAATATGGCGGGCATTCCGATACATTCATATCAAGAGCTTATTATGCGGTCACAAGTCCCGGAATTCCTCCACATAGTGATATCATTCAAAAGCTGAAAGCTAATCACATCGAAACAATTTCAGAACTTGAATTTGCAAGTAGAGAAAATGATGAAAATAACAAACAAAAAGAATTTATTACTATAACAGGAACAAACGGTAAGACAACAACAACGGCTCTCACTGAATTTATACTACAAAAAGCCGGACTTAAGGCAAAAGCCTGCGGTAATATTGGCATTCCTGCAAGCGATCTTGTTGATGAAGAAGATTTGGATTGGCTTGTTTGTGAAGCCAGCTCTTTTCAACTTGAAATGACAGAATTTTTTAGTTCCTTCGTTTCAGTCTGGACAAATTTTACTCCGGATCATATTGATTGGCATAATGGTTTGGAAAATTATTTTAATGCTAAAACAAAAGCCTTTAAATACGCACCTTTTTCAGTATTAAATGCTAAAGATGAAAAATTAGTAGAATTTGCAAATACTCTTGAAAATGATAAAGACAACACAGTTTTCTTTTTTGATGGAAATATTGGAGACAATTGCTGTTATATTGAAAACGATGAGATTATATATAAAGAACTGGGAAAGGCAGAAACAATTATTAAACTCTCTGATTGTCCGCTAATAGGGCAACATAATTACCAAAACATTATGTGTGCAATCATTTGTGCAAAATTAGCAGAAATTGATAAGGATACAATAAAAAAGGCCATCATGGAATTTAAAGCTCCGGAACATCGTCTTGAAAAAGTTCGGGAATTTAAAGGAATAACTTTCTATAATGACTCAAAAGCTACAAATCCTGAAGCCTCTATCGTTGCAATAAATTCATTCAATAACCTTGATGTTGCACTCATTGCCGGCGGCAGAGATAAAAATACCGATTTAACAGAATTTTGCGATTCAATAAACAAGCATATTAAAACTGTTATTTTAATAGGAGAAGCCACTGAACGCTTTGAAGAAAACCTTATTAAAAACGGATTTACCAATATCATTAAAGAAACATCTATGGAAAGTGCTATTGATAAAGGTATTGAATTAAATCCTGATGTATTATTATTATCACCGGCATGTGCAAGTTTTGACATGTTCAACAGCTATGAACACAGAGGAGAGGTTTTTAAAGAATATGTCTTATCGCGAGTATAAATCCCCTAAAAGATTGGAGGAAGAAAGAAAAGAAAAACGTCGGCACAAAAAAAATAACTCCGACACAATTCTATCTGCTCCTGATAAATCACTATTTATAATAGTAATGTTTCTTGTATTTATCGGATTTTTAGCTATATTTTCAGCAACAGCCCCAAAATGTATGAGAGAAGGTGCTAATCTTGCAACATTTCTTGTAAAACAAATGGTTTATGCAGGTGTTGGATTTTTTGCAATGGGATTTTTTGCAAAATTTGATTATAAAAAACTTGAAAAATATAATTCTAAATTTATGTGGACAGTTATCGTCTTACTCATTATCCTGCAATTTACACCTCTGGGAGTTGTAATCAATGGTGCAAAACGCTGGATTAACCTCGGATTTATGCAATTACAACCTTCTGAACTTGCAAAACCGCTATTTTGTATGCTGCTTGCTACAGCATTCAAAAATAAAGTTGATTTAAGTGATATAAAACATTGGACCTCCTGTTTTATCCCTATGTTAGTAATATTATTATTGATATTAAAACAACCAAACCTAAGTATGGCAATTATTTTAAGTGTAACATCCTTAGGACTTTATATAGCGGCAAGAGGTCCTTGGCAGGTTATTGCAGCAGGCGGCGTGGTACTTGGACTAGGAATACTAACAATGCTGCCAAAACTTCTTCATGGATATCAAATGGACAGAATTACTATCTGGTTAAATCCGGGAAGTGATGCTCAGGGTAAAGGCTATAATATTATTCAATCATTAATTGCATTTGCCTCCGGAGGAGTTCTTGGAACCGGCTATGGTGGTTCAATTCAAAAACTTGCATACTTACCGGAATGCCATACTGACTTTATTTTTGCAATTATAGCCGAAGAATTCGGATTTCTTGGATGCCTGTTCATAATATGTCTATTTATAGCCCTAGTGCTAAGAGGAATAAGAATTGCAAAAAGATGTCCTGATATGTATGGAAAATTATTAGCACTGGGAATAACTATAATTTTTGGATTTCAAGCATTTTTAAATATGTCAGTTGCAAGTTCATTCATGCCGGTAACCGGTGTAACATTACCATTTATAAGCTACGGTGGAACTTCAATTATTGTATCATTAGCAATGGTTGGAATTTTATTAAATATTTCAAAACAGAGAATTAAAAGAATAAGGACAGAAAATGCATAAAAAAACATATTTTATCACAGGCGGCGGTACCGGAGGACATATATATCCTGCAATTGCGGTTGCTGATGAACTACTAAAAAGAGAAGATACAGAAAAAATTTTTTATATAGGAAATCCCAATAATTTAGAAGCTTCAATTGTAGCAGATAAAAATTATACATTTTTACCTGTAATTTCATCAGGCATGCCAAGAAAACTAAGCTTAGATTTTCTAAAATGGACAATAAAAATGGGATTTGCCTGGCTCAAATGCTGTCAATATATAAATAAATATAAGCCTGATATTATATTTGGCACAGGCGGTTATGTATCCGCACCTACACTTTTTGCAGGTATGACAATGAAAGTTCCGTTTGTAATGCATGATTGCGATGCTAATCCGGGACTTGTAACAAGAAAACTTGCACCATTTGCAAGAAGTCTTTCTATTGCGTTTGATATTGCAAAAGAAAAGTTAAATAACTCCAAGTGTTACACTAATGGCAATCCTATAAGAAAAGAATTTTCTACATTAACAAAAGAAAATGCAAGAAAGACCTTAAATCTGGAAAATAAACTAACCCTATGCATCATGGGAGGTTCTCAAGGTGCCAAAACAATAAACACAGCAGCTATTGAAATCTTAGAAACTTTATCAAAAGAATTAAACCTACAAATAATATTCCAAACAGGTAAAAGAAATTTTGATGAAGTAATAAAACAACTTGAAAAAACTTATCCTGATTATAAAAATGATAATAATTTACATATTGCACCATATTTTGATGATATGGTAACCGTTCTAAAAGCAACAGATATTGCAGTATCCCGTGCCGGTTCATTAAGCATATCTGAACTCTGTGCAAGCTCAATAGCCACAATATTTATACCATATCCTTATGCAGCAGCAGACCATCAAAGAAAAAATGCACAATTTATGGTTGAAAATGGTGCCGGATTGTATCTTGAAGATTCTGACACTAATGGTGAAAATCTACTTGGACTAATAAAAGAACTTGCGACAAATCAAGACAAATTAGAAACAATTTCAAAATCCTCAGCAAATCTGGCTAAATTTGACGGTGTAAATAAAATCATAGAACAATTACAATAATTTACAAGATAATTTTATCAGAATCAAAACAATTGACGCCATTCTTTAATGGAATTTCAAATGTAAATTCAGTATTTTCTTCATCTGAATCTACATAGATATTACCATTATACGCTTCAATAAATTTCTTGCAAAAATACAAACCTAGTCCAATTCCACCGCAGCCTATTTTATCAGAAGATACATATTTATCAAAAATATGTTCTCGCAAATCTTCAGGAATTTTTGGACTGCAATTTTTTATAGTAAATATAAATTTTTCATCATTAATATATGTACAAATTTCTATCGTTGTTCGTTTGAATGCATAATTTATTGAATTATTCAAAAAGTTTGTCACAACTCTTCTAAATTGGCATTTATCAACACATAAAAATTTTTCATTATCTTTTAATTTTGAGGAGTACAATATTTTAATTTCTTTATCTTTTGCCAGAGCTCCGCTTTCATTTATACATGTTTCAAGAAGTCCATCTATATGAAAACTTTCTTCGGATAAGTGAATATACCCATTATCGTACTTATAAGTTTCTAAAAGTGAATACAACATATCCTGCATAAAAGAGGCCGATTCAATAATAATTCTGAGTATATCAGCTTGTTCTTTATTTAATGGTCCAAATAATCCGCTTTCAAATAACTTCAAAGAACTTAATTGTGCCTGAATCGGATTTTTTAAATCGTGAGTTAAAGTTGCTAAATAGAGTTCTTTTTGAGCATCTATATTTTTTTCGGCATCAATATTCTGAACTATAGTAATCAAGCCTTGTACTGTATTAGTATTTGTTAAAATTGGAGCTTTAAAAACTTTATACCAATGAATATTTCCTGAATTATCTGTTATTGATTTTTCTTTAACCAGTAATTTTTTATTTTGCAAAACGTACAAATCATCTAATTTTATTGACTCTTCTGCTATCGACATCTCAAGTTTTATATTAGCGGCATACGGATCAATACCTTCATTTACAAACTGACGGGAATGCTTAGAACCCGTAATAAAATTTCTATTTTTATCTTTCATATAAACAATCATTGGTAGATGTTCCAATAATGTTGTAATTTGTTTATTCTCAAATTTTAAATCTTCAAAACTTTTGATAGAACCTGTAAATGATAAAAAGAAATGAATAAAATTAAACGGTAAAAAATCAGGAAAAGTTATAGGAGGTATAAATTTACTTTCATTAGAATGCTGATTTTTCAAAGAAAAAAGCTCGGGAATAGAGAAATTATGCTGAGAACATTTATTGTGATTATTATCATCTGATTTTTCTACGTTAAAATCAAAATACCGTCGTTTTGGCTTTTTATCCAGATACCCGATATCCGAAGAATCTGATTCTTGGGAATGTGCAGCATCAAACATTATGAATCCTCGCTATCTCGTTATTACACGATTTACTATTATTTGTGTAATAGAGTATAATAAATAGTTTATCTAAACAATTAACTAATCGGGTATAATTACCTAGCCGGTAGACTTAGTTTTTTATTTAGAATTATCAAAATTTATACATCGTAAATCAAACTTACCAGACAATATCTTCTGTTTCTGGTAAAATATATTTATGGGGATAAAAATAAAGAAAGATGAAATCATTTCGGCTGCAACAATTAATAATTGGAGTAGATTAAATGTGTCGGAATCAACTATTGAAGAACGATTAACAAAACGTGCAAACAAAAGACTTTCTACTAAAAACATTATACCTACCGAATATTTCATAAACAAGAAAAACATTCAAATCCTAACCAAAATTGTAGATTGCATTCAGGATAAAAAATATAATATTCAAACTGCAATATATAATTTAGCCGTAAATTTACTCAAGCAACATAATTTGTTAAGTATAAAAAACTCAAAAATCGCATCCGATAATCCATACTTAACTGAAATATTAAATACTGATTTTGAGAATATAAAACTGCAAAAAGATTTATTAAAATTCAAACTGCCATCTGATGAAAAAGATTTTTTAGGAATAGTTTATCAATCACTACTTCAAGAAGGCTGTAAGAATAAGCAAGGTTCATATTATACCCCTGAAAGAATTATTAAATCCATAACTAAAAATATACACCCGAATATGAAATATCTGGATCCCTGCTGCGGAACAGGAAGTTTTTTACTAAAAGTTTCAGAAAAACTAAACTCACCACAAAATATTTTTGGCTGTGATATTGATAAAACAGCATGTTTTATTGCAAAAATAAATCTTATTATAAAATTTAAAAACATTATATTTAAACCACAAATTTATAATATTGATATACTCACAGATAATAGCGTTTTAAAAGACAGACAATTTGATATCATAGCAACAAATCCGCCATGGGGTTCTATGACAAATTCGGAATACAAAAAGTTTTATCCTGAAATCCGCTCAGGAGAATCTTATTCTTATTTTCTTATCAAATCCCAAAAATTACTAAAACAAAACGGTATTTGCATATTTATACTGCCTGAATCTATATTAAATGTAAAAACCCACAAAGATATCAGAAAATTTATTCTAAAAAATTTTGAAATAATACAAATTAAAAATCTTGGCAAAATATTCACCGGAGTACTTTCGGATGTCATATTATTAAACTTAAAAAAATCAAACGACTCTGAAGGGAAAAATACTATTTCTATTATAAAAAACGAAAACAAATGCGAAATTCAACAATCAGCATATTTATCAAATAAGAACTTTAATTTTTCAATAATATCAGATTTTGATGTTGAATTATTGAAAAAAATATATTCAATTCCGCACGATACATTACAAAATTCTCAATGGGCACTTGGTATCGTCACGGGAAACAACAAAAAACACCTTTCCGAACAATTTGATAATACAAAAGAAAAAATATATACAGGAAAAGAAGTTGCAAAATATTCACTTAAAGACTCAAATAAATTTATAAACTACAATAGGGATTTATTTCAACAAACTGCACCTGATAATATATATAGGGCAAAAGAAAAATTAATATATAAATTCATATCAAAAAACTTAGTTTTTGCTTATGATAATAATCAAACCCTCGTTTTGAATAGTGCAAATATACTCATACCTGATGTTTATTCACATTCTATCAAATCGGTTTTAGCTTTTCTTAATTCTGAAATATTTCAATACATATACTGTAAGAAATTTAATGAATTAAAAGTTTTAAAGGGCAACCTTATGCAGCTTCCATTTCCCAAATTACTACCGGAAACTAAAATTTTACTAGAAGAGTTAATTGATTCAATATTAATAAACAAAAACAGTGATGCAATAACAAAAATAGACGATTTAATATATCAAACATTTAATTTAACAGAAGAAGAAAAACTTTATATCAAAAATTCAATATAAATAAAAAACAATTTATGATACCATCATAAAAAAGCGGAGAGAATTATGGATAAGAAAAAAATATTAAACATATTATTTTTAACAATAATCATAGTATTAGCAATATCTTTAAGAGTATTATATCTACATACTGATATATGGTACGACGAAGCCTGTTCTTGGTTTACAGCAAAACAAGCATTTCCGGGCGGAATTATGAACAATCTTCTAACAGTTGATTTGCAACATACTCCGTTATATTTTTTCTTGTTGCATTTATGGATTAAACTTTTTGGACAAACCGAAACAACAATGAGAACTTTATCATTTCTGTTTAGCATTTTGTCTATACCGCTTGTATATGTAATTGCAAACAAAATCACGTCAAAAACTCAAGCATTGTTTGCAACAGCTATCGCCGGAGTAAGCCCGTTGTTAGTAATATTTTCCTGCGAAATAAGAATGTATCCGATAGCAGTTTTTCTCGTACTACTATCACTAAATTATTTAATAGATTTCGAACAAAAAGAAAGTAATGCTTCACTTATCAAACTTATAATTACAAATCTATTAATTCCATACACTCTGGTTGGAGGAATCTTCTATAATATATCTTTATTCACTTTATACTCAATTTACTTAAATTCTTATAAAAAAGACCTTGTAAAAAAATATCTTAAGGGCGAGATATTCGAATTTATAGGCTTGATTCCTTATTTCATGCTAATTTTCTATTACGCAAAAATGAGAAGTCTTTTTGTTATAACACATGAAGGAGATTTAGAATTTTTCCAAATCGTAGATGTAATTAGGAACTTTTTTGGAGCAACTGTAACAGACAACATCTATTGGCCTTCTCTGGAACCTTATCAAATAACTCTAATGTTTACTCTATTAGTAATCATTCCATGCGTATATTTTATTTATGGTTTTGTTCAAGGCAGAAAAACCGAAAATAAATTTATAAAAATGATATACAATGTATTTATATCTATCTTTGTTCTATCTGTTTTATTCTCACTGTTCCAAGTTAATGTATTCACAGCAAGGTATATTCTATATATTTTACCGCCAATTTTTATACTATCTGTAATTGGTCTATTCAATAAATTATCAGAAAAACACTGTAAAATATTTCTAAGTCTATTTATTATTGCATCTTCAATTTTTACATACTATCATGCCGGAAATTTCAAAATTATGAAAACAACAGCGTTTAAAACGGTAAAACTTGAAGCCGACAGACTAAACCTTAACTCTGATGACATAGTAATTATGCCATTTGGAGCAGATGCTCCGTACTATTTTAGAGAACTATCATCTGCAAGAGTTTTGCCATTTGATTTTCATAAAGAAGCAAGAAATCCGTATAATCCAAAATTTTATGATAAAAAACACCAACAACGCATGCTTACAAATGACAAGAATCAAGTTTTATACGAAGAAATTGTTTCTAATAAAGTTTTTTCAGACGTATACTTTAACTATTTTATAGAAAACGTAAATAACACTGTACCTGCAGGACGGTATGTTCTACTTGCAATGTATGGAACAGATGCAGGTTCACTGATAACAATTAATCAACTTAGAAATGCATATCCAAATGAACAAAAAATTAGTCTCAACTTTCTTGATGCATTCTTTAAAAAATATTTATGTGATACAAGAGCAATGCTGGATATGAACTTTAACTATCTTGGTTCATTTACAAAGGATAATTATACGTTCTTGCTTTATCAAAAAAGATAATTTGGATTTTTAAACCAAAATCGGTATAATAAAAATATGAAAAAGGTTCTACTGACAACATTACTATTATTTTTATCCGCTCTCATTGTATACGGGACAGAAACAAGACAAGAAAGCGGCTGGAAAAGAGTATCCGACAGCAGTTTTATTGATGAAGACGGAATAATGGGAACTGAAGATATTTATGGTTTCTCTTTTTTATTAAAATCCTATAACAAAGGACAATACGAACCGATAAACGGCAAAAAAATCTCCTATACATTAGCTCAGTATACTATTGATTGCAGTAAACAAACTTATAAAATCGGAGTTATTGACTCTTATGATAATCAAGGAAATTTCATATCGGGAGATTATAACCGATATGCTAAATTTCAACCAATTGTGCAAGGAACATCTATATCTAATATTTTTCAGAAATTATGCAGACCATACTAAAAAAGAGTCCTTTATGGACTCTTTCTTAGTATAAATAATATTATTTACTTAAGCCACAACATCCAGTTTTTTCGCTTCAGCTTTTGGCTCATCTGATACTTTTACATCTGTATCTGCCTTGACTTCAGTTTTTTCTGCCTCTGCTTTAGGAGCTTCTGTCGCTGCCTTAGCTTCTTTAGCTGCCGGTGCTTCTTCTGCAGGTTTAGCAGATAATTCAACGGTATCTTTTGCAGGAGTTTTTTCCAAATTTAAATTTGCAACATTTTCAGGTAATTCTTTTTTTAGAAAATCATCAACAGGCATTTGACGAACACCGTTTTTATCACCATTCAATGTAACTACACCATCTTTTTTAGTCGCAGTAACATGTTCGCCATCTTTTGTTGTATACATAACTGTTGTAAACGGCTTTAACGGTTGCTGTGCTGAAATTGAATCTACCATATTATTTTTCCTTTCCTACTGATAAAATTATCATTCACGCTATCAAGAAAGAACATAAAGATTAATATTTGCTAATTTAAAACTATAACTTTACATAACTTAATTTTGTTTTTTCAACAATTCTCTGGCAAATTTATTTCGTTCTTTTTGTATAACTTCAAAAGCAATACGTTTTAATAAATTGATTTTTTCGATAAACATAAAATCAAGATGCCATTTGCACAAATCATCTTCTGAAATATTTATATGCTTCTTTTTCAATTTTTTAGCAACTTTATATTGTGTCAAATATGCAAAATTTTCAGATTCTAAACTGTAACGCATATCTTGAAGACAGTTTACCTTATCTCCTGCAGACATTCCGCGTAAAAATTTACGAACCTTGTGTTCAACTTTTTTAATTGCAGCACTTCTACTTGCTTTTGAATCTATATTCTCAACCTTATATATAATTTCATCAAATAATTTATCAAACTTCTTGGTATACAATCCTTCTTGTACCATATACTCATTTCTTACTAAATATTTAGGATTGAATAAAACATCTGCAACATGCCTGAACTCATGCATAATATCGACAAGATTTGTATGTTTAATTTTATTTTTCTTAGTTCCCAGCTCAATAGTCATAAGTTTTGCTTTCTGACTAAATGTGGAATAATAAATATCATTAGAAGCAGCAAATTCACTATCATCAAACCCGCCTCTTACTTTAATATTAAAAGCACCGGGAAGAACTTCATCTACATATTCTTGAACTTTCTGAACATGCATTTCCCCATTTTTAAAGCCGCCTTGCATATTGTTGAATAATTTATTCACTAAACGACTTGCCAGTCTCTGACGGTCGGCAAGAGAACCTCTACATAATTTATAAGGTAAAGTTAATCTTGGTAGTGTACTTCTCATAACAATGTTATTAAATCAAAACAAAAAATAAATTGACACCTATTTGTGAAATTTAGTTATTAATGGTATTCTTCTTATATGATTGAATTATTAATTTTATATGTTTTATTAAAACACGACCTTACAATGTACTCTGTACACAAAAGAATTCAAGAAAGCTTTCGAGTATTTACAACTCCGAGTTTTGGAGCTTTGAAACCGGCATTAGTCAGATTGGAAAAAAGAGGCTGCATCAGATCTTCAAAAATAATGTCTGATGGAGGAAAATTGTCCGTATTTTATTCAATTACAAAAGACGGGATTAGAGAATTAAAAAAATTATTATTATCACCATTCTCAAGTAATCCGCTTCAATTTTTATCAGATGCAAAAGTAAAGCTGAGCTGTGCGTCTTTTTTAAGTACTGATGAATGCAATGAAATGTTGGAAGAAATTAAGTCAAATGCATTTTTACACAGAATAAATGCTGAACGAATATTAAATGATGAATATACCCCTGTAGATTTTTATCAAAGAATAGTACTTGATAATACAATTTGCGAATACAATAATTTTATCTCAATGTTAGAAGGATTAGAAAAAGACAATGCCCGCATTAGTAAATAGTGTTTTGGAAAATTCCATAGCTGAAGAATTAGAAATTGAAAAAGGTGACGAAATTTTATCAATCGACGGCTGCAAAATGCAAGATATGATTGATTATAATTTTTACATGAAATCAGAACTTATCACCATTGAAATAAAAAAGAAAAACGGTGAAATTGAAGAAATTGAAATTGAAAAAGATTATGATGATGACTTAGGTATTGTATTTGAAAGTGCAGTATTCGACAGGGTAAAACCTTGTCTGAATCATTGTATTTTTTGCTTTGTTGACCAGCAGCCAAAAGGTCTAAGAGACACCCTATACATAAAAGATGATGATTACAGATTGTCTTATCTTCAAGGAACTTATATTACATTAACAAATTTAAAAGAAGAAGATAAAGATAGAATTAAACGCATGCATTTAGGTCCGTTTTATGTTTCTGTACATACAACAAATCCTGAACTCAGGGTTAAAATGCTGCGAAATCCAAATGCTGGTAAATGCCTTGAAAACCTAAAATGGTTTCGTAAAAATAAAATTCCGTTCCATGCTCAAATTGTTCTATGTCCGGGAATAAATGACGGAGCAGAACTTGATAGAACACTTGCTGATTTGGCAAAACTCAAAAATACAGTTTTATCAGTTGCAATTGTACCGGTTGGATTAACTCAATTCAGACCGGATGGAGAGCTAAAAAGAGTTGATGCAAAATGTGCAAAAGAAACCATCCAAATAGCTTCAAAATACAAACGAGTATGCTGCTCTGATGAATTCTTTCTACTGGCAGATGAACCTATACCTCCTGCAAAATATTATGGAAATTTCTGTCAATTAGATGACGGAGTTGGTTCTTTGCGTTTAACTCTGGATGATTTTAATAAATTAAAACTTCCAAAAACAGTTTCAAAACCTTATAAAATGATTTTTGCATGTTCTTATGCTGCTAAAAATATGCTTAATGAGGTCTCTGAAAAACTTTCAAAAATAAAAAATCTTGAGGTTAAAACCTGCCCTGTAAAATCAAACTACTGGGGACAAGATATCACAGTTGCAGGTCTTATCACAACCGATGATTTAATAAGAACAGTAAAAGATGTAGAATGCGATATGATTGTTATACCTTCTATTATGCTTCGCCCTTATACAGAAGACTTTTTGGACGGTAAAACTTTATCCTATGTAAAAGAACAAACCGGAAAAAATTTCTTTGTTCAACAAAATATCTACTCTTTACAAGAAGTAGTTAATTATATACACTCAATTTAAATAAGGAAACAAAATGAAAAACAAAATATTATTTATAAATTTATTATTAATTGCAGCATTAAGTATATTTGGAATAGAAGTTTATGCATCTTCTGATTACAATAATAGTCTGTCAAAAATAAAACAAGTATGTGAAAATTATAGTAGATACAGATTGTCATTAGACCGCTCAACTTATTTATCTACAAGAGGTTCCGATTATGATAGATTAGAACAAAAATTACATAATCTCGGAGCAACGAATATAAATGAAAAAGCAAGCAATATAGATAGAAACTACAGATGTATCTGGATAACTTTTAGATACAAAAATAATTCTTATGACACAAAATATTGTAAGTAATAAACATTTACCCATTAAGGTACAGGGTCGTATCCTCCGGGATTACCCGGATGACAACGGCAAATTCTTTTAATTCCAAGCCATCCGCCTTTGATAATACCGTACTTTTCTATTGCCTGCTTTGTATACTCAGAACAGGTTGGGTAAAATCGGCATACCTTTGGCGTAAATTTTGAGAAATATTGATATATTTTTATTAACGATAAAAGTACTTGTTTCATAATTATTTACCTTACGCCTTAGTGAATTCAGGAAACTTATCAAGCCTCAAGATACCCCGCAGTATATTTCCTAATCACTAATATAAGCATCGCCAATAGTATCAATTGCTTCGACTTTAATATCAGTAATCAATTCAGAATAAGAAATTACAACAATGGTTGGAATATGACGTTCCAAAAGTTGATATAACGGAAGCCTGATTCTAGGAGAACATAATACAACAGGTTGTTTTCCACATGTCTGATGAGCACGCATCAAAGTAGTAGCCGTTGTTTCAATAAGTTCTTGAACCTGAACAGGATTAAGCAAAAACATCGTACCTAACTCGGTTCTTTGACAACTGTCGTCTAACGTTTTTTCCCACTCCGGAGACAAAGTTAAAGCATACAGTACTCTATCATCCTGAACATTTGATAAACAGATTTGACGACCTAACGCAGCCCTCAAACGCTCTGATAAAATATCCGGTTCTTTTGAAAATCTTGCATAATCACAAAGTCTTTCAAACACAAATATAATATCTTTTATTGAAACTTTTTCACGAATTAAGTTAACAAAGATTTTACGCAAATCACTTGTTGAAATAATAGTTGGAACTAAGTCGTTAACAAGCGTAGGGTCTTGTGAACGTACAAGTTCCATAAGCTTAAGTACATCAGTTTTTGTCATAACCTCATCTACATGTTTTCTTACACATTCTTGAAGATGGGTTACAATAACATCTGTTGCATCGACTGCAGTAACAAGTCTGGCTGATTTAGCATCTTCCTGAGTAATCCAGTATGCCTGAGTTTGATATGTCGGGTCAATACCAATAATTGCATCTTCCGGAACCTCTTTTTTCATAGAATCCCATTGATCTGCAATTACCATAAATTTACCTGGATAAACATAACCCGTAGCTACAGTATTACCACGAATTGAAATCATGTATTCATTCGCATCAAGTGCAGATGAATCCATAATTCTTATATTTGGCAAAATATAACCTAATTCATCTGTTACCCTTTGACGAAGAGCAGCTATTTTAGCAAGCAATTGCCCCTCTTGGTCAGGATCTGCAATTACTAAAAGATTGGAACCAACCTGCAAACTTAATATATCAACACCCAGACGTTCATACATTCTGTTAGGGTTAACAAGGTCTTGCATATTTTGACGAACATTTTCTAATTGCCCCAATTGAGATTGAACATCGGCATTAATAAGTACCTGAAATCCTGCAACAAATAAACCTGCAGCAAATATCAAAAATGGTAACCATGGCAGCCCTGTAATAGGGCCGGTTACAGATAATAACAGCAAGAATGCAGCTGCAAAAAACAACGCATAAGGTTTACTTGTAATCTGCTCTGTAACATCAGAACCCAATGAAGGACTCGCCGCAGATGCACGTGTCATAAAAATACCTGCCGCAATTGACATTAACAGAGATGGAACCTGAGATGCAAGACCATCACCTATAGTTAATACCGTATATTTTGAAACCGCATCACCTATTGCCATCTGGTTCATCAAACAACCTACGCATAATCCGCCGACAATGTTGATGATTACAATAATAATACCGGCAATTGTATCCCCTTTTACGAACTTCATCGCACCATCCATAGAACCCATCAAACTTGATTCTCTGGATAAATCTTCACGTTTCTTGGTTGCTTCTTCCGGCGAAATCAAACCGGCGTTAAAGTCAGCATCAATAGTCATTTGTTTACCTGGCATCGCATCCAATGCAAAACGGGCAGATACTTCGGCAATACGTTCAGCACCTTTTGTGATTACCATGAACTGTACAACTGTAATAATTAAGAAAATTACACCACCAACAACCATGTTACCACCGGTTACGAAGGTTCCGAATGCGTGAATAACCTCACCGGCTTCTCCTTTTGCCAAAATCAAACGTGTTGAAGCAATAGAAAGAACCAAACGAAACATTGTACCAATAAGAATAATTGATGGAAAAGAAGACAATTCTAATGTTTTTTGTACATATAACGCAAACATCAAAAGAACAATCCCCAGAGTAATATTTAAGCAAATACAGCAATTCATAATCCAGCTTGGTAATTCAACAAGCAAGATTAAGATAAGCGCTAATACGAATAACGCCATAAATATTTCACTTAATGGATTTGCGTTATTTCCCTCCGGTGCTGCCATTACACTTCCTTCAATGCTTTAGTAATTATAGACAATTGTGTTTCAATAGTTGCATCAATTACTCCGTTATCTGTGGTAACCATGCATCCGCCTTCCATTGTATTTTCATCAGGAACAATGAGAACCCTAGCCTCTAAGCCAGCCATTTTAACAGCCTCAGGCATTTCTTGTTTTAACATATCAACCTGTGACGGGTTAACTTTTAAAACAATTTTAGACTCTTCTTTTGATAGCCCTGCAAGAATTTCTTTAATATTTTCAAGTAATATTTCAGAATTCTCTGACAATTCTTTTTTAATGATTTTTTTAGCAATATCAACACTTATTTCTAATAAATCAGGAGCAATGCTGTCATAAACAAATTGCTTAGCATTATAAAATTCTGACATCGCATCTTTTAGATACTGAATATCTTCTTTTGCAGCAGCAAGACCTTCATTATAACCTTCTTTTGCTGATGCTTCACGAATAGCATTAGCCTCTTCTCTTGCTCGGGATATCAAATTTCTATCATCAATTCTGCGGAAGCCTCTGCGTCTGTCACCCTTACGACGTTCTTGACGCTGCTTAAAGTCAATATTATCCAAGTCAAATAAGTCGATGTCTTTTTCTTCTTGCTCAGACTCGACTGGAACTTCTTGATCTTGTTTTGGAACTTGCTGTTCCACTCCCTCATCAACTATTTTTTTCTTATTCTTCTTAATAATCATGATTTGATAATATTATACACTATTAAGAAGGTGTGTGGCAACAATACTTGCAACTTTTGGAGGCATTTTATCATAGTATTTATCCTCCAGAGCGTTATACACAAGACGTTTAACCCCGATACGCTCCCTAATTAAGACTGTATCTAAATCTTTACTTTCGTAATAAGATGCAAATTTTTTCAACTTAAGAATAACCCTATGCGGAGATAAGTCTGTAGGCTGAGGAAGGTTCATCTTGATTTCCTGTAAACATCTCAAAGCATTATGAGCACCAACTCGTTCAGGCAAATCAGGCATGTTCATAAATTTAATTACTGCATTTGCATCTTCACTATCAAACTTATTTAAAATAGACTGAACTTTATCTTGGTTCATCTTTTTAAATAACATTGCAACAGTCGCAAGTTTCAATACTCGAGAATCCACTTTAGCAAAAGATGCTGGATCCTGAGGCATACCGCCATCTACAGGCATTTGAGACATATCACCATTCGGCATCATTTGACCATCTTGAGGCTGTTGCTGCATTTCTTGGGCCATCTTATCCATATTAGATTGAGAGGCCGCGTATTCCATCAAACCTTCATCAATAGCCCCATTTTCCTTTAATTCTTGAATTGCTTCCAGATAAGCTTTTTTAACATGATGTTCAATTAATTCAAGAATTTTATCATGAGGTAGTCCTTGTGAAAAAGTTTGTTTTGCTATCTCAAAGATTGTATATGCAATTTTTTGCATTATACCGTCCCAATATTGTTGAGGAATACCTGAACGGATTACATCAACAGACTTGTGAAAAGACCATTCCGCAATAATCTGAGTAATTGTAACAGCTTGATCCTCGTTAAAATTCAGATTAGGATCTTCTGCAATAGTTTTACCTGAAAGAAGTGAAAAATTTCCCAAAGTATTAATTACGTATTGTTTCTGATTGTCATCAAAATCAGCAGGAACTAAGTCTTGAGCCTGTGCTGCAAGATTTTGTGCAAATGCTTCGTAATCAAAATTCTGTGTTGCCATCTATAACTTACCCTTCTTTGGTAGAACCTTCTTCAATCCAAGATTTAATATTATCAGCTGCATCCTCTGTAATTTCATTTGAAATACTATCAAGAGAATCGATTAATAGATTTTCATCAAATTGAGGGATTTGAGCTCTTTGCTGCTGATTAATTAAATCCTGAGCCAATTCTGATTGACGCTGAGTCAACTGACTTGCTCTGGAATTAATATCACTTAACTGTCTTTCTTGCTCCATTGCTCTTTGACGTAAAGCTTCAACTTCAGCTTCATTTTCTTCTCTAACAGATTTAACCTTAGATGAAATTGCATTAAAAATTATTACTAAACCAACACCTGATAACGCAAGAGCAAGCCACCAAGGATTACCTGACTCATCAGGCTTCGGCAAATTTTGCTGCCTGTCAGGAGTTAAGTACGGATCGTTAGAATTTGTAAATGCGATAGAAACATCATCTGCTGCAACTTTCGGACTTGCAGCTCTTGCTATTAAGTCTTTCAATTCTTCAATTGTTGTATCACTTGGTAAATTATTTCTATCCAGAGTGACTGCAATTGAAATATCTTCAATCACACCCGGTTTAATATATTCATTAGTTTGTGTTTTCGTAACTCCGTATTGAGTTTCTGTAGCCTGACGGGAGTAATTTCTATTTTGACTTGAATCAGTACCACCTGTAGGCAAGCCATTTGGCAAATAAGTACTTACAGCATTTATACCCTGAGATTGGTCTTTTGTCTGATCTCCTAAACCTTCTCTAAATGACTGTTCTGTTACAGAAGCTTTTTTATTCGGATCATATTCAATTGAAAATCTTTCAATTGGAGCTTGTCTCAAGAAAGTACTAACAGTTGCAACATAATTTCCCGGACCAACTAATCTGTCCAGCTGTTTAGAAACTTTTTGCTGCATATACTTATCATTTTCTTCCAATCTCTGAAGCATTTCATCTTCCGCATTCATAACACTATGGTATACATTACCGTTTGTATCAGTAATAGCAACATTTTCAGCAGTCAAACCTGAAACACTGCCTATTAAAAGGTTAGTAATAGCTTTGACCTTCATTTGATCAAGTTTTTCATAATCTTTTCCTGAAGGCATTACCAATTGAACTGTAGCAGTTTTTGGTTTTGGATTATCAAACATTGAACCGGCTTCAGGGATTGATATAAATACCGTAGCATTTTGAATCGGTTTAATTTGCTTAATAAGTCTTGCCAATTCTCCATTCATAGCTCTTGCAAGTCTGATTCGTTTATCTTCTTTAGTTGATGTAAAATCACCTTTATCAAAAATTTCAAGTCCTACATTTTGGTCAACCAAACCGCTTTGAACAATAGTAATAATTGCATTATCCCTATCCGTAACGGTACATTTTTTAGTTAATGTAGAACAGTTTTTAGCATTTAAAGTAAGCTTTGATTTTGTACCATCAAGCTGTCTTTCAACAGTAATTCCCTGCTTTGCCAATAATGCTTGAATTTCTAATGCTTTACCAACGTTATCTGTAGTTAATAAATCAACATTAGCAGTTAAAGGTTCGCCACCAACCGGAGTACCAGAACTTTTATTATTCCCTCCACCGCCAACAGCCAAAACAATTATTATAACAATCAGAATAACAATAACCGCTGCTCCGCCGGCTATCCCAAATAATAAAGGTTTATTTTCTAAAATTTTACTAAAATCCATTTCCGTCCCACTGTCTGTTTAATTTATTACGCGTATTTTAATAAGATAGATATTATAGTTAGTGCTTACACTGAAATTTGCATTATTCTATCGTAAGCATTGATAACTTTCCCTGTAATTTGAGTTGCCACATTCACACTAATTTCAGACTTAGCCATAGCTGTCATAACATCATGGATATCGACATTCTGATTACCGGACATAACATCTTTTAACAGATTATCCGGGGCATTAATTTCAGAATTCAAATTTTCAACCAAACCGCTCATTACTTGTTTAAAATCAGCAGTTTCAGGTTTTTCGACTCTATCCATTCTCATACTTGGCATCCCAAATCCTGAATCAAACTTTGAATGTTGAATTCTTGCTGCTAAATCATATTGTGGAAAGTTGCCATACATAATACTACCTCTCTATTTTATAATACCTTATTTTAAGCTTTTTGTTCAACTTTTATACAAAAAATCAACCAAAAAGATGATAAATTCAACACGATAGGAACTACATAATATTTAATAATATTTTGAACAAAATCAACATCTAAATAAAAAGCTGCAAATTTCATTGCAGCTTTTCAAAAACATAAATTAAAAATTAACTATCTTTGATTTTCCAATTCTTTGCGTATATCTTCAACCGAAACATATACTATTGGGGAATTTTCATCTTTTTTCAAAACACATTGAGTTATACCGGATTGAACAATAAATCTTTTGCACAATATACATATAAAATTATGTCCCCAGATGTATATTGTAGCCCCCTGACATCTATCTTGTCCAGCTTGAATAATTGCATTTTGTTCTGCATGAATAGAACGACAAGTTTCATATCTTGTTCCTGATTCAATATTATTTTTTATCCTATAACATTCTCCCCGTTCTGCACATGACTCAACCTTAGAAGGTGTTCCATTATAACCTGTTGCTTTAATTTTTTTGTCTTGACCGACAATTACTGCACCCACTTGGGCTCTTATACAATTCGATCTGCTTGCACAGGTCTTTGCTAAATCTAAAAAATATTCATCCCACGGTTTTATATCCATACAACACCTCTATTAATATTTATTATTCCTAATTCCAGTATGTATTACAACAATATTATACTTCTCAGCAAGTTTTAATATCTTATCTGAGTTTTTGCTGTCTCCGGCTTCAATAATCAAACCTATACGTCCTTGAATTGCCGCATTTATAGCTTCTTCATTCTCTATAACACCGTCCACTGCAAGAACTGCATCTTTAGAATTTTCACATGCCAAATCCATAGCTTTTTCCACAGAAATAACACCATTAACTTCTGATTGAACAATCGCTTTTGTTGACAAATCTTTTACAATAACAGCAGAATGAGAATTTACATGTTTTGCAATTTTCCAAGCAAAAATCGCATCCTCTGCCAGCTGTTGAACAGGTTTATTTTTAGTGACAACCTTAAAGGAATTTTTTGTTAATTTACTTAAATTTTGATCTTGAACCAAAATTCCAAAAGGTGTAACTTTTATGTCTTTTGCTGTAAACCCTATAATTTCTTGCAATGGAGAATTTATTCTCACAACATTTATATCTGTAGTTTTTGTTAAGAACTCCTCAGCTTCTGACGAATACTTCGTTGATAATATATTCTTAACCTTCATAGCTTTTAAACGCTTAGCCAAGTCTAAAGAAACCTCTTTTGTAAATCCGACAGTTCCGCCATATACAGCCAAAGAATCGCCTTCTAAAACTTTTTCAAAAGCGACATCCAAAGAACTGCCCAATGCCGCAGAACATATAAAAGAATCTTTAACCACAACTGACGCATTTACATCAAAGAACTCGGCTAAAATAGTAACAGCTTTTGATAAATTTAATATATCAACATATTCTAAATCTTTATTTTCAGTCAAAATATCATATTCAACCCCGCCATCAACAGGTGCAATACAAGCTGATTGATATATATTTTCTCCGCTTTGCAAATCTTTAAAATCTTTTATTTCAATAGTTTCCATAATATCCCTCACTAACTTTCAAAAGTTTAACATAAAGCTATACTCCTATCAAGTTAATATAACTTAAACTATTTAGATTAAATTAAGCAAATTTTCTTGATAATTTAGCATGTCTTATATATAATTAACAATGTTTAGGATAATAATTTGAAGAGGAAATATGGCAACAAATAAAATTACTGATAGTGTTGGGAAAAAGATTGTCGATGCTTTAAAAATGCAAGATACAGACATGATTAGTGAACCTGCAGAAGCAAGTGAAGAAGTAGAAAATTTCGACAACGTATCCGAAAATCCTTTCGACTCAGAATTTAGCATGGATAATACAGCCCAAGAATCTGAAAGTTTCAACACTTCATTCAACTATCAAAACTCTTCAGCTATTGATAATGCATTTCAACAAAGCCTTATCCAAAATCTTGGAACAAGCGTAATTGCAGAGGTTCAAGATGATTTTGATTATCCTCAAAATGTTGCAGTACTAAGACAATTAATCGGCAAACTTCCTGCCGGAGTATCAAAACAAACCGGAGCTATTATTATTAAACAAACAATGGAAGCTCTCGGCATATCTATGAAAAGTGTAATAGAAGAAGCTAAACAGGTACAAATGGCTCTAACAAATAATGCAAAAGACTGCCAAGCAAATATTGTTGAATACAAAAAACAAATCGGCATACTTGAAGCAAAATCACAACAATACCAAAAGCAATCTTCTATAATGAACGATATTATTAATCTATTTATCAGATCTTAAGCAACTTTATAAGCCATTCGTTGAATACCGTTATCAATCATCTGTTGATTTGATGATTCTATAGCTTTCAATGCTTGTAATTTAGTTTCAATATCAGCTTTTCTTTGATCTAATTTCTCTTCTAAAATTTTAAGCTTATATTTTCTTTGTTCTAACTTTTTAGCAATTAGAGAATCGCCTTCAAAATCTGTACCAACTTGAAGAAGGTCACTTGCAGCTTTAGTAGCAGCCATCTTAGCATCTGCAATAAGATGTAATTGCCACTCATATTGAGATCTTAGGATTTCATTTCTTTGTCGATCAATAATTCCGATAAACAAACCCATTTAAGTACCTGCCTTTACTACCTTCTTTGGTCTAGATTTGCACCTTTCAAAAAGTTATGTTGGCTGTTTTCGGCTATTAACTGTTCCATTTTGTGAAACTGATGGGTGTGATAATTTAACCTGTACTGAGCCATTTTTAACTTTTTCTTCACTGTCAGAAAATCCTTTATTCCTTCTGTAATTGAAGTTGCAAGAGCCTGAATCGGATTCTTACGAATGAAATAGTTCTTCGCATAAATCAGGAAATCTTGAATTCTCTGTATGTATAGACTCAAAGCTTCTTGAAACATTTTGCTCCTTACACTATGAACCTACATATAATTAAAAACATCACATAAATATTAATTGACTTTAATAATAAGTTTTGTAATATTTCTTAATATATAAGTTCACAGTTAACTTATCACATGTTATATATCGGTACATTTATTATAAACTTTAATATTAAATTAAGAAATAATACGGATAATGTAAAAATATTACATTATCCGCAAAAATATAATAAAAAGTACAAGTTCTATAAGTTTTGAATAGCTTTACTATCGCTGTCTATACCTTCTTTTAGCATCTTCTTAGCAACATCACCCTGAGTATCAAGCATTTTACAAACAGTTTCAATATTTCTTACTTTTGTTGAAAGAATCACATCGGCATTATTTGTAATATTACCTGTAATATTTTGATAAGCTGCAAGTGCTGCAGAAGATGTACCCTGCATTAAGTTACCAAGAACTGTGGTTCCTGCACCATAAACACCTAAATAAGGAGAAACCGCAGTCAAAATACCTCCAAAACCGGAAATACAACTTGCAAAAGGCATGACAATATTAGATGCAATTTTGCCAAGCCCTGTACCCGTGCCAATACCGTAAGCAGCAGCACTGGTAATATCAGCTAAACCGCCGACACTTGAAGCAAAACCTGTCGGAGTACCGGAATTTGAACCCCAACCATTTAAAACGGAAGAAGCACCTCCGGTTGCTAATCCATATATAGAAGATATAGATGCCGCACCTGATGGAAATCCTGAATAATTATATAATGAATCAACCCCGTAAGCTGACCCAGTATTTGTTTTTGAATAATAAGAAGTTCCTGAAATATTCATTGTTTCAGAACCGCCAAACACAGTAGCAAAAGATGACGGTGCAAGTAAACTTGCTATATTATAAAGCAATCCGCCCGCAGCCTCAAATCCTGTACCGGTACCGCTTCCTGAAACAGTCAAATCTCTTAATCTGTCATAAGTTTCCCACATTTGAGCTTTTGCAGTAGAACTTGCACTACTGAACCTATTTGCTATTACTAAATTACTATCATTTTTATAAGACATTCTAGACCTCTTATTATTAAACTTTTTGTTTTATTAACTTTCAAATGTTTTAAATGTACTTTCAATATTTTTAGAAATAATCTTCTTAACTGCTTCCATTTCTGTTTGCAGAGCACTTTGCTCAGTATCAAGAGCCTTCAATCGAAGTTCAAGAGTTCTGTCTTCTGTTTGAATTTGTTCTGTTTTTGCGTTGATATCCTGAACTTGTTTTTCGTAAACCTGCTTTTCATAATTATAATTATTTACAGCATCGTTATAAGCGTTTTCATCCATGGTACTTGCAGTATCCAAAGCATAAACCACTGTTGAACCTTCTAACTGAAGAGATTTTGCTCTTCCGCTTTCATCGTATTCTACAACCGCATATTTTGAAAGTTCTTGATTCTTTGTTTGATAATCAGCATAGTAAGAATGCAAAGCTACAGTCGGATCTTGACGGCATGCATCAAGAGAATCATTTCCTCCGGTACCTGTTGCAAAATTAACTTCATTTTTGCTGTCAGTCCACAAATAAATGTTATCAAGAGCAGATTCTGTACCATTTGTTCTATAATCCTTCCAATCTTTTGCAAGCTGAGTATCCGGCCAATCTTCGGCAATTTTATCTAATGCAACACAATATGTACCCCATAAGGAGTTTTGATTAGTATCATTTCTATCCTCTTTATCAATATCAGAAAGTTTTGATAAAGTTTTTGTACCAACCATATAATAACCGGTTTCAGAACCTTCAGGAACAACATATTGAACCTGAGGATTATTATTAGTATTTCTTATGCCTGTATATTCAGAAACTTTTGCATAATAAGTAACATAAGAATTATATTGAATACCATCAGCATCAGTATAATCCGCAGTCTGAATATCAGAAACTGTTTGAACTGTATCACCACTTGTGAAGGTATACTGAGTTTTAGTATAATCAGTAGTACTTGGCGGTGTTGGAACCTCCATTGTATATAATTTATTCCATAACTCGGAACTCTGATTAGCTAAAGCAGTTCTAGCCTGATTTATCTGCTGTCCTTCATATTCTACATTTGATTTTCTTGCAGCGAGTGAAATCCATCGTGCTTGAGATGCTGCCAAACCCATATAAGTATCTCCTTCTGTTTTTATTTAATTTTCTACCTTTATTAAGGGTTTAATAATATTTTTCCTAAAGTCAAGGTAATCTATAATAATTATACTTTAATTATTAAGTTTTATGTACACTTTTAAATAAAAATCAACTATTTAATGTATTTTCAAATACCTGTATACACCCTTTATTTTAAAAACTTTACAGAATAAATATGTTTCTGATAGAATAATATTGAATAAATATAAAATTGTTTTATTAGAGAAAGGTTTATAATGAAATTTTCTTCATCTTTCAAAGTTGGATTACTGACACTGGCAGCATTAATCCTTTTGGTTGGAACAGTATTAAAAGTAAAAGGAAGAGCATTTTCATCTGCCAAAAGAATTGAAATACAATTCAAAGATGTAAACGGATTAAGACCGGGAGCCGGAGTTCAAATAATGGGTTTGAAAGTCGGTCAGGTCGAAGAAATAACTCCTGTTGTTGAAGGTGAAGACAGTTTTGTTAATGTAAAATTTGTAATTACAGATCCATCTGTACAAATTCCGGAAGCTTCTTCTTTTTCTATTCAACAGTCAGGTCTAATCGGCGAATTATTCTTAGAAATAACTCCGCCTAAAGTTAATACTATATATATTCCAATGGTGGATAATAAAATTTTATACAAAAACGATAAAGTACAAATGAAATTAAGCGGTAAATACTATGATGTCGGAGTAATTAAAGGTGCTGAAGTTGTAACCAGAGATTCAATACCTTTTAACTATAAAAATAGTATCACTACACCTAAAGCTTATAAAGTTGAATACTTTATTAATTTACCGGGTTTAATTCTACCGGAATTTTTAAGAGGTTCTGCAGTTAGAGACGAAGATTCTCTAAAACTGAGAATAGTTCCGCTGGATGAACTTCCTATTCAATACCCTAAACAAAAATCTCCATATACAATTATTGAACCGTTAAGATTATCTGACTTTATGGATTGGCAGTACAGAGCAGCTGAAACTCTAACTGAAACAACTCAAAAAGTTAACGAAATTTTAACTGACGAAACTATTATTGATTTAAAAAGAACAATTGCAAATATTAATGCACTATCTGCTCGTTCAAGTGTTACTCTTGATAAAGTTGATACATTACTTGATTCATCAAAACAAGATATTGAACAACTTCTGGCAATGACACAACAGGCTACTGATGATTTTAGCAAATTATCTGCAAATGTTAATAATATTATCGGCGATAAGCAATTCAAAAAGACATTGTTATCAACTGCCGATTCTGTAGATAAATTATCCAGAAATTTAAACAAGGTTATGGATGCAGCTGATGCTGAACAAACAGGCAAAAATCTAAAAATCATTTCAGAAAACCTTGCTCAAATCAGCGAAAGTGTAAATTCTATGACTCGTGATGACAAACTAAAAGGTCAAATCACTTCAGCTATCACAAATGTTAATAATGCTATGGTTGAAGTATCAACTGCACTTGAAGCCGTAAATTGCGTAAGCCCAAGCAGTCCAAATCAAGCTTCTGACTTAAAGAGAATTGTTGAAGATACAGTGGTAACAACTTCTAACTTGAGAAAATTCTCAGACAAATTAAATAAAAGATTCTTACTATTCAGATTGCTATTCTAATATTATGATGAATTTAAAAACAAAAATTACACAAATACACTATACCAGAGAACCAAACGGGGTTTTATTTGAAATTTTAAAATTCGGTTCAGTGTTTTATGGTATTGGAAGCAGGGTAAAAAACTTTTTATATGATAAAGGTTTACTTAAACCGAAAAAAGTTGATGCGTTTGTTATTTCTGTCGGCAATATGACAACAGGCGGAGTTGGTAAAACTCCTGTAGTATCTGAGATTGCTAAATATCTTGTAAGTCTTGGTCTTAAAGTTGCTATAGTATCAAGAGGTTACGGCGGAAGATTAAACAATTCAACTATTAACATGATTTCTGATGGCAATACAATATATTTTGACGCATTAGACGCTGGAGATGAACCATTTTGGCTTTCTCAAAACACTCCCGGATGTTATGTTTTCACCTCAAAAAACAGATATAATGCAGCAAAATATGCAGTAAACAAATTTGGAATTCAATATATTATATTAGACGATGGATTTCAACACAGAAAATTACATCGAGACATTGATATCGTATTAATGGACAGCGTAAAAGGCTTCGGAAACGAACTTTTGTTACCAGCAGGTCCGCTCAGAGAAGGACCGGAAGCTCTTGACAGAATAGATAAACTTGTTGTTGTAAGTAAGAACTTTAAACACGATACAGCAGAAAAAGTTGCCAAAATAATGCAAAAAAGACTTCAAATACCTACTCAACTTTGCTACACTGAGCCTGACTATGTATATAATATTAAAACAGGCCAACGCTTAATGGAAGGTATTGATGTTACAGCAATGAGTGCAATAGGACAACCTCAGCAATTCTATGATTTTTTATCAGGGTTTAACGTAACAAAAACTATCACTTTTGATGATCACCATCAATATTCACCAATTGACATTGTTGATATTTCAGGAAACATAATCACAACTGAAAAAGATGCTGTAAAATTGGCAAGATTTGACCGTGATAACATATTTGCACTACGTTTAAAAACTGTAATTGATGTTGAAGGATTACTTAAACAATGAAAAATATCAAAGAAGCAGTAAAAATACTGGAAGATGCAAAACAACCACAAAGCGATTTTGTAAAACTTATGGATAACTTCAAAGATCCATATCTGGTTTTAATTGCTTGTATTTTAAGCTTGAGAACAAATGACAAAACAACTTACCCTGCAACACTAAGGATGCTTGAACTTGCAAAAACTCCTCAAGAAATGATTAAAGTAACAGAAGAAGAGTTAGCAAAAGCAATTTATCCTGTAGGATTTTATAAAAACAAAGCCGGACAAATTATAGAATTATCAAAAAAAATAGTTGAAGATTTGGATGGCAAAGTTCCAAATAGCATTGACGAGTTATGTAAATTCAGAGGGGTTGGCAGAAAAACAGCAAATCTTGTTATGACTTTAGGATTTGGTGAACCTGCAATTTGTGTAGATGTACACGTTCATAGAATATTTAACAGACTTGGATATATAAAAACAAAAACTCCGGAAGAAACAGAATTTGCATTACGTGAAAAACTACCAATAGAACTTTGGATTCCGATAAATACTTTGCTAGTTACTCATGGTCAAAATGTTTGTAAACCAATAAAGCCAATGTGTGACAAATGCCCTATTGCAGATTATTGCGATAAATTAATTATTTGATAAATTCCGAAATTTTAATACTAATTTCTTATATATACATCCGGAAAATTTCGACAAAATAAATACAATAGCAAATTTAATTTTTATAGTTTTTATACTCCTATAAGGTGCTATAAAATTTAAATGAAAATAGAAAACCACAATATATATAATCCAAAACCGCCGGCATTTAAAGGTTACGATGCCAGAGCTTTGAAAGGGTTTATTATGCGATATACAACAACCCTGCCACAAGATTTTTCAAAAATTGCAGCCCAACTTCAAGCGATTGGTAAAAATCAAAACTTTGATGTTTTTGTTCAAGGTCACAATCAAATAACCTCGAAAAATTTATCTTCACTGGTGCTGCAAGATTCACCAATTAGAGGTGGTTCAAAATATACTTGGGCTCAAGATAACATAACCTGTCTACCTGACAATATCCTTTTAAACCCAACAGTTTTAAATGAATTTAACGTTAGAATAGCAAACTTACTGGGAATAAAATTTAAACCTGACCACAAATATACCCATACCGCAGGCGGAAATTATTTTATAATGGATAAAAACGGAGAAAGAGAACTATTAGTAGGAAGTTTTAGCATAAACGATATCCCGTCTTTGCGTAAAAAATTAGATATTAATTCGGTTAGAATAATACCACAATCCGACTTTCATTTAGATTTATTCATAAGACCATTAAAAGATAAAGTAATTTTACTTGCAGATGATAAAATATGGTTGAATAGAGTTAATGAAACTATAAACAAAATTGAAACAGATAGAAACTTAAAAAATAATCTTGAAATACAAAAAGTAATGGAACAATTAAAAAAGCTAAAACCGCTTATTAATATTATGAACATCGATATTCCACATTTTCCTTATAAACCATTAAAAATGGTTGAAGATGTACTACTTAATTCAGGATATAAGGTTGTAAGAGTTCCAGGGAGAATTTTCAAACATGAAAACTCTCATGACGGAATTATACCAAATCACATGTTAAATTATATGAATGCAATCGTACATATAAATCCCGAAGGTGAACTTGTTTATATTACAAACAAATCAAATTTAAATAAAGAGTGTGGAATTACCGAAGAAATAGGAAAGAAAATAAACTTTGATTTTGATAGTGAATTTATAAACAGTGTTAAAGATTATATAAAACCGCAAAACCTTTATTTTGTTGAAACTCAGAAGTTTTTAAAGGATTATGACGGAGGTATTCATTGTTTATGTGCAGAAATTCCAAATTTCAACACAACAAAACAAACCCTCTGATTGAAGTACTTGCATTTGAGTGGCAAAATATGGTATTCTGTTGTTATGAATTGCTTTGGTCTTAATTAGTGTTCAGGGCAGTTGTGGGTTAATACAATTTTATATAGGAGTACGAGAATGAGTACAGACACTTCTCGTAAAATCGACACAAAAAAGTTAGATGCAATTATTGAATCTTACGGTTCAAAAAAATCTAACCTTATTGCGATTTTACAAAAAGTTCAGGAAGAATACAGATATCTGCCTGAGGATGCATTAATTTACATTGGAACAAAAATGGAAGGGCTTTCTCCGGCTACTGTTTACGGAGTTGCAACCTTTTATGCACAATTTTCACTTGACCCTAAAGGTAAGTATGAAATTAAAGTTTGTGATGGTACAGCTTGCCACGTAAGAGGTTCAATGCCTGTACTGAATGCGATTAAAGCACATCTTAATTTAAAAGACGGACAAATGACTACAAATGACGGGCTATTCTCTTTAGAAACAGTCAGCTGCCTTGGAGCTTGCGGTCTTGCTCCTGTCTGCGTTATAAACGGTAAAGTTTACCCTCAGATGACTTCTGATGCAATAAAAGTTATCCTTGACACCCTTTTAAAGGAGGAAAGATAATATGGAAAAAACAGCATTAAATATGGATATAAGACAAGAGCAATTAAAGGCTCAGGAAGAAATAAAAAAACAAGGACTCAGAGTTCTTGTATGTGCAGGAACAGGCTGTGTTGCAAATGGCTCATTAGATATTATTGAAAAATTTAAAGAACTCGGTGCTGATGTTTCTGTATTATCAGATTATGACAAAATGACTATTGTTCCAACAGGATGTCATGGTTTTTGTGAACAAGGCGTTTTGGTTATAATACCTGACAAAGATGTTACTTATGTAAAAGTTCATCTTGAAGATGTTGAAGAAATTTACGAAAGTCACATAAAAAACAACAAACCTGTTGAAAGACTTTTGTATACTGATCCAAAAACTCATGAAAAAATTCACAGAAGCGAAGATATCAATTTTTATGCTAAACAGACAAGAACAGCTTTAGCAAATTGCGGACACATAAATGCTGAATGCTTAGATGAAGCAATTGCAGTTCGCGGCTATGAAGCCTTAGCAAAAGTTTTGGAAGAAAATAATCCTGATGCGGTTGTTGATGAAATTGAAAAATCAGGACTTCGCGGAAGAGGAGGCGGCGGATTTCCAACCGGTAGAAAATGGAGATTTACAGCAGCAAACAGAGGCGGAAAATCTTATGTCGTTTGTAACGGTGACGAAGGTGATCCGGGTGCATTTATGGATAGATCCGTTATGGAAGGGGACCCGCATAAATTATTAGAAGGTATTGCTATTGCTGCATTTGCTATTGGAGCTGATGAAGCTTACATTTATGTTCGTGCAGAATATCCGCTTGCAATTAAACGTTTGAGAAAAGCTATTGCAGATGCTGAAGAAAGACATTTGCTGGGTAAAAATATTATGGGTTCGGATTTTAATCTTGATATTCATATTAAAGAAGGTGCCGGAGCATTTGTTTGCGGTGAAGAAACAGCCCTAATCGCATCTATTGAAGGAGAACGCGGTATGCCAAGACCTAAACCTCCATTCCCTGCGAATAAAGGTTTATTTGGCAGACCAACTTTAATCAATAACGTTGAAACTCTTGCCAATGTCCCTGTAATTATATTAAAAGGTGCTGATTGGTTCAGCTCTATGGGAACAGAAACTTCAAAAGGTACAAAAACTTTTGCTTTGACAGGTGAAGTTAATAATACAGGTCTTATTGAAGTTCCTATGGGTACAACATTAAGAGAAATTATTTTTGATATCGGCGGCGGAGTTCGTAACGGTAAGAAATTTAAAGCCGTACAAATCGGTGGTCCGTCAGGCGGATGTTTAACGGAAGAACATCTTGATATCCCTATGGATTATGATAACTTAATCAAAGCCGGTGCTATGGTAGGTTCAGGCGGACTCGTTGTTATGGCTGAAGATACTTGTATTGTTGAAGTTGCAAGGTTCTTTATGAACTTCACACAGCACGAAAGCTGCGGAAAATGTGTTCCTTGTCGTGAAGGTACCAAAAATATGCTTAAGATTTTAGAAAAAATCGTAGCAGGTAAAGGTGAAATGAAAGACCTCGAATTACTGGAAGAACTTGCTCAAACTGTTAAAGACGGTTCTTTATGCGGTTTAGGAAAAACTGCACCAAATCCTGTTCTTTCAACATTAAAATACTTTAGAGATGAATACATTGCACATATTAAGGATAAAAAATGTCCTGCAGGTGTTTGTACGGCAATGAAAAAGATTGTTATTGAAGAATCTCTTTGTAAAGGTTGTACAAAATGTGCAAGAACATGTCCTGTTGGAGCAATTTCAGGAACTGTTAAACAACCTCACCACATTGATCAGTCTAAATGTATCAAATGCGAAGCTTGTTTAACAAATTGTCCATTCAAAGCAATAGTATTAGAGTAAGAAACTTAAGTCATGCTGAACATGTTTCAGCATCCGGTATAAAAAATTCTGAAATAAATTCAGAATAACAAAAGATAAAGGAACAAAAAAATGACAGATAAAAAAGTATTATTTATAGACGGAAAAGAGGTTGAGTTCACTGATGAACCTAACTTACTTGAAGTTATCAGAAAAGCAGGTATGAATGTACCAACATTTTGTTATCGTCCGGATTTAACATCTTTTGGAGCTTGCAGAATGTGTGTTGTAGAAGTTGAAGGCCGAGGAATTCAATCTTCTTGTACAATGCCTCCTGAAAATGGTTTAAAAATTCACTTAAACACAGAAAAAACAAGAAGAATAAGAAAAACTGTTTTAGAACTTCTTCTTGCAAACCACGATAAAAAATGTTTAACCTGCGACAGAAGCGGAAATTGCGAACTTCAAAAATACGCTGAAGAATACGGTATCAAAGATATCAGATTCCCAGATAAAGACTTAGAAGACTACTTACCGGTTGATGACAGCAGCCCATCTTTGGTTAGAGATCCTAATAAATGTATTCTTTGCGGAGCTTGCGTAAGAGCTTGTACAGAATTCCAAGGTCATTCTGTTTTAGGGTTTGCTAACCGTGGATCTAAAACCGTTGTTCAGCCAATGAGCGGAAGACCTTTAGGACAAGTTGATTGTGTAAATTGCGGTCAATGTGCTGCAGTTTGTCCAACAGGAGCTTTGACAATTAAAGATGAAACGGATAAGGTTTGGAATGAAATTACAAATCCTAATAAAACAGTTGTTGTTCAAATGGCTCCGGCAACTCGTGTTGCTTTAGGCGAAATGTTCGGACTTCCTGCCGGAGAAAATACAATTGGGTTAATGAATGCAGCATTGAGAAAAATTGGTTTTAATCTTGTATTTGATACTAATTTCTCAGCAGATTTAACTATTATGGAAGAAGCTACAGAATTTTTGGAAAGACTTAAATCAGGTAAAGATTTACCTTTATTTACTTCTTGCTGTCCGGCATGGATTAAATATTTGGAAACAGCTCATCCTGAGATGCTTCATCACCTATCAAGCTGTAAGTCTCCAATGGGTATGTTGTCCCCTGTTTTGGTTGATCTGGTTCCTAAAAACTATAATATTGAAAGAGAAAATCTTGTTGTCGTTGCGGTAATGCCTTGTACTGCTAAAAAATACGAATGTAAACGCCCTGAAATGTACAGAAACGGCAGACCTGATACTGATTATGTAATTACAACACAAGAATTAGGTAAAATGATTAAATCAGCTGGTATTGATTTTAAATCATTAACACCGGAAGAAAATGATTCTCCATTTGGAGAATACACAGGTGCAGGAACTATTTTTGGAGCTTCCGGCGGTGTTGCTGAAGCTGCTGTTCGTACAGCCTACGAATTTGCAACAGGAGAGCAATTGAAAGATGTTGATATTAAACAAATGAGAGGAACAACAAACCGCTCAAGAAGTATTGAACTTGATGTTAAAGGTACAAAACTTGTTGTTCGTGTTGTTTCAACTCTTGTAGAAGCCGAAAAAGCTATTCAGGAAATCAAAAACGGCACAGCAAACTTCCAAATGCTTGAAGTTATGGCTTGTCCGGGCGGATGTATCAACGGCGGCGGACAACCAAGAAGCTGTGATGATTCCAAAATTAAACAAATAAGAGCAGAAGGTTTATACAAAGAAGATTCTGAACTTCCTGTAAGAAAATCCCACATGAATCCTTCTATTCAAAAACTTTACCAAGAATATTTGGAACACCCAAATTCGCATAAAGCACACGAAATTCTGCATACTGTATACAGTGATAAATTTGCAGGCTCTTATAAAGATATCTAACCAAAAGAACCCTCTCAATCGAGAGGGTTCTTTTTTTAATAAAATTAAAATTACTTAACTACTTTAATAATTTCTGCAGTGATATCTTTTCCACCGTAAAGAACAATACCTCTACTCAATACAACATCATAACCGTCAGCTTGAGCTTTGGCTGAAATTTGTTGTGAAATTGAAGTATCAAGTTCTTTCAATTTAGCAGCATAATCTTGTTCCATTTTTTCTTTTTTAGCTAATAATTCTTTGTTATATTTTTCTTCAGCTGCTTTTTTCTTGTTAGCATCTGTTATAGAAGAAACATCTTTTCTTGCTTTTTCAATAAATTTAACAATTTCTTCTGCTTTAGCTTGTTGTTCTTTCTTAAGAGCTTGAACTTTTGCTGATGCATTTACAACTTGAGGAACATCAACAATAGCTACAGAAAAACCTTCTGCCATAGCGGAAGAGCCGAATGATAATCCTAAAAGCACTGCGAATGCTGCAGTTAACATACCAAAATTTTTTCTCATAATATATCTCCTTTTGACAATGATTATAATAGCACAAATTTATATTTTGTGCATAGTAATCCATTTGGTTTATTTTTTCTGTAACATCTTTACACGGTTATCAAAATTCTGTATAATATTGTAGTGTAAAATAATATACTTTTTGTAAAAACTTTGTAACAAAATATGTAAAAAGGTTTTTATTTTAACACCATCGTTGGACAATAATCTTAGATATAAAAATAGATATACGTATAGATATACAAATAATTAATAGAAGGTGAATAAGACAATGAAAAAGACAAACAAAAGTAATCGATTACTAAGTATGGTGTTGGCCACATCAGCAATTTGTGCTTTATCTACTTCTGCATTTATCTCTCCGGCAATAGCTGCCCCTGAGGGAGGTGCCCCATCAGGACTTATACCTGGAGGTGCCGGATTATACTCCAGAGGAGTCCAAATTATGCACGAAGTCGGCGGTGCAACTATTCACGATACAGATATGATGAGATATGATAAGAATCAACGTCGCGGAGAAAGTGATTATTATCAATATGAACAAAAAAGATATGGTACAGGCGGTTCACCTGTAAAAAATTATGCAGCACCTAACAGTATGCCTGACTATTTAAAAGCTACTGTTGATGAAATTGGCTCTAAGGGTGTTTATGTTAACTCAATTGAAGTTTCTCCTTCTGAAATTTTAACAAGAGAAGATATTAATAACGTAATTGGTCAATATGTTGGACGTAACGTATTTATGTCTGATATTCAAAACGCAATCAATGCATTGAATAATTTATATGCAGAACGCGGATATGTTACAGCTAGAGCATATTTACCTGAACAAACCGTTTCTAACGGTAATATCAGAATTGAACTTATTGAAAGTAAAATCGGTAATGTTTCAGTTGTAAATAACAAATACACAACTGACGGATACATTCTAAAACGTATGCCTGAAAAATCAGGTGAATTATTTGATATCGTAAGCTTGGAACAAGACGTTTTGGACTTTAACAGATATCACGAAGGTGTAAACCTTGCAGCAAATTTAAAAGCTGGTGAACAACCTGGTACAACTGATATTGAACTTGTTGCACAAGAAACCTTCCCATTCCACTTAATCGGTATGATGGATAACGCAGGTCGTAGAAGTACAGGTCAATTAAGAGGCGGTCCTGCTATCGTTGCAGATAGTTTATTTCACCATAGAGACCAAATGTCTTTAGGTACATACTTCTCTAAAGGTGCAATCAGCCCATTCTTTGATTATA
The DNA here is from genome assembly GCA_902475545.1 of uncultured bacterium. Classification (GTDB taxonomy): domain Bacteria; phylum Cyanobacteriota; class Vampirovibrionia; order Gastranaerophilales; family Gastranaerophilaceae; genus Zag111. The sequence continues at coordinate 45,836 of CABRZP010000014.1, forward strand.
GTGTACCGGTTAACAAAAAAGACGGTAGAGTAGGGTTCTCATACTCTTCAACATTTGCTAAAATCAAAAATGGTCCATATAACTGGATGGGATTAAAAAGTAATTCATATATCTACAGTTTATACTATGATCAACCACTTGTAAGAAACAGAGGCTTTGAATTAAAATCATACGCATCCTTAAATTACAAACGTTCAAGAAGTTGGTCAAACTTAGGTAATATTTTATCAGATATTGCCGGAGTAAGTATTGACGACCCTATTAAAAATACTGATCAGGTAACTAGTATTGATGTAGGTTTGAATATGAGAAAAGATACTAAACGCGGTATCTGGTATGCAAACCAAATGGCAGCTATGGCATTCCCTATTTTTGATAGTGAATCAAGCTACTTTAAAATGAGTGGTGGTGTGTTAAGACTTCACGACTTCTCTCACGGTGTAATCGGCCAATTAAGAGGTAGTTACCAAGTTATTCCTAATAGCAAACACATTCCATATCTTGATCAATTCCAATCAGGTGGTTTAGCGACTGTTAGAGGTTATTCTGAAGGTGTTATGCTTGGTAAGAGCGGATACTTCTTCAGCGGAGAATTAATGTTCCCATTATTACCTAGAACAATTGCCGGCAAAGATGGAGAAAGACACAGCTTCGTTGGTCAATACTTAAAAGGTGCATTATTTGCAGATACCGCAGGAATCTTCCCTTATGTTGGTGAAGATATCTATGGTGGAAGTTACTTCTTAGCTTCTGTCGGTATGGGTGTCAGAGTACAACTTCCTGGAGACTTAAGTGCTCGTTTATATTGGGGCTATCCTCTAATTAACAATGCTTACGAACAACACAGACACATGGGTCGTTTCCACTTTGAATTGACTCTGGAACCTGATTTTGATTCATTGTTAAGCAAACGTTCAACTAAAGCTCAACCAATTCAACCTGCACCACAACCTCAACCGCAGCAACCTGCTCCAATTGAGCCTGCAGGTCCAAACAACTATGATGATATCAGACACTATGACTACTTGTTAGATGGTTCTGCAACTTCATTATAATTTGTTTAATATTTTTGATATATAATAAAAGCGATGACTTTTGTCATCGCTTTGTTATTGAGAGGTATGGGATATGACTTGTAAATCAATATTTATAACAGCTACCGGTACAGATATCGGTAAAACTTATGTTTCAGGACTACTTGTAAAAAAAATGAAAGATTTCGGACTTAACTGCAGTTACTACAAACCTGCACTAAGTGGAGCCATAAAACTCACAGACGGAACACTTTTACCAGGAGATTGCGATTTTGTAGTAAAAACTGCAGGATTAAATGAACAACCGCAAGAATGTGTTACTTACTGCTTTGAAGAAGCTGTATCACCACATCTTGCTGCCGAACGAAAAGGAATAAATATTGACATCAACACAATTAAATCAGATTTTCAAAAAAAATCACAATTATATGATTATATGATTGTCGAAGGAGCCGGAGGAATTACCTGTCCGTTTAACATGTCTGACAAACAAATTTTGCTTCCAGATGTAATTAAAGCTTTAGGTTTAAACATTGTTATAGTTGCAGACGGGGGGCTTGGCACAATAAATTCGGTTCTGCTTACGGTTGATTATGCTAAAACTCAAGGACTTAATATTTTAGGAATTATTTTAAACAACTATGACCAAAATGATTTTATGCACATTGACAATAAAAAACAAGTGGAAAAACTAACAGGAATAAATGTAATAGCAACTATTGCTAAAGATGATACAGACTTAAATATAACAAAAGAAGATTTAGTAGGATTATTTATCCCGAAAGAAGGTATTTAATGGATTGGCAAGAAGAAGATTTAAAATATATATGGCACCCATGTTCACAAATGAAAGATTATGAAACACTTCCACCTATCGTAGTTGATCATGCACAAGGTATAAACTTGTATGATATTAACGGAAATTGTTATAAAGATGTAATAAGTTCATGGTGGTGCAACTTACTTGGACATTGCAATCCGCGTATTAACAATGCAATGAAAAAGCAGTTAGATACATTAGAACACGTTATTTTCGCAAATTTTACACATAAAACAGCAATTACGCTCTGTCAAAAATTGATGAAAGTATTACCGAAAGGATTATGTAAATTCAACTTTGCAGATAACGGTTCCGCATCTATTGAAATGGCAATGAAAATGAGTTTTCAGTACCATCAACAAACAGGAAACACAAAGAAAAAACGATTTATGGCATTATCTGATGCCTACCACGGCGAAACAATAGGAGCATTATCGGTAGGTGCATGTGATTTATATTCAGAAATTTACAAACCAATTTTAATGGACGTTGTAAGGGTTCAAGGTCCTGACTGCTTCCGCTGTCCATACGGTAAATGCCGCGACAATTGTAATTGTGAATGTTTTGAACACGCAGAAAAAACATTTGAACAATATGGAGACGAAACTTGTGCAATGCTTGTAGAACCACTTCTACAAGGGTCTGCAGGAATGAAAATATATCCGCCTCTATATTTAAAAAAATTACGAGCCTTATGCAACAAATATAAAGTACACCTGATTGCGGATGAAATAGCAACAGGTTACGGACGTACAGGAAAGATGTTTGCGTTTGACCATGCTGAAGTATCACCGGATATTATGTGCCTGTCAAAAGGTTTAACAGGCGGTTATATGCCAATGTCTATTTGTGTTACAACACAGGAAATTTATGATGCTTTCTATGATGACTACGGAAAAGGAAAAGCATTTATGCATAGCCACACCTATGCAGGGAATCCGCTTGCCTGCTCTGCTGCAATTGAAGTATTAAATATACTTGAAGATGAAAAAATTATTGAAAATGCAGTGGAAAATGCAAAGTACTTTAATAAAATAATCAATGATAAATTTGCAACTCTGCCTTATGTTGGAGAAATTCGTCATATTGGACTTGTTAATGCAATAGAAATTGTTAAAAACAAAGACACAAAAGAACCTTATCCTTCAAAATTACGTTTAGGCTACCAAATTTATAAAAAGGCATTAAAAAAAGGAGTTCTGCTTAGACCACTGGGAGACGTAATATATTTTAACCCTCCATTAATTATACAACCTGAGGATATGGATTTTGTAACTGATATTGCCAAAGAATGCATGAGAGAAGTTATGGAAAATATAATATAACATATATTATGAAAGAAGCCTAATTCTTCATTTCTTTCTCTTTTATTGCGAGTAAAAGAGAAAGAAATGAAGACAAAGAAAGAGAAAAACGCTGATTGAATAAAACGAGTCATCAGGGGCATAGCCCCCGAACCCCTCAGAACAAATCACTCACACCAACCCTCTCCTATTTTGAGAGGGAGACAGTGTTGTTGAGCTTTGCGAAACTTACACTGGCGGGTGAGGGTT
>CABRZP010000015.1 GCA_902475545.1 uncultured bacterium
AAATTCTGTTTCTTCATTTCTTTCTCTTTTATTGCGAGTAAAAGAGAAAGAAACGTAAGCAAAGAAAGAGAAAAACGCTGACTGAATGAAACGAGTTATCAGAAACTACGTTTCCGAACCTTCCTTTGGCTATCCTGCGGATAATATTATTTATGTAAAACCTTTAAGGATTGTAAAAATAATCAAAAAATAATGGCAAAAAATATATTGATGTGTCCCAATGCTAAAGGGACATCTAGAGATGATAAATCCGGTTAGTACAAATAACATCAAAACAAGTATTTTTACTATCTATATGTTATAATGGATTTATGGTTAATTGGAGAAAGATTTTAGGGTATTTTTGTTTAATTTTGATTGCAATTAGTATGCTATATCCTTTTTTTGCAATGTTAAATCTTTCTTTTGTTCCTAACAGTGAAATTTATAATCAAGGCGGTAAAATTTTTTATTCACCGTTAACTTTAGACAATTACGGTAATGTGTTTGAAAAAATACCAATTTGGAAATATTTCATTAATAGTCTTTTTGTTGCTTTAGTTACAACTTTTGGACAGGTAATCATATCTGCACTGGCAGGATATGCATTTGCAAGAATGAAATTTAAATTTAGAGATGCATTATTTTTAATTATTTTAATTACCATGTTGGTTCCGCCACAGGTTAATATAATTCCTTTGTTTTTTCTAATGAGGCAGTTTCATTGGATAAATACTTATCAAGCTCTAATTTTGCCGGGGTTATTTGGTGGGTTTGGAATATTTATGATGCGTCAATATTTTCTTGGGTTACCTAAAGATCTGGAAGAATCTGCAAAAATTGATGGCTGTAATATTTTTTCAACATTTTTTAAAATTGCATTACCGTTAGCAATTCCGGTTATTGCAACTCTTTCAATCTTTACATTTGTTACTACTTGGAATAGTTTTATGTGGCCATTAATTGTTACAAATACTGAAACAATGCGAACTCTGCCTGTTGGCTTGGCAATATTTAAAGGCAGCTTTAGAGAAATTACATTGTGGGGGGATTTATTAGCGTGTTCTGTAATTTGTACAATTCCTGTTGTCGGTGTTTTTTTATTGGGTAAAAAATATTTTATTAATGATATATTGCAGGGTGGAGTTAAAGAATAAGTAAATATTGCTATTCTTGATTGTATAACTATGGAATATGTTTTTCTTCTCTTTTTGTTAATCTATGTGCGTAGAAAAGAAAGGAGACAGATATGTTTTATAATGTTTTAAAAGCTAAAGATATTGCGGATTGTGGTGACGAAAAATTTAAAAAAGTTGTGTTGATGGAACATGAAAATAATTGTTTATCTGTTATTGCAATCAAAAAAGACGAAGTTATAGATACTCATACATCTGTTTGTGATGCTGCGGTATATGTATTAGATGGAGAAATTGAAATACATTTTGATGCTCAAAAATTTAAAGTTGACAAGGGCGAAATATTAATGTTTAAGAAAGATACACAGCATAAAGTTGTTGCACAAAAAGATAGTAAATTCCTTTTAATAAAAATCTAAATGTACTAAAGGAGGTTTATTAACCTCCTTTTTTGTAAATTTATTTTAACAAAAAAAGATTTCAGAGCAAATTTGTATATTTACAAATATTATAGATGGAGATAGATAGTGCATTTACCATAAGTATGAAAGGATTTTATATGGCAATCAATATTCAAAAAATAGCATCCGAAAGTGCTGCAACCTTAAAAGGAAAAATGATGGGCGGAGTTTCCAGAGAGAGTGCGGTTGATGCAATTACCGGTGCAGCAACTAAAGTTGCAGATATTATGACAGAAGAAGCAAAAGCAGCTCAACGTAATTTCCAATCTTCAATTGATCAATTGAGACATACTCATGCTCAAGAAATTGCATCTAAAGATACATTTATAAAAGGTCAAGCAACTGAAATTACAGAAACTAAATCAGCGTTAACACAATCTCAACAAGAAAATGCAACCTTAGGTAAAAAACTATCTGGTCTTGCTGAGAGAATTAAAAGAGCAGCAACCTTCCGTCGTATTAAAACTAACCCTGACGGAACAGAAGTTTTTGCAAAATCTAGTATAAATGGTGCAAAAATGGAAAAAGTTGTTAATAAGGATGGTAAAACTGTTCAGATAAATGTTGAACAACTTGATGGCAGTGTTAGACGTACTACTTATAACCCTGAAACAGGTAAACCTATTAGAACATATACAAATACAGGTAAAGAAGCTGTTGAAATTCTTTATGATCAATATGGACGTTCAGTAAAAACAAGAAAAGTAAATGTAAAAAAAGCAGATGCTCAAAAAGCTCCAAAACCTACTGTTGTATTAACTAAAATTCTTCGAGATGATGATGGTGTGAGAGAACTTGAATCTAAAATGTCAGATGGTTCAATTAAAAAAGTTATGGTATTAAAAAGTAATGGTGAGATAATTCAATCAAGCCACGCTTCTACAAGAGATTATTGGTCTGCTACAGGTGTATGGTATAGCAAAGAGAATGATGGTGTTAGAAGATTTGTTAAACGTACAAGAAATGACGCCGGAAAAATCGTTGAAAAGTGGGAAACAATTCATCCAAGCGGTATAAAAGTTGTAACTCCATATTCAACAGTTACTGATGATTTTGGTATAACCAGAATAACTGAAAGAATGACATTCCCTAAATCTTCTAAGGTAAAACGTATTGATAGAATTACGGTAGAGGGTTCAAATGGTCCGGCTAAAGAAGTTATTAAAATGAAAGACGGTACTATTTATGAATTAACAGATTTTGTTCAACAAAATCTTAGCGGTGCACGAGTTCGTAACAAGCAAATTGTTCCTACAAAGGGTGTTAAAATTGCAAAAGATGGTACAAGAACGCCTTTTGAACCAGTGTTAGATTGGTTAAAAACATTACATCCGGAATATAACAATGAGTTATATAAAGCATAGAAAATATCAACAATAAAAAAAGGCGGCTCAGATTTATCTGAGCCGCCTTTTTTTATTAAAATACTTTTGGTATAAATCTGTATTTAACTTTTTCAACATATTGTTGATATGCTTTATCCTGCATTAAATGTCGTTCTTCTGTTATTGCTCTCAGGTAATAAACATAACCCCATCCAATAATACCTGCAGTAAGTAATACTATTTCAATCGGATATAAGCCGGAGAAGTATACAGGAATTGTTGTAAATATAATGTAGCAAAATTGCATTATATAATTTGGATGTCTAACTATACTATACGGGAATCCTGTTACAATTCCTCTATTTGTAAGGTTGCCGGATTTTGTCCCCAGTCTTGCCACAGAAATAAAAATTCCAAGGTTTGCAAGAATTATAAGTATATTTAGTGTTATTCTTAGTGTAAAGTTATCAACAGGAACAATGTTTTCATCCGGTGTCGGTATTATTTTTTCAGATAATAACATAAATGGATAATAGCACATCAGGCATGTTATGACTCCAAGTGGAGTTGTATCTACACTTTTAATTTTGTTTTTAAACAAATCAAGTTCTGTTATATAGCTGAAACCAAGAATTATTGTGGTCAGCATTATAAGCATTTTTACCCACATATCTGAAGAGTCATCAATATATTGGAATATTCCGGCATATAAACCTGCACTCTGTGTATATAAATGAGCCTGTACAAACATTTCTTTTAAAAAGTTTATATTATACCCAATTGACGGAATAAATTTATTGCATAAAAGATTTATACTATAGTATCCAAAAAATGCTTTCATAAATGTTATCATAAGAGCCTGTTTTTCGGATTCGTTAGGGGTGATATTTTGGACAAATTCAGCTGTTGAAACTTTCTTAAATTGTCGTTTTATATATTCTAAAATAGTTACATTTCGAGATTGAAGAACTGATTGAGGCTTGAATTTCAAAAATATTGGAAGTGCAAAAACAATATAACAAATATAATATATTAAGAAAAACAGAATGTAGTTAAAACCTTCGTTATCAATACTGTCATTTAAGATTGGACAAAATGTTATAAATAATAATACTAATCCGTATATCAGTATTGATGATAAATAATGTTTTAAAACATCTTTTGTTGTAACTTCCTGTTTTAGATTTTCTTCCATAATAATATCCTCTTTTTATTTTGCTTTTGATCTTAAATAACTTTCTACAAATTCGTCTAAATTTCCATCCATAACAGAATCTACATTTCCAACTTCACAACCTGTTCTATGATCTTTTACCATTTTGTATGGATGGAACACATAAGAACGAATTTGTGAGCCAAAATTAATATCAGCACTTTCACCTTTTATATCTGAAAGTTTTTTCTCGTGTTCAGCTTCTTTTATTGCTAACAGTTTAGATACAAGAATTTGCATTGCGTATTCTTTATTTTGGAGTTGAGAACGTTCTTGTTGACATTTAACAACAATTCCGGATGGTTTATGGCATATTCTGACAGCAGTTTCAACTTTATTCACATTTTGTCCGCCAGCTCCTCCTGAACGCATAGTTGTGACTTCTAAGTCCTCAGGTGGTATAACAATAGTTTTTTCAAAGTTTTCAATAATTGGAGTAACTTCAACAGATGCAAAACTTGTTTGCCTTTTTCCGTTAGCATTGAATGGTGAAATTCTAACAAGACGATGTACTCCCTTTTCTGCTTTTGAATATCCAAATGCATATTTTCCGCAGATTTTGATTGTTGCTGATTTGATTCCGGCTTCTTCTCCGTCTAATTTATCCAGCAGCTCAACTTTCCATTCTCTTTTTTCAGCCCATCGGAGATACATTCTTAAAAGCATACTTGCCCAATCTTGAGCGTCAGTACCTCCGGCTCCTGCGTTAATAGTTAAAATAGCATCACTTAGATCATATTCTCCGGATAACATTTGTTGAAGTTCGAATTTTTCAAGTTCTTTTTCGAGATTTTTTACATCATTAAAACTTGTAGTAATAAGTTCATTATCTTGCAGTTCTAGCGAGGTTTCACTGTCGTCAATAATTTGAAACCACTTATTAAGTTTGTCTAAAATTTCTTTTTTCTCTTTTATTTCTTGCCCAATTTTGGAAACTTTATCTGTATCAGACCAAATTTCAGGATTTTGCATTTCTTTATCCAGAGTATCTAATTCCTTCTGCAGTTTTTGCGGGTCAAAGACACTCCTTAATTTTTAATAATCTGGGTTTTATTATATTTAAATTTTGTTTTAATTCCATTTCCATACATCAATATTATTATAAAAAATACTCTCTTGCAATTCATTTAGGTGTTGTTATAATTATAGAAAGAGAGATTATATGGATATTTTTAAATCTTTAAAAGATATATATAGTGGTGAAAATGCTATCTTTAATCATATAGCATTGTTTTCCTTTATTGGAATAATGGTAATTTCAATCTTAAACTATTGTTATTCAGCTTTTGGGCATGTTTTAATCGGTTCTTTTTTAGATTTTGTTGCAATATCACCTTTGCGGACTTATCTGTTTCTTTTGTTGGGAATAATGCTTATATTATTTTTAACAGGTTTTTCTTATAATTGGGTTCATCGTGTTTTTTGCGGTAAGATTTTGCTTCCTGAATTATCATTATGTTCCTATACTGTATTTTTAAAAATGCTGCCGGTATTTTTTATTTGGAATATTTATTCGATAGCTGTTTTTTTAGTCGGGGTCATGCTTCCATTTAATTCGTCTCTATTTTATATTTATTATTCTTTATTTATTTGTATGCTTCCATTTGTTTTTGTCATTTACGTGTTATTTGCACAGGATTTCAAATATAAAAAATGCTTTTTTAATCCGTTTTTTATTTTTAAGGTTATTAATATAACATTGGGCTTAATTATAAAACTATTATTACAATTGTTCTTACTAGCTGTAATTCCTACTGTGATAGTTTTTTTAATTTTGCATTGTGCTCAAATTATAGAGCAGCAATCTGTAAAATTGGGCTTGAAAATTATGGGGTTATGTGTTTCAGCATATTCTATATTTATTCTTCAGGCATTATTCAATATTCAGGTTGCAAAATTTGTTCAAAAATTGCAGGATAAATTTCCTATCTCTTAAATAATTTTAATTCTGCCGTCATCTTTTATGTCAACAGCATCTTTTTCTTTTTTTAGAATAGCTTTCACACATTTAGTTGCATCAAAAGAGTATTTTTCAATGATTCTGTCAGGTTGATTAAGCATTTTAAATCCGTCATTACCTTGAGCACAGTAGTCATTAAGTATTGTTGTATAGAATTTATCATTTCGAGGGTTATCTATATTTATTGGTATTTCTTTACCTGTTTTATCAATAAATGTGATGGATTTAACTGTGCCATTAGTTGTTACGGTGTAGTTTAAGCCGGAAGCATAGAATATTCCCGGTTTATTTGCAATGTTAGTGAATGATTTTGCAGAAAGTTTTATAGCATCGACAATTTCTTTTTCTGAATATTTAACTTTATACAATTTATTTTGGAAAGGTAGAATATCGGTTAATATTCTGGTATCAACTTTACCTTTTTCAAAGTACCCGCGAATATTTGCAGATGGTAAAATCGCAATATCAACATCTAAGTCTTTTCTCATGCAATCAGTTATAAAATATGCATGCGGATTTGGTTCTATTAAGTCATGCGATAATGGACCCGGTGCGGAATTAATATATCCGTAAGTTTCTTTTACTCCAAAGATTTTATCAAAAAGATATTTAATTGGTGCGTATCTTTTAAATTCTCTTGTGTTTCCTACATTGTTTTGAACTTTTTTTATTACACCATTTTGGTCAAATTCAAGATTTAGAATTCCGAAATTTTTTCCATCACGCCCGGCTTGTGTAATTATTACAGGTTCTCCGGTTTTTGAATAGAATAAATTTTCCCCTTCTTTAACGTCAAATAGGAGATCGTGTGAATGACCTCCTAATATTACATCTATCCCTTGTGTTTGATTTGCTATAATTTTATCTAAAGTATATCCAAGATGTGAAAGTAGTATAATTTTATTTATTCCTTGGCTCTGAAGTCTGTTTGCTTCAGTTTGGATATCTTCAATTGTTTCTTTTACTTTGTCTACGGTTATATCTTTTTGGATTGAACCTTCTTTTGAACGTTTGTATAAGTCAATTGGTGTTGTACCTATAATTCCGTATTTGTGTCCGTTGTGTTCTTCTATAGTGGAAGAATGTACTTTTTTGAACCAAGGACTACGAGGGTTTATTTTTACATTGCTTGATAAAAGGTTATAATCTATTTGGGGTAAAATTGTATTTATCTTATTCTGCATATCATATTCATGATTACCTATAGCAGAAGAGGTTATACCGATTTTTTTCTGAAACATGACAGCAAGTTGATTGGTTTTAAAGTCTTCACCAATCATGATGTCTCCGGAGGATAATTTTAAAGTATCAACATCTTTGTCTTTATTTCTTGCATCAAATGCATTAGCTGCTGTGACAGTACGTTCCATGTTGATTGATTTTCCATGGTAATCATTGATGTAAAAAATGCTTGTTTTGATGTTATTTGTACTAACCGGATTTATCATCTCTAGATGTCCCTTTAGCATTGGGACACATCAATATATTTTTTGCCATTATTTTTTGATTATTTTTACAATCCTTAAAGGTTTATGTATAATCCTTTTAGAATTTCATAATCTGTATGTGCCAGTGCTTTGTTAATTCGTCATAAATTTCGTTTATTTTATCAATAACTTCAATTAATACTATTCCATAATTTAAGCATTTGTATTCACCCATAGGATGAAGCCCTATTCTTGTTCTTATGTAACATCCGTATTCTGTTAGTATTTCTTGAAGTTTTTGAGCTTCCTCTCTTCTATTTTCAACAGATATCCCTATTATTGCTGTCATAAATTTCTCCTTATTTTTGTAAATAATATCATGTTGTAATAATTTATTTATGCACCAGAAGGGGATAACTATATATTTTAAACAAAAAAATAATACCTAAATCAGGTATTATTCTTTGTAAGGTTTAAATAATTTGATAATCTACTATTCTATATCAAGATTATCGGTGGCTTGAAGCTGTTTTTTCTTGATGTTGTGAATTACAGCATCTACTAACAACTCATAAGATTTCATGCTTTCAACATTTGGAAATTCTTGTTTGAGTTGGGCTCTGACCATTGCTTCCAGCTCTTGTTCGTCAGAAAATATTCCTAGATTGTCTACACCGCTTATTGCTTCTAAATAATCTGTGGTGCTTTTATCTAATGTATTTTTATGAGAAAAAGTATTTAAATTAAGTTTTAAATTAACTTTTTCTTGTAATTTTTTTACGACTTTTAGGTTTTTTATTCGGTTAAACATGACTTACCTCTACATTTTACCTTCTTGTAATATTTTAAAGTATCCTCAAAGAAATAATTGACTTTTTAACAATATTAATTTACAAATATTAACAAAATTTTTGTAGTTTTATTATAACTTGCTAAAATCTGTTAAATGTTCATATTTTTTTCTTAATGTTGTTAATAGAGCAATTCTGTTATTCTTAACATTTTCATCTTTGTCCATAACAAGTACATCTTCAAAGAATTTTGTAACTGTTGGGTTCAGATTTTCTAATTTTTCTAAATATAATTTGTAATCAATATTTTCATCAATTGATGAGATTTCGTTGAATAAAGTCTTTTCAACAGGTTCTACAAAATACTTTTCATCAACGTTTTCAGAAGATGCATCCTTTAAAATTCTAATAACTCTGTTTGCGTTTTCCATAAGTTGTGGAGAATTTAAATTTTTAACAATTTCAACTCTTTCAACATAATCTGAAATATCAGTAAGAGGGTTTTTCATTGAGCATGCTTCCAGAACATTTTTATTATATTTTTCATTTAATAAAATAATCATTCTTTGGATGAAGAATTCGTTAACTTCATCTGCACAATCTCTTTGAACAGGAAGAGCGGCAAGAGCTTTTTTAATATATTTATCAATATCAATTTTTAGATTGCTGTCAAGCACTGTTCTGATAACTCCTAATGCGGCACGGCGAACGCCAAGTGGATCTGAAGAACCTGTTGGTTTTTTTCCGGCTGCAAATACTGCACATACAGTATCAATTTTATCTGCAATACCGACAATCTGACCCTCTAGGCCTTTTGCTGTTTCGCTTTCAGCATTTAACGGGAAGTAATGTTCTTTGATACCTTGAACAACTTTATCATTTTCTCCTGAAACTCTTGCATAATCGGCTCCGATGAACCCTTGTAATTCAGTAAATTCAAATACAAGATTAGTAGTTAAATCAGCCTTACATAGTAAAGCAGTTCTTTCTATATCTTTTGTTTCAATATTTAAATCCTGTGCTATTTCTTTGGATAAGTTGATAAGTCTTTGTGTTTTATCAAACATTGTCCCCATTCCTTTTTGGAAGGTAACGCCTTTTAGGCTTTCAACATAATCAACAAGCGGTTTTTTAGTGTCTTCATTAAAGAAGAATACAGCATCATCTAATCTTGCTTTTATTACACGAACATTACCGGCTTGAATATTTTTAAATTCGTTTCCGATATAGTTTGTCATTGTAATGAATTTATTTATAAGTTTTCCGTCTTTGTGAAGTGCAAAATATCTTTGGTGTACTGCCATAACTGTAACTGTAACTTCTTCAGGAATATCAAGATATGCAGGATCAAATTCACAAACTGCCGGAACCGGATATTCAGTGATAAAGGTTACTTCTTCTAAAAGATCATCTGTATAATATGGAACCGCTCCTAATTTTGCAGCTTCTTCTTTTGCTCTTTGAACAATAAGTTCTTTTCTTTCATTTTGGTCAACAATTACGCATGCATTTCTCATTGTTTCGATATAGTCTTTAGGATCTCCGATAAGAACTTGTTGTTGTGCAAATCTGTGACCTCTTGTATAAATTGAAGATTCTTTATCAATAATTTTAATTTTAACTTCTTCTTTATCTAAAATAGACACAATCCATTTTATAGGGCGAGAAAATTTTTCATCATTATAGCCCCATCTCATAAAGTGCGAACCTTGAAGTTTCATAAATATAGATGGAACATTTTCTTGCAACAATTCTGTTATAGATTTACCTTTGATAATTATTTTTGCGTGTACATAATTATCTTCAATATATAAATCATCTTTTGTTAAGTTGTTTTTTCTGGCAAAACCTTCGCCCGCTTTAGTTAAGTTGCCATTTTCATCAAAAGCTACGTTTTTAATAGGGCCTTTTACTATTTTCTCTTCATCAGCAGTTTGACTTTCTAATCCGTCGATAATTACGGCAAGTCTGCGTGGTGTTGCATAAACTTTTATGTCTGTGTATTTAACTTTACTGTCAATTAAAAAGTTTTTAAATCCGTTATTTAATTGCTCAATTGCTTGAGGGATAAATCTGTAAGGAAGCTCTTCTGTTCCAACTTCTAATAAATATGTACTCATTTTATATCCTTATATTTCACTAATATCGTTACAAAAATTATATAAAAAGCATAATAATATGTAAATATAATATTAATTTTTAAGTATTATTTTACTGTTTTGTGAATACCCAGAAACCTTTGCTATTTGTTGTTGTAATTGTTTTTTTATTTTCTTTTTTGCGTTCTTTCTTCTTTGGGGTTTTATCTTCTGCAATTTGAATTTTTTCAGGTTTTTTAGGGTTAAATGCACTAGCCATAAGTGTTGATGTGTAAACCGGGGTTGTGTGTGCATAATCAAATAAGATTACGCCGTTTACATTCATTTTTCTGGTTTCATAGATTTGTCTTATTAAATCTTCAGAGGAGCCTCCCATAAATGTTACAAACAATCCTGCATATAAATCTGTATCAGGTGATTTTACATTCATTACATCTCTCATCATTGAGGATAGCATTTTTGAATCGTAGGTTAGGAATAACGGTGTAAATCCATCAATGTATCTGTTTATTGACCAATTTCTCCAATCCTGCTGTTTTGTTGCTAATGCTGATGCTAAATCCGGAAATATAACAGTACTTATGTAAGTATTATATTCTTTCCCAAGTTCTCCGATTTTTTTTACAAAATTAGTTACATTATTTCTTCTATATTGATTCCAATCATACCAAAGTACATCGGATGTTGTTAATTCTATCGGATCTACACCGTATAATATTTTGAAATCGTTTCTTGCATATTCGGTAAAGCCCCAAGCATTTTGATCGTTGCCAGCATTTGCATTTGGATATCTTATATAATCCAGATTGATACCATCAGGTTTATATGTTGTTATTATTTCTTTAATTAGTTCTTTTAAAAATTCTTGAACTTCCGGATTTGCAGGATCAAGAAAATATCCGTTATGTTCTGATGCGGATTTGGTTGCACCCGGAATATCTGCAAATTTTTTTGTTTTGTTTCCCCAGTCTGGCTGTACAGCTAAAATGCTTGTAGGGTTGTATTGTGGAGGTTTGTTTCCTACATAAAAAGATTGGAACCAGATGTGAACTTTGATATTTCTCTTGTGTGCTTCTTTAATCCATATTGCAAGAGGATCAATGCCAATAAAGTTTTCATTCTGTATGTTGAAACCGTATTTATTCATTATTTGACTTGGAAATATTGTTTTACCATGGAAATATGTTTCCAGAAATACATTATTAAATCCATCAGCTTTTAGTTTGTCCAATGTAGATATTATTTGGTCTTCGGTTGTTTCTGTCGGGCGAAGCCATACCCCTTTTAATTCGTTTTCAATATATGGTAATGATGTTTTAATTGCCATATTTGCTTCGTCAATAGCTTCTTGGGTATATTGTTTTAATATAGAACTGTTTTGTTTTTCATTTCCTGCAATTTTAAGATAATTTTCGGCTATTTGAATATGGTTACTTGCAAGATTCTGGTTATAATTTCTGAAGTTTTCCTGATAATAATTTATCATTGATTTTGCTTCTGAAATTTTAGCTTCCGCTTCAAAAATATAGCTGTCAGAAGTCGTATAAACAGTTATTGTTTTATTGAAGGTGTCGATATAAACTTTTGAACCTACAGTAATATTTTGAGAAATCCAATTTTTAGCAATACCATGTCCGCTAATAACAATTCCATTTGTTGGAATTGTTGAATCAGCACCGCTTAATGCTGTAACTGTATGATCTTCAACGATAGCTTCCGTTCCAAATTCGTTAGTGCCGGTGTGGATGCCGAAGTTTGGAGTGTAAATTACGAGTTTATTTGCCCCTCTTCCTCCGGGAAAATATGTTGAAGATAAGGTCGGGTCAATAACATCAATCTTTGAGGTGGCTTGTTTAAAAACAACTTCTGAGGAATTTAAAAGTAATGGTTCAAATGCATTAACTTGAGGTGTTTCTAATGCTTTTGCAGGCATAATTATGCATAGTAATGTAATAATTATTGCTGCTAAAATCCATTTTGTTCTCTTTATCATTTATTGCCTGCTTTTGTTGTTCCCCGTAGTTTCTAAATTTCGTATTTTATTTGCTGCAGCTGAGCTGTCGGGTTTTGCCAAAAATGCTTTTCTATAATATTTTTTTGCTTTTGACAAATCTCCAAATTTTTCAAATATTATTCCCTGTTTATATAATACGTCAAAGTTTTCTTTGAATCCGTTTTGAAATGCTCTATTATAAAAATATAAAGCTTTATTATATTCTTTTCTTTTAAAGTAAAAATCACCAAAATAGTAATTTGCATCCGGATTATTTTTATCAATTTTTAAGGCTTGAAAAAAATAATCTTTAGCATAGCGATTTTCATCTTCCATATCATAAACTCTTGCCATTTGAATAATCGGATAAATATTATTATGCTGAGCATGTGTCAGTATATGATATTCTGCACTGGCTTTTTGCAAATATTCTTTTTGTAATTCGGGTTGGGAATCATCTAATGCTTTTTTAAAATAATAATCTGCTAATTTTTGCGTAGCTTCAATATCAATTTTTGAATAGTCAATGTGAGTATTATCATATTGAATTTCCCCAAACTGTGTGGCATATACAGGTGAGTTTATGCCGCAAAAAAAGAATAAAGAAAGTACCAGAGTTACTCCGAGTTTATAAATCTGTGTATGATGGAGTTGTGTCTGTATCATGATGATAGATTGAATAATCTTCTGCTGCCGGATCTGCATAAACATAAAGTTTTCTCCAGAATCTTACAAATTTATTTTGGTTTTTAAATGCTTGTTCGTCTTTAGTGTAGTATTCATCACCTAGAGATCTAGCTTTAACAACATTAACAACTTCAGCTGTTTGAGTTGAATATCCGTTATTTTTTAAATAGGTTTCACTGGATAATTCATCAACAGTAAGTGAAGCATTTGTTTGAACTTGAGCTACAAGTGATAATATTGCAATTAGTAATAATTTTTTCATAGTCACCTCTTTATAAGATTATATATTATTTTATAAATAATGCAATTATATTATAATTTATTTACAAAATTAAGGCATCTATTATTTGTATGATTTCATTATTACTTCTTCCAATTTATCAAGAAGTTCAGCTTCAGGTACTCTGGCAATAATTTCTCCTTTTTGGAAGACATAACCTTCGCCAATACCTCCGGCAATTCCAAAATCTGCGTGTCGTGCTTCGCCGGGGCCGTTGACAGCACAACCCATTGTTGCAATTGTAATATTTTTGTCTAAATTTTTGAATCGTTCTTCAACTTTTTTAGCAAGTCCGATTAGATCAATTTGAGTCCTGCCGCATGTTGGGCAAGATACAAAATTAACTCCACGTTGGCGTAATTTTAAACTTTTTAGTATTTCGTATCCTGCGAAAACTTCTTCTATAGGATTTTCGGTCAGTGAAACTCTTATAGTATCGCCAATTCCTTGTGCTAATAATGTGCCGAGTCCTACGGAGGATTTTATAAGTCCGCCTTTTAAAGTCCCGGCCTCAGTTACCCCTAAATGAAGTGGGTAGTTTACTTTTTCTGCCATTAGTTTATATGCTTCAATAGTTGTTAGGACATCTGAAGATTTTAGTGAAACTTTTATTAAATCAAAATCTAAATCTTCTAATATTTTAATATGTTTCATCGCACTTTCAACCATTTTTTCTGAAAGCGGAATGTCTTTTTCTAACAAATCTTTTTCTAAAGAACCTGCGTTAACCCCGATTCTTATTGGAATATTTTGCTGTTTTGCAAGTGTAACTACTTTTTCTACATTTTCTCTTTTTCCGATATTTCCCGGATTTAGTCGTAGTGCTGATATTCCGTTATTTATACATTGAATAGCAAGTCGGTAATCAAAATGTATATCTGCAATAAGCGGAACCGGAGAAATTTTTACAAGTTCTTTTATTGCCTCTGCTGCATCTTTATTCAATACTGCAAGTCTCACAAGTTCGCAGCCTGCTTCAGCTAATTCTTTTATTTGTCTGGAAGTTTGTTCAATGTTTCTTGTATCTGTATTACACATTGATTGAACACTAATCGGATTATTATTACCGATTTTAACATTTCCTATTGAAATTTCTTTGGATTTTCTTCTTTTTATCATAAAATAATTGTAGCACAACAAAAATGAGAGGGTTAATTTTATGAGAATTGCAGTATTATCAGATTTACATGCGAATGCACAGGCACTTGAAGCGGTTATGAATGATATTATAGCTCAGCAATGTGAGCATGTATTTTGTCTTGGTGATATTGCACTTGCAGGGCCTCAACCTGTTGAAGTTACTGAGTATGTAATGTCACAAAGTACTTCTTGGACAGTGATTCAGGGTAATACTGATAAAATGATTGCACAATACGGACCCGAGGTTGTAGAGTTTCTTGAAGCTCAGTATCCTGTAATGGCGAATGCTATGACTTCTGATGTGTCATTATTAAATGATAATCATAGAGCTTTCCTTGCTAATTTACCGCCTCAATTAGGTTTTGATATTGAAGGTTGCAATGTTTTGCTTGTTCATGGTTCTCCAAGAGCAAATAACGAAGATATTTTACCTGAAATGCCTATTGAAGTTGTAGAAGAAATTATTGAAGGTACTGATGCTAAATTGATATTATGCGGACATACACATGTTCCTTGTGCTTATCAGACTAATAAAGGACAAACTGTTGTAAATGTTGGTAGTGTTGGCCGTCCTATGACTCCAGAACCAAAAGCTTGTTATGCGATAATTGATTTTTCTCAAGGTTCTTTTGAAATTAGACATAGATTTGTTACTTATGACAATCGTTTAGCTGCTCAAATTATGTCACAACGTGGTTTTGTCGGTGCAGATAGATTGTCTGATTTATTATTAAACCCTGTAGAAAGACATATTTAATATTTTATATATGTTACAAAAGTTTACTATTGTCTATTTTAAAAGCAATTAATATCCATATTTGTATTTATATTATATATAAACTTTATATATAAGTGCTGTGCGAAAGGATAAAATATGGCTGTAGATTCTGCAAATACTATAACCGGTAAAAATGGCTACTCTGTTGTTAGTACAGGAAAAGACAATAAATATTATGATGCTTCCGGTAATGAAATAAGTGGTGCGGCTTTTAAGAAGAGTTGTCCGACTATTTTTGCGAATTCTAATACCGTAAAAGGTGATAACGGATATTCTGTATTTAGAGATATTGATGGTAATAAATATTATGATGCTGAAGGAAAAGAAATTTCCGGTGATGAATTTTCTAAAAAGTGTCCTAACATATATAATAATGTAAAAAGTTCTGCTAAAAATGTTGTAACCGGTGATAATGGATATTCGGCTGAAAAAACTAATAATGGTACAAATTATTATGATGCAGAGGGTAAGGCAATTACCGCAAAAGAATTTAAGGAGAAATGTCCGACTATTTATAAAAATTTAAATACAGTAAAGGGTAATAATGGTTACTCTGCTTTTAGAGATGTTGATGGTATAAAATATTATGATCCGGATGGAAAAGAAATTTCAGGTGAAGATTTTAAAAAGAAATGTCCTAATATTTATGAATCAATAAACAAATCTCAGGAAGATGATGAGAATCAAGGTGCGGTATCTGGTACATATACAGTTAAAGATGGCGATTGTTTATGGAATATAGCAAAAGATAATCTTGCGAATAAGAATAAAGAGGTTCAAGGTTATGAACCTTCTGCTGCGGAGATTTCAGCTGAAACTAACAGATTAATGCAGTTAAATAATTTAAATTGGGAAAGTGATAATTATCACGTTTTAATTAATCCGGGAGATACTCTCAAATTAGGTGAAAATGAGGATGCTGACGATCCTAAGACAAAGCCGGAAGAACCTGCTGAGCCTGCGTCAACTGATCCTTCGGCAAGTGAAAAACCTTCTTCAGAAGAACCGGAGTCTCCTATCGGTGATCATCCTGAAGAAAATGAAACTCCGGCAGAAGGCGGTTAAAAAATCAAGATTTACAGCTTTTTATGCTAAGCTGTTATTATGGAGAATCTGTCTGAGCACTTGAATGATTTAAGAAAAAGGTATCGTGATATATTTTTACAATGTTCACGTGATATCAATAACCTTATATATGCATTAAAGCCGGAGAGTTTTTCGGGTGAAATATTCGAAAAATATCCTGAAGCTTCTGAAGGGAGACTTTGGCAAAAGAATGCAATAAAAACTCTTCAAGCATCCTTGTCAAAAGAGCTGAATGACGGTTTTTCAAAGATGAAAAAATATTATTCGGAATCTGGGTGTATCGGATGTGGTACTTGTTGTAAGCTTGCGTGCAGTGAGTTTTCTCCTGAAGAACTGGAAAAGAAAGCGAAAAATGGGGATTCTTTTGCACAACAGTTTATTCAAACCTTTGTGCCTTATTTGACTACTGATGAAGTTGAAAAAGTTTTTCCTGAATACTTAAAAATGCTTAAAGATAATAATGAATCCGGTTATTATTTTTATCATTGTCCGAAAATTACAGAAGACAATAAATGTCCGGATTATTCTAACAGGCCTCAAATATGCCGAGATTTTCCGGATAACCCTATTGCCTTTTTGCCGTTGTCATGCGGTTATATGGATTGGAAATTGAAATCCGAGCATATTTCGCTTAAACTTAATGCAGAAAGTGAAATAATTCATTTTTATATAGATAAAATTAAAGGATTGTATGAAGAATGAAAATATTATCAGGACTAAATCTTAAGGAAATTGAAGAAATAACGGATTCTCTCGGAGCTACAAAGTTTAGAGCTCGTCAAGTTCATAATTGGATTTATTTAAAATCAGTCAAAGAAATTGATGAAATGACAGATTTATCTCTTAAGTTTAGGGAAGAATTAAAAAAAGTTGCTTGTGTTTCTAATATAAAAATAAAAGTTAAACAGGTAAGTTCTGATGGTACTATTAAATATCTTCTGGAGTTTCCGGATGGAGAATGTGTTGAAACTGTTTTAATGAGATTTGATAATAGAGCGAATTTGACGGCTTGCGTCAGTTCGCAGGTTGGATGTGCTGTAAATTGTTCATTCTGTGCAACCGGTAAAAGAGGATTTATTCGAAATCTTACTTATAAAGAAATTGTTGAACAAGTTTTAATGATTCAAAGAGATACGGGCTTGAAGGTTACAAATGTCGTATTTATGGGACAAGGTGAACCTTTGTTAAATTTAGAAAATGTTTTAAAAGCAATGGAAATATTTAATGAAAATTTTCAAATCGGAGCAAGACGATTGACCGTTTCAACCTCAGGAATTGTTCCGCAAATTAGAAAATTAGCGGATTTAGATATGCAGTCAACTCTTGCTTTATCTTTGCATGCTCCAAATCATGAAATTAGAAGTAAAATAATGCCTATAGAAAATAAATATAATATGGAGGAGCTTCATAAAGCTTTAAAATATTATGTTGAAAAGACCGGACGTCGTATTACGATAGAATACCTTTTGATTAAAGATCTTAATGATACGGTTGACTCAGCAAAGCAGCTTGCGGCGTATTTGTCTGATATAAAATGTAATATAAATTTAATTCCTTATAATCCGACTGAAAAGAATGACTATAAACGACCTTCAAATAATTCAATTATGAAATTCAAATATCTAATGGAACATTCGGGTAAAAAAGTTACAGTTCGTCTTGAAAGAGGTGCTGATATTGATGCTGCCTGCGGTCAGCTAAGAGGGAAGGTTAAGTAAGTAATCAAAATTTAAGCAACTACAGGGATTTTTATTTCAAATTGTGTAAGATTTTTATTTGATTTTGCCAATTCAAAGGTTGCATTTTGAGCCTCTAAGTATTTTTTACAGATACATAAACCCAGACCGGATCCGGTAGTTTTTGTCGTGTATCCGATATTGAAAATTTCTTTTTGTTTTTCTTTTGGTATGATTTTTCCGTTATTTCCGATTTTTAATATTGCGATGTTGTCTTTTACTTCGGCTAAAATTTCAATTTTTCCTTTGATATCAATTGATTCAATACCATTTTTGATTATATTTACAATGCAGGCTAGAAGTCTATTTTCGTCGACAAAAATATTTGCTGTATTTTTTACGAATACTTCAAATTCAATACACTTGTCTTCTGAAATGTAAGCTTTTGATAGTTCCGCACCTTTTAAAATAAGAGTTTTAAAATCAAGTATTTGTTCTTTTGTATTGTTTAAAGATTTTAAGTCTAATATATTTGTTCCGATTATTTGAACGGATTTCTGTATGCATTCAATTGCGTTGTTAATAGAGGGGTTATCGATTCCTGATTTTTCAAGATTCTTTTTTATGATTTGTGTATACATATCGCATATTGATAAATGATTTCTGATTTCGTGAGAGATACATCTAATTTGTAAGTTTAAATTTTCTTCGGATAATTCTTTATTTGTCATAATGCCTCTTTTTTCTAAAATAAAAGGGTTCGCAAATAATGCAGAACCCTTTGAGTTATTAAGTGTCAGATTTTTATACAGCTGTCATTGCAGTTTTTTTAGATGGTTTAAAACCATGGCTTAGTGCATATAACACTGCGTTAGTTCTGTCATTAACTTGTAATTTTTGGAAAATATTATTTACGTGTGTCTTAACTGTAGTTTCAGATATAATTAATTTTCCTGCAATACTCTTGTAGTTAATTCCTTCGGTTAAAAGTTCAAGAACTTCATACTCTCTCATTGTTAAGCTTGTAAGAAGATTTTCGCCTTCTGAAACTTTTTCTTCTTCTCTTGTTGTTGATTGGAAATATTCAAAGAATCTTGTAGATAATACAGATGGTAAGTAAATCTTTCCGTTTGCAACTTCTTCAATTGCGTTGATTAATTTAACTGAAGCCATAGTTTTTAAAACGTAACCTTTTGCACCAAGTTTGATAGCTCTATAAATAAGATCTGCATCATCATATCCGCTTAATGCAATTACTTTTGTTGAGAGATTTAATTTGTTTATTGCTTGTAGTGTTTGTAAACCATCTTTTTCAGGCATATTGATGTCCATTAAAACAATATCAGGGTGATATTTTTTAATTAAGTTAATGCCAAGATTAGCACTTGTTGTAGTTCCAACAACGTCATAGCTGCTTTCAAGGTTGATTAATTCTTTGATTCCTCTTAAGTGGTTAGCGTTGTCATCAATTAGTACAACTCTTAATTTTTTGTTAAAATCTCTCATTATTTATTCCCCCGTGTTAATTTTTGTTTACTTGTCTTCTACACTTAATATACTAATCTTTTTGTAGGGTTTTTTAATCCATGTACTGATTGATAATTGTCGTTTGCAAGGTTGAAGGTTTTATCTAAACCTAAAGATTTAGAAAATCTCTCAACCATGCTCTACATCATGATTTCGCCGCATGGTGTAGTAAATTTGTGTCAATGTTTCGACTAATTTATGTGTTTGATTTTTAAAAATATAAAATCAATTAAATAGTGGGGATAAATTTTATTAACATAATCAGTAATAGCTTTTTAAAAGAAGAGCTTTTTTGTGTTATAATTATTCTAAGATAAGGAGAAAGAAATGGATCAAGAATTAAGAGACAAATATGAAGTAGTTATTGGCTTGGAAGTCCACGCTCAATTGAAAACAAAATCAAAAATATTTGCTCCGGATAAGAATGAATTCGGGCAGGAACCAAACAGTCTAACAAGCCCTATTACATTAGGTATGCCGGGTGTTTTGCCTGTTTTAAATAAAGAAGTTGTAAATATGGGTATTTTAACAGGTTTAGCATTAAACTGCGAAATCCCATCACGTTGTAAATTTGATAGAAAACAATACTTCTATCCGGATCTTCCGAAAGGTTATCAAATATCACAATACGATGAACCGATTTGCGTAAACGGTTATCTTGATATTAAAGGTAAAAGAATTGGTATTACAAGAGCTCACTTAGAAGAAGATGCAGGTAAATTGGTTCACGCAGGTGCAGATGGACTTGCTGGTTCAAGCTATTCTTTAGTTGACTTAAACCGTGCAGGAACTCCTCTTCTTGAAATCGTATCTGAACCTGATATGAGAAGTTCTGAAGAAGCTCGTAACTATATGGAAGAACTTCGAAATATTGTTCGTTACATTGGTGTTTGCGATGGAAACTTAGAAGAAGGTTCTATGAGATGTGATGCAAATATTTCTATTATGCCAAAAGGTTCTAAAGAATTCGGTACTCGTGCTGAAATTAAAAACGTAAACTCATTCTCAGCCTTACAGCGTGCAATCGAATACGAAATAGACAGACAAATTGATATAGTTGAAGAAGGCGGACAAGTTGTTCAGGAAACAAGATTATGGGATGACAACTCTCGCGAAACTCGTTCAATGAGAGGTAAAGAGGATGCTCATGATTACAGATATTTTCCTGAACCGGACTTGATGCCTCTTGAAATCTCAAGAGAATGGGTTGATAGAATTAAAGCAGAAATGCCTGAACTACCGTCTCAAAAACGTGAAAGATATCAAGGCCTTGGCTTGAGTGAATATGATGCTTCTGTTATTGTTGAACAAATGGGACTTGCTTTGTTCTTTGATAAAGTTCTTGAGCTTGGTGCTAATCCTAAAACTGCTGTTAACTTTATTATGGGTGAAATTGCAGCTTACTTAAAAGAAGACCATATTGAAATTACAGAAACAAAATTAACTCCTGAAAATCTTGCTGAACTTATCAGCTTGATTGAAAAAGGTACTATTTCAAATAATATCGGTAAACAAATTCTTGTTGAAGATATGCTTCCAAAAGGAGAAAAAGCTTCTGAAATAGTTGAAAGAAAAGGCTTAAGCCAAATTTCAGATGAAGGAGCAATTAAAGAAATTGTTCAAAAAATTGTTGATGCTCATCCGAATGAAGTTGAAGCATACAGAAACGGCAGAAATAACTTATTAGGATTCTTTGTCGGTCAAGTTATGAAGGAAACTAAAGGAAGAGCTAACCCTAAAACGGTTAACGAATTGTTGAGAGGTATTTTAGGTTAATTTTACTACTAAAAGGTCATAGTAAATATACTGTGACCTTTTAGTATTTTGAAGGTGATAGTTATGTTATTCGATTTATTTAATAAAAGAAAAAAATCCTGTATGGAAAAGGAAATTTTAGAGCAGGCTGAAATTGCAAAAAATATTTTGGATGCTTATTTGGATCAGGATGGGAATATAAATGTTGATATTCCTGAAGGTATAAATCGAATTATTCTGGTTGCGAGCGGTTCTTCATACCACTGTGCAAGATACGCTGCTGAATTATTCGGTTCGGTTGCTAAAATTGAAGCTCATGCAGTATATTCCAGTGAATTTTTATTGGAAGCTACAATTGCTCATAATCTTGATGTGTTATATATTTTTATAACTCAATCCGGTGAAACTACTGATACTAATAGTGCTTTAGAAAAAGCTAAGGAATTCGGAGTTAAAACATTATGTATAACCAATAAGGAAAATTCGACGATTTGGAATGCTGCACAATACAAAATGGCTTGTCTTGCCGGCGAGGAACATAGTATTGCTGCAACTAAATCCTTTACTTCCCAACTACTATGTTCAACTCTTTTAGCGTTGAAATTCGCTCAAAATAAAGGTGTTGATATCTATGATTATACTTTGGATTTAAAGACAATTCCTTTATATATTGAGCAAGCTTATGCTTTGTTACCAAAAATTAAACAGCTTGCAAGATTTATTTCTAAGTATAAAAATATTGTAATTACTGCTGACGGATCATCTTATGCTTTAGCAAAAGAAGCTTCATTAAAGATAAAAGAAACTTCTTATATAAATGTAATTTCTTCTATCTTAGGAGAATTTATGCATGGACATGTTGCTATTTTAAATAATAACCGTTCTGTTCTAATTTATATATTAAATGATAATTTGACTTATACAGCTACAAAAAATTTGAATAAAATAAAAGAAAGTTATAATCCGCCAATTTGTGTTATAGGTAACAAAACAAATCAGGTAAAATCAACATATAATATAAATATTGATTGTGAAAAACCAATTATCAAAACTTTTGGTATTGCTGTAATTATACAGCTTCTGGCTTTAGAAACAGCTTTAAAACTTCATAGAAATGTCGATAAACCGCATGGACTTAATAAAGTTGTAAAATAGGGGTAAAAATGAGTAAATAATAGATTTTAAATCTAATCTCTGATTATTTATCACTTTTAAACTAATTAAAAAGCCTCATAGATTATTCTATGAGGCTTTAAAGTATCTATCTAAACTATAAATTATAATTTAGAAGCAACCATTTTTAAAGTTTCAGCAAGTCTTGTTGAATAACCCATTTCGTTATCATACCAAGAAATGATTTTAACTTGATTTCCGCCCATTACACGAGTTAATAAAGCATCAACAGTTGAAGATTGAGAAGTTCCAACATAGTCAGATGAAACTAATGGTTCTTCAGTATAGCAAAGAACGTGTCCGTCAGCACCTTCTTTTAATGCTGCGTTAACTTCTTCAACAGTAACGTCTTTAGCAACTTCGAATACAACGTCAACTAATGAAACGTCTGGGGTAGGAACTCTCATTGCGAAACCGTCCAATTTACCTTTTAATTGAGGTAATACAAGAGCTACAGCTTTAGCAGCACCTGTTTTTGTAGGAACGATGTTAAGAGCACCAGCTCTAGCACGACGAGGGTCTTTGTGACCAGCGTCTAAGATTCTTTGGTCGCCAGTGTAAGAGTGAACTGTTGTCATCAAACCTTTAACGATACCAAATTTTTCATCAATAACTTTAGCAACTGGAGCTAAGCAGTTAGTTGTACAAGAAGCCATTGAAATTACATTGTGTTTAGCTGGATCGTATTCTTTTTCGTTAACACCTAAAACGATAGTTTTATCTTCGTTTGTAGCAGGAGCTGAAATGATAACTTTTTTAGCACCAGCTGCGATGTGAGCTTTAGCTTTTTCACCATCAGTGAAGAAACCAGTTGATTCAACAACAACTTCAACACCTAAATCTTTCCAAGGAAGATTTGCAGGATCTTTTTCAGCAAAGAATTTAATTTTGTGACCGTTTACGATGATGCCTTCTTCATAAGCTTCAACTTCGCCACAGAATTTACCCATAACTGAGTCATATTTGAAAATTCTTGCTGCATCTTCAGGTTTTAGACCTGGATCGTTAATAGCAACATAATCTAATTCTTCGAAGATACCTTCTCTGATAGCTGCTCTTAAAGTGTTACGGCCGATTCTACCGAAACCGTTAATTGCTACTTTTACTTTTGACATAAGATTTTACTCCTTCTTAATGTGTAACATTTTACTACTATAACATGCCGATGGTAACACTAACAAAAAATGTAATCAAGTGGGGTAAATGATATATACTATTCTATAATTCAGCTATTGTGCTACTTTCGGTAAATAATTAAAAAATAGTTAAGTTTTTTGTTATAAATAACTAATTGTTAAGTTATGTAACAAGATTAAAAGGATATAGCAATTATATACTCTAAAAATACTTTATATAAATGTAAGCGATAAGCAAACAATAAAATCGATTAAATAAACACGAGACATAAATTACACTACCTACTACACACTAACCTTCTACACGAGGAATTGAAAAAAATTCCAAACTCTTTCCAAAAGAAAGGGTTTTTTTTTGCTTTGTTTACAACAAATTATAAACTTTTACTTTATAAAATTCGTATTGTGATTTTAATGTTTTGTTTTTTGTTGTAAGATTAAGTTATGGAAAAGAAGACTTTATTTAGTGAAAAAACAGTACAAATTGGTCCTGAAAGCGGATATGATAATTATATTATGGCGATAGAATCAAGTTGTGATGAAACAGCTTGTGCTATTGTTAAAAATGGCAGAGAAGTAATTGCTAATGTTGTGGCTTCTCAAATAAAAACTCATGAAAAATTTGGCGGAGTAATTCCTGAAATCGCAGCCAGAGAACATTTAGATGCAATTAATATTGTGGTGCAGGAAGCCTTTGACCAATCAGGTTTGACTCCTGATGATATAACTGCATTTGCAGGTACAGTTGGCCCGGGGCTTGTCGGTTGCTTACTTGTAGGATTAAATGCAGCTAAAACCTTAGCACTAGTGCATGATAAACCTTTTATTGGTGTGAATCATTTGAATGCTCACTTATGTGCTAATTTTATTGATACGGATTTAAAACCTCCGTTTATGGCACTTTTAGTAAGCGGCGGACATACTCAAATTATTGATGTTGAATCTTATTCAAAACAAACAATATTAGGTGAGACTATTGATGATGCAGTAGGTGAGGCTTATGATAAAGTTGCCAGATTAATAGGTCTTCCGTATCCGGGAGGTCCAAGACTTGATAAACTGGCACAAGAGGGTAATCCTAAAGCTTTTGAACTTCCGCAGGCAAAAGTCGATGGTTATAATTTTAGTTTTAGCGGTTTAAAAACAGCAGTACTTCGTCTTGTTAAATCATTTGACGGTAAAGAACTTCCGGTAAATGATATTTGTGCAAGTTTTCAAGAATGTGTTTCTAAAACTCTTGTAAAAAAACTAAAAAAAGCATTAGAAGAACGAGGTTATAAACAAGTTGTAATTGCCGGCGGAGTTGCTGCAAATTCTGAAATTCGAAAAAAAGTTTTTGATTTAGAACTCGAGGGATATCGTGTAAATGCTCCTGCGATGAAATATTGTACCGATAATGCGGCAATGGTTGCATCTTGTGCATATTTTAATACAAATACATTTGATGATATTGATGTAGAAGTTTTTTCTCGAGTTTAAATTAAAGATTACAAATTACAATAATTGTTTAATCAAACATTTAACAGTTTTGATTTTATGATTTAATGTTTTACTTACATCATCACCTTGTAAATCTCTGAGTTTTAGACATTCTATTTCTTCAAAAAGTTTTATTAATAAGTTTGTATATTTCGGGTTTTGAATGAGGTTTTGCTCTTGTAATTTGTATATGAATCTGTAGTAATCAAAATCCCTAATATCCAAACACGGTTTATGCTCAGGTTCAACCTCCATTAGTCCTGCTGTTAGGATTTTACCTGCAAAATTTTTCTTTTGTTCTGGAGTTGTTTGACTATGGGTTAAAGAGGCAAATATATGACTAAATGGATGAGACACTTCATGAAATCCCTCCAGGTTATAAAAATCAATAGCTGTCAGAGTTTTATTTTTAGGATTAACTATTACATTATTCCATGAACAATCAAACATCATATTATGTTGGTAAGCATGACAAATTTGTTGTAGTAGTTTGTGAAAACTTTCAACCGGCATTTCTTCTATTTGTTTTGATATTTCATCAATATGGTTTTTACTCATTGTCGGGTTCAAAACGGGGGTACCTTCAATGTATTTCATAATACAGCCGCCTTTAAATTTCCCGACAACATGGTTGATTTTGTCTTGTTCTGAGAGATTAAAATTAATTTTTAAATTTTTTTGATTAATAATATTCGGTACATTTGATGTATAGTCACCATTTTGATATGGAATTCGCACACAATAATCACTTTGGAAAATTTTAAAAACTTCAGCACTATTACCTGCTCCAAGATAATGCATCTTAGAATCTCTTAATGTTTCTTTAATTCTTGCTGTAATTTCTTCTTTAGAACAATTGAGTAAATCATTATTCCCAAAGCTCACTGTATCTTTGGTTAAAGTGTTTTTTATCTTTATATTAGGCGTATTATAAGTTGTTGTAATATTTTGAGCGGGTGTAAATTTTTGTCCGGCAAATATTGTATTGAATCCGATTATCATATTTTTCAGAAAACACAAACAAAAATAATTTTGTTATACTATACCATTAATAATTGATGTTCATTTACCTTATTAAGAATAAAATCGGTTATAGAGTCTTCAATATGGCAATTAAAATGGTTATTAATTTCTCTAATAAAATAGCATGGGCTAGTTACATTAACTTCAATAATTTTTTCGTCAATTACGTCTAATCCTGCCATATAAATGCCTATTGAATTTAATTTTGATGCCAGTTTTTTGAATTTAGTTATTTCATTTTGCGAAAGAACTGCTTTTTTTATGTGTTCATCATTGTGTTCACAAAATTTAAAATCGTCATTGCTTGGAGTTTTTTGAACACAATACGGTAAAACTTCATCACCTAATATTAGAACTCTTTTATCACCATAGATTGCTTTTGGTATGAATTCTTGAACCATAATTAATTGTTTGCCGTTATTTGTCATTGAATTAATTATAACTGCTGTATTTTTATCCCCATATTTTAAATACATTACACCACCGCCAAAACATTGATTTAGTGGTTTTAAAATAATTTCATTGTGTTCTTTTAGGAAATTCATAATGTCAGCTTTTGACGATGTAACAATATTTTCAGGCATTAAATCATTGAATAATACTGCATGAAGTTTTTCATTAAAATTGCGAACTTGCGTGGTGTCATTTAATATAAGTGTTTTTTGTCTGTCTACAAAATCAAAAATATAAGTTGCATTGATATAATCCAAATCAACAGGTGGATCCGGACGAAACATTACAAGATTAAAGTTTTCAATTTTTTCTTCTGAGAGACTATCTTTGTTATAGAAGATATTTCCGTCTTGTAAATAAGATTTATAACAAGAAGTATATGCTATAGCCGATTTGAGTTTTAGCATATCTATTGTAGTAATAAATACCTCGCAATCTCTTTCTAGCAAACTTTTTATAATCCAAAAGTTTGTAACAAGGTCGTTAAATTCGAAATACTTTAACTCTAATCGGTCTATAACAAATAATACTTTCATAATGCCTCTTTTTTATTGTTTAATATCTTCCGGATTTAAGATTTGGCATGCTGTATTGTTGTATGCAATAAGTCTTGCAAATCTTTCAAGATCAGCTTGAATTTCCGGGAATGTTCCATAATGCATAGGAATAGCTGTTCTTACACCTAACCATTTTGCAGCCATTGCCGCATGTTCAACATCCATTGTGTAATTCCCGCCAATAGGTAATAATGCAATTTGTGGTGCATATAATTCTTTAATGGTTTTCATTTCTCCGGTTAAGCAGGTGTCTCCGGCATGATAAATTCTAACACCATCAACATCTAAAATTATTCCGGCAGCAACTCCGCCATATCTGCCGTCAGGTAAGGAACTTGAATGGAATGCAGGTACAAACACTGCACGACCCCAAGAAAAATTAATCCATGCACCTAATCCGATAGATTTTGATTTTGCACCTTGTTCTTTGCAATATCCTGCAAGTTCAGCAACTGCAGTGATTTCAATATCTTTTTCTTTTGCAATTTCTAAAGCTTCACCTAAATGATCTCCATGAGCGTGAGTTAGTAAAATATCTGTAATTGGTTCAGCTTTCCAATCAAATTTATCGTTTACAGATACAAGCGGATCAATTAAAACTGCGTTATTCCCGTTTTTAATTTCAAATGCACTGTGTCCGATATAACGTAAATCAACCATGTTTTCCTCCCTCTTTTTACACATTTTCCACTATTTTAAATTATCATATTTTAATATAAAATACAAATATGAAAACTTATATTACCGAGATGAATAAATGTATAGAACTTGCATTAAACGGTGCAGGAGAAACTTCTCCTAACCCAATGGTCGGCTGTGTCATACTTGATTCTGAAGAAAAAGAAATAGTTTCAACCGGATATCATAAGAAATATGGTGAAAATCATGCAGAACGTGATGCTCTTTTAAAATTAGAAAATGCAAAAGGTTGTACGCTTATTGTAAATTTAGAGCCATGTTCACATTTTGGAAAAACTCCGCCATGTTGTGATTTGATTATAGAAAAAGGTATTAAAAGAGTTGTTTATGGTATGCAGGACCCAAATCCTGTAGTTAGCGGTAACGGGTTGAAGAAATTGCAAGCTGCGGGTGTTGAAGTTATCGGACCTATTTTGGAGAAAGAATGTAGAGATTTAAATGAAGTTTTTGTAAAAAATCATGTTAAAAAACAAATTTTTGTCGCCTTAAAAACTGCAACAACAATAGATGGTAAAATTGCAACATACTGTGGAGATTCAAAATGGATTACATCAGAGGCAGCAAGAGCAGAGGTCAGAAATATAAGAAAAAGGTATGATGCAATTTTAACCTCATCTTCTACAGTACTTGCAGATAATCCCGAAATGTTTCATAAAAAGAAAATTATTTTGGATAGGACACTAAAGACAGATTTGAATTCTAAAATATACGAACAAGGTGATATTTATGTTTTTCATGATGAGACAATTGCCCCTAAATTCGAAAAGTCTAATGTTAGATATATTCCCGCACCCGTTAAAGATGGAAATATTGATATTGAATATATATTGAATAAATTGTACGAATTAAAGATTATGAGTGTACTGGTCGAATCTGGTGGAGTCTTAAATGCTGCATTTTTGCCTTATGTGGATAAGTTGTATCATTTTATAGCGCCTAAAGTTTTAGGTGATAATTCTGGAAAATCTTGTTTTAGTGGTCAAAGAGTTGATAAAATTTCAAACTGTAAAAATCTGGAATATGTTTGTATGAAATCTTATGAACCGGATGTATTACTGGTATATAAAAATTTAAGCTAAATTTTAAATTGGTTCTAAATATCTTTATTTTATTCATAATAAATTCTAAAGCGGCTAATAATTAAAATAGCCGCTTATCTTTTATTAAAAATATATAAAGAGATAGATTTATTATCTTTATGTTGTATAATTTGTTCAGATATAGTGTAAAGAGATTGATAAATTATGCAAAATGTTTTAGAGAAAAAAGCTATTAAAAATATTGATTTTAATTGTGATTTGGCACAGAGTTTCGGTATTTATAAAAACACTTCAGAATCAAGATTATTGGACTATGTTAGTTCTGTAAATATTTCATGCGGTTTTCATGCCGGTGATCCTTTGTCGATTAAAGATGCTCTTTTGCAAGCAAAAGAAAAAAATATAGTTGTAGGTGCTCATATTGGTTTTGATGATATTCAAGGCTTTGGATACAGACAGATGGATTTGGATTCAGAAGAACTGGAAGCTCTTGTTATGTATCAGGTTGGTGCACTTATGACTTTTGCAAAAGCTTACTCTATGGAAATTGAACACGTAAGACCTCATGGTGCTTTATATAGACAAGCTTCTGAAGATATTGAAGTATCAAGAACTATTGCTAAAGCTATAAAAAAATGTTCTCAATGGCTAATATATTACGGAGCAACAGGTGAAAATCTTGCTCAAGTAGGTGAAGAAGAAAATATTCAAGTTGCACATGAAGTTCATTTGGAAAAGATTTATGATGAATTCGGAAATATTGATTTTTCAGCGAGAGATTTGGAAAATACTTCAATTTCTATTCAAAGATTGAAAGATTTGCTGCAAAATTCGCAAGTTACAAACAATGTTGGCGGAAGAACTGTTGTTAGAGCTGATTCAATTCATTTTTCAAATAAACTTTCCAATGCTAAAGAATTAATAATGCAAGCAAGAGAAATAGTTGAACCGTTACCATACAATTATAGAAATGCTCAAAAATCTGGTTGGGTAGATTAAACGTAAACAGTATTTGAGTAATACAGTAAAAAGGGATAAGTATGATTAAGAAAATAAAGATGCCAAAACAAGCAGGATGGTTAATACCGGGATTACAGGTTAAGCGTTGGTTCGCTCTTATTTTTGTCGGAACTGCACTTATGACTGTAGGTATATTAATACTGTTTGATCTTCAACCAATTTATAATACTATGCAGTTTATCAGTAAAATTGCTACAAAAATTTCTACGGAATGGCTTGCTTTTGGTATTGTTATGATTGGTGCTGCTATATTTTTTAAAGGTTGGCAGAAAACTAATTTGTCCATATTAGATTTAGATGAAGATAAAGATAATGATGTATTGCTTGAAAATTTATACAGAAGAAGAAAGTTAAACCGAGGACCTCGTGTTGTTGCCGTAGGTGGCGGAACCGGATTGTCAATGCTTTTGAGCGGTGTTAAGAATATTACTAATAATCTTACTGCAATTGTTACTGTAGGTGATGATGGCGGAAGTTCAGGCAGATTGAGAGAAGAAATGGGAATTCTTCCACCTGGAGATATCAGACATTGTATTACCGCTTTAGCTGATGATGAAGATTTGGTTAATAAACTTTTTAAATATAGATTTGATAATGGTACAGGATTGGAAGGTCATAGCTTTGGTAACCTTTTTATTACCGCATTGTATGATATTACAGGTGATATGGTTTCTGCTGTTAGGGCATCTTCAAGAGTTTTGTCAATAAGAGGCAGAGTTCTTCCAGCAACATTAGACGATATGAAGCTTGTCGCAGAAATGGATGATGGCAGAATTATACATGGAGAATCTACTATTCCTGAAGCTAATGGCAGAATAAAAAGATTGTTTACAGAACCTGTTAACTGTAAAGCTTTACCTGAAGTAATTGAAGCAATTAGAAATGCCGAATTGATAGTTTTAGGACCTGGAAGTCTTTATACAAGTGTTATTCCAAACTTGTTGATTAAGGAAATTGCAGAAGAAATTGCAAAATCAAATGCTCCAAAAATTTATGTATGTAATATAATGACTCAACCCGGAGAAACTGATAATTACAATGTTTCTGATCACTTAAAAGCATTAATTAACCATGCAGGTTCAAACAAAATTGTCGATGCAGTTCTTGTAAATAATTACTTACCGGAGAAACTTGCAGATAAATACCAGAAAGCAAATTCTTATCCTGTAAGATTAGATGTTGCTGAAGTAAAAAAAATGGGTATTAGAATATGTGCTAAAAAACTTATTGAAGATAGTAAAGAGGGTTTAGTCAGACATAGTTCTAACCGTGTAGCAAGAGCTCTTTATTACTGGTATAGAAAACAGCAGAAAAAAAATATGAATTTATGGGGTAAGTAAAGCTTAATTACTCGAAAGGTTTACATTATGGCAAAAAAAGTAACAGTAAGAACATTGAGAAAATTAAAAGAAACCGGCGAAAAATTTTCTGCACTTACAGCTTATGATTATTCAACGGCAAAATATTTAGACGAGGCCGGAATTGATTTAATTTTAATTGGTGATAGTCTTGCAATGGTTGCTCTTGGCTACGAAAATACAAACAGTATTGGAGTGGAAGAAATGACTATTTTTACCCGTGCTGTAGCTAAGGGTGCTGAAAGAGCAATGGTTGTTACTGATATGCCATTTATGAGTTATACAATTGATATCCCGTCAGCTTTGACAAATATCGGAAATATGGTCAAAAACGGTGCAAATGCCGTTAAACTTGAGGGTTGCAATGATTATATTATTGAACTGATTAAAAGATGCACACAGATGGGTGTTCCTGTTATGGGGCATATTGGTTTTACCCCTCAATCTCAAAATGTTATAGGCGGACATATTATTCAAGGTAAAAATTTTGATGCAACATTGAATATTTTAGAACAGGCTAAGAAATTGGAAAGTGCAGGTGTATTTTCTATAGTTTTGGAAATGGTTCCTGAAGAGAGTGCAAAATTTATATCAGAAAATTTATCTGTGCCGACAATATCCTGCGGTGCGGGCAGATATTGTGATTCTCAAATTCTTGTTTGTGATGATTTGTTTGGTAAATTCTCGGATTTTAAACCAAAATTTGCAAGAAAATACGGAGATATGAAAAGTTTAATATTAGAGTGTGCAAAACAATATAACAATGATGTGAAGAGTGGAAACTTTCCGTCTGATGATGAAGTTTTCAAGCTTACACCGGAAGAGGCAGAACAATTAAAACTGCACACAGGGAGTAGTGTAAAATGTTAATTCATACAATTAAAGAAGTAAGAGAACAAGTAAAAGAATGGAAAAAACAAGGTTTTACTGTTGGTTTGGTTCCAACTATGGGAGCTTTGCATAACGGACATTTGAGTCTTATAAAAAAGGCAGTGGAAAAATGTGATAAGGTTGTTGTTTCAGTTTTTGTCAATCCTATTCAATTTTGTCCGGGAGAAGATTTGGACAAGTATCCAAGAACATTAGAAGCAGATACCGCACTTTGTGAAGATGCCGGTGTTAATATTGTTTTTGCTCCAAATCCGGCAGAGATGTATGGTGAAAATCAAATGAGAACAAATGATTTTCTAACTTATGTTGTTCCACCGTTTTTCTATGTAAATAAACTCTGTGGTAAATCCAGAGTTGGTCATTTTGATGGAGTTTGCACTGTTGTAAATAAATTATTTAATATTGTTCAGCCTGAATTTGCATTTTTTGGAGAAAAAGATGCACAACAGCTTATTATTATTAAGAAAATGGTTAAAGATTTGAATATTCCTGTTGAAATAATTCCTTGCCCGATTGTAAGAGAAGAATCTGGATTGGCATTGAGTTCTCGTAATAAATATTTATCTGAGGACGATAAAATTCATGCTCTTGCGTTGAGTAAAATTTTGAATAATATAAAAAGTTGTTATAAAAAAGGTATAACAGATGTTGAAGCATTAAAAGAAACAGCATATCAATTTTTAGATGAACATCATGATTTAGAATATTTAGAATTCATGAATCAGGAAGATTTGGAAGAAGTCGTTCAGGCTGATAATAATACCAGAGTATTTATTGCCTGCAAAGTTGGCGGGGTAAGGCTTATTGATAATATCCTTCTCGGGGAATAGATTTTATAGGTCCGATGAATTAATATTGATTTATGATAAATAACATTATAGAAATAAAAAATCTAAAGGTTGAATATAATACAAAAAAGGGAATTTTTGGTACTCCTCAGGTAGTACATGCTGTTAACGGTGTATCTTTTGATATTAAAAAAGGTGAAATACTTGCGATTGCTGGGGAGTCCGGCTGTGGAAAATCTACTCTTGCAAAAGCAATAATGCTGCTTGTGAAATCTTCTGATGGTTCTATATATTTGGATAATGCAGATGTCTTAAACATGCCAAAACAATATGATTTAAAAGATTATTATAAAAAGGTTCAAATGATTTTTCAAAATCCATATTCGAGCCTTAATCCTAAAATGAAGATTGGTGAAATTCTAAGAGAACCTCTTGAAATTAATACAAATTTGTCAAAATCCGAAATTGATAAAATTATTGAAGAAAAAATTTTAAAAGTAGGATTAGATAAGAATTGTTTGGAACTATATCCACATGAATTTTCAGGCGGGCAGAGACAAAGAATTGCTATTGCACGTTCACTTGTATTAAATCCTGAATTTATAATTGCGGATGAACCTGTAAGTGCTTTAGATGTTAGTATTCAGGCTCAAATTATAAACCTATTGAAACAATTGAAAAATGATTTTAACTTAACTTTTTTATTTATTTCGCATGATTTAAGTGTTATAAAATATTTGTCTGATAGGATTGCAATTATGTATTTAGGTGAAATTGTAGAGATTGGTAAAACCGAGGAAATATTTAATAATCCTATGCATCCATATACAAAAACTCTTTTGAGTGCCGTTCCAGCAATAGATGGATTGAAATCCGAGCGTATGGTGTTGCAAGGTGAATTACCCTCTCCTGAAAACCTTCCGCAAGGGTGTAAGTTCCATACTCGATGCCCTTTTGTTATGGATAAGTGTAAAAAAGAAATTCCTGACGATATAGTTTTTTCTGAAACTCATAAATGTAAATGTTTTTTATATAATCAGTAAAATTCGTTATTAAACGAACAAGATTAACAAAATCATAATTTTCTGTGTTATAATCAGCGTATGGATAAAAAGGTTATAACTACAAATAGAAAAGCGTTCCACGATTTTACAATCTTTGAAAAATACGTGGCAGGTATTGTTTTGACCGGAACTGAAATTAAATCAATAAGAAAAAACGCCATAAATTTAAAAGACAGTTTTTGTAAAATAGAGGATGGTGAAATTTTCTTATATAATTGCCATATTTCGCCATACGAGCAAGGCAATCGTTATAATCATAAAGCGGAAAGAACCAGAAAGCTTCTTTTAACTAAAAAAGAAATTCTAAAAATGCATTCTAAGATTAAAAAAGACGGATACACAATTGTTCCATTGGAAGTTTTTATCGCAAAAGGGTTTGCAAAAGTTGAAATAGGACTTGCGAAAGGTAAAAAACTTCACGACAAACGTGATGATATTGCTAAAAAAGATCATCAAAGAGAAATGGATAGAGCTTCAAAAATCAGGTATTAATTACTTTATCGTGAATATATTGCATTTTTATCAACATTAAGTTCTGAAGGTTTATAATTTTTTAAATAATTAATTGCTTCTTGTGGAGTTGAAGCTATAAAATATAAACTTCTAACATTTTTGTTTGCAAATTTTTGTTCAATAATTTCTTCAAAAAATTCGTTTAGTTTGTTATAAAATCCGTTTGTATTCAGTAAAATAATTGGTTTTTTATTGTAGCCTAACTGTTTTTGTACAATCATTTCAGAGAGTTCTTCAAGTGTACCAAATCCTCCGGCTAATGCAATTACGCCATCTGAAATTTTGTCTAATTGAGCTTTTCTTTCTCTCATACCCTCAGTCAGCCAAAATTCATCACAGTTATCGGTTTTACACCCCATATCTGCAAGTTTTTTAGGCATAACACCGTAGACTTTTCCGCCATTTTTCTGAACTTCAGAGGCACACGCCCACATTAAGCCAAGTGTACTTCCGCCATAAGTTATATCATATCCGTTTTGACCTAAAAGTATTCCTAATTCTTGTGCATCTTTATAATATTCTTCTGCTAAATAGTTTGATGAAGATGCAAATACACATATATTTTTTATCATATTTTCCTTTTTTTCCAATGCGTGATTAACCCTTATTATATTTATCCCTATTCGTTGAATTCTCCGCCAATTCTATAGTAATGAGAACAAGATATTCCGGTTCCGGTTTCCGAACAATCTTTTTTCAAATCTTCTAAATCCCAACCTGTACCGATTGGTGTTATTTTTCCATCAGTGAAAATGTTTATACCATAAATATCTTTTCCCCAGGTATTTGGGCCTTTTAATCCGTTCATATCAAACATCATAATAAACCCCGGATGAAAAACATCTTCATCTTTAATATCTTTAATTCCAATAATTATACCGTTTTGTGTAAGATATAATTTGTTGAAATAATACTGATTATCTTTTGGAATTTTTGTGCCATTCATAAAATATGGAGCATAACGTTTTGTGATTTCATCGCTTTCTTTAATTCTTAGATATGGCTTAACCAGTCTTATCATTATCTGTTCACGTTCTCTATTTGATTTTGAATTGAAATCTTTAACAATGTTTTCATCAGCGTGTGCAGTCATTGCTGTAAACATATAATCGATTTTATTGTATGTATCATTCCATTTTGTAATGAAAGCAGCTTCTTTTGATGAAATAAAAGATGTCGGAATTAAAAGTAAAATTACTCCGAATATTACAAAAATCGTTATAGAATATTCAATTTTCCAAAATCGTTTTTTCATTGTCCCTCTTTTGAATTAAATATTTTCTGTACTTTTGTTAAAGTACAGAAAATATGTTTAAGCTAAATCTATACGTTTTTTTTCTTCCTTAAGCTTTTCATAAACCCATTCAGGTATGAAGTTTTTACCAAGAATAATCTGACCGTTCATGATATTTGGAGTATGGAAGTCAGAACCTCCTGTTACGATTAAACCAAGATTTTCAGCCATAGAAGAGAAGTATTCTACACAAGCCGGAGAATGCTTTCTGTGATAGGCTTCGATACCTCTTAATCCATAGTTCATCAGTTCTTTAATAAGAGATTCTGCAATATCTAAATCATGAGGGTGTGCAATGACCGGAATTCCGCCTGCATCATAGATTATTTCAACTGCATCATGTGGGGAAACAGTTTTTCTTTGTACATAAACAGGGGAATCATCATGAATATATTTTGCATAAGCGTCCATAACATTAGTAGTTCCGCCGGCATTTGTAATTGCTTTTGCTATGTGCGGACGTCCGATACTTCCGCCTTCTGCTACTAATTTTTTGATATCTTCAAATTTAATTTTAATACCTTCTTTTTTAGATAAAAGTGTTAAAATTTCTTTTGTTTGCTTAATTCTTGCTTGTTGTTGGCTTTTTAGAAGTTCAACAAAATCATTATCTTTTGTATTCATGAAATAACCCAAAATGTGAACTTCGTTATTTTTGTATAGAGTATTAACTTCTATACCTCGAATTACTTCAATTTTATCTTGCAGATTATTTTCTTTGATATGTTTCTGGGCGACATCATAGGCTAAGACATTATCGTGATCAGTAATTGCGATTGCCTGTAAACCGACATCTATCGCCGTATCCACAATTTTCTCCGGCGAGAATACGCCGTCCGAGAAATATGTGTGAATATGTAAATCAGTCCTCATTTTCACTTTCCTCTTCTATATTATCTCTATTACATAAAATTCTTTTTATAGCTAAGGCTTTTCCTGTAGTTGAATCTATTTCAACTTCTACAGCATTCACTTGTGTAGATTTACCTTCAGCTACCTCATAGCGTTCGGGAATACAAGTTAAAAATCTGAAAAGTGATGTTTTATATTCCATTCCAATTACTCCGTCTGATGCTCCGCAAAATCCCGCATCAGTAATGTATCCCATACCGTTTATAATACTTTCATCAGCTGTCTGAACATGCGTATGTGTTCCAAAGAACGCACTGGCTCCCAGTTCAGAACAGTATTTACCAAAACAAATTTTTTCAGCAGTCGCTTCTGCATGAAAATCAATAACAATAATTGGTGTAACTTCTTTTATTTTTTGAATTTCATCTTTTACAATTTCCCAAGGTGAATCAACAAGGTTCATAAATACTCTGCCTAGTACGTTTATTACTCCAATTTTAAATTCACCCATATCAAATATTCTGCTGCCAACTCCTTTTGTTCCTTCGGGATAGTTAATTGGTCTAAGAAGTTTGTCAGCGTCATCGATGTAGTTATAAATATCTCTTTTATCCCAAATATGATTCCCGCATGTCATTGCGTTTATACCATATTCTATAAAATCTTTATAATTTTTTTCGGTTAATCCAAAACCATGTGATGCATTTTCTATATTTGCAATAATAAAATCATAATTTTTGAAGGTATTATTATTAGCAAGAAAATCCCTAACGGCAAATCTTCCGGGTTTACCTACTATATCTCCAAAAAATATAATTTTTATTATGTCTTTTCCCATTTTGTAAAACTCTTTATTGTATATATCAAGGCAAGATGTTTTATAAACATCTTGCCTTAACTTTTATTATTTTGCAATTTCTGTTGTTCTAAATTCTCTAACAACTGTTACTCTGATTTGTCCAGGGTAGTCAAGTTCATTTTCAATTCGCTTAGCGACATCTCGTGCAAGTTTTCCTGATGCTAAATCGTCAAACATTTCAGCTTGAACAATAATTCTAACTTCACGACCGGCTTGAACTGCAAATGATTGCTTGATACCTTCGTAACTGTTAACAATTTCTTCGATTTTTTGAAGACGTTTAATGTAAATTTCTAAAGTATCACGTCTGGCACCAGGTCTGCCTGCTGAAATAGCATCGGCTACTTTAACAAGAATCGCTTCTATTGTATTAGCGACAACATCATCGTGGTGTGCTTCAATTGCATGAATAACTTCAGGTTTTTCACCAAATCTGCTTGCGATTTCAACCCCGAGTTGAATATGTGTACCTTCTTGAGTTTGGTCAACTGCTTTACCTATGTCGTGGAGTAAGCCTGCTCTTTTAGCAATTTTTTCATTTGCCCCGAGTTCTGCCGCAAGCATACCCGCGATATGCCCAACTTCAAGTGAGTGTTTTAAAACATTTTGACCATAACTTGTTCTGTAATATAGTCTTCCTAATGTTTTAATTAACTCTTTATTTAAGCCCATAACACCCATTTCAAGTGCCGCATTTTCGCCTTCTGTCCAAATCTTTTTATCGATTTCTTCTCTGGCTTTTTCAACCATTTCTTCAATTCTTACAGGGTGAATACGACCATCAACAATAAGTTTTTCCAATGCCAACTTTGCAATTTCTCTTCTTACCGGATCAAAACTTGATAATACAACAGCTTCCGGAGTATCATCAATGATTAAATCAACACCGGTTAAAGTTTCTAATGCTCGAATGTTACGACCTTCACGTCCGATAATTCTGCCTTTCATTTCGTCATTTGGCAATGCTACAACTGAAACTGTTGTTTCTACAACTTGTTCAATCATGCATCTTTGCATTGTTGTTGATAATATTTCTTTAGATTTTTCTAATGAAATCTCTTTAATTTTTGCTTCATTTTCTCTTACCAGTTGCATTTGTTCTTGAGCCAAGTCATTCTTAAGCTGTTCAAGAAGAGTTCTTTTTGCATCTTCACAAGACATTCCTGAAATTCTTTCTAATTCTTCAGTTTGCTTTTGAACAAGTTCTGCAAGATAATCTTCTTTTTCTAAAAGTTGATCCATTTTGTGTTGAACCTGAATGTCTTTTTCGGTATATTCTTGAATTTTATCTTCAAGCATATCCTCACGTTTTGCTAATTTTTGTTCTTGTCTTGCAAGTTCTTGTCTTCGTTCTCTTTCTTCTTCGTTTAATTGTTCTCTGTCTTCTTGAAGTTCTTCTACAGCTTTAATTTTAGCTTCTTTGTAGAGAATTTTTTCTTTGTCATCAAGTGCTTTTCTGTCTTTTTCGATAGATTCTAAGGCACTTTTAACTTTTTGTTTTTGAATAATTAGCATTACAGCTAAGACTATTACCGCAATAGCCGCAATTACTAACAAGGTGTTTAATACCATAAAGTAATACCTTATCCTTTTCTATTTTTTTATAATACACGCAGTGTCGGGTACATATATCCTACCCGTTCTTTTTATTAAGTTTTAATTTAATTCAAAGTCATTGCATATATAATCAAAAAATATTTCCTACTACATCTGTCTTCATCTTATCATATAAAATGTTTTTTGTATAGTGGGATATTTATTAATATCACCCTTATGTATTATTTGTTTTTCTGATTTGAAACTAAGCCGGGATCTAAATATGAGCCTGTAACCTTTTTATTAAATTCATATTGAAGTTTTGGCAATACTACTGCAAGTAAGAAACTTGAAATACCGACATTTGCCAATATATTTGCAAATTTTACATATTTTGCTTTTTTTGCAAAAGTTTCAATGTTAGCGGATTTTTTTGCACTTTGAATAAATGTTTCAAATTCTTTTTTGAATTTTTCCAGATCTTTAAAGTCAACATATTTTCTTGGGTCTCTAACACCACAATCAAGATAGGAAACTTTTTTTGATTGTTGAGCAAATTTTGCAAACAGGCTGTCAGGGTTTGAATCTAAGAATTCAAGTAAATCTTTTGGGGTGTTGGATTTTGGAAGTTTGAATGAATTATTTTTTATTTGCTCTATAAATTCTTTATTTTCAAGAATTAGTGGATCTAAGTTTACATTAATTTTAAACAGTTTATTTGCAGTAGCATCTAAACCTTTTGCTATATAAATAGGTGTTACAAAATTTAGAATCATAGAACCAATCATTCTGAAAGCATTTACGTAACCTTCCTCTTTATTTCTTGATGTTGTAACTCTTCCTACTGTTAAACCTCCATCTGAAATTGCCATTTTGTCTATTGTTCTAAGGTTAGCTATTGTAGATGTGAAAGAGCCTGTGAAATTAATGTTTTTATTCTTTGCCGTTAGAGAGTCAATTGCATTGAATTTTGTTTTATCAATTCCTGTAAATGTTGAAAAATTTTGAGTTGGCAGATTTTGTTGTTGGTTTTGCAGTGCTTTTTTCTCTCTTATTTTTCTTGTTAGAGCAAAATTTAATTTAGGCAGAACAAATCCCATGATTATTGTTGGAATAATAGTTGCGGCACAGAATTTTTTAGTAAGTATTTTTTCAAATGCACTTTTATTTTCTTTTACTTTAACTAAGTCTGCAACTGCATCTTTTACTTCTTGCTGAGTATAATTTTTGAATTTTTGAATGTTGTATTCAATACCTTGAAGAATTTCTTGTCCTGCATTTTTAGAATTTTTTATTTGTTCTTCTTCTTTGAATAATTTTAAATTAACGTTAGGGTTATAACCTTTTTTGCTGATATATTTATCCATAACGTATTCTGTTGCGGGAATTCCGCCGAGCCAAATTGCTGAAGTTGCATATTCATCAATAAATTTTTCACGAGTTGCGTCGTTTGCAACTTCTTCTGACTCTTTTAAGTTTTCTTTCCTTGCAATATAAATTTTTGAAGGAACTTCTATACAGCAGTCCCTTACTAATAATGGGTAAATTGTACTGTTATTTCCGATGGCGGATATTATACTTGTTAGTGTCATAATTTTTTAACCTCAATTCTTTTAACTAAAAACAACTTCTTCGCTCTTGTCTTTGTATCCTGAAGAAGTTGTTTTTAAGAATTGATTTATTTTATTACAAGGGCATTACCAATCTTACAACCTCTTCAGGTCGATATGATGGTTTTTATGATGCTTTTGTAATAAGTTAATTGTCATTTATATTTCCTTTGTTACTATAATGATAGTATAAAAATTTTATTTGTAAAGTCTTAAAATATAGGAACATTATTTTTTGTTGTTAAGAAAATGTATTATTAAGTAATTTTAATTTTAATTCATCTTGAGTTTCAAAAAGGACAGTTTTATCTTTAGAAGTTTCGCCTTTTATAATTTTAATAGAGGTTTTAGGTATTTTAAAATTTTTTGAAAGGTATTCAATCAAGGCTTTATTCGCTTTACCATCTATGGGTTGTGCGGTAATTTTTATTTTAACGATTTCACCATCTGTAATTATTTCATTTTTCTTTGCGTTTGGTGAAATTCTAATATTAACGATTATTCCGTCTGGTGTTTCTTTTAACATATTTAGAAATATAGCATAAAAATACATAATATTTATTAGGGGTAAATATCAAACCGATATAATAATGCCA
The DNA here is from genome assembly GCA_902475545.1 of uncultured bacterium. Classification (GTDB taxonomy): domain Bacteria; phylum Cyanobacteriota; class Vampirovibrionia; order Gastranaerophilales; family Gastranaerophilaceae; genus Zag111. The sequence goes on from CABRZP010000015.1 coordinate 41,255, forward strand.
TTCTTCGTATTACAAATTTTTATCATTCCAAACTTGTTTCCATACAAATTCATACCGATATTG
>CABRZP010000016.1 GCA_902475545.1 uncultured bacterium
AGACAGACAGACAGACAGACAGACAGACAGACAGCTATGCTAAAGATAGCATAAAAATTAGCATTATTGTTCCTATATATAACGTAGAAGACTACCTAGCCGAATGCTTAGATAGCATAATTAATCAAACATTAAAAGATATTGAAATTATATGCATCAACGATGGTTCTACTGACAATTCATTAGAAATATTAAAGAAATACGCTCAAAAAGACAACCGTATCAAAATAATTAATAAAACAAATGAAGGTTACGGCAAGTCTATGAACTTAGGAATAGAACATGCAAAAGGAGAATTTATTGGAATAGTCGAACCTGACGATTTTATTGACAACACAATGTACGAAAAATTATATGAGTACAGTCAACGGAATCCCAAAATAGATATAGTCAAAAGTAATTTTTATCAATTCAATAATGAATATCACAAAAAAACGAATAAATTCTTAAATACAAATGGAATATATAAAAACATAAAAATTCCTGAATTTATCCAATCAGGACATCCAAGTATATGGTCTGCAATTTATAAAAGAACATTTTTAAAAACTAATCAAATATACTTTTCTAAAACTCCGGGTGCAGCATTTCAAGATGTAGGCTTTAACATAAAAACCTGGCTACTTGCAGATAGAATAGCTATAACAAATAACGCATTTTATCATTACAGACTTGCAAATCCAAATTCAAGTGTTAATAAAGGACACAAAATGGCTTTTGTAACTTTAAATGAATACAAATTGCTTTATAAATGGTTAAAATCACATGAAATAAGTAATGAAATATATGAAATAATCAATACGAAAACTTTTGAAGCCTTTAAATATAATTATAAAACCCGATTAAAAAGAAATCGTTTATATTATATATTACAATGCCATAAGATCTTAGGTAAACAATATAAAAAAGGAAGAATTGCGAAAAATAAATTTTCAAAATCAGATTATAAAACATTAAAAATGATATCAAAACACCCATATTTTTACTACTTAAAATCCCTATTTATAACAAAAGTAAAAAATACAAACCAAAAACAATTCTATTTATTTAGAATTCCGTTCCTTTCAATATATAATATGGAGGACTGCAAAATATATAAATTTTTTGGAATTAAATTTCGTATAAAAAAAGAAAATATATTTCAACGAAACACACAAAATAATGACTTTTTATTCAATTTATATCAAGATAAAGCAATTGAAAAAAATATTAACAAAAAAATCAATTATCAGGAAGATATAGTTAATTTATTGCAAACAATCAAGAATACTCCAACTTATTTATGGGTAGACAGTAATCATAATTATCTAAACATACTTTTAGAAAAAAACAATTTTACTTTTGACCCAAATGACAATATAATTGATAATTTATACTTATGTTGGGAAATAAGACCACTTAAAGAAAATCTTGGCATAATTTCTAAAGCATTGAACCTGAATAAAAAAGTTATTTTTGCTGGAGATTCTTTTTTAAGAAGTATAAATACATTTGCTGATTCAAAAGCATTACCACATTTTCAAAAAGGAATATCTTTTACTTTTGATGATTTAACATGTTACTTTGACGCAACAAGACCAAGCCGACTTGAACAAATGTTAAATGATAAAACCTTTATATTAAATGAGGAACAATTAAACAGAGCAAAATTATGTATAAATAAAATTATTGACAATCATTTAACAAAATATAATTCACAACCAATATTTACACCAAACATAGGAAGACCTGGCGTAAAAAAAGTTTTAGTTGTAGACCAAAGTTATGGTGATATGAGTATAGAAAAAGGTTTAGCAAACGATACTACATTTAAAGAAATGCTTCAATCAGCCATTTCAGAAAATCCTGATGCTGATATAATAATAAAAACACATCCGGATACAATAGCCGGACGTGGTGGATATTATAAAGGTTATAAAGCACATGATAATATATATACTCAAACTGAACCAATAAATCCTATTTCACTAATCAATTATTGCGATAAAGTTTATGTTTGCACAACACAATTTGGATTTGAAGCACTCATGTGTAATAAAGAAGTTCACGTATTTGGAATGCCATTCTATGCAGGTTGGGGACTTACTCATGATAGACAAAAATGTGAACGTAGAACAAATACCCGAACATTGGAAGAAATATTTTATATTACATACATCGTATACTCTTTTTATGTTAATCCAAAAACAAATTCTAAATGTGAAATCGAAGAAGCTATTGATTACTTAATATCTCTAAGAGATGAATATTTCTCAAAACAAAATTAAAATAAATAATAGATTGACAGCTTTAATAAAAACACATACAATTAGATAATGAGTTGGAAAGAGTTTTTAACAGGTTATAAAGGAAAAGATTTGCCGCCTGAATTGAAGGATTTCAATTGGGGGGCTCTTCTTTTGACTTTCATCTGGGGAATAAAACATCGTGCTTGGATTACTCTGCTCGCAATTCCTTTAATCTGGTTCCAACTACCTCTTGGAATAAACTGGATATTATATACACTATTACAGCTTTATTGCGGATTTAAAGGCAATATGTGGGCTTATCAGGTTGATTGGTGGATGTCTCCAAAGCAATTTAGACAAACTCAAGCTAGATGGGCATTTTTTGCCATTGGATTACACATATTAATACCTTTCTTAATGCTGGGAATAACCGTTCAATTTATCAAAAAATCACCGGATAATCCTGAAAAATTCATTCGAAATGCACAATGCCGAGTCGCTTATGAAAAATTAGATAAAGGATTTCAATATACTAGCATAAATTCAACAATTACAACTAATGAAATTGCACAAAACTTCGCTAAACAATTTAAAAATGCAACACCTAGCGGAGATCAAGTTAATTTTAACGTTAAACTTGAAGGTAAAAATGTTGAATTATACTCAATTAAATTTGAAAAATATGGTCAAGATGATTTTTGTAATATTCAAAAACAAAATTGTATAATTACATCAGATTTTATACTACCGGCGGAAGTAGGATTTGCAAATCATTGCACATTTTTCTTTGACTATAATAAAAACTTTATCCCTGATGAAGAAACAAGCAAAGCTATCGAAAAAGGATATAATATTTTAAAATATTTATAAACTACTAATAAGGTTTTCCAACAACCGAATTATGAGCATCTAATTCAAAGCTATCATCAAGTTTTGACAATTCTATTTTTTCACCATATCTTTTCTCCAGAGCCAAAGATATCAAATAATCCGCAAAATGAGGATTTTTTGGAAGCAGAGAACCATGCAAATAAGTTCCAAATACATTCATAAATCTGCAACCTTCAAAACTGTCCTTTGAATTATTACCATTACCGACACTAACATGACCTAACGGCTTAGTATCACCTTCCAAATATGTTAAACCACTATGATTTTCAAAGCCGACAAGAGTATTAGGAGAGAGAAAATCAGTCTCTACAGTAACATTACCAATAAAACGTTTTTTACCGGCAACAGTATAAGCATCCATCAAGGAAATACCTTTTAATTTATCTTTATCATGCGGCTGGTAATAATGCCCGAACAGCTGATATCCTCCACAAATTCCTAAGAACACTGAACCCGCATCACGCTGTTTTAAAAGTTCTGACTTATGTGAATATAACTCTTCCGCAACATCTTCCTGTTGTTTATCCTGACCGCCGCCAATAAAATACAAATCATGCTCACCTATAGAATCACCAATATTAATTTCTTCAAAATCAACATTAATACCTCTCCATTCACAACGTTTTCTTAAGGTAATAACATTTCCTAAATCTCCGTATAAGTTTAAATGTTTAGGATATAAATGAGCTATAGATAATTTTAAATTTTTCTCTTCCATATAACAAGTATAACATAATAACAAAAGTATTACTAAATACAATAAACATTAATAACGTTACTATTGACAGAAACAATAAATCAATTTATAATGTTACTATAGACAGAAACAAAAAGACAGAAAGACATGAACAACTTAACAGAAATAGCAAAAGCAATACACAGTATTCAAACAGAAGAAGATATTTGCTCATTCTTCAAAGAATTACTTACAGAAACGGAAATAAACACTTTATCAAAACGATGGTGCATATTAAAAATGCTCTCAGACGGTAAAACCCAAAGAGAGATTGCAAATGAACTAAATGTAAGTCTTTGCAAAGTGACAAGAGGTTCAAAAATATTAAAAAATCAAAATGCAATTGCACCAAAATTAATACAAATTGATAAAGGAGATTAAATAATGAATAATATAAATTTATTACCGACAGAAGAAGGTTTATTTGGAGAATTCGGCGGACAAATATTACCGGAAGGTTTGAAAGAAGAATTTAACAGAATTACAGAAACCTTTTTAAAATTGAAAGATGATGACGAATTTAATAAAGAATTAAATGATTTATTAAAATATTACGCGGGACGCCCAAGCCCAATATATTTTGCAAGAAATTTATCAAACAAATACGGAGCTGAAATTTATTTAAAAAGAGAAGATTTAAACCACACCGGAGCTCATAAAATCAACCACAGCTTAGGAGAAGCCTTACTCGCAAAAAAAATGGGCAAGACAAAAATAATAGCTGAAACCGGAGCCGGTCAACATGGAGTGGCTACAGCAACAGCAGCCGCACTTTTAGGTTTAAAATGCGATATTTATATGGGTGAAAAAGATATTCAAAAAGAAAAACCAAATGTTACAAAAATGAGACTATTGGGAGCAAATATTATCTCGGTTAAACAGGATGCAATGAGTTTAAAAGAAGCAGTTGATCAAGCATTTGCAGCTTACCAGAAGGAATATAAAACAGCATTATATGCTATAGGTTCTGTCGTAGGACCTCATCCTTTCCCAATGATAGTAGAACATTTCCAAACTGTCATAGGCAGAGAAGCTCATCAGCAGTTCCAAGAATTAACAGGAACAATGCCTGATTATGTAGCAGCTTGCGTTGGTGGCGGTTCAAATGCCATAGGTATATTTAACGGCTTCTTAAAAGAGGAATCAGTCAAACTATATGGTGTAGAACCTTTAGGCAAAAGTGAAAAAATTGGAGAAAATGCCGCAAGTATTAACTTTGGCAAAAAAGGAACAATACATGGATTCAAATGTTTGTTACTTCAAAACGAAGACGGCACACCTGCAGAAACATATTCAGTTGCAAGCGGATTAGATTACCCCGGAGTTGGACCAAAACACTGTTACTTAAACAACTGTGGCAGAGTTAAATACACCATAATTAATGATAAAGAAGCAATTAGTGCCTTCTATGAATTATCAAGAACCGAAGGAATAATTCCGGCATTGGAAAGTTCACATGCAGTTGCATTTGCAATAAAACTGGCTATAGAAAATCCTAATTCAAAAATATTGGTAAACCTCTCAGGTAGAGGAGATAAGGATATAGATTTTATTACAGAAAACTTTCCGATAGAAGATTAAAAATATAATATTAACTAAAAATACGGTTTTATTTATAAAAACCGTATTTTTTACAATTACAATAGAACTATTTAGCCGAAGGCGGACCATCGGGAGAAATCTTGTCTTTCCATACTTTTATGATTTTATTAGTAATAATATTCCTATCTTCTTTTGAATATTTTTCATAATCTCTTGGCATATGAAAATAACTCCAAGCCGCCCTTATATGCTCCAGAGTATCTATTGGATATTTTTTATTATTTATTATAAAAAAATTTTCAAATATTTCATCCGAAAGAAATATTACCACATTATTAATTTTGGAGTAATCCTAAATCAAACAAGTAAGCATTAAGTATTACAAAGCTTTTAACCTCTATGTACAGAACATTATTTTTGCCCTATATAAGACAGTATACCATTTATAAATGTCAACGGATGAACAGGACAACCCGGAATATATAAATCTATTGGATATTTATCTAAAAATTCACGATTCAGAGTAGAACTATTTTGAAAAATTCCGCCTGAAATCGCACAAGCTCCACACAATATTACGATTTTAGGATTCGGAACGGCATTATAACAATTTTCAAGTGCAAACGCCATATTTTCAGATATCGGTCCAGTTATAACTATTCCATCAGCATGTCTTGGAGATGCAACAAAATCAATCCCAAACCTTCCCATATCAAAATTAACATTAGAACAGGCATTTAATTCCATTTCACAGCCGTTACAGCCGGCAGCAGAAACCTGACGAAGCTTTAAAGAATGTCCGAAAACTTTAACTATTTCGTGTTTTACTTCAATTGCGGATTTTACATATTCATCATAATCAGAATCTGAAGTTACAATCAAATTATCCCTGCTGCTTGATGTAAGTTTATAACCGTTTGTTAATTTAATATTTTCATAAACCCTTTCACAAGCTCCGCAAAATGTGCATTTCCCCATATCAATAGACAAGGGGTTAATATTTAACGCTCCAGTCGGACAAATAGAAGGATCACAGCTTCCTTCGCTAATTTTCGGAAACCCTCGAAATTCTGATTTTATATCAGCATTTTTTATATCTTTTATATACTGTTTTCCTTGAAAAACTCTTGATTTTAATGTATCTAGCATATTTTATCCCTTATAAATCATTACCTGCATAGGAAAGATTAAAACTCTTATTACATAACGGAAAATCTGAAACCCCGTTATTTCTGACAGCAAGTGCAAGTCCATACCAATTATTAAATGACGGATCTTTTATTTTGTAACGTGCCAAATTTCCATTGTCATCAGTTAAAGCAATATGAATTATTTCTCCCCTCCACCCTTCAACAATAGATATTGTAAAAGCATTTGGAGTTAACGAATTAGAAGACTTGACTGCAAGTTCCTGCCCGCTATAATCTTTTAATTTCATAAATATTTTCTTTATCATTGAATAAGACTGCAAAATCTCTTTATATCTCAATTTAAAACGAGCATTAACATCACCTGTCGCTTTAAAATTTTTCTTTTCAAATTGTAATTCGGAAACCCACTTATCTGGGAAATCGAATCTTGAATCAAGGTCAACTCCTGCAGCTCTGGCAGCCATTCCGACAAGTCCGGCTTCTTGTGCTCGCTCCATACTAATTGTACCTGTTTTTTCCAGCCTAGACATAACTATTGAACTTTTTAACATAGTATTAACCATACGCTCAACATCTTTGATTACCTTATCAAAAGTTTTTAAAGCCCGTTCTATTTTATCTTCAGTAAAATCATAATTCACTCCGCCGGTGCAAATAAGTCCACGCCCAAAACGGCTACCGCAAAACTCAAGCATCGTATTTATTACAAGAGTTCTTGTTGCACCAAACACAGAAGCTCCCATAAGATAGGCAATATCACCTGCTATTGCCCCCAAATCACCAATATGAATAGCCATACGCTCCATTTCTAAAGCAGCTTTTCTTATAAGTTGGGATTTTTCACTGATATTTATTGATTGCAAATTTTCGATAACTTGAGAAAATGCCGTATTATAGGCAATTACACTATCTCCGCAAATAGATTCGGCAAGTTGATTAGACGGAGTTTTTAATATCAAATCTTCAATTCCTCTATGCTGATATCCAAGCATAATTTCAAGGTGATAAACAGTTTCACCGTTACACATGAACCTAAAATGCCCCGGTTCAATTACTCCGGCATGAATCGGACCAACTGCAACCTGATGAACTTCTTCCCCCTTCATATCAAAAAACTCGTATTCATCCTGATTTAATCTGACAGGCTTCAACCACGGATGACCCTCCGGCTTAATCCCGAATTGTTCATAAAATTCACGCTCAAAAATATGAAAAGCATGAATTTCTTTAGTAAAACTCTCGTATATCTTTTCATCAGAACTAAATTTAGCAGATGAAACATAAAAATCCCCTTCTCTATCATCCGCAAGAACAAGAAAGAGTCTGGTTTCTCCACCGTCGGTTTTTTGTCCGAAAAAGCCAACCGGACGTTTATTCAAAGAAATAACTTCGTTTCGTAATTCTGTAATTGAAACAATTGGAATATCTGATATATTAGTTACCGTATTATTTTTTATCTTAAGCATATTTTATCCTTTTTAGAAATTCCCCACAGCAAGACTTATTATGTTAGCTAAAAATGGAGGGATGTAGAGTCCAAGTAAAAATACCACCAGCAGCATAATTATTTGCGGGATATACATATACACAGAAAGTTTATCCTTATTTACTGCAATAAGCTTAGACTTATCTTCACTAATCTTGCCAAATGCAGTTTTAATAACCACATATCCGATTCCGTAAAGGATAATCGTCAGCAACAATAAAAACAACGCACAAAGTATGTAATGTTTTTGAGCAACCATAGTTTTTACAATAAGGAATTCGCTTATAAACAACACAGATGTAGGGAATGCACAAATAGCCAAAAATGAAGCTACCCAAAGCCATCCCGTTTTACCATCAGCCTTAATTACACCATTAATAGACTTAATTCTTTTAGTTTCAAACAATTCCAAAACATTTCCCGAGGTCAGGAAGAATGAAGCTTTTGCGAAAGAGTGTCCTATTAAATGAAGAATCACAGCATAATATGCTGCACCGCCCAAAGCTAACCCTATAGCCAAAATTCCCATATTTTCAATCGATGAATAGGCAAGCATTCTTTTATAATTTTTTATATGATAAACGAATACCGCCGTTATAAATAAAGAAATAAATCCCATTAATAACAACAAAAATTTTGCAAAATGAGCACTGCCTGCCAAATTAACTATTTTATAAACTCTGACAATCACAAGGAAAGCCGAATTCAATAACGCCGCAGAAAGCAATGCCGAAATTGGTGACGGAGCTTCCGAATGAGCATCAGGGAGCCAAAAATGAACAGGTGCCAGTCCCATTTTAGCACCAAATCCAAACAGCATAAATACAAACGCCATCTTTAGCCAATTAACATCAAAACTTTGGGCATATTTATACAACTCGTTAAAATTCAGGCTATTAACGTTAGCAGAAGAAATATTCAACAAAATTATCCCGACAAAAGCCAACGCAATCCCGATTGAACATATAAAAACATATTTCCAAGCCGCTTCAATAGAGTGTTTTGTTTTATTAAAATAGATTAAATATGCACTTGATAAAGTTGTAGCTTCAACTAAGACCCAAGCAAGTCCCAAATCAGTACTTAATAAAGTTCCAGTCATTGACAGTACAAACACAAGTATCATAAAAGAATAATGACTTATTCTTCTGTCAGGAACATCGAAAGTTTTTGCATAACCCGTATTATATATCGCCACAGCACCGTTAACAACCGAAAGCACTAATAAAAAAATTAAATTAGTTCCATCAACAGCAAAATATTTTGTTTGAGCCGTCTCGAATCCTCCGGCACAAATAAGCACTGTAATTATAAAATGAATCAATGCATATAAATTAACCATTGCAATATCAAATTTCTTGTTTTTAATAATCAAAACAAGTATTGCTGCAACTATAGGAAATATTAACAGTATATTAATCATTATATTCATAATCCTTTAAATCTGATAAATTAGATACTTCCAAATCCTTAAATTCTTTATTAATTTCATTAACAAACAAGCCCAAAATATAAACCGCAATAAAGACATCTAACAAAACGCCCATATTAACAAGCATTGGCATTTCTTTTGCAACAGACAACGAAAGTAAAAATATTCCGTTTTCCATTGTAATAAATTCAATTACGTTTGATATTATCTTATGTTTAATTGTAATCAACCATAAACTTATAACTATTGTAGCTATCGAAACTCCAAAATACATTGGCGATATCAATTTTACAGATGATATGTAGTAGTTAGAAGCCAAAAATCCGCCCAGTAATATAATACTTGAGATTACAAGACAATAAAAATGCGGAATATTTGCCGCAGCATCACGGTTTGAATGTGTCTTTTTTAAAACCCTATATAAAAACCAAGGAATAATAATTGATTTAACAACAAGAGTTTCAATAATCATGAATATTAAATTTAGCCCGTTTGCATGTTCTCCGCAGCAAATCAAAAACAACAGCACACCTTGAATTATCAACAATCTGATATGTGCAATAATTCTGCTTGTAGCCGCCAAATATAACATCGTTAAACCGAAAAGTATTATAAAACCGTCTGTCATCTAACCTCCATACATCCTTGCAGCAACAAGAGAAAAAACAACCAGTGCCAGTGAACTCATAATAAATATAAATTCAAAAACATGTGACATTCTTATTCTTGCCATACCTGATTCAATAGTTCCTATTACAATCGAAATAACGAAGATTACCGCAAGATAAGCTAAAATATTTATCCATTCGTTTAACCCGGAAGGAATAACAATAAAAGCTATTAATGAGGAAATCAACAGCATTTTTATTCCATTTGCCCAAGTAAATAAAGCCAAATCTATTCCCGAATTATCTAAAATCATAACCTCATGAATCATAGTTAATTCCAGATGTGTTGCAGGATCATCCACAGGAACCCTTGAACCCTCTATCAGAATCATTAAGAACAGAACTACAATAGCAAATATTTCGATAAGTATTCCGTAATGTCCTGAATTTGCAAGAATATGCCGCAAACTTTCAAATGTATTATTCCCGCTCAACACCATTATAGAGCCGATAGTAATAAAGAATGCCGGTTCAACAATAGAAGTGAAACACGCTTCTCGGGAGGCTCCCATACCTTCAAAACTACTGCCCGTATCCATCGCCGAGATTAGTGCAAAGAACTTGCCCAGCCCCAAAGTATAAGCAAAAACAATCAATCCGCCGCTTACATTAAAAATTGTCTCACCTGAAGCTAATGGAATAAACATTGACGCAAACAATGCTGACACAATCATTATAATCGGTGCCAATTTGAATACCTGAGATGTTGTATGGCTTATAACAAAATCTTTTTTTAATAATTTAATAAAATCATATAACGGCTGAAAAACAGAAGGACCTTTTCTTCCACCCCAAAAAGCTTTCGTTTTCTTTATTACACCAACCATTAAAAATGGTGCAAATAAAAGGATTATTAAATCTGTTAGTAGTCTTAAAATCATTTTATAAACAAACTCCCAACTATAATTATAATAAGGAATATCAAACCGTATTTTATATAAACTTGAATATTACCGCTCTGTAAAGTCTCAAATTTTGACAAAAACCATTCATCATATTTTACAAGCGGATTAATAATATAAGCCTCTTCAATATCTTCAATCTGCATATTAAAATGAGAACTTTCAGGGAAAAGTTTTCTAGGTTTTTCAACATCAAAAATCTTTTTAAATAACGGTGTTAACATAGATAATAACGGACTTGCATAAGATGATGCGGTATATTGCATATGGTTATTTGCTCTATTATACCCGCACCCCCAAGTATCTTGGATTGAAACTTTGTTTTTTGTAAATTTTATCTTCAAAACAGATATAACTGCCAAAACAATAAAAAATAACAAAGCATACATTGTTATAAAAATCATTGATGATAACACTGGCATAATATTATATTGTTCAATACTGATAAACATACTTACAGGTTTACACACCAGTGCAAACGCAAATAACGAAAAAATACCTATAAGAACAACCAAGACCGATAAAAATCCCATCGGTAAAATCATTGATAAACTATTGTCACTTGTTACATTAGAAGAAGCATCACTTCTTGGCAAACCTAAAAAGACTACGCTAAATACTTTTGTAAAACAAAGTATCGCCATTGTTCCAACCAATGCAAGAGAAGCGATACCAAACAACATAACAATAAATACAAAGAAATTATTTACCAACAAACCTCTAAACATACCCATATATATTAAAAATTCACTGATAAAGCCATTTAATGGCGGTAATGCACAAATCGCAACAGAACCGATTAGAAATAATACCGCAGTCCCAGGCATAGATTTTATTAATGCACCCAAATTTTCAATATCACGGGTATGTGTTTTTATATACACGCTTCCCGCTGCTAAGAAAAGTAATTCTTTAAAAACAGCATGGTTTAATATATGTAAAAGACCACCTGCATAACCTAAAACAGCAACCAATGGTTGATTATACGCAGAGCCGATCATACCAATACCGATGCCTGTCCCGATAATCCCGATATTTTCAATACTACTGTATGCTAAAAGTTTTTTAATATCATTTTGACTTATGGCATATAAGATTCCGTATAAAGCCGTAACTATCGAAATAATAAAAACAACAAAAGCTATCATTTTAGACGGGGTTCCAAGAAAAGACAGAACTCTTAATATTCCATAAATTCCTGTTTTTATCATCACCCCAGACATAATTGCACTAACCTGACTAGGTGCTGCAGGGTGTGCCTCAGGCAGCCAATTATGAAACGGAACAAAACCGGCTTTTGTTCCAAAACCGATAAAAAACAAGATAAATACAAGATTTGCCAATGACTTATGCCCCGTTAACACATTTGCAAATGATGAAAAATCAAAACTTCCGGATTTAACTGAAATAATTGAGAATGCAAGCATTATGAATATTACAGAAATATGCATAAATACCAAATATGAAATACCTGCCTTTATAACTTCTTTTTTCTCATTTTCAAAAATCACTAAGAAAAAGGAACTTAAAGACATTATTTCCCAACAAATTAAAAACATAAGTGCATTTTGACAGGTAACAACTGCCAGCATAGACGCTACAAGCACAGGGAAAAATATTAAATGAGCATCAAGACTCTTATCTTTATAAGCCTTTAAATACCCCTTAGAATACACAACCGAAACAACACTCATTACTGAAATAATCAGTATAAAAAATGCCGATAAATAATCTATTTGAAAACATACCAAACCAAATAAATTATTAAAATTAAATACCTGAGCTAAAACCCCTCCCTTAGACAAAACCTTAAGTGCAGGAACAGCACACAAACATGATGCAATTAAATTTAATAAAGAAACAACAATTATTTTAAATTTTTTATCCAAAAATTTAACCGCAAATCCGCTTAAAAGCAGGACTATTAAACCTATAAAAAAACTATTCATAAAATTACCAAAGATAAATGTATCCCTTATTTAGTTTTAAAACTAACAGAAACAATTGTCAAGATTAAGCTAATCTTCATCAGCTTTAATTACATTGTTAAGTTTTGGTATAAAACACAATAAAAGAACAAATGTCACAAACGCCAACCCAGCAAGAAATCCAAACAATTGAGAAGGTGTAACAGAATCATATTTCCCGCCCAAAAATCCAGCAATAGTATTACCAAAGAAACTTGTCAAAAACCAACACCCCATAGCCAGCGACAAAAACTTTGCCGGTGCCAATTTTGAAACAAGCGATAATCCGATAGGAGAAAGACAGAGTTCAGACAATGTCATAATCAAATATCCAAAAACCAACCACCAAGGAGAAACTTTTGAGACTAAAGACAAATGCCCGGCAAAAGCTAAAAGCACATAAGATACCGTTATTAAGAATAATGAAATCGCAAATTTTTCAACAGAAGACGGCTCTTTGCACTTAGCCCTTAACCTCTCCCATAACAATGACATAAACGGAGCCAATGTTATTATAAAAAGCGGATTTAAGGCCAAAAAATATCCGGTTGGAATTTCATACCCAAAAAGATTACGATTAGTTTGATATTGGGCAAATAAAGTCAAGGAAGATCCTGCCTGTTCAAAACAAATCCAAAACGGGACAGTAAAAAACATCAACAGAATTAAAGCAGCAAATTTATGTTTTTGGTTTTGCGATAAAACATCAGCCGAAGATTTTTCCTGAACTTGTTTTGTCGCAGGAAACATTCCTACGTTATTAAGAAGCTTAATTTCAAACATCTTGTAAATAAGTAACCCGACAAGCATTCCACAGCCAGCAACCGCAAATCCGTACTCATACCCAAATTTGACGGCAACAGTTCCACATACAAGAGGTGACAAAAAAGCTCCTAAATTTATTCCCATATAAAAAATAGTAAATGCACCATCTTTTTTCTCTTGCTGCTTATCATATAAAAGTCCTAAAACAGCACTGATATTTGATTTAAAGAATCCGTTTGCAATAATCATCAAAGTTAAAGATAATAAAAACAAACTTTTCGGAGCAAAAGCAAGTAAAAACAAACCGCAAGACATCAACACAGCACCTGTTGCAATACATTTTCGCTGACCAAAATACCTATCAGCAAGATACCCACCCAGTAATGGAGTTAAATAAACCAATCCTGTATAAAGCCCATAAATATTACCTGCTTTTTGCGTTGAAAACGCAAGAGTCTGTATCATATACAAAACAAGTAAAGCACGCATACCATAAAAAGAAAAACGCTCCCACATTTCAACAAGAAAAAGCAAATATAATCCTTTAGGATGTCCTTGTGTAAAAGAACACTTTAAATGCGAAAGAGTTACACTTCAAATGCGAAATTTGGTATAGTTTAACGAACAAATTTATGTTTTATTATATACAAATTTTTATTATTTATTATAATAAAAGTATGGAAAAGTGTTTGTTAAAAAAAATAGAAAAAATCAATAATTTCGGAAGTTTCAAAAATTTTAATGCGGATAATAATCTAAACGAATTTCAACAATATAACTTAATATGGGGTTTAAATGGTACTGGTAAAACAACATTATCAAGATTTTTTGAATGTTTAAATCTGGGATTCATACCTAAGGAATATGATTCAAATGATTATAAGGATGATTTTTCTATAAAATTATCAGATGAAGATAATCAATATACTACATTAGACACATTTAAGGATAATTTTTATATCGGGAAAATTAAAATCTTTAATAATCATTTTGTAGAAACTAATCTATCATTAGATAGTAGTACTGCTAAAACAAAAGCTATTACCTATACAATAGGTGAGACTAATAAAGATTTAAAAACTAAAATTACTGAGTTAGAAAAAGAATTAGAATCCTATTACATAGAGCATAAGGGCAAGACGTTTAGAAAAATAGATTTTGATATAGAAAATATCGAAAAGAATATAACTAACGAGTATACAAATATCGCAACAAAAATTAGAGCAGATTTATGTATACCTTCGCAGAAGTTTACAAGAGATCACTTTTTTCTTGAATTCAGTAATGAACGAATAAATGGAAAACCTGAGATAAATAAAACAGAAAAAGAAGAAGCTCAAAAAAAATTTACTCAACCAAGCAAAGAAAAGCTTACAATAGTATTAGACGAACTAATATTAGGGAATGAAATAAATACGATTAATGATCTGTTAAAACAGACAGTTACACGCAAACAGAATTGTAATGACGAGCTTATGAAATGGTTAGCTGAGGGTTTAAAACATAAAACAACAACTCAATGCCCATTCTGTCACCAAGACACTGACAGTATTTGGGAGCTACGTTATAATGAGATACAAGAAGTACTAAAAAAAGATGATTCTTATCTTAAATTAGAAAATGAAATATTAAAAATGATAGATACTCTAAATCAAAGAGTACAAATAGCAAATACCAATAAGATTTTTAATCTTAGGGTTTCGGATTTTATAAATGAAATTGATGATGAAAAACTTAACAACTATAAAACAAGTTTTAAAAAATATATAGAAAGTGTTAATAGTATAATTAGTGTTCTAAGAAGTAAACAAAACAATAAAGATTTAACTCCAGATATTTCTGATTTTATATCTCAAATAAAAGATTTTGGTAATATAAAATCTGCATTTAATCAAACAATAATCAATAATAACAAATCTGTTGAGACCATTGAACAAGATAAATCTCAAGCAAAGAAAATAGTTATAAAATATTATATAGCTGAAAATTTTGATAATTTAAATTCACAAATTAGTAATATTGATAATTTAAATGCACAAAAAGAACCAATCATAAAAAAAATTGATAATATCAAATCCGAAATCGATAAATTAAAAGCTGAATTATCAAATCAGAAACTTCCTATAGCTGAAATTGAAAAATATATAAATATTGTATTTGGTTATAAAAAATTTCAAATCGAATTTGAAGATATAACCAATTCCTACATAATAAAAAGAGATGGGGATAAAATAGCTAAAAATTTAAGTGAGGGTGAAAAAACTGTAATTGCATTTGCTTACTTTTTGGCAACATTAAAATCCAAGGATTTTGATTTTTCAAAATCTATTATCGTTATTGATGATCCTGTAAGTAGTTTAGATCAACAGTACTTGTTTAATTTATTAAATTTATTGATGAATAAATTTGCTAGTCATAAGACTTTTTCGCAATTATTTATATTAACTCATAATTTTTATTTCTTTAAAAAGATAAGGGCTATTTTATTTAATAAAAATAAAGATTATAATAATAATTTCAAAAGTCAACCCGAGCAAAAACAAGAACCGTCTCAAGAGCATTTATTATACGAGGTATTTCAAATACAAAAGAATGAGACCTCATATATAAATAATGCCGATAAATATCTTAAAAGTTTTGATTCTGAATATTCATACACAATAAGTTATTTAAGAAATGCACTAAAACTGCCAGAAGAAGATTTAAAACAAATCCCTTTAGGGAACTCAATCAGAAAAATATTAGAAATTTTCCTTGCATTTAGATGTCCAAAAGAAAAAACTATTTTTACCAGATACAATAAAGTAATTAAAGAATGGGATGAAATAGATAAAAATAAATTCAAATATCTACAAGATATTGCAAATGCAACGAGCCATACTGAAGGTTGTGAAGACTTAGAAGCTTTGGAAGAATTCAAACTATTTATTGGAAAAAATGAAATCAATCAACTATTTGAATTCATTAAAAAAGCTGATGAACTACACTATAATCAATTACCTAAATAATTCAAGAATACCTTTCAGTTCTTGCAATAAGATAAAACTAAATGGTACATCTTTTCAAAGCAAAAATTTATGGATAATTATAATAAAATACAAAACTGCAAATGGGATTATGAAAAAGTTACAGTAGCTTGTCCTCATTGCAAAAAACAAAATATTTTTTCTAGACAAGATGATTTACATACAAACTCAACAGTTTTAGATTTAGATGTAAATTGTCAATATTGTCATACAACCTTCCGAATCGGTGGAGATAATATTCAGCCAGCATTTATGAAAATATATTACGACTGCTATGATTTATATAACAAAAAAGAATATAGAAAATCAATTATGGATTTATGTACAGCATATGAAAAATTATTCCGCTTTATTCTAGACCTATATTTAACAATATATCCATTAGCAGAAGTCACAGAAACACCGTTACTATATTTTAGAGTTCAAAAGAATCTAGAGCTAAATAAAATGCTTGAAAAGAAAATTAAAAAATTAGCATTTCAAAAGATGCTTTATTTAACATTAAAATTATTTGCGGATATTGATACAATATCAAATATTACAATACAGGATAGTAAAACTTTTATATCAAATATTGATATAAACCAAAATCAAAATCAAAAGGATATACTTTTGTCCGTAAAGATGTTAAAGAATCATAAACTTAGGAATATTCTAATTGTTTTACTATGCTTAAACAATAAGAATAAATCTATAAATATCCTTAGAAATAAAGTTGCTCATAGTACAGCATATTGTCCAAGTAAAAAAGAAGTTGAAACCGAATTACTAATTGCTCGTAAAATCTTTAACACGTTATATGTACATCTACACTTATGGACATTAGATGTTAATAAATTTGATTTTATTATAAAAAATAAACCTTCTATATAGAAGGTTTATTAAATTTATTTAATTGACACAGCTTCGGACCAGTATTTTATTATTGGATAAATAAAGAATTCTATTATTCTTCGTTTACCTGTTTTGATTTCCGCAGATAAGCCCATACCTGTTGAAATTGGCTGATCAACGCCATCAACTCTTAGGGTTTGTGTTACCGGAGTTATAAAAACATCATAAATAAGTCCTTGTTTTTCATCTTCAACACTGTCTTTTGAAACTTTTTTAACCTTACCTTCAATCATACCATATTTTTGAAAGTCAAAGGTGTCAATTTTCACTTGGACAGGCATTCCTTCTTTTACGAAGCCAATGTCTTTATTCAGTACAGAAACTTTTATACTTAGAGGTGAATCAGCCGGAACAATTGAAATAACTTTTTCAGCCGGAGTTACTACTCCACCAATTGTATGGACAAGCATTGTATTTACATAACCGTCAACCGGTGAAACTATATTCTGTTTCGTCTTTTCGATCTTGATATGATTTTTCTGCAAAGAATGCAGCTAGCCATTTTATTTGTTCGTCATTGTAATTTTGAGTTTCAGAATTTTCAAGTACAGCATTTGCAACCATTAGTTATTCTCCTTTTTCGTTTTCCACAAATATATTTTGTCAGATGCTCCATAATTAAATCCAAATGTAATCATGCCAGCAGGATGTATTTTACACCCTCCGGTATATAATAAATTATTACCATCTAAATTTATAACACTAGCATAGGCAGAATCAGGTTCTTCATATAATTTTACTAGACCTGAGCCTTTATAAGGATTCAGTTCTACAATACTCATTGATTCCTTAGAACGATTAAAGAAAATTATATTACCATTTTCAAGTAATGATAAATTACGTATCGCCTTAAGTTTTACATTAGGTTTTACTTTTTTAGATTTTTTTGTCTGTATATCAAATAAGACATAACCATCATTATAATCATTACAAATAAATAATGTTTTTCCATCTTTTAATAAAAGACCATGAGAAGTGTCATCATAAGGAGGATGAGAATCCAGTTCATAATTATTCTCCTGTAACTTATACTTATATTCATTAGCATCTATATCCGGCATTATCTCAATGATATGCAATGCTGCCGTATTTTTAAGGTTTTGCTTACTACTATAATGCCTATTTACAGATAGAAAGTACAACTTATTATTTATATCTCCTACATAATAGTCATAAGTTTTGCTAGCGGTATTTGTTGAATGTTTTATAGATAATTCATTTGTTTGTTTGTTATAAATACCAAAACCAAATTTTGTTGCTACAAAAGACATATCATCAATAAAAACCTCATCCTGTGATGTTTCTGCAATTGCAGCACTTCTGATAATTTCATGTGTTAAAGTTTTATTAGTTTCTACAATTTTATTTTCTTTTGGATAATATACTGATACTTTATCTTGATTATTGTATTTACCACCGACAATAAGAACATTTCCATTAGAAAGTAATTTTAATGTACATTCAAATCCTGAATATGGCATATCCGGCCCCTTAATGGATTTACCTGTTTTAGGATTAAATATCTCAGTAGAATTTAAGGTAATACCTTTACTATTCTGTCCTCCAACAATAAAAACTCTGCCATCATCTAATAATATTGAAGAATGTTTATATCTTGGAGTCAACATTCTTCCTATTTCATAAAACCCTTCTCCATTTTTATGCAATCGACTAGGAAGCTCAAAAGTTTTAGTGACAGTTGTTTTATTTGTACCGTTTATCCCATTTTGAGATGCAAAACCCCAATTCACTGATAGTGATATTATTGCAATAGTTGCCAATACCACACCCATAACACCAAAAGTTTTTTTCATCACTTCCATTAGTTTACTCCTCGTTTAATATACTACTAAAACCTTTAATTACTAGTAGCCACATGGCTATATTTTTTTCATGTTTAATATTACCTCTAATTGCAAGAATAATCTTATTTTTAACAAAAAATAACCTTATATTTATTTTAAATATAAAGTTATTTGCTGTAATATTTCTTCAAAATCATCATCGGTAAGTTTGAGATATGGTCTTGCAGGAATTTTAACTTTTTTATTTCTGCCGGCTTTTCCTCCGAGTTGATGAATTGCGGCATAATCTTTATTTGAGCCGATAACGGCGGAGTCATCATCATATTGAGTATTAACTGAAGCAGCGAGTTGACCTGAAACTTGCAAAATTTGTCCAGGCCATTTGTGAATCTTTTTTCGTTGTTCTTTTCTTTCTTCGCTCAAGTCGACCCATTTATCAGGTCTGCCTTCTTCTTTAAAGTTTTCTTCAGTCGAAGATGCGAAAATACCTGCGATGTTTTTCATCAACGGTCGCAGGTTTTCGCCACTTTTTGCAAGCTCAAACAGTTTTTCATTTACTGCTTTATTGTCGATTTTTATTTCAATCGGCTTATCTGCCATTTTTAAAAATTTCCTTAATAGGATAATTGGCAATCAATAATTCTTTAAAGGTTTTGTTTAGCCTGTCAGTTCCTTGTCGGTTATTGATTCCGTTTTGGCGTTCGATTTCAACCATCTCATAGCCTTTGTATAGTTCTCGGATTTTCGGTGAATCATCATAAGAAAGCAAAAATCTGCCTTTGATATTGCCAAGAACTTCTCTCAAACGTTCATGGTCGAAATCTTCGGTTGATGTAACTTCATAGCCACAGCCTTTAGAATATGGAGGATCACAGTAGAAAAATGCATTTTCAAAATCGTATTGTTTAATGAGTTTTTCAAAGTCACGATTTTCGATCATAACTTTATCAAGACGTTTATGTATTGCATCAATCTTCTCAGGAACATTTTTTAAGGATTTGCAGGCACCGCCCGATGAACATTTTACAGTTCCGAAAGTGTTGCCCTTACCACCGAATGAACGAGTGATTAAATAATAAAATTGGACTGCTTTTTGAATATCAGTTATCGGAGTTGAATTCATAAATTGGAAGAAAATCTCACGAGAGCCAAGAAGATAATTAAATTCCTCTTTAAAAGCATTCGGGTGATATTTCACGATGCGAAACAGATTTACAAGACGGCTGTCGAGGTCGTTGTAGATTTCTAAATCAGCCCATTTATCTTTATAAAACAAAATCCAACCGCCACCGCCAAATGGCTCAATATACGATTTGATATCTGTTGGAATTAACGGCTCAATTACTTTTCTTAGTAATCTTTTACCACCAACCCAATTAATCAAAGATTTTTTATCAATAGTCATTCTAAACTCCTTTAAGTTATGTTCAAATTCTTTTTATTTAAACCCTGATAATTAGCACCTTTATTTATTCCACAGCCAGTTTTGCAACGATTATATGTTGATTGTTTGATTGGCTCTAATTGTTGTTCAAAATAATATTTTTTGTTTTTAGAGAAGAAAAACAAATATTCAAAGATTTGAAATTTATTTATATTTTAGATAATGATGCTGATTATCCATATATTATAAAATGTCCAATTATTGCATCAAGTAGAAATACCTATACTATAAATATAAAAACAAGAGAAAAAACAGATAACACTTACGAAGGTGAATTGTGGACTACTTATGAGCATTATACTGAAAAGAAAATTTTAAAATCTAAAATAAATTCGCACCCCGGATATGATGGAATGACCTCATATCCTTTTGCATTAGCCAATTTGCTATTATTACAAAAAAATCATATTCTGGACAGATTGTATAAAAGTAATGACGTTGAAGCATATAAAAGATACATTATTGCATCAAAACGTGGTTTAATTTTTGGTTTAGAATATATTGCTAGATATTTTAAAATGCATTATATATTTAGGTTAGAAGATGATACAACATTAAATCAAGAAAACATTGAGGAAATTAGTAACCGCTACTTCTCACAAAAAATAATAAAGAATTTTGAACCGGAGGATGTTCCGACTTTTTGGTAAAAATTTCCGACTAAAATTTCAAAAGTCCTGTACCAGATTTCGCATTTTAACCGTACAAGATGTAAACACAGCCTAAACTTCGGCTATATTAGGGTTTTAGCCAACTGTCCATTGAGAGGACAAATTCGGACAACTCAGATACTTTTCAAGACAGTTCAAATGCGAATTTTGGAATAGTTCCGACTGTTATTTTTCAAACACACAGGAGAATACAGCCGATTTCGCATTTTAACCGTACATTCCTGAAATGTCCGTTCAAATACAAAATTCTTTGTAGCCATAAAAAAACGAGGTCTAAACCCTCGTTTTTTTTAAATGGTGCCGCAACTCGGAATTGAACCAAGGACACAGGGATTTTCAGTCCCTTGCTCTACCAACTGAGCTATTGCGGCTAGTTATTTATTCTGTAGTTAACTTCAACTACGTTTTTTATTATACATGTTCAAATTTGAAAGTCAAGATATTTTTTGAGTTAAAACATTATAGCAAATATAATCATTATTAAACCAAATATCGCAAGAATATTAGCATTAACTCTATACGTAGGATATAATGTATCATTTTTATTCTAATTTTAAAACTTAGAATTTACTCGGCATATACAAACCTTAAGAAGACTGTCCTGCCAGATATAAAGTCACATTACGACCTTCTAACTGAGGCTTTTTCTCAATCTGAATACTATCGTTTTCTAAATCTGCTATAAATCTGTTTAGTAAATCAAATGCAAGATTAGAATGTTGCATTTCGCGACCTCTCAACATAACAACAATTTTCACTTTATTACCTTGAGAAATGAATTTTCTAACGCTTTTCAAACGAACTTCATAATCATGAACATCAATTTTATAACGAACTTTTACTTCTTTTATTTCAACAACATGCTGTTTTTTCTTAGCTTCTTTAGCTCTTTTTGCTAGTTCGTATTTATATTTGCCATAATCTAAAATTTTTGCTACAGGAGGAGCCTGATTAGGGCTTATCAATACTAAATCCAGACCTGCATCATCTGCCATTTGCAAGGCTTTGGATGTTGGAACAACTCCATGGTTTTCACCATTTTCATCAATTAATCGTACCTCTGTTGAACGTATACGTTCATTCATTATTGTTTTGTCCCTATCCTTTGCGGATCTATTATCGTTAGCTATTGTTATATCTCCTATATTATGTACTACACTCATACTTATAACATAAAAAGAAAAAATATGCTATATATTACTTCAAAGACATTATTAAGAATTGTAAACCGTTTAAAAGCCCGATAATAATAGGATGTACAAAAATGTTTAAATTTATCAAAAAGATTATTAAAGTTTTTTGATATACATCCGATATACACATTGTTAAGATTCAGGATATGATTTACCCGATAAAAATTAAATAAGGAGTTTTAAGTATGGAAACAACACAAGCTGAAATGATGAGATCAATGAACATCGCAGAAATCGATTTATCAGAAGATTTAGTTATGGAATGTATGGATGTGTCAGTACCAATTCAAAATCTATTCGATGAATGTTTAAATTTCATTTCAGTTAATGATTTTAATGTTTAAAATCATTCCAAAACAATTTCAAAAAGAGTAAGATAACCAAAAATCTTACTCTTTTTGTTTTATAAACAGAAATTTACAATTAACCTGTCGTGTATATACAGAAAAGTTAAATTGTAATAGAATATTGCACAGAAGGGAGCAAACATGAAAAATTCATTAGCCACTATTGCAAAAATATCATTAATCTTATGTTTACTCAACGGATATGCATTTGGAAATTTCAGAGAACATTTTGATTTAGGTCAAAATTATATGCAAAACTATCAATATTCAAGTGCAATAACAGAATTCAAAAGTGCATTAAGAATAAATTATTTAGATAATTCAGCCAGAATTAACTTGGTCAATGCATACTTGGCAAGAGCCTCCGAATATGGCAATAAAGATGGTGCATGGGGCAAAGCGGCAGATGATTTCAGAAGTGCTTTATTTTATTTGACATATTATCCTAAGAATCAAACAAATATTCAAAATTCGGCAGTTGTAATCAATCAAGCTACTCAAAACTTAGAAATATGTTTAAATGCAACAAATTTTGACCGTTCTGCTCAAAACAGATTTAATACTGCAAAAAGACTTCGTGCCGAAGGTAATTTTGCGGCAGCAGCATACGAATTTAATCATGCTTTAGGAAGTAAAGAACTCCAAAAAAACAGCTTTGAACAAATCGGTGATATCATGAAATTATTAGGGAATGAGCCTAAAGCTGCGGAATACTACAAAAAAGCTGTTTCTGTAGAACCAACAGATCTTAACTTAAGATTATCCTATGCTAAAATTTTGGATAATATTGGAGAATCTGACGCAGCTTTAAATGAATACAGCTATGTATTAGAAAAATCAACAACCGAGAATTCTGATATCTTATATACACTTGAAAAAACATTTGCAAAAAAAGTCAAAAACACACCTAATAATGGAAACCTAAATGCTAATATGGGTGCAATTTTACAAAAAGAAGGCAGATTTGATGAGGCTTTAACCTATTACAAACAAGCCGAAGCTTTAGACCCTTCTAATATCAACACAAGAATAAATGTTGGAACCCTTTATCAACAAAAAGGGGATTACAGAACAGCTATAAAAGCTTATGAATCCGTACTCATACTCTACCCGAATAACGTTAATGCTAATTATTACAGAGCTCAATGCTATGATAAATTGGGAGACAATAAAGTTGCTCAAGAAGCATATAAAAAGGTCATAGCACTTGATCCAAAGATGGGGGATGTAATAAAAGAACAAATGATTCAAAATGTCAAAAAGACAACTTCTCCTCAACAATTTGTTGAATATGTTAATACAAATCTTGCAGATGCAAATCCTTCCGGCTACCTGTATGATTATGCAATAGAGCTACATAAAGACGGTAAAATTGATAATGCTATATATATGTATCAACAGGCAATCAAATCTAACGGAAATAACCCTGAGATGTATGTTAATTTAGCTTTAGCTCAAGCTCAGGGAAATGATTTTGACAATGCATTATCAACTTTAAAAACAGCACAAACCAAATTTCCACAAGCAAAAAACATTTCAGATACAACCAAAAATATTGCTGAAATGAAGACAAATAATTTAATAACAAAAGCCGCAGAATATTATAATAAAAAAGATTATAAAAAAGCTATTTCAATGTATCAAAGTATAACTCCAAATACTGTAGAAAGTTTACTGGGTACTGCAAATTGCTATCAAGAACTCGGAGATAGTAAAAATGCAATTGAATATTATAAGAAAGCATTTTCACTAAAACCTATGGATTCAGATATCGCTTACTACATTGCAGTACTATACGGAGAACAAGAAGATTATACATCTGCAAAAACATACTTACAAAAAGCAATTACACTAAACAAAAACAATCAGCAAGCAGTTGAATATCTTGCATCAATTGAAGAAGCTGACAAATCAAATCTGCTAAATGATGCAATTGCACTTTATGATGAAAACAAACTCGACGAAAGTTTAGTTAAATTTAACGAATTATTATCCCAAGATAAACAAAATTCATACGCTTTATATTATCGTGGTATGATTTATGATACAAAAGAACAAAGAACAGAAGCTATTGCAGACTTAAAGCAAGCATACAATCTGAATAAAGAATTCACTATTTGTAATTACTTAATTGCCTCTGATTATGATGCATTGGGAAAATACAAAGATGCATATAACTATTATACAGCTTATGCAAATTCAGAAGTTCAAGATGATGAATATAAACAGTATGCAAAAGCTCGAGCCGAAGAACTAAAAGAATATGCAAAATAATGAAAAAGTAAAACAATTAATACAAAGTAAGGTATCTCTTGCCCCAATGGCAGGTATCACAGATTATGTATTGCGTTCTCTTGTTAGAAAATATTCTCCTGAATGTCTTTTAACAACAGAAATGATTAGTTCTGAATTTTTAGCACAAAATGTACAGACTGAAATTACTAAACTTGATACAAATCATCACCCTATTGTGTACCAAATTTGCGGACATAAACCGCATTTAATGAAATATTCAGCTGAATACTTATCGCAATTTGCCGATATGATTGACATAAATATGGGCTGTCCGGTAAACAAAGTTGTAAAAGGGCAAGATGGTTCAGCCCTTATGCGAAATCCTTCACTTGCTGCAGATTTAGTAAAAGCAGTCAAAGATGGAACCGATAAACCGGTCAGTGTTAAATTTAGACTCGGTTATACAGCTTCAGAAATGAATTATGTAGAATTCGGACAGCAAATGCAGGAAGCCGGAGCTGAATTTATTACAATTCATGCAAGAACAAGGGCTCAATTTTACTCAGGAAATGCAGATTGGAAAAAGATTAAAGAACTGAAAGAAAATGTAGATATCCCTGTCTTTGCAAATGGAGATATAACATCGATAGAGGCTGCAATACAGTGTTTAGAAGAATCTAAAGCTGATGGTGTTGCCATAGGACGAGGAGTCCTAGGAGATCCTACTCTAATTGGCAGAATTGCACACTATTTTAAAACAGGTGAAAAATTACCAATTCCTTCTCTTTATGAGAAATTAGATATGATGAAAACACATTTAGATGAAGAAATCAAGCTTAGAGGAGAGAATGTAGCTATTAAATTTTTCAGAAAATTTTACCCATTTTATATTGCGGGAATAAGAAATGCATCTAAAATTCGCGGAGTAATGGTTTTAGAAGAAGATTATAATAAAATCCTTGAATACATAGATTATATAAAAAAAGAGA
The DNA here is from genome assembly GCA_902475545.1 of uncultured bacterium. Taxonomy (GTDB): domain Bacteria; phylum Cyanobacteriota; class Vampirovibrionia; order Gastranaerophilales; family Gastranaerophilaceae; genus Zag111. Next base: position 26,373 of record CABRZP010000016.1, read on the forward strand.
ATATAGAGGTTGTTTAAAAAATTTTTAACATGATATATGTTATTGTTCTTTTACTGATTTCTTTTCTTTTGATTGCGACGCAAAGCGGATTGTGAGCAGAGGCTGAAAGGATTGGCGTTGAGCCAAACCTGCAATGCCGTTTAATGCGAACAACCAAGAAAAAGAAATCAGCGGAAAGAAAAGAAAACACGCATGATTAAATGGTTCGAGTTATCAGAAACTACGTTTCTGAACCTTCCTAATCTATAAAACCCTCACCCGCCAGTGTAAGTTTCGCAAAGCTCAACAACACTGTCTCCCTCTCCCATTTTGAGAGGGTTGGGGAGAGGGAGTAATCTGGGGGTTCGGGGGCTTACCCCTGATTACTCGTATTATTTGTTCAGCGTTTTTCTCTTTCTTTGTTTTCGTTTCTTTCTCTTTTACTCGCAATAAAAGAGAAAGAAATGAAAGAAGATAACATATATTTTGACAAAAACACCTTGATATTATGTAAAAAACTGTTATAATAACTTGTATGAGAGCACTTATATTACTTTTAGCTATAGTCTCATTTTTTGGACTAAGTTCAAATTCAGCATTTTCAGAAGAATTACAAAACATTCAACTGGAAATGCGAGAATATGACGAAATCACATTACCTACAGGCACATTCATCCCAGTGATAAACCTGCAGGAAATATCCACTGAAACTTGTCCTGAAGGATACAAAGTAAAATTTATTGCTACTAATGATTTATTTATGTATGAAACAAATATTATCCCACGGAATTCAGAATTCTACGGTTACATTGAGCAAATCCATGAACCGGTAATTGGAACAAATGCATCAATGAAAGTTAAAATAACTAAATTAGTTATGAACGATGGATTTGAAATCCCGATAAGAGGTTATCTTTATACCTCAAACGGCAACTTAATAGGCGGAGAATTAACAGAACCTGCAGAATGGGTCAAAATGCCACACTACCAAAGTAAATTCCAAGGCATATCTTGGAACCATAGAGCAGCAACTCTTCAAGTCAGACCTGGCGGGAAAAGAGCAATGGGTAAACATACAAAAATTTCAACAGGGGAACAACAGATTATTATCCTAACAGCCCCGGCCTCAATTACACATACCCTGACAGATTAAACATTAAGCATTTGACAAAATGCTAAAATCAGGTAAAATTATATTGAAGATAATTATAGGGAGAAGGGATATACTAATAATGAAAAAATTTATCATATTGTCAGCATTACTTATAAGTTCAAGTTGTGCATTTGCATCAACAAACTTTTCTTACCAACAAAATACTCCCAATACAGGATTTCAGCAAAAAAACTATAGTGCAGAAAATTATCAGTTGAATAATAACACACTAAAAGGCAGAATTGTTACTGTTCCTGCCGGACAAACATTTAAAGCTGTTTTTATGGCTCCATTAAGTTCTCAAACAGCTTATAACGGACAAAACATAACATTGGCAATCGGATCTGATTTTTATTATAACGGAAACCTGATTGCACCATCAGGAAGTTCTGTAACCGGAACTGTCATTGAAGTTTCAAAAGCCAAACATGGCACACTTAACGGAAAGTTAACACTTAGATTTACTCAAATTATGACACCCTCCGGTGTAAATATTCCAATATCAGCGGTTATCAAAACTGACGATAATACCGGAACACTTATGGGTGGAACAAAACTTGATGTTGCAAGCGAATATACAAAAGATATTGCAATAGGAGCAGGAACAGGTGCCGTAATAGGTACAATTGCAGGGCCTCTATCAGGCGGAAGTGTTGGTCGAGGAGCAGCACTTATGACAGCTGTTGGAGCAGGCGGCGGACTAGTTAAATCTATCTGGGATAAAGGCTCCGATGTTGAAATACCGGCAAATGCCGGCATTGAGTTAATTTTAACGCAACCAATTACTGTTAATCCATCAAATGTGGAAAACTGGTAATCTGGGCGATAATTTTAAATATTATTTAAATTAAAATTATTAACGAATATTAGATTATTATTTGTTGTTAGGGAATAAAATGTCAATATTAGGAAAATACACAGAAAATATAAATAACAGAGATTATCAGAAAAAGCCCAAAACAGGTTCAGATAATTTTAGCATGCCGGCAGTAACAAGAGAAGATAAAGAATCAATCTCTTTAAAAAAAGGAGTGACAATATCTGCAATTTTACATCCGGCAACATTGCTTTTAATCTGGTGCATAGCAATTATTTTAGCTATTTTAGGAATAAACCTTGATTGGTTTGACAAACCAAAACCAAAAGTTAAGGATATTGAATTTGTGTTAGTTGATAAAGAACAAACACCACTCGATAAGAATACTCGCTATAGAGCGGATAAAAATTCAAGAACCGGGGGAATAAATGATCCTAAAAAGCCTGTTTCAATGCCGTCAGCAACTCCTGCTGCACAGCCAAAACCTGCTGCTTCATCACCTTCACCGGCTCCTAAAAAAAGCATAATGCAAAAAATTACTCAGAGTGTTGCACCGCAAAAAACGCAAAAACCAACACCTCAGACAACAACACAAAAAAATGTTCAGCCGGCACCAACAGTATCAAAAGCTGTTCCAAAACCGGAATTGGCAAAACCTCAACCGCCAACAGCAAGACCGTCTGTAAAACCGCCAATGACACCAAAAGCGGTTTCTAGACCATCTACATCTCCGTTTAAAGTTCCGGTACCTCCGGGAGGAACAAAAGCTGGACAATATGCAACAGGTCCTATAAGCGGCTCCGGCTCATCTAATAAGGGAGGAAGTAAAGGTGGAGGTACATATTCTCCTAACCCGTCACTTGCACCTGTTGGAAGCGGTTCAGGAAACAAATTAGCTCAAGGTACAGGCACAGGTAGAGGAACCGGTACAGGTGCTACTGGTTCTGGCTCAGGTTCAGGCGGAGGAAATCCTGGAGGCGGAGGAGGTCGTCCGGGTATAGATGCTATCAGAGAACCTGATTTCGGTCCATACATGAGAGAACTTCAAAGAAGAATTAAAATGAACTGGGAACCGCCTAAAGGTAACGAAAGCAAACGTGTGGTTCTATTGTTTAAAATTGCAAAAGATGGAAGGTTATTATCTTGCAGTGTATTTAAATCTTCAGGACTTCAAAACGCAGATAATGCAGCACTAAATGCTGTTCGTCTATCTGCACCGTTTAGACCGCTTCCTGCCGACTATAAAGGTCAAAGCATTGATATTCAATTCACGTTCGATTATAACGTATTTGGAGCAACAAAATATTAAAAATTAGTTAGAGTTACGACATAAAAAGAGGATAAAAACTATGGAATTACTATTAGATTCAATTAAAATGGACTGGCCGGTACTATTACCAATATTCCTTTGCTCAATTTTAGTATTAGGAGTAGTAATCAGCAAATGGTCTTTCTATCAAAAAAACCAACGTGATATCACTATTTATATGAGAGAATTAAATAGAGAATTATCAAACAATGACCTAGCTGCAGCCCAAAATATTGCAGTAAGATGCGGCGGAGTTATTGGGGAAGTAATAGAAGAAGCTGTAAGAATTTTTTCAGAACAGAAAAAAGGATTTTCCAGATCTTTTGATATTTCTGCAGCATTAGCAACAAGAAAACTTGAAAGCCACTTAACCATCCTTGGTACAATTGGTGGTGTTGCTCCATTCCTAGGTTTGTTTGGTACTGTTGTAAGAATTCTGTTAACATTCAACATCTTAGCTGATTCAGGTAACCAAGCAGCAACAGTAGCTTCAGGTATCGGTTCAGCATTGATTGCTACAGCATTCGGTCTTGGAGTTGCAATTGTTGCAGTTGTATTCTTCAACTCTTTCCAATCAATTGTTAAACATTACGAAGATGACTTCCAATTAATTAAATTGTTATTCTTAAGCTTCGTTGATTCAGAAGATTCACAATCAAAATACTCATCTTCAAAAGTTAACTTATAATAACAGGTAAACCAAAATGGCATTCAGTACTAATAAAAAACAAAAATTATTTACAGAAATCAATATAACACCATTAACAGATATCTTTCTTGTATTGTTAATCATTATGATGGTTGTTGCTCCGTCATTTCAATCAATGGACAATGCCGTAGATGTTCCTGAAGTTAACAATGGTGTAAATATTGAAGATGCAAAGGTTACAATATCAGTTACACAAGATGGTGCAATGTATGTTAACGGAGAACCTATTTCTGCTTCAAACTTAACAGACAAACTTATTGCAGCAAAAGAAGGAATTGAAAAGCCTGAAGTTATAGTAAAAGCTGATAAAAATATTAAAAGTTCGAAAATAATGGATATTATGAACGCAGCACAGGATGCAGAATACCAAAAACTTGTTGTTGCTGGAGAACCATTAAATAAAAAAGAACAAAAACAGCTTGAGGAGGAGGCTCAAAGAGTAAATATTCCTCAGGATGGAGAATAAAATATGAGAGAAACATTTAACGAAATTAACATAACACCATTAACAGATATCTTTCTTGTATTGTTAATCATCATGATGGTTATAGCTCCATTGCTTGATCAACAGGGTATTAGTTTAACTGTACCGGAAAATGTTGAACAATCACAAATGAATGACAAAGAATCTAAGATTTTAACAGTAATGGTAACAAAAAATAACAAATACTATATTAACAATGAAGAAATTCCGGTTGATAGACTTGGAACAATTTTAAGCCAAGAAATTAAAAATTATCCTGATGGTCTTTTAATAGAAACCGATGGAGATGCTACACACGGGGCAGTAGTTACATTAATGGATAAAGCAAGATACGCCGGAGTTAAAGCCATTTCATTAGATAGAATGTAGTAAAACATAATAAAGATTTCATAGTTTTTAAATAGAGGTTAGTGTTTCTAACCTCTATTTTTTATGCAAAAAAAAACGACTTTTTGAGTAAGTCGTTGGAAAATCAATAGGAAAAAAGGAAAGGAAATTTTTATATACTTTGAGTTCATTGAACCCGTAGTTATCATAGATTTAAAGTAATGACTAAGCACTAAATGTTTTGAATGAAGATTCAACGTTTTTAGAAATAACTTTTTTAACTGATTCTAATTCTGTTGAAATTGCATTTTCTTCAGTATCAAGTTGTTTCAAACGTAATTCTAAATCTTTATCTTGAGATTGAATAATTTCGATTTTAGAATTGATTGCTTGGATTTCTTGATCATATTTTGCTTTATCGTAATTGTATTGATTCATAGCATCATTGTATGCATTATCATCACTTACAGTTGTTGCATCAAGGTTATGTTCAACACCAACTAGGTTTCCATTTTCGTCTTTTCTAAATTGAAGAGTTCCATTTTCGTCAACATAAGTATCGTAGATAAATATTTTCATATAACGACCGCTGGAATCTTTTTCAACAGTAGCTCTTGCATTTCTAATTTCTTGAGTATCCATTGTTTGACCATAAGTATAAGACTTAATTGCAGACAATGAAGACATAGAGTCAGAACTATAATCAGCTTCTTCTACTTGTTTTGCATTATAAAATACTGGTTCATAAGCACCATTTGAAGAATTCTTTTGGTATCTAACCAACCAATTAGAATCTTTGTATTTTTCTTTTAACATTTTTGCATATTGAGCTTCAACAGCCAAAGCATCTTCTAATTGAGATGGTTCTAATGTTGATAAATACGGATCTGTTGTCGCTGAATTTTTATCATTTAAGGTTCTTAATTTAGAAGAACCGATAGAATATTCATAATTTGGTTCTTGCCCTTCATCAGCTAAATTCTTTCTTGTTACAATAACATTTCCGTTTGATACAACAGAATCAACTTGAGTTGAACGTGTATAGTTAAGGATATAGTAACCATCTCTTGTAGCAATTAGAGAATTGATTGTATTCTTTTCAGAACCATCAGTGAATGTATATGTTGTCTTTGTATAATCTGCACTTGATGGAGGTGTAGGAACAGACATATTTGTTAAACGGCTATAGTAACTAGCTGTTTCATTAGACAAGGTTGTTCTTTGTTGGTTAATTTGTTGTCCTTCATATTCAACGTTAGTTTTTCTAGCTGTTAAACTTAAAAATCTTGCTTGTGATGCACTCATTCCCATGATGGTGTTCCTTTCAACTTGTTTCCTTATGGTATGTATATCGGCATACAAATAAGATTTCTTTAAAAATCTAGCCATTATTATTAACATTTGTTAACAATAATGGCTAAAAGTCAATCATATTAAGAAAATATTATTTACAAAATTTCTTTCAGTTCTTGAATAACCACTTCTAAAGCACCCTGTTGATCTTCAAAAACAGTTTCACAATCTTTACATGCTTGAGTATAAAATTCTCTATCTGCAAGTAATTGTTCTATATAATCAGAAAGTTCATCAGGAGTTTTTACAATTTTACCGGCATTACTTCTTGAAAGTAACCAGTATATATCTCTAAAATTATGGATTGAAGGACCTGTAATTGTAGGTTTGCCATACACTGTAGCTTCCAGAGGGTTATGTCCTCCGGTCTTATTGAAACTTCCGCCAATAAACGCAAAACTACAAATTGAATACATTTTACCAAGTTCACCCATAGTATCCAGAACAATAATATCTTTATCGTTAAACGTATCTCCTTTAGAGCGGAACCCGTATGTAAGTCCTGTTGCGTTTAATAATTCTGTAATTTTTGGAATTCTTGTAGTATGGCGTGGAACTAATAATAATTTTATATCATTATACTTTCTAATTTTATCTTTGAAAATATCCAATACAATTTCATCTTCGCCTTGGTGTGTACTTCCTGCAATAATTACACGATAGCCATCTTGCCCCAAATCAACTTGTTCATCAGATTTTTTGACATCAAATTTTAAATTTTTCATAACAGATGTTCTATCTTCTGGAGCTCCAATTGAAATTAATTTTTTCATATCAATATCGCTTTGAGTAAGAATTTTAGTATATTTAGTTAATACCAATTTAAAGAAATGTCTAAATAATCTGTAAATTTTATAAGTAGAATCAGACATTCTGCCATTAATACAATACAGTTTAATATTTTTCATCTTACAAGTTACAGAAAAGATTGGCCAGAGTTCAGTTTCAGCAATTAAAACAACAGTAGGATTAACCTTTTTTAAAAAAGTATGCACACTATAAGGAATATCAAATGGAAAATATGTAATATAATCAGCTACATTTGAAAATTTCTTAATAGCAATTTCTTGACCGGTTTTTGTTCCTGTGGTTACTACAATTTTATAATCCGGGAATTCTTCCTTTGTTTTTTTTATAAGATTTTCAAGAGCAATAACTTCGCCAACAGAAACGCCGTGATACATTATAACTTTATCACCTAAATTAGGATTCTTAAAAAAGCCTAATTTCTCTTTCCAACCATATAAAAATTTGCCGTTAAATACTCTGACAATATAATAAAACGGTAATAATATTATAAATACAATAGTAGAGACTAAACCGTATAAAAATAGTTCGCTAAACATTGAAACTATAATTAACAATAATAAAATTAAAATAATTGAATATATCATAACAATTGAATTATACATCAAATACTAAAGCATGTTGACAATATGAACAAAAATTTATAAAATCAAAATATGGCAATAGTATATTTAAGTTTAGGTTCAAATAAGGGTGATAGAATCGGCTATGTTCAGCAAGCGGCAAGCTTGTTGGGTTTAGATGATAACATTTCTATCGTCAGAACTTCTGCATTCTATGAAACTGAACCTTGGAATATGAATACTCAAACATGGTTTGTAAATGCCCTTGTTGAAATAAAAACCAAATATACTCCGCAAGAATTACTCGAAGTCTGCCAGCGAATAGAAACTCAGTTGGGCAGAGAACACAAGCAAACAAATGATTATGAAGACAGAACAATTGATATAGATATACTGTTCTATAATAAAGATATAATTAATGAAAATAATTTAACAATTCCACACAAATATGTTCATTTAAGAGCATTTACACTTGTTCCTATGATGGAACTTAATGCTGATTTTGTTCATCCTGTTTTACATAAAACAATTGTGGAAATGCATAATGATCTAGAAAATCCTGAAATGGTATTTTTATATGGCACAAGAGTCGACTTCTAGGAGCAAATGCAATAATAAAAGAATTGCAATAATAGGCGGTGGACCGGCTGGTTGTATTTGTGCATATTATTTACAAGATAAATTTGAAGTGACTCTTTTTGATAAGGGCAAGTTTTTACGAACAATTTTACCAACCGGCGGAGGAAGATGTAACCTTGCTCATGCAGAATATGACTTTAGAGAACTTGCAAAAAACTACCCTAGAGGCGAAAAGTTTTTATATTCAGTATTTTCTAAATTTGGAACTTCAAATACAATTGAATTTTTCAAAAAAATTGGAATAGAAACATATACCCAAGATGACAATAGAATTTTCCCGATATCAAATTCTTCTGCAGATGTCAGAGAAAAAATGCTAAAAGCCATCTCAAAATGTCATTTAGTTAAAGAGGGGGTAAAGCGTATCGAAAACTTACCAAATTGTTGGAAAATTAAAACAGATAAAAGTACTTATGCCTTTGACTATGTTGTTGTCGCCATCGGAGGACATGCGAGTCTTGAAATTTTAAAAGAATTTGACATAAAAATACAACCTCAGACACAAGCTCTTGTAGGATTAACAACCAAAGAAGATTTTTCGAGTATTGCTGGGGTTTCAATAAAAGACATCCTATTTACACATAAGGGGATTTCCGGTCCTGCAATATATAAAATATCATCACTGAAAGCTCGTAATGAATTTCCATACCAACTGACATTAAGATTAATTGAAGATATAGACTTACAATCTCTGCTGAACCAAAATTCTCATAAAGAAATAAAAAATCTACTGGGACAATTTATTCCTAAAGCCTTAGCCGTATGGATTTTAAACAACTTAAATATTTTACCCGAAACCCCTAGTCACAAAATTGACGGCAAAACACGTAACAGAATTTTGAATAAACTTACAAACTTTGAAGTTACTGTTACTGGAAAAGTTCCTGACGGAGAAGTTGTTACCTGCGGCGGAGTAGACTTAAAAGAATTAAACAGTAAGACACTAGAATGCAAGCAATACTCCGGACTTTATTTTTGCGGAGAGATTCTTGATATTGACGGATTTTGCGGAGGTTTTAACCTGCAAAACTGCTGGTCAACAGGTTATGTAGTCGCTCAAAGCATAATTAATATGTTTATATTATAATAATATTGTTAGTACAGTTAGAGGGGCCCACCTCATGCGTTAGCCGGTGTTTGTACCGGAGCGTGATTGCGATAAGCAATTACGGCAGGGAACAAACAATACGATGCCGCCGTTGCGACTGTAATAAAATGAAAGGAGCGGACAAATCTCTGATTTGACAGGCAGGAAGGGATAATTGTTATAAATAAATGTGGTTATTTATTAACAACTAACGTGATACAAGGGCAGAAAGAAGAAAAAATGGAAAAGAACAACGAAACTTTGAGTATTTTAAGACACTCAACTTCACACATCATGGCACAAGCGGTTCAAAGCCTGTTCCCATCTGCAAAGTTAGCAATAGGACCGGCAACTGCTGACGGATTTTACTATGATTTCGATTTAACTGACGGTCATGCTTTTACAGAAGATGATTTAGCTAAAATCGAAGAAAAAATGAAAGAGATTATTAAACAAAATCTTACATTTGAAAAATATGTAATCCCTGACGTTGAAGCTCAAATTAAAGCATTTAAAGATGAAGGTGAAATCTACAAAGCTGAACTTTTAGAAGAACACAAAAATGACAATCCAACTTTGTATATAACAAAAGACAAAGACGGCAATGCATTATTTAATGACCTTTGTGCAGGTCCACACCTTCCAAATACCTCATATATAAAAGCAAATGCAATTAAATTATTAAAAGTTGCAGGTGCTTACTGGCGTGGTAACGAAAACAACAAAATGCTTCAAAGAATTTATGCTACTGCATACTGGAATAAGGAAGATTTACAAAGCTATTTAACATTTATTGAAGAAGCTGAAAAACGTGACCACAGAAAACTTGGAAAACAATTAGACTTATTCTCTGTAAGAGAAGAACTAGGTGGCGGTTTAGTATTATGGCATCCAAACCTTTATACAGTAAGAGAACAAATAGAAAACTACTGGAGAGAAGAACACAGAAAACGTGGTTATGTTATCGTTCAAACTCCACAAATTGCCAAATCTAAATTGTGGGAAATTTCAGGTCACATGGATCACTACAAAGAAAACATGTTCTTTATTCAAAAAGATGAAGATTCAGATGAACAATTTGTAGTAAAACCTATGAATTGTCCGTTCCACATTTTGATTTATCAAGCAAACAGATATTCTTACCGTTCATTACCGTTACGTATGGCAGAATTAGGTACAGTTTACCGTAAAGAAAAATCAGGAGCTTTGTCAGGTTTAACACGTGTTCAAGGCTTTACTCAAGATGATGCTCACGTATTCTGTACACCTGAGCAATTAGTTGATGAAATTAATGCAATTATTGACTTTGTAGCAGATGCAATGGGCCTATTCAATATGACATTTGAAGTTGAATTATCAACCCGCCCTGAAAGCTTTGTAGGTGAAATCGAAAACTGGGACAGAGCTGAAGCCGGCTTAAAAGAAGCAATGGAAAGACGTGGAATGAATTATGAAATCAATGAAGGCGATGGTGCATTCTACGGACCAAAAATCGACTTCAAGATTAAAGATGCAATCGGTAGAACATGGCAATGTGCTACAATTCAGTTAGACTTCAATCTTCCTGCAAGATTTGATATCAAATATCAAGATAAAGATGGTCAATTAAAAACACCGATTATGCTTCACCGTGTAATTTTCGGTTCTATGGAAAGATTCCACGGAATTCTTATTGAACACTACGCAGGTGCATTCCCAACATGGCTTGCTCCAACTCAAGTAAATATTGTTCCGATTTCTAACGAAAAACATGTTGATTTCGCTGAACAAGTTTACAAAAAGATGAGAGATGCAGGAATCCGAGTAAATCTTGATGATCGTTCAGAATCAATGAACTACAAAATCAGAGAATCCCTTCAAGATAAGAAAATCCCTTACGTTTGTGTAATCGGAGACAAAGAAATTGAAGCTAATTCTGTTGCAGTTCGTGCTCGTGGTATCGGTCAGGTTGGAACTCTTACGGTTGATGAATTCATTGAAAAAGTCACCGAAGAAGTCAAATCAAGAGCAAATGAATCATTTGCAAAAAAATAAGAAAAGAATCAAGAGTCCCTGTCAAAATGACAGGGACTCTTTTTATAATAATCTATTAAATTAGACTTTTTTAAATATTATTTTTTAATGCCAAAGTAAACAGCTTCTGCAAAGGCTTCTCCCTCTTCAGCCACCAATTTAAGATAGCCTTCCGATTGTCTTATTTCATCAGGAGTTTTTACCTTTCTTGGTGCAAATGCAGATTCAAAAACATCTCCGGATTTCTTGGTTTCTCCGGCAACCGAAGCTTCGATAAGGTTTTCCGTATCTGTACCTAATATTTCAGGTGCGGTATAATTTCGGTCAAAACGTCTTTTTTCCCTTACTTCACGAGATAATCTATCCGGATTTTTACCTTTCTGACTATAATTTCTGGAATCTAATCTTTCTTTAATAAAAATATCCAAATCTTCCTTATCTATATTTTCGCCTTCAAATTTTTGATAAACTTTATACCCGATTTTTCGCAACTTGCCAATAAAAGTTGCATCTTCGCTATCTGCAATTGAAATTCTTGCATGCCCAACTTTACTTTTACCTATAAGTCCATTTGGATAAGATTCAATTAATTCTCTTAATTTAGCTTTCTTTGCTGAATTTATACCTGCTTGAGATATAGGTATTCTGTAGGTTGAGCCAAAAGTAACATCTGTCATTATTATCCCCCTTTTTAATTATAAGACCTGTAAAAATATTTTTTGCTACCAATAAAATATTTGTTATATAATAGATAAGGTAAAAAAGGTAAGAGATATGTTATTAGAATTTTTATACTCCAAAATACACAGAGCCACAGTAACAGACGCTAACTTAAATTATGTTGGTTCTATAACAATAGATGAAACATTATTAAAAGCCGCAAATATTAAAGAATGGCAAAAAGTTGAAATTTTAGACGTAAACAACGGAGAAAGATTTCAAACTTATGTTATTAAAGGTAAAGCAGGTTCTGGACAAATTTGCCTGAATGGTGCAGCAGCAAGAAAAGTTCAACCTGGCGATAAAGTTATTATTGTTACTTACGGCCAATTTGAAGAAAAAGAACTTCAAAATTTCAAACCAACAGTAGTAATTGTTGATGACAACAATAAAATCGTTGAAAAAAGATAATTTTGTAAAGTTTGTTAACTTTTAAATATTTATTAAAAAAGTTCATTTTTAGTTTCCCAGTAATCAAAAAATGGACTTTTTTATTACAGAGAAAATATAAAAATTCAATATTTAGAAAAAAATTTATCAGAATTTAAATAAATTACAAAACCCTACAAACTCTCTTAATATAATCTTTACAAGAAAAAACTTGACCTTTTGTTTGAAAATCTTTATTCTGGTAAAGTAATCTTCTAAAAGATAGATTTTAGTATTAGAAAGAGGTTAGTATGACAGAGTTCAAACATGTAAGATTAGACGGTAAATCTTTTACAAGAGAAGAAGTAAAAGAGCTTATCAAAGAATACAACATTAAATTTATAAAACTACAATTTGTGGATATAAACGGACAAGTAAAAAATATATCACTTCCATCTGAACAAATTGATAAAGCTTTAGATAATGAAATTATGCTTGACGGCTCTTCCATTAAGGGTTTTAGAAGTATTGAAACTTCAGATATGTTCTTCCATCCTGATATTAACAGCTTCCAAATTTTGCCTTGGAGAGAACGTAATGGCGTAAATGCTGCAAGATTAATTTGTGATATCTATAATGCAGACGGAACACCTTTTGAAGGCTGCCCAAGATGCAATTTAAAACGAGTTATGGAAGCAGCTGAGAAAATGGGATTTTCAATGAACATTGGCCCTGAAGCTGAATTCTTCTTATTTGCAAAAGATAAAGATGAAAATATTACAACCAAAACTCAAGACCACGCAGGCTACTATGATGTTGGTCCAGAGGATTTAGGTGAAGATGTTCGTGGAGATATTGTTTTAACATTGAAAGAAATGGGCTTTGATATTGAAGCTTCTCACCACGAAGTTGCAGACGGACAGCACGAAATCGACTTCAGATATGCGGATATTCTTACAGCTGCTGACAATGTAACAACTTTTAAAATCGCAGTAAAAGCAATTGCTGCAAAACATAATTTACACGCTACATTTATGCCAAAACCTATTTTTGGAATAAACGGTTCAGGTATGCACTGTAATGTTTCATTATTTAAAGATGGTAAAAACGCATTCTACGACGAAAACGCTGAATACCAACTTTCAGATACGGCAAAATATTCAGTAGGCGGAATGCTAAAACACGTTAAAAGTATTACAGCAATTACAAATCCGCTTGTTAACAGTTATAAACGTTTAGTTCCGGGATATGAAGCTCCGGTTTATCTTGCCTGGTCACTTGCAAACAGAAGTGCTTTAGTCAGAGTTCCTGCAAAACGGGGGATTTCAACTAGAGTAGAGCTAAGATCTCCAGATCCGTCTTGCAACCCTTACCTTGCATTTGCTGCAATTTTGGAAGCCTGCTTAGATGGTATCAGAAATCAAATTGATCCGCCGGCACCAGTTGAAAGTAACATCTACAAACTTACTTCAAAAGAACGTAAAAAACAAAGAATTGATTCTCTTCCGGGAAGTCTTGATGATGCCCTTGAACAAATGGATAAATCACTTGTTGCAAAAGCAGCACTGGGAGATCATATTTTTAAAGAATTTATGACTGCAAAGAAAAAAGAATGGGATTCTTTCAGAACATACGTTTCTCAATGGGAACTTGATAAATATTTAGAAAGATACTAATTCACAAAAAAGCCTCTGAGATTATAATCTCAGAGGCTTTTTATTTTCTTACATTTGCTTAAGAATTGCACTATTTGTTGTTCTGGTTGTATTTTGTGGTTTGGCACCTAAGGCAGTTTTTTGGGTTGGGGTTAGTTGTTTTAATACTGTGCGGTTTCTTTGAGATGCATCAGATACGGTATTTTTGCTAGGGTTCATAACCTTTTCATTTACCCCTTTGCCTTCTTTGCCTAATGACCATCTAAAGCCTGCTGTTAGGGCTATACCGTTT
>CABRZP010000017.1 GCA_902475545.1 uncultured bacterium
TAAAAAATGTTTTAAAACTTCCTATTTTTATAAAATTATTCAAAAATTCATCTTTACATAAATTTAACAATTAGAGTTTACATGGCAATTTTTAAAATTGATGGCTTTTCATAGGATTGTGTCTTGGTTATAATAAAGGAACATTCGGCAGTAGATAGTTTTAAATATGATTAATAAAGTTGAATTAGGTAATATAAATAGTAAAAATACAAACCCGAATAAGTATTATGTTGGGCAAAAAAGACAAAACACCAGTTTTACAGGACTGGGTGACCTTGCATTGAAAGGAATCCAGCTTTGCGAATCAAAACCGATGGTTAATGTTACTGTGCTGGACTTATCAACTGCAATTTTGCCAAGAACTTTCTTTGAAACATTTATCGGCTCAAAGAAAAAAGATGAAAACGGAAATGAAACAAAAGAAAGAAAATTAAATATATTAGGCGGATTTGAAGCTTTCAGAAGAGAATCTTCAGGATTATTAATTAATTGTATTATTCCTAGCTTCATAGTAATTGGAGCTGCAAAATTATTAAACAGACCAATAATGGGTAAATTTAACAAATCAGATCTTACTACAAGTTGGGCTAACGGTGATACAATTCAAGAAATTGAAAGATACTATAATGCAGCACAAGGCGAAACTCAGGAATTAAAAATCCGTAATGCCATAAAATCAATGTTTAACGATATTGAAGGCGTTGATGGAGAAACAACCAAAAAATTCTCAGAAATATTCCATAACGATAAAGGATATGAACAAGCCATAGATAATATGGCAAAAAATATTGTTAGTGCTTCTCCTGATAAAAATTATGCACAAGATATGTATAACTATCTTGTAAACAAAAGCGGAGTTGCTGAAAATATTAAATTTAAAGATAACGAGAAATTCTTCTCAAGCAATTTAAGCCATTTATGTGACAGTACAGGTGAAATATTGCATGGTGTTGTTAAAGAAAACATTACAGAAGCAGATGAATTAACTAAATATTTCTCAAAAGCAAAAAAACTTGTTAATATTAAAAGTTTAGCCGGTCTTGGTGTAATTATACCTTTAGCAATTGCAGCTCAGCCTATCAACAGATGGATTACACATAAAATGTCAGGTAAAAAAGGTGCTCCTATTTATAATGATGATCAGGAAAGAATATTGACACCTGAAGAAAAGAAAAAATTAACTGCACAAAAATTCGTTGCAGTGCCATTAATGTGGGCAGTAGCAGGATTATCTATGTTAATGGATAAACCTTCATTAAAAATGTTCCAATTTAAAAATATATTCCCAACAATGGATCAGGCCAGAATTATTTCAGCAGCGACCTTCTCAAGCAGACTTGCTGCAGCCGAAGATTCTAACGAACTGGAAGAAAATACAATAAGAGATATCGCAACATTCTCAAGTTTCTATTTCCTTGGAGATTATGCGGCAAAAGGAATAGCAACTTATATAGAAAAACACAATAAAGATGGTATTAAGCTTATAAATAAACTTCATAAAAATGATGGCAAAAATATAATTCAAAAATTCTGGAATTGGGCTAGACATACAAAAATGAAGTCAAGCGATGAACTTAACGCTATAACCAATGAAGCTATGAGAACTAAAGCCAGAAATCTACGAGCATTATGTCAACTTGGAAGCATGGCATTCTCATTAATTTCGTTAGGTGTATTTATCCCAATATATACACGAACCCAAACTAACAAAAAACAGAAAATGGATGTTCAAAATGCATCGACATCGCGAACAACCCCGAACACGTCGGGTACGTTCACACAGAATCTTATCAAAAATGATTCTCCAACATTCCAATCTTTTTTTAGTTAGTATATAATAGATTTGTAAAGGCAATAAAATGAAAGTAGAAAACGACTTTAGACAAACATACATAAAACCACTTAAAACCAGACAACATAACGGATTCACAAATAATCAACAAAACAAATCAAACCCTAATTTCACAGGTGCATTTGATATTGCATTAAGATTTTTGGACACAAATCAGGCATGGGGTGCTTGTGCTGTAGACTTTGGCTGTATGGTTTTACCAAGAACAATAACTGACTTCGGAAGAGGTGCAGATGCGGGCATGGAAACTGCTCGTCGTGAAGGTATGGGTACATTTAACCATTCAATGGTTGGTGTATACGGAGCTTTGGCAGGCTTGGCATTAGCTACAGGCATAAATAGTATTTATCAATTTGGTAACAAAGATGTCAAAGCAAATTCTATATTTGCAGATGCCGAAACTATGGATTTACACGGTAAAATATATGGCGAACAAGTAAGAGCCGCCGCAAATAATACCGGTGCTAATCCTCTAAAACAATATATTACAGAAACATTAAAAAATTATGAAGTAAAAACCGATACAGGCAGCTGGGTTAAATTAGATGCTGAAAAAATCAAACAAGCTGCAAATATATTAGAAGAAGAAATTAAAGCAGATGGTAATAAAATAAACAAAGATGCTTTTGCACAGGCAAGAACACTTCTTGTTTCATCATCTTCTGCAGAAAATAATTTTAGAATTGCGGCAAATGGCGGTAAAGAACACTCTTCTCGCTATACTGTCGATTACATAGTTGAAAATATATATAAACTAGGTAAAGTATTCTCTAAAGACAAAGTCAAAGAAACTTTCTTAAAATCTACAGAAGCAGCAGAAAATGCATTTATTAAATCAATTAAATCAATGAATGTTAAACGTTCATTAATTGGTATTGGTATTGCTTCAGCATTTGGTATATCAGCCCAACCGCTTAATATGTATTTAACAAAATTAAAAACAGGTAAAAGCGGCTTTGTAGGAGGCGGGGAAGAAGATAAATCTGCAGGATTTAAATTTAGAAAAGGCTTAGTAGCCGCATTATTTGGAGCCGGAGTTCTTGCAACAATCGGTAATCCTAAAAATCTTGTAAAAGACTTACAATTCAAAGGATTTACTCCTACAATTAAACAGTTTAAATTTATCTATGGTATAACAATCATGTCAAGATTCTTATCTTCAAGAAATGATAACGAATTGAAAGAATGTTCAATTAAAGATACATTAGGATTTGCAAACTGGTTAATTCTCGGAAATTTCGTACAAAAACTGGTAGCTCAAAGCCTTGACCCTACACTAATAAAACGTGACGGTAAAGGGGTTATGAATTGGATTGGAAAATCTGTATTAAAAACCAGAGATGAAGTATTACACTCTAATTTAGGCGAAAAAGTATTTGGTAAAGATGGAAAAGCTTTAAAATATTCAGAAATGGTTAAACTTGCAGACAAAGCTACTAAGAAAAAACTTAGAATTCTTACAATTGCACAACTTGCAGGTTATGCATATTCAGGAATAGTCTTAGGTAGAGGTATTCCAAAATTAAATATTTACCTTACAAATAAAAGACTTGCAAAACAAAAACAACAAGAACAACAAAAAGTTGAACAAACCCCTGAAAATATGTTAACTCCTGAAAACAGAGAATTTTTAAACCAAAATAATTTTACGGGTAAAAAACTATTAGCAAATTAAATAATAAAAAAGGTATCTTAAAAGATACCTTTTTTATTGTCTAAATTTGAAATAAAAAAAAGGAACTTTCGTTCCCCTTTTTATAATTGCTCCAGGCCAGACTTGAACTGGCACTGGGTTATACGCCCAATTGGATTTTAAGTCCAACGCGTCTACCGATTCCGCCACTGGAGCATATTTAATTTTCAATTACCTTTCGGCTACTCAAATATAGTATACTAAACAAACTTTATTGTCAATCAGAAAATTTATTATTGTAAGCTTCTAAAGAAGTTACTCTATTTGTTAAATTTTGAATTAATTTGTTCAAAATCTGTTTTACAGTATCTACATTGGTACATTTTGACCTACCCATTAAACCGGCTCTTACATTAGAAAATACAACTTTTGAAAAAGCTTGTAATTCAATCATAATATCCGCATCAACAATATTGTTATATTTTGATAAATATACAAATAATTCTGATAAACAATTTTTACCGGCAAGAAATTTCTTCATAAGAAAGAATCCTTGCACTGTTCTCAAACTATCAAGAATTTTTAAATATACTTCAATTAAATCATGCTTTTTCTGAGGCAAATAAACTGTAAAATATTCCATTGCCTGCTTATATCCTGCATCAATAATCGCCTGACGTTTTTCATTCGGGTAATTAAAATCAACAACTACCACTCCGCCTGTATCTATTACAAGGTAGTCATACCTATCATTACAGCCATAAATTTCCTTAATAAAAGCAGTTTCGGAATAAGTCATGCAAGAATACATGCCATTAACATATTCTAACGGATTTTTTTCAGAACCGGAGAATGAACCTTCAAGACGAATTTCCAAAATTCTATCTTGAATACCTTTTAAATTCTTAGAAAGAGCCCACATAGGCTTACCTTTCATCAAATCACCATCTACAAGTAAATTTTCATCCTGAGCAACAGCACCCATTAATCCCGGCATGCAGCATGAAATTCTTACAGCCATAGCTATTTCAAAATCAGGGGTTTCAAAATTTGAAAACTCATGACATGAAAAATCTTTTATATTAGTGGATATAATGACTAAATCACACTTAATATCAGCAAATGTAACTCTTTTACACTGACCTTTCAAATAAGCAGCACCATAATATTTTTTCTCGATTAAATCTCTAAGCCAATCCAGAAATACTTCACCTTTACTAAGTGCAAATTTACTGTTAAACCCAAAAGAAATATCTCTAAATAATTCAAAGTTAACGGATAAAAATACCTCGGCAAGTTCTTCCGGAGTGTAACCTACCGCATACAACGCGGCAACAAGAGACCCAACTGATGAGCCTGCCAAAACTGTAGGAGTAATACCTATTTGTTCAAGTGCTTTTATTACACCAACATGTGCTGTTCCTCTAATAGCACCGCCACCAAACAGGTAAGCATATTTAAAATCATTATACTCTCTCATTTCTTAATTTTAGCATAAAAAAAGGTCGATATATCTACCGACCTTTCTATTATAAATTATTATTTAATTAAGCTGCAATTGAACCTTTAATTTCTCTAATAAGATATTCTGCAACCCATTCAAAATCTTTATTATTTTCAGCTGCTTTTTCTAAATATTTAACAGAAGCATCACCTAAACGGATAAGAGTCATAGCAACAACACCCCTTTTGATACCTCTAACTACTTGTAATTGATTAACAAGTTCAGGTAAAACTGATGTACCAATACTTACTAATTCATTTTCAATTTTATTTTTAGTTGTGTTATCTGCATTTTCTAATTCTGAAAGAATTTCATTAACTAATTGCATATTCATATCTCCATATATTTGTCTTTACATTATTATTATAAATTAAAAAATAACTAAAGTCCGATTTCCTTACATAATCTTTATATCGTATAAAGATTATTAATATTTTCTTTATCTCTTCCTAAAACTTATCTCGAATATCAAATTTATTATAGGTTAATTTATACAAAGCATCGGCAATACTTTTTGCCCAAGTATCATAACCTTCAATAACACCATCTTTAGACATTTTATCAACAACTGATAAATGTTCAGGTAAATGAATTCTAACCTCCGGATTTTGACCTATCCACGAAGGAACTTTCTTTTTGCCTTTTACAACAGTATTGCAAGTTCTACACAGTCCAATAATATTATCCTTAGTATTATTGCCCCCCTTTGTTGCCGCGAGAAAATGATCCGCTGTACCTAAATCGGACTTAAACAAATTAAACAATATTGTTTGTACAGAATCCTTATCTTTTGCTAAATCGAATTCATTAGGTTTTACAAGTGAATTCTTGTATGAAATTATCCGCAGTTTATTTAATATTGTATAAATAACTGACGGAGTGTCATTATTAATATCAATATCATGTACAAGATTAAGAGACATATTTTGATAATTGTAATCATTAAATTTCCCGGAAATAATATAATCATATACTTTTTTAGATATTAAATCATATTTTGTAAGTTCTGCATAAGTATTATTTTCAGCTATAGATGGTCTAATTTTTGAAAATAAACGTAAAATATCATGTGCTTCAGATGCAGAAATTTTATCCATTTCTCGTTGAAGTCTTGACACTAACTTAGTTTTGCTAATATTTGGATTTTGTTCTACAATTTTAAGATACAAATCCGCAGCTTCTCTTGCATATACGCCAATATATTTATCATATTTTTTCAAAACTTCAGTATATTCTTTAACACTATTACAGTGCAACAATTCAGAATCAATTATTTTCTTTACATTATGAGGTAGCAAAGTAGAACCGCATCCGGCACAAGGAACATCTATTTTAGTTTGCACAATCGGGGCAAACTCCTGATGCCTTGAAGCAATTCTTCCTATCTTTAATAAAGCCCCAACTTCCATATTATCAAATGAAATTTTTTGTTTAGAAATTCTCTCAATAAAATTTATTAAATAATGAATATAAGATTTATTATTTTCATAATTTTCTTGTCCTGAATTAAATGAAACATCATTAAGATATCTCATTAAATAATTTTTAAATTCCGGATTATCTAAAGTCACAGGTGATAAAAAAGTTCTTTTTGACGCAGAACGCTCACATTTTGAACATGACAAAATCTCATTATTAGGAAAATCATCCATTATTTTTGAAACTTTTGAAGACTGAATAACAGAATACCTGAATATTTTTTGAGCAAGTGCCGCAGCAAATTCCTGAATTGACATATCCGAGAAATTAGGAATTTTAAAAATTGAAAGGTAATCACTACTATCCTGAATAATAGATGTTACATTTTTTAGAATTAAAAATTTATCTTTTGGTTCAAGATTTAAAGTATCAATAACTCGCAGCAATTTATCTTTATAAACATACGCAGTATCAGATAAATCGAATGTTTTAACTAATTCTATAATCTTTTTACTATTCTCTTCAGGAAACCGTTGAGCTATTTCTAATAAGTATTTATTAGCAGTCTCAATTTGAGTAGCATGTAAAGATGAGCAAGCTCTATTTTTTTCCAAAAAATATTTATGAAATTCCAACATAGAATCTTCATACTCAGTAGCAGAATTTTCCAGAATACTTTGCATACTTTTGGGAATAGATTCTTTATTCTCAGTTAACAAAGTTATAAAATCTCCGGTAGATCTAATATTTGATGCTTTATTTAACAATTTCTGATATGAATTTTCGGACAGCATTTTGACCCCACAACAAGGGCAGTGAATATTATTACTGTTCATCAGCGGCTTCAAATAACTGTTCACCCCTGTAAATGACATCTCAAAAGTATCATGACTTGTCGAAAAATGAGGTAATGGGGACTGTTGATCTAATGATCTATTAGATACATTTGATATTATGTTATAAGATATTGGCAAAATCTTCATACAATATTATAAAAGCCCAACAAACAAATATTTGTTAGGCTAATAATAAATTTATCAAATTCGAATACTAAACAGTAACTTCTTTTAGAGCTTCCACATATTTAACCGCATTGACAGCCCCAATTGCACCATCTGCAGCCGCAGTAATAACTTGACGAAGAGGAGTTTTTCTAACATCGCCGACTGCATAAACTCCATCTACAGAAGTTTTCATTGTTTCATCTGTCAATATAAAACCGGATTTATCTTGTTCAATTTGACCATTGATATAATCAACATTCGGAGCAATACCAATATACGGGAATATACCATTTATTGATAATTCAGAAAGCTCATCTGTTTTTACATTCTTAACAACTACAGATTCAACCAAATCTGCACCCTTAATTTGAGTTACTACAGAATCCCAGACAAATTCAATTTTATCATTCTTAAAAGCTCTATCTTGAACTATTTTATCTGCTCTAAGTTCATTTCTGCGGTGAATTAAATAAACTTTTGATGCAAATTTTGTTAAATACATAGCTTCTTCAACAGCAGAATTACCGCCACCAACTACGGCAACAACCTTATCTTTATAAAAAGCAGCATCACAAATAGCACAATAACTAACACCTCGACCAATGAACTCAAGTTCACCAGGAACTCCAAGCTTCATTGATTTAGCACCGGTTGCAATAATCACAGTTTTGGCTTTAAACTCTGCTTCTTTAGTAATTATTGATTTAGGAGTTGAAAGCAAATCGACAGATACAATTTCCTGCATAGGAAATTTTTCAACACCAAAAAGATCAGCATGTTCTTCAAATTTTTCCATCAAATCATATCCGCCAACTTTTAAAAATCCCGGATAATTTTCTAATTCCAGATAATTAGAAGGTTGACCTCCAAGCATGCTAACATCGATAATAGCTGTAGAAACTGCACCTCTGGCTGCATATATTCCGGCAGAAAAACCGGCAGGTCCACCGCCCAAAATTACCGTATCAAATTCATAAATATTCATATTATATCCTCAGTTTACTATTCTAAATTACACTTACCTGCGATTTTCTCACCCTTTACGGAGTATTTTGCAGTTTCTGTTTTTACAATTTTATCACTAACATTAGAATATGTCTCTAACTTTATCAAATCAACTCCTTCAAATGTCTCCTCCGATAAATTTATTTTAACAGTATCTGTCAAAATTTTATTGCCATACTTTCCGGTTTTCGTAAAAACAATATATTTATTATCAATACTATCAACCGTTACGGTTGCATTCGCACCATTAAAAGGGTTACTTAATGTTATGACGTTATCTACCCTTGATAAGTTCCATAAATCAATATTATTTTCCTGAAATATAACAGGGGAATCTGTTTCAATTAATTTTGAAGAAACTCTCCATAACCCGAAAAAACTTTTAGGCACTTTCACTACAGAACCCGTTAAAAGTTTTGGAGATGAAGTATCTGCATTTACATTTAAATCACATAAAAAAATTGTACAAATTAATAAAATAAAAACGATATATTTTTTCATATATAAATAATAAGAATTAAAAAATAATAGTCAAATTAAACGATAGCCATTTTAGATTGCAAAGTTTGTGCCGAATCTTCATATCCGGCTCTGCCCATTAATGCATAAGTATAATTCTTTGACTGATCAACACCCGGCTGATTAAATGCATCAATTTTATACAATGCACCGGCAATAGCTGTTTGAACTTCAAGCATATACAAAAGCTGTCCGATATGGTATCCATCAATTTTTGGAAGCGTGATAGTCACAGAAGGTCTATTATAATCGGCAAGAGCAACACGTGTAGAATCAGCTTCAGCATTTAATAATTTATTAATAGATTGCCCGCCCAAATATCCGATACCGGTATATTCAAAAATTTTCGGAATATCTAAATTTACATCAAATTCTTCAACTCGAATAAAATTAATTATCTTATTATTAGGACCTTCGTTATACAACTGAATTTGAGAATATTGATCAGTAACCCCAAGAGCCTTAATTGGCGTCTGACCGCAATGAACCACTTGACCGTTACAATTGTAAGATTTACCTAAAGATTCAGCCCATAACTGAGCATACCAGTCTGAAATATATCTTAATCTTGTCGAATACGGCATCATTACAGACATATTTTTACCTTTTTTTGTATCCAAAAGATAATGTAATAAAGCATTTTGAGCTGCAATATTCCCATTAATATCTGTATTCTTTAGGACCAAATCCATATCTTTGATACCATTAGTAATTTCATCAATATCAATCCCGACTAAAGCAAATGGCAAAAGTCCTACTGCAGAAAATACCGAAAATCTTCCGCCAACATCATCAGGCACAACAAAAGTTTTGTATCCTTCCTGTTCTGCAATTTGACGAAGAATTCCTGTTCGCTTATCTGTAGTTGCTACAATGTTTTGTCTATAAGAATCACCTAATTCTTTTTCTAATCTATCTTTCAAAACCAAAAATTGAGACATTGTTTCAGCAGTATCGCCGGATTTAGTAATAACAATAACTAGAGTTTTCTTTAAATCTAAAATATCCAAAAGACCAGACATAGAATCAGGATCAATATTATCCATAAAAAAGATTCGAGGCAGTCCGTTTCTTTGCTCAGGAGACAGTAAATTCCAATAAGGTTTTAATAAAGCTTCTGTTACAGCAATTCCACCAAGAGCAGAACCACCTATACCAAGAACAAGAACATTATCAAAATGACCTTGAACAATTGCAGCATATTCTTTTACATACCATACGGTTTCTTCACTATAACCAAGATTCATCCACTGAAGCCATTGTCCCGGCTTATCTTTACGTTTATTTAAATCCATGATAATTTCAGCTATTTGTTCTTTATATGCTGAAAATTCTCCAAGAACATCCAAACCGTTATCTGCACCAATTGCAGATATGTCAGAACTTTTCCAGTCAAATTTAATCATAGAAAAATAATCTCCTGCCTAAGATATACCCTAAAAACTATTGTATATAAACAAAATAAAAATACAAGATTAGAATTAACAATAGCTGTAGGCTATTTATTAAATTCTATTAACTAATTTTACAAAAGATGATTTATAAGTTAATATAATGGCATGGAAAATATAAGTTTAAATGAGAAGATTAACGAATTAGTCGTTAAAATGGCTAAAGAGCCAACAAATATTGAAAATTATTATGAATTATCTGAATTATACATTCAGCAAAAAGATTATGACAAAGTTATGTCTGTATTAGACAGCCTTCTGGCAATAAAACCTGATGATGTTCAGGCACTTGTCGGCATGGGTACTATGTGGTTCTACGAAAGAGATTTTAGAAAATCACTGTCATATTACAACAAAGCATTAGAAGTAAATCCTAAAAATTTCTTAATTTACTATAATATAGGAAATGTTTTTGCAGAATGGAAAAACTTCTCTAAAGCTTTATTTTACTACAACAGAGCAATTGATTTAAATTCAGGAAACCCTGAGATTTATAACGCAATCGCTTTATTATATCAGGATATTGAAGATTATGTAGAATCAAAAGCTTACTATGAAAAAGCTCTTTCGCTGGATCCTGAAAATACAAATGCATTAATCGATTTAGGAAATGTTTGTTTCAAATTAAACGATTATGAAACAGCATTAAAATTATTCAAAAAAGTATTTGTACTCCATCCTGATAATGAACTCGTTGCCGTATGTATCGCAAATGCTCTTACTCTTATGAAAGATAGAGATCAAGCATATTCTTATTTTGAAAAAGCTCTCTCTATGACTGATGAAAAATACAATATTTATATTTGTTATGCAATTGCGTTAACAGAATTCAAAGAATATGATATGGCTGAAGGAATGTTTAAAAAAGCAATAGAATTCAATCCAAAGAAATCAAATGCTTACATACTTCTTGCTAATCTATATTCAAATAAAGACAGATTAAAAGAAGCCATTGAACTTTATAGAAAAGCTTTAAGAGTTGAACCAAATAACGCTGAGACTTACATGCTTCTTGGTAATACGCATTATCTTGATAATGATATTGAACAAGCGATTTCATCTTATAGAGCATCTATTGATTTAGCTCCTGATAATGATGAATACAGACTTGTTTACAGTCAAGTAATGGAAGATTACGTAAAATCTGTTCGTGGAGAAAACAAACATGAGTAACAACCATTCTATCCAAATAATGGATAGAGTCGCATCTTGTTTAACTTATCTTACAGCAGGCTGGTTTGGCTTGATTTATTTTGTTATATTATATTTTCAAAAAAAATCGCCTTCCTTATTCTTAAGATATAATCTTTTCCAATCAATATTTATTTCACTCTTATTGTTTGTATTGAGTATGACATTAGGACTTATATCAAATTTACTTCTTGCAATACCTTTTATTAAGGTCGTTGTATCTTGGATAATCCTGATATTTAACAGACCTATCGTTTTTGAATATTCAATTATACAATTCTGTATTACAGCTCTTGTTTTTTATCTTGCAGGATTTTCTCTATTAGGGAAATATCCAAAAGTATACGGTATATCCAAAATTATTGAAAATGCAATGAGATAAAACCTGTAATAAACTTAAAAATCAGTTGACAATTAACTTTGGTTGATGTTTGATATAAATGGATACTAGCCGAAATTTTCGTGCTGGATTTGACGGTTAGTACAACAAGTAAAAGCCGAGATACGAAGCCCAAGTTCTCAAGAAGGCTTAAGCAGGGCAAATTGGTAAAATTAAAAGGAGAAATTATGCCAACTATTAACCAGCTAGTACGTTCTGAACGTGTAAAGCTTAAATCAAAAACTAAATCTCCAGCTTTGATGAATTGTCCTCAAAGACGTGGAGTATGTACAAGGGTTTATACGACAACCCCTAAAAAACCAAACTCAGCACTTAGAAAAGTTGCAAGGGTTAGATTAACAAACGGTTTTGAAGTTACTTCATACATTCCGGGTATCGGTCACAACTTACAAGAACACAGTGTAGTTCTTATTCGTGGCGGTCGTGTTAAGGATTTACCTGGTGTACGTTATCACATCGTTCGTGGTACTTTAGATACTGCAGGTGTTGCTAACAGAGCTCAAAGCAGATCTAAATACGGTGCTAAAAGAGATAAAAAAGGAGGTAAGAAGTAATGTCAAGACGTTCTAAACCTGCAAAAAGAATACCTTTAGCAGATCCGGTATACAACAGTGTTGATATCTCTAAATTCATTAACAGAATTATGAGACGTGGTAAGAAATCATTAGCAGAAAGAATTTTCTACGCTACAATGGAAAAAATTAAAGAAAGAACTAACGAAGATCCAATTGAAATTTTCCAAAAAGCTATGACAAATGCTACTCCATTATTAGAAGTTAAAGCTCGTCGTATCGGTGGTTCAACTTACCAAGTACCTATCGAAGTTAAAGCAGACAGAGGTTTTGCTCTTGCTTCTTCAGCTTTAATTGAAGCTGCTAAGAAAAGAGGCGGAAAATCTTTCATTGATAAATTAACAAATGAATTGATTGATGCTTCTAACAGTCAAGGTGCAGCATGCAAAAAACGTGAAGATACTCACAGAATGGCTGAAGCAAACAAAGCTTTTGCTCACTACAGATACTAATTTGATTAGTTTCATAAATAAAAAAATAACAGTATGCAATTTGTATACTGTTATTTTTTTAAGAAATGTTAAATTCATATATAAACCATAAATACTCCATAGCAATCTGAACTTCTATAAATACGTTTAATAAAATATAGGTTATTTTATAGGTTAAAAAAGGTAGGTTATTTATGAGTATTGCAATCAATGGTCAAGTTTATTCAAACAACAGAGTTATTATTACAGATGATGACAAAGTTTACAAAAAGCCATCAACATTAGGTGGCATTGGAGCAGGTGTTGTTGGTATGACAGTTGCCTCTCCAATTAGCAACTTAACAAGAAAACCATTTGCTAAAATGGCATTAGCAGAAATTAACAATTTAAGCAGCAAGGGAGATTTATATAAGAGTGCAGCAGCTAAAGCTTTTGAGCAATCAGGATTAGCTCAAAAAGGTGTTCAACTTGTTGATGCTTCAAAATTATCAGCAGAAGAAATTTCAAAAATCACACAAGAAGCAATGCCAAAATGGATGAATAAATTACCTAAAAAATTAAAAGATCCTGTTACTTCAATGTTAGAAATGCAAATTAATACATTAAAAGAAGGTAATAATGCAGCATTTATCCCTAATTCAAATAAAATTCTTGTAAGTGGTGAAAAAATGTCCGGTGCAACATTCCATGAAATGGGACATGCCTTAAACGCTAACACAAAAGGCGTTGGTAAAATTTTAGCAAAACTAAGACAACCGGGTGTAATCTTAGCTTCTGCGGCATTATTAATCGGTGCATTTAAACGTAAAAAAGCTGAAGGGGAAGAACCTAACGGAATTATAGACAGAACAACAACATTTATTAAAAATAATGCAGGTAAACTGGCATTTGCAGGTTTCATTCCTCTATTAGCAGAAGAAGGTTTAGCATCTATCAAAGGTGCAAAAATGGCAAAACCTTTATTAAACCCTGAAGCATATAAAAATTTAAACAAAATGCACGGTAAAGCATTCTTAACATATTTAGGCGGTGCAGTTTGTATGGGCTTAGCAGCAAGAGCAGCATCTTGGGTTCATGACAAACTTTCAGCTCCAAAAAGAATTGCTTAAAATTCAAATTCACTATAAAAATAAAGCACTCATAAATTGAGTGCTTTATTTTTGTCTTATACTTGACAAATCTTGATAAACATCATTTGTTAACTTTACATTATACAATTTTCTAAAAGTTGTAAAAATAGATGGATTTAACAATGTTGGAGAACAATCAGCCATATAAATATTTTTTGCACGCTCAGAGTTTAAGGTAATAATATTAGAAATTGTTAAAACATCACAAGTAGGAAAGAAAAAATATATATTATCACTTGATACAGGATAATCAGCAAAAAATTTTGATAATAAACTAATAACAAGCGGACTAAAATTTCCAATATTTATTGATAATATGTTTTCTTTATCAGTAAATACATCCGAAAAATTTATTGCATATTCATTCTCGTTTAATCTACCCAACATTGTTTTAAAGTACATTCTTTGAACTTCAGAATATGGATTTATTCCAATTATATATAATCGTTCAAACTTTTTCACCTTTAAATCATGAGCAATTTCTCGAAATTTGGCAGTTATTTTATCTTCATTAAAACCAATATTAGAAGACGGTTTTGATTTTCCTCTGGCAAAACCTTTAGAATTCAAGGATGCCTCTATCAATTGGGAATAATCCTCATTCTCAATTTTAATAACACCTTTTGGCACTACATAATCACAAGAATACAAACGCCCTCTATACAAATACTCAGAATTCTTTTTTGAAGTTTTTGTCAAAAGAATTGAACCCGGGAATGTTGAAAAATCCAAAATTGAATTTTCAGTTTTATCACCATAATGACCAATTAAATTTTCAAAATCTTTAAATTTTTTTAAGGCATGAGCAATCAAAAGATTTGCATGTGTATATATATCAATACTTTTACCCTCAGTTTCTTTTAATATTTCATACAAATTTTCAAAATTATTACCACTTACAAGAATAGCTTTCCCCTTTCGTGTAGAATAAGAAACCTCCGTATTATCAATTTGCCCGAATTTATTTATTAACGAACCACTTATTTGTAATTGTAACTTATAATCGGCTTTGGCTAAATTGGAGATATAATCAGACAATTCTCTATCTTGCATTTTTGTTTGATTTAAAAAATTTAAAGCTGATAAAATTTCGTGATATATTTCATCATCAAAATAATCAATATCATTCAAATTTATCAAATTTGAAGCACAACTTTTTATTACAATCTCAAGAATATCAATTAAATTTTTTTGTCTTGTTGATAATTTTTTATATCTGGATAAAAATAGTTTTTCACCTACAGCAATTGCCTTTGAAATTTTGGTTGAATTATCAATATTAACTGATTTTTTCAGCATAACTGACGGCATACTTTTCTTTATAGAAAGTTTTTTATATGCTTCTCTGGTATTTTCCAATAAAAAATACTCTTTCATCACCATGGAATATAGTTGTTCTTCATTAAATTCATTAATTGAAACAAGAGCAGATATATCATTAATAATATCGTATTTTATAGATTTATTATTTGCTCCAAGACTTTCAAGTTTCATGACATAATAAGCAATTTGCTGCAAGAAAAACATCACCAATTCTTGTAGTAAAAATATATTTGGAGAGACGGAACATGCACCTCTGGATGTACATTCATTGGTATCAAGATACAAATGATTATTATCATTATAATTTTGCATAATTATTAATCCTGTTTATAAGTTTTTAAATACTCGATAATTTTGTCTGATTCATATAATTTATCATTAGTCAAAGGGTTATAAAGAAAAGGCACCTGATCAATACCGCCTATAGTTAACAATCTTAAAGTATTATCGCTATCAGATGTATCAAATTTATTATAAGTAATATTATTTTCCTTCATAAACTCCATAACCTTACGGCAATATGGACAGGTTTCCAAAACAAATAAGTCTAACATTATTACCTCCTCTAGTGTATTTTAGTATTGCTTAGAAAAATTTTAATTACCTATCGGAATAATTAAGGAATATAATTATTGCTAATTGCAAAAGTACAATTTTTATACTAAACTTTGCTTATGAATAAGAAGAATATATTATTTGTCTTTGGTACAAGACCGGAAGTCATAAAACTAGCTCCGATAATCCTTGAATTAAAAAAATATCCTGAAAAATACAGGGTTATCATTTGTAATACAGAACAACAGAAAGAATTATCTAATCAAACATTGAATTATTTTAATCTGCAAGCAGATATCAATCTTGATTGCATGAAACCAAATCAATCTTTAGTTGAAATTCAGGCAAGAATACTAACATCATTGGATAAAGTTTTTGCAGATAACACAATTGATGCGACAATAGTACAAGGAGACACAATGACTGTACTATGTGGAGCTTTAACAAGTTTTTATCATAAAATTCCGGTATTTCATGTAGAAGCAGGACTCAGATCATACGACATATATGAACCTTTTCCGGAAGAAGTAATGAGACAAATGACGTCAAGAGTTGCAGACCTGCATTTTGCACCAACAGAAACAAACAAAAAGGCATTATTAAAAGAAGATATAGCTGATAATAAAATTCACATAACAGGAAATACTGTCATTGATGCTCTTTTCTGTCTTTCAGAAAACACAATGAATTTAGCTAAAGAATATTTTGAAAATAAAGACATTCCAATAAATGATAAACTGGTGCTAATTACTGCACACAGAAGAGAAAATCACGGTGAAAGAATAGACAGAATACTTGATGCAATAGAACATCTTGTAAAAAACTATCCAGATCACACATTTGTAATTCCGGTTCACCCAAATCCAAATGTAAAAGATAAAATTCACTGTAGATTACAAAATTATCTAAATGTTCACCTGTTAAAGCCACTGGATTATCCATACTTGGTTTATCTTATGAAAAATGCAAAACTAATATTGACAGATTCAGGTGGAATACAGGAAGAAGCACCATCTTTCGGGTGCCCAACTTTGGTTATGCGTTACGAAACAGAACGTCAGGAAGGTATTGATGCCGGAGTATCGGTTCTTGTAGGTGCAGAATGTGATAAAATCATCTCATTAAGTTCCGAAATTTTAGATAAGACAAGAGAAGAATCAAGGTTAAAAACTCAAAATCCATACGGAACTGGAAATTCTGCTCAAACAATTGAACGCATTATTACCAAGTATTTTGAAAAATAAAAAGCAAGTTAAAAACTTGCTTAAAAATAAAATGTTTTAGGGATATATTTAAGTTTTATTGAGGTTTAAGACTTTATTTTAATGACGCAGACAGTCTCTCATCTATTCGTCTGTCAATTTTCTTCATTATTTTCTTCATACTCAAATCATGAGTTGAATTGATACTTGTAGAGTCTGAAGAAATTTCAGCTAAATACCTCTTATACATTTCAATCTCTCTGTCTTTAATACTTTTCTTAATTAAAAGTTTATCATCTTCTTCTGAGATTTTTTTAGATACTCTGAAAATTATTGCAAGCAAAGCTAAGACAAAACCAAACCATAGCAGCATGTCTTTAGGTATAGTTTCACCAACAATAGTACTTTCGCCATTAGCAGGCTCCATAATAACTGATGAATTTTTTACATTATCAGCTTTGATGTATATTTTCATCTTATTAGGTGCAACATTTTCGACAACTAAATTATCAATATTGTTAGTACCTTTGTATAAAGCATTAACAGTATCAGATGAAGTGATACCAGATAATTCCAAAACTAATTCATTATCAGACGGACTCTTTTTTGAAACTTTTGCAATACTATCTGAACCAAGAATGACATTATAACCAATATTGTTTTTTTCAAGAGTAATAGTATGTAAGTAATTACCGCTCGCATAAACAAGCGAACTTGTAATAACAAATGTAATTAAGAATCCGAATATTAAAAATATTTTTTTCAATTTCTCTTCCTCCCTAATCTACACATCTATGCTATACCGATTTTAATAAATGTACATCAATCCATGGGTTTAAATGAATAGGTCAAAAGTTTTAATAAAATAGTTAAGTATTGTAACAAAAATAATCCATGCTGAAATTGAACAAAAAATAAAAACTTTATATAGGTGTAGAGAATACGAGATATTAGGAGAGACAAATGATATTACTATTCGGCGAACAAGCAGCAAAAACAAAAGCTTCAAGCAAAAGTTCTACTGTAAAAAATCAACCTGTTGAAAATTCAGGAATTTTAGCAATGAGCATGAGTGATGCAAAAAGTTTGTTAACAATGGGTGAATATGATACATATATTTCTTCAAATCCCGTAGCTGTAGATTATGCAATGTATGCAAATTATGACTATTCTGAAACAGATTCAGATGGTGGATTTATGAGCAATTTTTCGGCAGCTGTAGCATTTCTTGGTGGTGACGGTGGGTTCTTCGGCGGAAGTTCATTTGATTGCGGCGGAGGATCATTCAGTTGCTCATCAGGTGGCTCATTTGCTTCTGTGTGCTAAAAAAACGAAACAATAATGATGGATGATAAATAAAGAGCAGAAATATCTGCTCTTTTCTTATGTATATAACTACCCTCGCCTAGGGAGAGGACAGGGGTGAGGGTTCTACCAATCCGACTGACAAACAAAGACCTCCAACATTACTGGCAGTGTCTCCCCCATCAAGGAGTCATGCGGAACATATTTCAGCATCTTAAAAGCAAAATGGGACCCTGAATTAAATTCATTGGGAGAATAGTCAGAGGGTAATGTAGTAAAATTTAAAATAAAATTTAATTGTAACAAAAACTTAACAATATGCCTCAAAATATTAAAGATTAAAGAAAATAAGCCGATTAATTGAATAAGAAAAAAGTTACAAGGAAATTGAAAGGACTTACTATGGGATTGGCAGCTTCACAAGCAAGATTATTAACAATTACTGCTAGACTAGCTGATAATGAGTTAAGATCACAAACCATCAATAATGCTAAAATGCGTTTGGCTACTCAAAGTTCCCAAGCAAGTGAAAACTATGTTAATGCTTTGAATCAAGCTAGTTTAATGTTCACAAACTATGATTCAACAGGTGCAGAACAATCTCAATTGTTAACTTTTAACGCTTTAACAGGATACAGCCAGTATAATAATCAATATGGCTTAGCTAATGCTGCTGGCATGATATTAGTAAATGAAAATGATGCAGTTGCATTTGAAAATGCTAACGGTAACTTAAATGCATTCTTAAAATCTAAAGGTTTAGAATATAACACTACATACTTCGAAGAATTATGCGGTAAAAATGGAAGTTATGTAAATGATTTATATCCTGTACCATTCAATAGTATTTATGTAGAAGATCTTCAAGAAATGTACGAAGCTTATGGCAGCTACGAACATTCAGTTGAAATGGATCAATATGAAAAATTATACAACAGCTATAGTTCATATTCTAAACAATTAGAAAGTACAGCAACAAAAATAATGAACCAATATATAACATATGGATTGGGTGAACCTATTAATTTAGGTATTACCAATTATAGCGATTTTAAAAATAAAATGATAGATGGTACATCAAATTATAGCCTTAATAATTTAAATACTAAAGGTTATTTAACAAAAGATACAATTGCTATTCTTAGCGAATTTTATAGTTCAATTACAGAAGCAACCGCTCAATCAACATTCCCATACAAAAAAGGTATTACGTATACACAAGAAGGTTCTGTTCCTTGCACTTATGACTATGAATATGAAAAAGATTCTAATGGTGAACCTTTAAAAAATAGCGACGGTAGCTATAAAATTGCAAAATATACCTACACATTAGATAATGAAGTACAAATTTCAGGTAACGGAAATTCTTGGACTATATCTTATTTAAATGATGCAGCTCAAGAAGGCAAAACTCCTGGATACGTTTATTCTAAAGACGAAAATGGTAATGATGTTGAAGAATACCACTATGAAACAGTAACTTCATTAGGCACTCCGGCAGGTAATACATTTACATCTTTACAAGATGCTATTAATGCAATACAAGTAAAACAACCTTCTACAGACTTTGAATACCTATCAAAATTTAAATATGACGGTTTAGACGATGAAGGAACCCCAATTATTACTGAAACAGTAACTGAAACATTTAGAGACCCTAGTAAAATACAAGAATTTTTCAATGATATGTTCGCTTCAGTTACCGACCTAATCTGCTCAGCAGGTGGAATTAATGTCGAAAAATTTTTAAGAGATATGTTAAATTGGAATAATATAAATGCAGATACCAAACAAGAATTGCAAGAATTAATGAATAATTATGATAAATCTGCAGATGAATTTCTTAAATTTATTGATGCAAAAGAAGGAACTACAGATTATACTTCACCATTAAGACAATTAATTACAGATGGTAAAATAGTTCCAACTGATTTAACCGATTTGGATTTTCTAATGAAACTTCTTGGCGGCAGTGTTTATTCTACAGAAGATCCGGATAATCCGTTGTTAAATAACGGTGCAATTACAATGACATCAGAGTTCAAAACAGTTGTAAGCGATTTCATTATTAAAAATATGATTAGCGAAACCGGCGAACCTAAATACGCTTGGATTGATGAAAATGATACTGGCAATACCGGAAACGCTGATGCTAAAGCTCAATGGTATACAAATTTATTCAATAGAATGAAACAAGGTTACAAAACTCTTGAAAATGGTCTTGCTTCTTCTCCAGAATGGATGGAATTTGCATTAGAAACAGGTATTGTTACAGTTGAGCAAGTTGATAAAACTTACAACTGGAAATC
The DNA here is from genome assembly GCA_902475545.1 of uncultured bacterium. Taxonomy (GTDB): domain Bacteria; phylum Cyanobacteriota; class Vampirovibrionia; order Gastranaerophilales; family Gastranaerophilaceae; genus Zag111. The sequence goes on from CABRZP010000017.1 coordinate 20,806, forward strand.
AATTGACTACAAAACTTGTTCAAAAATCACTGAACAAACTGATAATGATGCAGCAGTTGCAAAAGCTGAAGCAGAATATTCAAGAGCTATGAATGATATCAATGCAAAAGACAGCATCTATGATATTGAACTTAAAAATATCGATACAGAACACACAGCTCTACAAACAGAATATGAATCAATTAAAACTGTAATTAACAAAAATATTGAAAGAGTATTCAAATTCAACCAAAACGGTTAAATATTTAACTATACAATCGAAAAGCCCTCAGGATATCCTGAGGGCTTTGTATTATTAAACCATTTATTAACCTTGACCTGTGTAGTTTGGAGCGAGGTTCTTCGCATCTGCTTTTTCCATTTCTTTGCAAGCTTTGTAATCTGCATCTGCGATTTGGATTTGAGATTCCAAAGAATCTTTTTCTGTTTGTAATAATTCTTCTTCATCTTTAAGAGGTTCAAGCATTGCTTCACGCATTGATTCATATTTATCTTGAATTTGTTGCTGCATTTCAGCCATTTGAGTTTCTGCAAATGCTTTTTGTGTTGAGATTTGTTGATTAGCCATTGCCATAATGTTACTGTATTGACTTTGTTCTTCAGTAGTTAACTGAGTACCATTTTGCATTTTACCAACAATATCTGAAATTCTACCATAAGCACCCATCGTAATAGAATTTTGCATCATATTGATGGAGCTATTACTCATAGTTTTTAGAGAATTGAGTTCGTATTTTTCTTGACGATCAATCATCTTCTCCATTTTGGCCACATCACGAGTAACCCGTCTAGCTCTAGACTGGATGCGCATCATACGGGCTTGTAGCTGTCTTAAGCGACTGCCCGCTGATAATTTTCCAAATGCTCCTAGTAAGAAACCCATTGTACTCGTATCCTTGTGTTAGTGTCCTCGTAATTATATAAAGTATTTGTTTTCTTGATAATTGCCTTTTTTGCGTCGTTTTATTAAGAAATGTTACAAAATTAACCAATAATATAATATATACTTTTTATATACTTACTTGTATAATCAATTATAGCAACGATTTTCAGGTTATTGCAAATTAACAAATTAAGAGATAAAAATATTAACAAAACAAGTCAAAACCATGTCATGACAATAGTTTTAAAGTCAGCATGAGATAAAAAATAGAACAATTTACTATTGAAAATATTTTAATTTTTCAGTAATATAAACAAGAATTACTGTTAATAGGCATAATGCAGAAACAAAGGAGATGTGATGCTGAAAAAATTTTTTAATGCAAAAATGATAATATTTACTATACTTGCAGTAGTAATATTATTATTAATACCTAAAATGTATGGATTATTAATGATTTTATTTGCATCTTATGTTTTAGCAGCAGCACTTAACCCATTTGTAAACAAGCTTGAAGAAAAAATTAAAAATAGAGCATTATCAGCATCAATTATAGTTTTAACATCAATAATTGCTTTATTTGCACTAATTTTACCAATTATTGTTATGTGCTACAAAGAAATTGTATTATTTATTTCAATAATGCCACAAAAAGCAGCAAATTTATATAACTTTATCACACACTCAAAGCTATACGGACATACTATTGCGGATTTAATTCCATTAGAAAATTTAGCCAATGCATCTTCAAATATTGCACAAAACTTATTCAGCCAATCATTGAACTTCACAATGGCGGCAGGACAAGCAATATTTGTAATATTAGCACTTACAATGTTCATATATTATATACTTGTAGATAAACAATATTTAAGAGATAAGTTTATAGAATTTTTCCCACCAAATTTCAAAGATAAAGCCGGATATATTTTGCATAATATTACCAATAAAGTAGGTAATTACGTTCGAGCTCAAATTTTATCAATGGTAACCGTAGGTGTTATGGTAACCGTTGAAGTCGCAATTCTTGGAATTGACTACCCTGTATTGCTAGGCTTAATTGCCGGAATTTGCGAAATTATCCCTGTACTTGGACCAACTATTGCTATTGTTGTTATGGTTGCAATTGCATTCCCGTTAGGAGCGGTAAAAATAATTCTGTCTATTATTCTGTTCCTGGTTATACAGCAGATATCAAATTACATGATACGTCCATTCTTATTTGGCAAATTTATGCAGCTGCACCCTATAACAATTATGGTTGCAATATTTGCAGCTGAAGAATTTTTAGGCGTATGGGGAGTAATCTTATCACCGGCAATCGCTGCAACAATATGCGTATTAATTGATGAATTATATTTAACCCCTATAAATTCAAAGGAATTAGGTAATCAGATTGAAGAACAGCAGTAATGAAATAGTTTTATATGATAGAATACCAAAAAAGGACTACGACTATAACATGTGGTTCCTATTTCCCGGTCCCGAAGCATTCGCGTTGTCATCCTTAGGGTATTTATGGCTTTATCGGGCAATTGATTTATTACCTAATATTAATATTGAAAGAATTTATTCTGATACAAAAACTACAGAAATTTATAGAAACCAAATCAGCTTAGTTGGGGTATCATTTACATTTGACCTGGATTTTTTGCAAATATTTGCATTTCTGGAGAAAAACAATTACGAAATTAAAGCTAAAGACAGAAAAGATACTGATCCGATAATATTTGCAGGCGGTCCGGTTATAACATCTAATCCTGAACCTTATAAAGAAATATTCGACTTTATGGTAATAGGTGACGGTGAAGAAGCAAATTTTGAAGCAGTAAAAATATGTTGTAAAAACCAAGATAAATCAAAACAAGAAATTCTTGAAATTCTTAGTAAAATTGAAGGAATCTATGTACCCTCAATACAACAAAATACAGTAAAAAAAGTTACCAAAAAGCTAACTGAATGTATTTATACACCTATTATCAGCGAAAACGCATTTTTCCCGAATACATTTATTCTGGAAGTTGAAAGAGGATGTGCTAACAGATGTGCATTTTGTCTTGCATCTTATATGAATCTACCAATAAGATTTGTAAGTTATGAACAAATTATTGATGCAATTGAACTGGGATTAAAACATACAAATAAAATAGCACTTCTCGGAGCTCAGATAACTGCTCATCCAAGATTTAAAGATGTATGTCAATATATTGATAAAAAAATACGCAATGGTGAAGAAATTGAAATGAGCGTATCATCATTAAGGATTGATTCATTCACTCCAGAAATAGTCCAAACCTTGGTAGACGCAGGACAAAAGAACCTGACACTTGCTATAGAAGCAGGAAGTGAACGTCTAAGAAAAGTTATCAATAAAAACTTACAAGAAGAACAAATATACAAAGCGATAGAAGTCGCTATAGCATGCGGATTAAAAGGAATAAAATTTTACGGAATGCTTGGACTTCCAACAGAAACAATGGATGATGTTCAAGAAATTATTAACCTTGCAAAACGCATTAAAGAAAAGTTTAAAGGTTTTGAAATTTCTTTTGGCTTTTCAACATTTGTTCCAAAAGCAAATACTCCGTTCCAATGGTTTGGAAGAGAAAATGCAAAATCGCTTGAAGAAAAATCAAATTATTTACGCAAAGAATTACATAAACTGGGAATTCAATCAAATATATCAAGTGCGAAATGGGATTATTATCAAGCATTATTATCCCGTGGAGATGCAAAACTTACAGACTATTTAATTGCGGTATACAAGCAAGGCGGAAAACTCGGAGCATTCAAAAAATGTGCACGGGAATTCAATATTGACACTGATTATTATGCAACTGAAAACTACTCTTTTGATAAAGAATTACCTTGGGATTTTATTGATATCAAACCAGGAAAACAATTTTTAATTGAGGAAAATAAAAAATTAACTTCCAATTAAAGAGGGACATGATCTGAATATACAAGACTTGCCCAGTTTTCGAAATAACTAATTTGAGTAGCACTACCGGTTCTTATAAATATTTTTGGAAGTTTATCTGCTGAAATATCAAGAGCAGCACAGATAGCAGCTTGAATAATATCGGGATGAGTAACTATAATAATACGATTTCCAATATTTTGTTCCACAACATCATCAATTACTTTTTTTACACGTTCAATAAAATCAACTGAATTTTCAACATTATCAGGAGCGGTAGCCGGATTTGCCAAAATATCCGCAAATCCATCAGGATATTTTTTTAAAATCTGTGATACAGTTTGACCGTTCCAATCCCCAAAAGATCTTTGCTTCAATTCATCAAGAACAACATAATCCTTTTTAAACAATTTTGAAATCATCATAGCTGATTGTATAGTTCTAATAGATGGCGAAGTATAAATAACATCATTTTTAACGCCTCGAGCTTTTAAATATTTAGTTAATGTTTCAATTTCTTCCACGCCAAGTTCAGACAATGGGGGATAATTTCCCGCATCAGAAAATCTACCTTCTTCTGAATAAATTGTTGCACCATGAGATATAAAAGTAATTTTACATTTTCTATTGAAATACATACTTGCCCTCTTTTATTTACATTATAGCATAGATTTTGTTTTTGCGTTAGTATTAGAATAATAAATAAGGAGATAATAAGATGAAGGGAAAAGCATTCAAATTCGGAGATAACATTTCAACAGACCACATTGCACCGGGTAGATTATACCATTTGAGGTCTGATTTAAATGAGTTTGCCAAACATGTGCTTGAAGATGCAGACGAAACATTTGCAACAAGAATGAAAAAAGGTGATTTTGTTGTTGCCGGAAGTAATTTTGGTCTGGGTTCTTCCAGAGAGCATGCACCACTTATCATGAAAATCGCAGGAGTTGGTGCAGTATTAGCTAAATCTTTCGCAAGAATCTTTTACCGCAATGCCATAAATATCGGACTACTTGCAATTGAATGTGACACTGATTCTATAGACGAAGGTGATGAATTAGAACTTGATATAGAAAAAGGTATTATTACAAACCTTACAAATGGAACAATTATTCAAATAGAACCGCTTCCGCCTGTTATGATAAAACTACTTGAGGATGGCGGATTAGTTGAGCATATTAAGAAGAATGGGGACTTTAAACTTACGGATTAAGTCGTAGAGTATTACTATAACAGTTCAAGAACTTAATATATTTGATTAATTTAAAATTAATTATATTCTTAAAGAAACTAGACAAGAGGAGAAAACATGAATATTCAAGAACGTATGGATTTTATAAATGGTATTATAAAAAATATCGCAAACTTTATACAACAAAATGAAGAAATAAAAGCAGACTTCAATGAATATATACAAACTATAGGTGCAAATAGCAGAAATCCTGTTCCTTTGCAGACAGCATGCTTTACATATATCCTTGAACGAAATCTTGGAGAAGATATGAAAAGTATTCCTGAATTATATTTAGAAAACACTAAGGGATTAGACAAAGATACAAAAGACATTGTTGAAGCGATAAACAATTCCATTTCTTCTGTATTTGAAATCAAAAAAGTGACTAAAACAGGTTTTGACCTCTTAAACATAGTTAATGAACGCAGATATATGATTACCTCTCTAATGAAAATGACCGCATTCAGAGGCATTGGTGCAGGTGACTTTATTATTGCAAGAATAGTTAATATTAAAGGAGATTACTTCCTTCTTGAAATTTCAGGGGTATTACCGGCTTCAAGAAAAGATGATGCTTACAGATTTGCTGTAGCAAAAATTATTCAAAATCCGGAATTAGTTTACCTGGACAACCCTGATAAACAAAAAGAGATTGAAGAAGATGTTGCAGATATTTACAAAAAATTTGTTGAATTTTTCGGAACTACAGAAATTATTACTACAAACAGATTTGCCGATGATTTAATCGGGATATTTAATGATTACACAGAAGAGGGTACAAAGGCTGAATTTAAAGAATTAATTCAGGAACCGGAACATTACCAATTCTTTAACGTATCCGAATTCAATAATTCTTATGATAATTTCTTAGAAAACTCTCTTGGAGGTTTTTCTTCTCACAAAGAAACTTACGATGTAGGTATTATCTATGACGAAGAATTAGGTCTATATGCTATTCCGTTCTACGGAACTTTTAATAAAATTTTGGAAGTAAAAGATTATACAAAAGTACTGAATTATGATGCTTGTATTAAATACTTCTTACAAAATGATAAGTATTCGGCAAATCTAATCAGATTAGTAGCTTCAAAACATAAAAACTTTATGGAAATCGTTAATGCTGTATTAGGCAAAAACTATACACTTGAAGAATTACTAAAAAAATATAAAAGAAGATATGTTGATAACAAAATTATTTCATCAACTACAGTATTGTATCGTTCAAATGCTTTTTCCGGAACTCTGGGTATTATAGAAGAAAACGAAAACAGACCGGAAATTGATACAACTCAAAAAATTGGAAGAAACGACCCTTGTCCTTGCGGAAGCGGCAAAAAATATAAAAAATGCTGCGGAGCAAACGTATAATACAAATTAAGAAAAATGATTAAACAATTAAAGCTAAAAGATTATATTTTAATAGACGAACTTTGTGCCAATTTCGACAATAAACTCAATATAATTACAGGCGAAACGGGTGCAGGGAAAAGTATACTTTTAAATGCAATTGATTTAGTTTTTTCTTCCAGAGTATCAAAAGATGTTATAAAAACAGGTTGCGATAAAGCCGTAATTGAAGTTGTTCTGGAGAATACAAAACATGATTTGTCAAAACTGTTTGAAGAAAACGGTATTGACAATCTTGGTTCTGAAATAATTATCACAAAAGAAATTACCCAAAGTTCAGTTCGTTCACGAATTAATGGAACTATGGTAAATCAAGAACTTTTAAAAAGTTTAAGAACTCTATTTGTGGATATTCATTCTCAACACCAGACATACACGTTCTTACAACCTCAATATCACATCAATCTTTTGGATTCTTACGCTAAAGATGTATACGGACAAACTCTTTCAAAATATAAAGAAGAATTTAAAAGCTATGAAAGCCTTCTTTCTCAATTGGAGGAAGCAAAAAATTCTGCAAATGCAACAGAATCACAAATTGAATTTTTAAAATTTCAAATAAATGAAATCGAAGAAGCTAATATTCAAAGTAATAACGAAGATGAAGAGCTTTCAAATGAACTTGAAGTACTGGCAAATGCAGAAAAGCTAAAAGAGCTTACCGGCAGCTCTTACTGGGCAATAAATGGAGATGACGGTTCTATATTAGAAGCTCTTTCAAAGATTAAAGCTGACTTGTCCAAAGCCGCTTCTTTTGATTCAAATTTAGAAGAAATAAACCAACAATTTGTTGATACAATTGAAAATCTTAAAGATATTTCATCAACTCTGCGTAACTACAGCCAAAATCTTGACAATGATACTCAACGTTTAGATGAAATACAAGAAAGACTATTTATATTCGATAAATTAAAAAGAAAATATGGCGGAACATTAGAAACAGTACTTGAAAATTACCAAAAATTTTCGGATGAATTAGCACAAATTGAATTTTCAACCCAAAATATAGATAAGTTAGAACAAGAGATTTCAACAAAAAAAGAAGAACTAAAAATATTAGCAAACGAAATAAGTGAAAATCGAAAAAACTATGCTGAAGTCTTATCAGTGCTTATTCAAGATAAACTTGCCGTTTTAGAACTGCCTAAAGCAAGATTTGCTATTCAAATAACCCCAAAAGAACTTTCTGCAAACGGTATTGATAATGTTGAATTCATGATTTCAACAAATGTTTCAGAAAGCCTAAAACCCCTTGCTAAAGTTGCATCAGGCGGAGAGATTTCAAGAGTAATGCTCGCCATAAAAGCAATATTTGCACAAAATGATGACATCGATACTGTTATTTTTGATGAGATTGACACAGGAATTTCCGGCAAAGCGTCCCAATCCGTTGCTGATGAAATTGTAGAATTAAGCAAATCTCATCAAATCATAGTTATTACCCATCAGGCAATAATTGCTTCAAAATCAGATAAACATTTTTATGTCAGAAAATCTCAAGAAGATGAAACAAAAGTTGAAGTATATGTACTGACTGGAGATAACAAAATAAAAGCTTTAGCAGAACTTGCAGGCGGAGAAATAAACGAACAGTCAATCGAATTTGCAAAATCATTGCTTGCATAAAAAAATCGGTAAATAACGCCTTATTTACCGACATGATGAGAAATGATGAATTATAACAACTAGTTTTCTATGTAATCTTTAAAATGTTTCACTTTTGAATTATTCCTCATTTTTACAAGAGCCCCCTCTTCTATTTGGCGAATTCGTTCTTTTGAATATCCCATCTGACTACCAAGTTCAGCAAGCGTTTTAGGTTTCTCGGAATTAATACCAAATCGTGCAGAAATTACTGACTTTTCCCTATCAGACAAAGTATTAAATAATTCCGGAATTCCCATTTTCAAAAAATCATCTTGAGTCTGCTCTTCAGGTGAATTACACGATTTATCCTGAATATAATCCCCCAAACATAAATCCTCTGTAACTGCGGTTTCAAGACTAACCGGTTCTAATATGATTGATTGTTTTATTTTCCTTAGTTTTGCAATACTCAATTTTAAATAGTCAGCCATTTCCTCATCGGTTGGGGTTCGGTCAAGCTTATTTGACAAATAAGACAAGGCAGATTTATATTTACGAATTTTATCAGCCATGTGAACCGGTATACGTATGGTTCTGGAATGATTAGCAATAGCTCGGATTATAGATTGCTTTATCCACCATGTAGCATACGTTGAAAATTTAAAATTCTTTGAATAATCAAACTTTTCAGCTGCACGAATTAAGCCAATAGAGCCTTCCTGAACTAAATCCATAAAAAGCACACCTTGCCCTATATACCTTTTTGCAATACTTACTACAAGCCTTAAATTTGCTTGTATAAGCTTTCGTTTTGCAATCTCATCTTTATCTTCCTTTATCAACTTGCCCAAATTACGTTCTTCATCAGATTTCAGCAGCTTAATCTTACCTATTTCTTTTAGATAAACCTGCAAAACATCTTCCTCATGTGCGATTGCACTAAATGTTTTTATATCTTCAAAACTTTCATCAGTATCAACATTAAAATTATCAATAACTTCTAAATTTAATGACACAACACCCTCCACGCTATATTTATAAATCCACTTACTAACTACTTAACTTTAATGACGAAAAAAATAAAAAAAAGTTTCAACAAGATGCTTGACATTAAAATTTGTTCTTGGTATTATAAATCTTGCAAAGAGGGTAACCTCAAGAGAGGGAAAACTTCAAATCACACTAGTAACGAAATTAAATAGTTTAATTGGGTGTTTAGCTCAGTTGGTAGAGCGTCTCCCTTACAAGGAGAGGGTCGGGGGTTCAAGTCCCTCAACACCCACCATTTATTAAGAACCTGTTAAGGTTCTTTTTTAATGACTTTTTAAATAAAATATTACACAACGATAAAATAAAAACTTTGTCATTCTGAATTCATTTCAGAATATTAATATAAGGTAAAGATGCCGAAACAAGTTCAGCATGACATTTTTATTATGTTGCAAAATTTTCATCTTTAGCAAAATATTATTTAATCATTAGTTTAGTTGCCTGAATTGCAGATTCACAAGACACAGGAAGAGATAGTAACATGTTATATATTTGATTTTTTGCTGCTGGCTGTTTTGATTTATCCAGCATATAATATGCGGTAGTTAATACATTTAATCTATCACAATCAGGTTTAGGAGTAGTTCTAAAATATTGCATACAATTTGGATACAAAGAATCCAGATAGCTAGCCTGTTCATCTAATAAAGATTCCGCTTCATCTAAGTTAGAAGATTGCGAAGACATTAAATTTAAAGCCTTATTTTGAAAATATCTTGATTTAGCTCGAAATTCATCAGCCGTAGGACAATATGCAGCACTTGCAATATTGTTAAATACTAACAGCACTGCCATAATAAAAAATAGATTTTTCACAATAATCTCCTAATTATTTAAATAACATTATTACCCGAATCCGGACGTTTTTGAGCATCATGCTTAACAATTTTTCTTGCGAGAAGAACTAATAAAGCAATAAACACAAAAATCATAAATGAAATAGCCCATCCGCTATATCTAACATATTGAAGCTTAATCTCAACCGGTTTATTTTTATCTATAGCCCAAGAATATACCATTCCTGAAACACTATCCGCATTATTATAAGATGCAAAAGCCGGAGTTTTTATGCTAAACGAAATTTTTAAATTATTTTCACTAACATTATTCTGCTCTGCCGCTTCTTCTTTTGCAGTTTTTTCTGTAAAATCCTTTGTTGCTTCATCTAAATTAGAAATAAAATCTTCTCTATCCGAAGCAGTTTCCAACTCTGTTAAATCACCATATTTTTGATAATATTCCGGATTTAAACCTTTATCAGCGATTTTAGTAGCACTTTTTTTCTTAGCTTTTTCAATTCTTCCAGCTTGTTTTGAATAGTCGTATGTTAAATCAACATTATAAGATGTTATTAAAAAGTTCTTTTTAATTTCAATAAATTTGCCACTTTTCAAATTTGATTTAAACCCTAAAGAGGAAAGATCCAAATCTGTTTTTTCCAAATTTTTAACACTTTTAACAGCAGTAATTGTAGACAAATTAGAGCTATAAGCATTTTCTACCTTAAACATAGGATCTAAAAATTTATCATAATTCTCAACAACAGTTGCAGAAACCTCATCCGAAAGATTTGCAAGGTTTCCATCATAAGTAAGTGATGATGCAACAGAAGCTGATTTATCGTTATTTATTGTAATTTGTGTATCAATATTTGTACAACCGCATAACATTGGGATAAGAACCAATAAAGATACTATAACTTTTTTCATAAAATTCTCCTCCAATATAACATTAATTGCAATAATAACATATTTTTAACAGCATGTGAATTTATAAAGAATATTTAATATATAATAAAATTATGAAAATAAATGACGAATATATTGTAGAAATAGAAAAACTTACAAATCTTGGTGCCGGACTATGCAAAATTGATGGCTTTGTAATATTTGTCAAAGATACTTGTCCTCAAGATAAAGTAAAAATAAAAATCACCAAGGTAAATAAAAATTTTGCAACAGGTAAATTAGTAGAAATAATTGAGCCATCACCTTATAGAATAAAACCAATGTGTCCGATACAAAAAGTTTGCGGAGCATGCCAGCTGCAATTTATTGACTATGACTATCAGCTCGATATTAAACAAGGAATTGTCGCAGAAACAATAAGAAATATTGCAGGTATTGATATTAGTATACCAAAGACAATCGCATCTCCTGAAATAAAAAACTATCGTCATAAAATTCAATACCCTATATCTGAGACAAAGAATTCTAAAAGGATTCTGGCAGGTTATTACAAACCTGAAACACACGAAATTGTAAATATAAAGTATTGTCCTATTCAACCGGAAGAATGTGATGAAATAATAGAATTTATACGACAAAAAGCCTTTGATTATGGCATAAGCGGCTACATTGAGAAAAAACACTCCGGAGATTTAAGACATGTAGTAATTAGAAGTTCCGCAAAAAATAATGATAAACTGGTAGTGCTTGTTGTTAATGCAACAAAGACATTTGAAAGATTAAACGATTTTGCAAAATGTATATTTGATGAATTTTCTAATATAAAAGGAGTTTGCGTAAATTTTAATCCCCAAAAAACAAATGTCATTCTTGGTAAAAAAACAGAATGTATTTGCGGACAAGAATTTATTACCGAAGAAATACTTGATAAAACTTTTAAAATAGGTGCCGACACCTTTTTCCAAATAAATCCTAAAAGTGCCGAAAACATTTTTAGATACGTAAAAAATTATATTAAAGATAAATTTGAATCTCCATTAGTTTTAGATGCTTATGCAGGAATTACATCATTTGGAATTTGTGTTTCTGATGTCTGCAAAAAAGTTGTAAGTGTAGAAGAAAATGAAAATTCTTGCAGCCTAGCAAAAATTACAGCTCAAAATAATAACATAACAAATTTAGAAATCCATAATGAAGATGCAGCAGAATTCTTCAAAAATGAAAAACGACAATTTGATGTAGTCATTCTTGATCCGCCAAGAAAAGGCTGCACAAACACATCATTAGATGAAGCATTTAGACTGTGTAAGAACACAATAATATATGTTAGCTGTAATCCGGCTACACTTGCTCGTGACTTAAAGTACTTAACAGAGAAAGGATGCTCCGTCCAATCAATTCAACCTTTTGATATGTTTCCACATACCTACCATATTGAATGTGTTGCAATTATTCAACTTTAGTATCAGTTGGCTTCTGTTCACTATATTTTGCAATTGTTTCTTTTAAACGAACTCTTGAGTCAGCTATAGTTTTTAAATCTTCACGTTTATGCTCTTTCAGATTTGCAATAAGTTCATCTTTTTTGGCAGCGACATCCGCTGGTAAAATACGTTTATCTTCACGAGCCTTGAAAGCCGCAGATTGACGAATTAATTTTTTGATAGTTGGAAGATATTCTTTAGAATTTATTTTAGCCATTTCTAATTTATAATACTTCATTGTATCTTCCCTTAAACAAACTATTAATGTTTCTAAGGATTGAGCTGTAGCTTCGCTTAACTGTACAGGAATTTGCCCCGCAGGATTATGTTCATAATCTAATTTTTTAGCATTATAGAATAACGGATTTGAAATATTAGCATTTAATTGAGAACGAATTAGATTAAATGATGATTTTGCACTATTTAATGGAGATTTAAAAACAACCTCATCTGGAATATCCATAATATGCATGTGTGATAATTCTCTAACTATATCAAATACATAATAAGATTCGTCATGCTTTGCCATCGCTGTATTCTTACCAAAAAGAATTAACAATTCATGAGGAACTTGATTTTTAGCAGAAGCAGTAGTATCAATTAAACGCATTTGAATATCTTCATACCCTGATTTTTGTGGACCACTAATCAAATTTCTTAAAGGTTCTTCTAATACTTCAGTTTGTTTTGGCGTAATTCCGTCTAGTCTTATATCAAAATCAACAACAGGATTTTTTGATTTTTTCTTTGCCCCTTTTTCCAAGCCTCTGATTTCATAACCACAGCCTCTTAACTCAGGAAGAATATAATTACCCAGAATATTCATATCATAAGGATCATCCATATACATAGTTGCTCTGATTTTATCCAAAACCTCACCTGATCTTCTCATTTTAGACAAATAAGATTTAAGACCTTTCACAGGATTAATTTCACAATATTCCAAGTCAAAATGTACACCATAACTTTCTAACTTAGTAGCAATACTATCTAAAACTAGAATAAATTTCTTTCCCAATATTTGATATAACGGGATTTTTTTTTGATATCCGTCAGCAATAACTTCTTTAAAAGAAATTACTGCAGGTTTAATCGGATTTCCAGAAAAGGATATTGTATCTGCCTTCAAGCCTGAAAGGGTTGAAGGCATAACAGTACTGTTATGCGATTTATTATTATATTTATTACTATTATTAAAATTAAATTTTGGAAAAATTTGAGGTAAAAATCTAACGTCCATATATTCAACCTTTCTTTGCCTCGTTAGTCAACGTCCGTGAACAAATAAATTTAACACAAAAAACAAAAAATCGTCCAAATTGTAACATAAATTTACAAGCTGCAAATTTGGTCAAATCATTATGTTTGTATTATCATGTAGGGGTACAGTTACTAATTAAGGATAGAGCATAAATAAGGAGGGTTAATTATTATGCCAAAAACAATAACAGTTGATGGTAACTACGCTGCGGCACATATTGCGTACGCATTAAGCGAAGTATCAGCAATCTACCCTATCACTCCGTCATCTACAATGGGTGAATGGATTGATGAATGGGCATCTCAAGGTAAGAAAAACATTTGGGGTAAAGAAGTAAAAGTTGCAGAAATGCAATCTGAAGCAGGTGCTGCAGGTGCAGTTCACGGTTCATTAGCTGCAGGTTCATTAACTTCAACATACACAGCATCACAAGGGTTATTATTGATGATTCCTGTAATGCACAAAGTTGCAGGGGAAATGCTTCCTCACGTAATTCACGTATCAGCACGTGCTCTTGCAGCTCAATCATTAGCAATTTTCGGTGACCATACTGACGTTATGGGCTGCCGTAATACAGGTTATGCTATGTTAGCTGCAAACTCTGTTCAAGAAGAAATGGATTTAGCTTTAGTTGCACACTTAGCTACTTATAAAGCTAAAGTTCCTTTCCTTCAATTCTTTGACGGTTTCAGAACTTCTCACGAAATTCACAAAATAGAAGAAATCGATTATGCAGATATTGCAAAATTAGTTGAACCAAAATATATTGAAGAATTCAGAAATCGTGCATTAAGACCTGAAGCTCCTGTATGTAAAGTTGGTGCTCAAAACACTGACGTATACTTCCAAGGTCGTGAAACAGTTAACAAATACTATGATGCAGTTCCAGATATCGTTCAAGAATATATGGATAAAGTTGCAGCTGTAACAGGCAGACAATATCATCCGTTCGATTATGTTGGTGCTCCTGATGCTACTGACGTTATCGTTGCTATCGGTTCAGGTTGTGAAACTATCGAAGAAACTATTACTTACCTAAACGCTAAACGTGGTACTAAATACGGTTTGGTTAAGGTAAGATTATACAGACCATTTGATGTTAAACGTTTCAATGAAGCTCTTCCTGCTTCTGTTAAACGTATTGCAGTTCTTGACAGAACTAAAGAACCTGGTTCAATCGGTGAACCTTTATTCATGGATGTTACTGCTGCTGTTGCAGGTAAAGACGTTAGAGTTATCGGCGGACGTTATGGTTTGTCTTCTAAAGAATTCACTCCATCAATGGTTCTTGCTATTTATAAGCACTCTGAAAACAATGGTTTCCATGGATTTACAGTTGGTATTGAAGATGACGTAACTCATAAATCTTTAAAAATTGAAGAACATATCGTTACTGAACCTGAAGGTACTACAAACTGCATGTTCTGGGGCTTAGGTTCAGATGGTACAGTTGGTGCTAACAAAAACTCAATCAAAATTATTGGTCAATATACAAACAAAGATGCTCAAGCATACTTTGCTTATGACTCTAAAAAATCATTTGGGGTAACTGTTTCTCACTTGAGATTCGGAGATCAACACATCAAATCTACATACCTTATCACAGCTCCTGACTTTGTATCTTGCTCAGCTCATGCATACATTGGCAGATATGATTTATTAAAAGGTATTAAAGAAGGCGGAACATTCTTATTGAATTCTCCATATTCAAAAGAAGAAGCTTTTGCTCACTTAACTCGTGATATGCAAAAAACTATTATCGATAAGAAAATCAAATTCTACAATGTAGATGCTGAAAAACTTATCAAAGAACAACCTGGCTTAAGAGGTAAAGGTGCAAACACAGTTATGATGGTTGCTTACTTCAAAGTTTCAGGAATCATTCCGTTTGAACAAGCTCTTGAAGGTATGAAAGAAATGACTAAGAAAACCTTCAAGAAAAAAGGTGATGATGTTGTTAACATGAACTTAGCATTGATTGATGCAGCAGTTAACGCAACTGAAGAAGTTCCGGTTCCTGCAACATTAGACGGTGTTGGATGTGTTGATGAAGTTAAATTAATTTCTAATGATGCTTCTGACTTCGCTAAGAAAATCATTGAACCTTCCATGAGACAAAAAGGTGATGATATCCCTGTTTCAGCTATGTCATCTGATGGTGTAATTCCTACAGGTACAGCTTGTTTAGAAAAACGTGGTATCGCTCCTCGTGTTCCTCATTGGAATTCAGAAAACTGCTTACAATGCGGCATCTGTGCTTCAGCTTGTCCACACGCTGCAATCAGAACAAAATTAGTTGAAGCTGAAAACATGAAAGATGCACCTGCATCATTCAACGCAATTGACGCTAGACCAAACGCTAACGGCGAAAAATTCAAAGTTCAAGTTTACTGTGAAGATTGTACAGGATGCGGTGTTTGCTTAGACCAATGTCCGGCAAACAAAAACCCTGAAAAACAAGCTCTAACTTGGTCAACTATAGAAAAAGAAGTTGAAAATTGTGAACTTGAAAATGAAAAATTCTTTGATGAATTACCTGATAATGTAATGGGTAAAAACACTACAAAAACTATCAAAGGTGCTATGTTGAGAAAACCATTATTTGAATTCTCAGGTGCTTGTGCAGGTTGTGGTGAAACTCCTTATGTTAAATTAGTTTCTCAACTATTTGGTGAAAATGTTATCGTTGCAAACGCAACAGGTTGTTCATCAATTTACTCAGGTACATTCCCTACAATTCCTTACACAACTAACAAGGAAGGTAGAGGTCCAGCTTGGGCTAACTCATTATTTGAAGATAACGCTGAATTTGGTTTCGGTATGAGATTAGCAGTTGATTCTAACAGAGATACTTTAAAAACTTATGTAGCTAAAGTTCTTGAAAATGAAAAAACTCCGGCAGACTTAAAAGAAGCTTTAGAAGGTGCTATGGCTCACTTCGAAAATTCTAAAACAGAAGAAGCTGTTGCTGCTCAAAATAAAGCTAAAGAAGTTCTTGCTAAATATGCAGACTGCGGCTGTCCTGATTTAGCAAAAGTTAGAGAACTTCAAGACTACTTCACTGATAAATCTGTATGGATTATCGGTGGTGACGGATGGGCTAACGATATCGGATACGGCGGTATTGACCACGTTCTTGCTCAAAACAAAAACGTAAATATCCTTGTTCTTGATACCGAAGTTTACTCAAATACAGGTGGTCAAGCTTCAAAATCTACACCAACCGGTGCTGTTGCGAAGTTTGCTACAGGCGGTAAACGTACATACAAGAAAAACATGGGCTTAATGAGTATGTCTTATGGTTATGTATACGTTGCATCAGTAGCTTTAGGTGCTGACAGAGCTCAAACTCTAAAAGCATTCCAAGAAGCTGAAGCATACGATGGACCATCAATCATATTTGCTTATGCACCATGTATTGCACATGGTATCGATATGAGTAAAACTCAAACAGAACAAAAACGTGCAGTAGAAGCTGGTTACTTCCCACTTTACAGATACAACCCTGCAAATGAACAACCATTTACTTGGGATGCAAAAGAACCAAGTGGAAGCTACCAAGACTTCATCAGATCTGAAGGTCGTTATAAGTCATTACTTAAAACTAACCCTGCAGCTGCTGAAGAACTTTATACTCAAGCAGAATCTGATGCTGCAAAACGTATGGCTATGTTTAAAGCCGTTGGTGAATTAGTAAAATAATTACAAAATCATCATAAATAAAAATAAGGAACTCGGAATTCGGGTTCCTTGTTTTTTTTGAGAACCCCGCCCCCGTCGAGTGATGAGAAAGCTCGGCGGGGGATTTGGGTGCATAAAATATGCGAGGTAAGTCTTGTTCTCCGCAGTGGGAGAATTTATTTGTGATTACAATTGTTTAAGAATTACACTATTTGTTGTTCTGGTTGTGTTTTGAGGTTTGGCTCCTAGGGCTGTTTTTTGGGTTGGGGTTAGTTGTTTTAATACTGTGCGGTTTCTTTGAGATGCAT
>CABRZP010000018.1 GCA_902475545.1 uncultured bacterium
ATTTCTAAATATTGTATATCTTTTTTGATATCTCTAGTATAACATTGTTTTATTATTTTTGCAAGTGTTTTGAAATTAAAGTTTATAAAAATTATTCCGTTATATTATTTGTTGACTTAGGGTAAATAAACATTAAAACAATACCAAGAAAGGTCTGTATTTATGTCTATAAACGGAGTTCAATCAACAAGCTGGTTTATACCTCTAAATGCATCAAATTTAAGCGAAGAAACAAAAAAGAAACTTCGTGAACTAGGTATTGACCCAAGCACAGTTTCCTCTGAAGCTGAAGCCCAAAGAATTATATCTGCTATTTTAAAAAAGCTGGAAATTCAACAATCTGTTAACAACAGCAAAACAAATTCCTGCCCCGGAGAACTCGAAGTTCTATCTAATGCAAAAAATCTTGCAATAAAACTTGGAGTAAATATCTCCTCTTCTGCAGGCACAAATGAAATAATTGAAAAACTTTCTGCTGTCATCAAGGCTCAAAAAAACGAAGGCAAAGATATAAATAATTATGAAGCCGAATTAAATGAAATCAAAAGAGATTACAATGCAACAAAAGAAAGTCAGAATTCTTTCTATACCGCAATGAATATGTCCGCTAATTTAAATAAACTAATACTGGGTTTATAAATAATTATACCAGTCCGAAATCATCAAAACCGGCATCCATATCCTGCTGATCTAAATCTTGAGCAAAATCACTATAATCGCCAAGAACATCTTCAGCTTCATCCAAAGTTTGAATTGATGCATCTTCTATTTCAGAAGCTCTCATCAATTCAGGCATTACAACTCCATACATAATCAAATCGTCATTAAGCTGCATATCTAACTGTTCTTGTCTTCTTCTTTCGTATTCTTCACGTTCTTCTTTTCTTCTGGCTATTTCTTCATCCAGAGACATAACCTCAGGATAGCTATCATTGTCAACTTCTAAGATTTCCATATCTTCATCAGACATATCACAAGGTTCAGCCTCAACAACTTCTAAATCTTCCAAATCATAAACTCTATCTTCATCAACAGGTTTATGATGACGTTTACCTGAAAAAGATACTGAGTCATTCATTGGAGAACGTTCTAAGGTATTCATTGGATTGGTTTGCATTTGAGTACTGTTTTGCCAATTTTGTAATGTATTATTCAGTCCTTTTAAAGAAATTGTTTGAAAATTTATCATATTATGCCATCCTTATTCTATTGTTATAATACTTAAATATTAAAAAACTTGTTAGAAAAAATAAAATATATTACAATTTGTAATATATTGTTCAAAAAAATTTAATTGACATCATATTAGCAAAGTTATATCATAAAAGCACAATAAGTAATTGGAGAAGAGTTTTATGGATAATACAGAAAATATAATTTGCCAATATTGCGGAGCCGAAATTAGTGCAACAGCAAAAAAATGTAAATTCTGCGGAGAATGGATTCAAAAAGATGAAACATTGCCGAAAGAAATCCGACATTTCAACTGGGGTGCTTTTTTAATGAACTGGATTTGGGGCATAATGCACAAAAAATATATCACACTTTTGTACTTCCCTGCTTGTATTATTCCAATATTAGGACCACTTGCTGTTTCAATCTGGTTTGGCTTTGCCGGAAATAAATGGGCCTGGGAATCAAAAACTTGGGAAAGCACACAGCAATTCAATGAAACCCAGAAAAACTGGATTAGATTATGGTTTATTTTACTTATTTTAGGAATAATCATAACTGCCAAAGTTTTCGTTATACTATCAATAATTGGCAGCACAGAAATATAAAATTTAAACTTATTGCCGATATAGCTCAGATGGTAGAGCAACTGATTCGTAATCAGTAGGTCAGGGGTTCGATTCCCCTTATCGGCTTTTGCATTTACAGCTTCACCTATTAATGCTAAAATAAGAAAAAAGGATTTTTTATGGCTGATAAAATAATTATATTTTCAGGTAAGCAATACTCAGGCAAAGATACACTTGCAAAAATTATGCTAAAGCAAATGCCTGAATTCAGACGATGTGCTATTGGAGATATTATAAAACTTACTTATGGAAAAGAAAAAGGTTTAACATACGAACAAATTGAACAAAATAAATCAGTTTATCGTCCTGATTTAATCAAGTTAGGTAACTGGGGTAGAGAACAACATCCTGATTATTGGCTAAAAAAAATCATTGAACAAGATGGAAATTTAATGATTACTGACGTTCGAGTTCCTCACGAATATGATGTATTTAAATCAGCAGGTGCAATTTCAATAAGGGTTGAAGCTTCAAGAGAGACTCGAATGACCAGAGGTAACTTAGTAGGAGAAGACGACATTACAGAAACAGGACTTGATCATATTCAAGACTGGGATTACGTTGTAGAAAACAACTCTGATTATGAAACCCTTATAAAAAAAGCAAGCGGACTTATAAAAGAACTAAAAAAATAAACACTTGTACAATACGTACTAAAAATTAAGGACTATAATTAATATATGGCAAAAGTAAAATCTAAATGGGTGTGTCAACAATGCGGATATGAATCCGCAGGCTATCTTGGTAAATGTCCGGAATGTAATTCCTGGGGAAGCTTTACCGAAGAAATTCAATCAAACATAAAGCCTCAAACAACGTCACCTCAAGGTATCAGTAATGACACAAAACCCTCTCTAATTTCAGATATTCATATTGGAGAAGAAGTAAGAGTCAGCACCAATATTTCTGAATTTGACAGAATTTTGGGCGGGGGACTGGTTCAAGGTTCGTTAGTGCTAATTGCAGGAGATCCGGGTATTGGAAAATCTACAATACTGCTTCAAACTAGCGGTGAACTTGCAAAAAACAATCAAAAAATTCTATATGTCTCAGCTGAAGAGTCAGCTAGTCAGCTAAAACTTAGAGCTAACAGACTTGATGTAAACTCAGAAAACCTTTATATCTACCCGCAAACAAATTTAGAAAGTATTCGCCAACAAATCGAAGAAATAAAACCTGACACTATTGTCATTGACAGTATTCAGGCAATTTACTCTCAAACAATAACAAGCTCTGCAGGAAGTGTTTCTCAAATAAGAGAATGCTGTAATATTCTGATGCAGATTGCTAAAACTAAAAATATTACTATTATTATAATCGGCCATGTTACAAAAGATGGTAATATTGCAGGTCCAAAAATTTTAGAACACATGGTTGATACCGTTATATATTTTGAAGGAGACAAATACAAGTCCTACAGAATGCTGCGTTCAATGAAAAATCGTTTCGGCAACACATCTGAAGTCGGAATTTTTGAAATGCAAACAAAAGGATTGGTTGAAGTAAAAAATCCAAATGAGTTATTTTTAAATGAACGCTCGCAAGAAGCAATACCCGGAAGTGCAATAATTGTTACAAATGAAGGCACAAGGCCTTTTCTTGTTGAAATTCAAGCTCTGGTAGGGACAACACCTTACCCAACTCCGAGACGTGTAGCCAATGGAGTAGACACAGGCAGAGTACTTCAAATACTTGCCGTTCTGGAAAAAAGAGTTGGACTTAATTTATCAAAACAAGATGTATATATAAACGTTATGGGCGGAGTCGATGTAGATGAACCAAGTGCAGATTTAGGTATCGCAATTGCAATTGCTACCTGTGCAAGAGATGTTGTCGTTGATTCCCAAACTGTTATCATTGGTGAAATTGGTTTGTCCGGAGAAATTCACCCTGTTAATAATATCGAAAAACGACTTAATGAAGCTGCTGCATCGGGATTTAAAAAAGCAGTTATTCCATACGCAAACAGAAATATTCAACATGAAAAAATAAAAACAATACCTGTAAAACGTTTAATTGATGCAATTACAGCTTGTATTACCCCTGGGGTTAATGTTCAATCATAACATCCCCATCGAACTTATTCCATTTTAGAAATATAAATCGAGGTAAAAATGACATTAGAAGAACAACTGGCAGAAATTTTGATTGAAAACAAGTTAACAATCTCAACTGCAGAATCTTGCACAGGAGGACTGCTAAGTTCCCGATTAACTGACATTTCAGGAAGTTCCGATTATACAAAACTAAACTTTGTAACTTACGCAAATGAAGCAAAACACCAAATACTTGACGTAAGTTGGGCTATTCTGAACAATTACGGAGCCGTTAGCGAAGAATGTGCAGAAGCTATGGCAAATGGTCTGCAAAAAATAACCGGATGTGATATAGCTCTATGTACAACAGGAATTGCCGGTCCAACAGGGGGAACAAAAGAAAAACCCGTAGGTTTAGTATACATTTCAATAAAATACAACAATATTGTGACAATAAAAGAAATAAAACTTAATTCAAAAACTCCACGTATTGAAATGAAAAAACTTTTTGCAGATGAAGCCTTAAAACTTGCAATTTCAACATTAACAAGCGAGCGAATATAAACATTCAAGACAGCAACACCAACAATGACATTCACACTAATATTAGTGTAAAATATTGGTAACTGCATTTACCCTAACCCTATTGCAGGAAGCCTAACATCCCAGACTAATATTGGTAACTGCATTTACCCCTAGCCTGCAACGAATTTAGCTAAAAGTTCAGGAAATTTATTAATCAAAGCATCCGCAAATTTATCCGTATCAATTTGAGTTGTCACTATAGCCAATAAATCTTGTGGAAGGTTACCCATCATATTTTGCAAATATTCAGGTTTAATAACGCCCATAGATTTTATAATTTCGTCTTTTTCGCGTTCTTTACTAATCATATGAGTATAAGCATCAGTATTAAATTTCTCATATAATTTTGTATCACTTGAAGTTATTGCAAGTGTCAAATTTTGTTTTTGCATTGGTTGTAGATTTAAAATTGCATGTTTATATTCCAAATCTCCAAGTTGTCCGATTTGACGTATCAACTCTGCTGAACCGGCTTGGACCTCTTCTCCTTTGACACTTTCCAACATTTGTTGAAGATACATTTCAGGAATAAACTTTAAATTGTCTAACAACAAATCTTTATCCATATCTATACCGGTTAAAAGACCATCCAATTCTTTTTCCGGCATATATTCTATAACTTGTCGTTGCGAAAACAACTGAAAAACAGTTTTGACAAGTTCTTCTTTCGGAATATCCTTTAACAAATCCATCAATGAATCTTGTGTAAAAAACTGCAAACCTTGTAATAAATCATCCGTTTCCAACATCGGTACAAGTTTTTCAAGCTGAACAGAGGTCATAGAGTTCATTATAACGAGTTTGTTTTGAGGGTCAGCCAATTGAAATAACTCTACCAATTGATTCGGATCGGTAAACATGTCCGCAGCAAGCCTTATTGCTTCCTGATTACCGGCAGCGGCTTCAGCTTCTAAAATTTGTTCAATAGTTTTGTCCGCATATACTTGCATTCGAGCTGCCGGTATATTTAACCGGCTCTGCAAATATTCTAATGTGGAATTAATTACTAATGACATGTCGACCTCGAAAACTCTCTTTATATATTAACGGATTATTTTTTCTAAAAATTCAATAAAAAAAATAATTGTAACAAAAAGTAATATTCGAACAAAAAGCAGAAATAGTGTTAATTTTACCCTTATAATATTATTAATTTTTGTAACAATTTTAATCTATTTTTAACAAAACTTAAGAAAAAAATACTTTATATATATAGGGAAAAATATAAGGATTGGAAAAATGAGTTTCGATGCAAACATTGGAAGGCCACAACCTATTATCAAAGCAGCCGCAAACATGAATAATGATGGAGGCAGCGGCGGTAATACAGGTTATATGATGCGTGGTAAACAAAAGAAAGAAAAAGAAGAACATAAAAGTTTGTTTGACAGCAATATAGCAGTGGATTCTTTTGAAATGGCATCAAAATTACCTAAAAATTATGAAGAAGTAGTTGGTTTAAAAAAATCCTGGTTAGAAAATTTCATCTCTAAATTTACAAAATAAATTGAGATTATATACCAATTTTCTGGTATAATTTAATAAAATACAGGAGGATGAAGGATGAGAGATGAGTTATTAGCTATTATTGAAAAAAATAGCCGTATTGATTTTAAAGAACTCGCAGTTATGCTTGGACATTCAGAAGAAGAAGTTTTAAATGAACTTTCAAATCTTGAAAAAGAGGGAATTATCTGTGGTTATCATACATTAATTAATTGGGAAAAAACCTCAATAGAAAAAGTTACAGCTCTTATTGAAGTAAAGGTTACTCCTCAACGAGGAAAAGGTTTCGACCACCTTGCCGAGCGAATATACAACTATCCTGAGGTTAAAGCTGTATATTTAATTTCGGGCGGATATGATTTGATGGTTATTTTAGAAGAAAAAACGCTTAAAGAAATAGCTAATTTTGTATCAGATAAGCTATCAACCCTTGATAGCATTTTAAGTACAGCAACTCACTTTATATTGAAAAAATATAAAGACCACGGAACCATTTTAAATAAAGAAGAAAAAGACCAAAGAGAGGTAATTACCCCATGAGGAATTTTATTTCAGATAAGGTAGAAAGTATTCAACCGTCAGGTATAAGAAAATTCTTTGATATTGTAAGCGAAATGGAAGATGCAATATCTCTTGGCGTTGGAGAACCCGATTTTGATACCCCTTGGCATATCAGAGATGAAGGAATTTACGCACTAGAAAGAGGAAAAACATTCTATACTTCAAATTCCGGCTTAAAAGATTTAAGATGTGAAATAGCAAATTACTTAAAAAGAGAAAACCGTGTTGAATATAATCCAAATTCAGAAATTCTTGTAACTGTTGGAGGTTCTGAAGCTATTGATATCGGACTTAGAGCCGTTATTAATGGTGGCGATGAAGTAATAATTCCTCAGCCGTCTTATGTTTCATACCTACCGTGTGCGATAATGGCAGGAGCTAAACCTGTTATAGTAAATCTAAAAGAAGAAAATGAATTTAGATTAACCGCTCAAGAATTATTGGAAGCAATTACTGACAAAACAAAGGTTCTAATTCTACCATTTCCTAATAATCCAACAGGATCAATTATGGAAAGAAAAGATTTGGAAGAAATTGCAAAAGTTGTAATTGAAAAAGATATTTTGGTTATGTCTGACGAAATCTATTCAGCCTTGACATATAAAGAAAAACATACCTCAATTATTGAAATTGATGGAATGAAAGAAAGAACAATTCTTATCAACGGTTTTTCAAAAGCTTATGCAATGACAGGCTGGAGACTTGGCTATGCATGCGGACCAAAAGAGATAATTCAACAAATGACAAAAATTCACCAGTATGCAATAATGTGTGCACCTACAACCAGCCAATATGCAGCAGTTGAAGCATTAAAAAACGGAGACGAAGATGTCAAAGAAATGCGACAAGCCTATAACCAAAGACGAAGATTTTTATTAAACGAATTTAAAAATATGAATCTGCAATGTTT
Source organism: uncultured bacterium (assembly GCA_902475545.1). Taxonomy (GTDB): domain Bacteria; phylum Cyanobacteriota; class Vampirovibrionia; order Gastranaerophilales; family Gastranaerophilaceae; genus Zag111. The sequence continues at coordinate 7,401 of CABRZP010000018.1, forward strand.
TGAACCATTTGGGGCTTTCTACGTTTTCCCTTGCATTAAAGAATTCGGACTTTCCAGTGAAGAATTTGCGACCAGATTTTTAAAAGAAGAAAAAGTTGCGATTGTTCCGGGAACAGCGTTCGGTGAAAGCGGAGAAGGCTATGTCCGCATATCATACGCATACTCACTGGAAAATTTAAAGCTGGCAATAGGAAGATTGAAAAATTTCATTGAAAAACTACGCAATGAAAATAAGTAAATTTATTATAAAAATAACGATTAAAAAGAGAGCCTTTACAAGACTCTCTTTTTTGTACTACTTTTCAGTATTCCAAATTATGAACAACCGGAATAACCGCAATTTAGGCAGATAAAGCAACCTTCTGCCATTTGAATTTCAGTTCCGCATTCAGGACATTTTACGGTTTTTACTTCACCGGTTGGTGCATAATCTTCAACTGACTCACTCTTTTCTTCAACGACAGGCTTTGATTCAACAGGCTTCATTTCAACTGTTTTTTCTGTCTTTTTAGCTTCCAAATTCATTGGCTGGAATTGACGAGAATTATTTCTATAAACAGTTATACCTTTCAAATTATTTTTATAAGCCAAAATGTAAGCTTCCTGAATATCTTCACGACTAGCAGATTCCACGAAGTTTACTGTTTTTGAAACTGCATTATCTGTATGCAATTGGAATGCAGCCTGCATTTTAACGTGCCAGTATGGTGAAACATCGTGAGCAGTTGCAAAAATTTGCTTAACTTCATCTGATACTCCATCAACATGAGCAATTGTACCATCCTGAGCAATCTGTGACATCATAGCTTCTGAGTATAAACCATTTGAAACCATATAATCTTTGAAGATTGGATTCACTTCAAGCATTTCGGTTCCGTCCATAATCAATCTTGAAAATACAAGACCAAACAGAGGTTCAACTCCACCTGATGCTGAAGCTATCATTGAAATTGTACCGGTAGGTGCAATACAAGTAGTTGTTGCATTTCTTAAACCATATTGTTTAATTCCTGCATCTATTTCAGCCCATTTATCATCTGAGATTTTACCTGCTGATTTACCTTTATATTTATTGTAAAGGTAATTTTCAGAATCATAAATTGAACCTTTAAAGTTTTTAAAACTACCACGTTCTTTAGCTAATTCAATTGATTCAGTTTTTGAAACATAATCAATGAATTCCATAACTTGACCGGCTAATTTTGTTCCCTCTTCTGAATTATAAGATAAGCCCATTTTCATTAACATATCAGCCCAGCCCATAACACCAAGACCGATTTTTCTGTTATTTTGAACCATTTCTGAAATTTGAGGAAGCGGATAATTATTTACGGCAATTACATTATCCAAAAATCTCATTGCTGTTCTTGTTGTTTCTTCCAATAAATCCCAATCTACAGCCCACGAACCATCTGAATCTTTTTTCATCATCAAACCTAAGTTAATTGAACCTAAGTTACAAGCTTCGTAAGCAAGAAGCGGAACTTCACCGCATGGGTTAGTTGATTCAATAGGACCAACTAATGGAGTAGGGTTATCAGAATTCATCTTATCGATAAATACAATACCCGGTTCTCCGTTTCTCCAAGCACCGTCAACAATCAAGTCAAATACTTCCTTAGCATTCATTCTGCCAACAACTTCATTGTTCTGAGGATTAATTAAATCATAATCTTCACCTGCTAAATAAGCATCCATGAATTTATCTGTAATAGCAACAGAAATATTAAAGTTATTTAATTTATTGTTATCAGATTTGCAGTGAATAAAATCAATAATATCAGGGTGATCAACTCTTAAGATACCCATATTAGCACCACGTCTTGTGCCACCTTGTTTTACAGCTTCAGTTGCAGCATTAAATACTTCCATAAACGAAACCGGACCTGAAGAAACACCCATTGTTGAGCGAACAACACTGTTTTTAGGTCTTAATCTTGAGAAAGAAAAACCTGTTCCTCCGCCTGATTTATGTATCAACGCTGTATTTTTAACAGTTTCAAAAATACCTTCAAGACTGTCTTCCACAGGTAATACAAAACAAGCTGCCAACTGTCCTAATTCTCTACCTGCATTCATTAATGTAGGTGAATTTGGCATAAAATAACGATTTGTAATGGCTTTATAAAATCTATCAGAAAGTTCTTTAACTTCTGATTGAGATTTACCAAATTGCAAATCACCTGAAGCGATAGTATCTGCTACTCTGCGGAACATATCAGCAGGAGTTTCGGTACAATTACCATCCTTATCTCTTTTCAGGTATCTTCTTTCCAGAACTTTCACCGCATTTTCGGATAAGTTCAAAGATTCTTCTAAACATGTACTGCTATCTGACACATTAACCTCCATAATTTGATATAGTCTGTAAATTAACTTCCCAAAAATAAAAAGCATGCCTTTAAGACGACTTTTTTAAAATTGTACAACATGACAAAGAATAAAAGCAATAAATAATACAGAAACATCAACACATTTCGTAATCATTAATAAAAAATCTGTCAGAACTAACCATCAAGAGAATACATTTAGAACTTTTTGTGTTATCCTGAAAGCATGATTAGGAGAGTTTTTAGGGTATTACTTGTTATACTACTCATTGGAGTATTGTGCAAAGCATGTTTAGTCAAAGACATGCCGGAAACTAGTATCAAGAAAAACGTTGATATCGAAAATAAAGACATTCAAATAAATTACCCCGCACCTAAAAACATTACACTAAACGGAATTGATTATCTTCAATCACAAGCACCTATCGGCAAATTTGGAGGCGAGCTTATCTCTTCAACTATCGGAGAAGGTCCAAAAACATTCAATCCGTTTAATTGCAAAGATAATACCTCATCTACAATGGCAAGTATTATGTATGACGGACTTCTGACTACAAATCCGATTACAGGACAGCCAACACCAAAACTTGCGAAATCTTACACTATTTCTCCTGATGGAAAAACTTACACAATAAATTTAAGAAAAGGAATTCGCTGGTCTGACGGCAAACAAATAACCGCAGATGATGTTGTATTCACTTGGAATGATATTATTTTTACAGGATACGGAGACACTTCTACCCGAGATTCAATTGTTATAGATGGGAAATTGCCTATAGTAAAAAAACTGGATAACTATACGGTTCAATTTATAACACCCAAACCTTTTGCCCCGTTTATCAGAATGTTATCCACACCAATTGCCCCAAAACACGTATTTATGCCTGCAATAAAAAAAGGTAACGCATATTTTGACAGTTTTCTATCAACTACAACAAATCCTAAAGATTTTATTGTTTCCGGAGCTTTCAAACTAAAAGAATACGTTCCTGCTCAACGTGTAGTATTTGAAAGAAATCCTGATTACTATGAAATAAATACTAAAAATGAAAAACTTCCATATCTCGACAAATTAGTTTACTTGATTGTCGGAGACTTGAATAATGAAGTATTAAAATTTGAAGCAAAAGAATTGGATGTTATATCATTACAAGGTGCAAAGGTTGCTAGATATAAATCGCTGGAACCGCATTCTGACTTTACTCTTTACAACCTTGGCCCTGACACCGGTACAATGCATTTATCAATGAATATTAACAACAGAAAAGACGATAAAGGCAAATATTATGTAAATCCGATTAAGCAAAAATGGTTTCAAGATAAGAATTTCAGACAAGCGGTAGATTATGCAATTGACAGAAAAAATATGGTATTAAATATTGCTAACGGCATAGGGGAACCGCTATTTACACCTGAAAGTCTAAATTCCATATTTTTAAATAAGAAATTAAAATCTTACGATAAAAATTTGAATAAATCCCGTGTTCTATTGCACAAATCAGGATTTTACACAGATAAAAAGGGCAGATTATTTGACCAAAACGGAAACCGCGTTGAATTTGACCTCTATACAAATGCCGGGAATACCGAAAGAGAAGCAATCGGGGTTATGGTAAAACAAGATCTTGAAGAACTCGGAATGAAAGTTAATTTTAAACCTGTAGAATTCAACTCACTGGTTAATAAACTTGTAAGTACATTTGACTGGGATATGGTTATAATGGGGTTAACCGGATCCCCTTTGGAACCAAACGGCGGCAAAAATGTATGGCTATCTGACGGAAGACTTCATATGTTCAACCAGAGAACACCAAAAGAAGGCAAAACAGGTATTCTTCCTTGGGAAAAAGAAATAGACTACTATTTTACCCAAGGTGCACTTGCTACAAAATTTGAGGACAGGAAAAAATATTATGACAAATATCAGGAAATTGTTTATGACCAAAAACCTTTTGTTTATATCTATTCTCCTGTCAGAATAGTCGCTCTTAGAAACAAGTTCAAAAATATCTATCCTTCAAGTTTAGGCGGAATAACACATAACATTGAAGAAATTTATATAGGGGACAGATAGAGTATACCCTCTCAAATTTTAAAAAGAGTTAGTGTATAAGATTAATCCAAAAATCGGAGTTAAAAATGGAAACAATAAAATATATATTAAAAAGAATTATTCAAACAATACCATTACTTATAATGGTATCCTTGATAAGTTTCTTTATTATAAGACTTTCTCCGGTAGATCCGCTTGCAGAATTAAAGCTTAACCCATCAATATCTCCTGAAACAGTACAAAAAGAACGCCAACGATTAGGATTGGATAAACCTATAATTGTACAATACGGGAAATGGGCATTCTCATTTATCCGTGGAGATTTAGGGGTAACTTCCACAGGAGAAAAAGTAATCCAAAAATTAAAAGAAAGAATTCCTAATACACTATTATTAACAAGTATCGTAATTTTTCTTACATGGCTTGTTGGGGTACCTCTCGGAATTATAGCAGCTGTCCGGTGGAAATCTAAAACAGATAGAATTTTAACGGTCTTAACAAGTATCGGTATGGCAATTCCTTCATTTTTCTTTGCAATACTGCTTTTAATGTTTGCTGTAAAAACAGGTTGGTTTCCGATTGGAGGATTAACCAGTCCAAACTTTGCAGATATGACATTTGGCGGGAAATTTTTAGATATAGCATATCATTTGGTTTTGCCGGTATTTGTCTTATTTACAATTTCTCTTGCCGGTTTACAAAGGCAAATGCGGGCAAATATGCTTGATGTTCTCGATAGTGATTATGTCAAATTCGCACGTGCTAAGGGACTATCAGAAAATGTTGTAATTTATAAACATGCTTTGAGAAATGCAATTAATCCCATGATAACACTTCTGGGTTTTGAATTTGCAGGACTGCTATCAGGAGCAGCACTAACAGAATATGTATTTCAATATCCGGGTTTAGGGCGTTTAATCTTGGAAGCGGTTCTAAAATCAGACATAAACCTTGTTATGGCATCATTGATGATGGGTGCTGTAATGCTCATCCTAGGTAATTTAATTGCGGATATCCTTTTAATCATCACAGATCCGAGAATAAGGGTGAAATCATGATAAAAGAAATTTTACAGCAATTATGGAAAGATAAATTTGCACGTATTGCACTGATTGTACTTGGCATAATCTATTTTGCACTATTTTTTGCTGATTTTTTAGCACCATACACAAAAGATTTTTCAGACAGAACAATGGCTTATGTTCCACCTTCTAAAATTTTCACAATAACTCAGGATGGAAAACTATCAAAACCTTATACTTACAATTATATTAGAGAATTTGATAAAAATACTCTGGAAATAAAATATAAACTCGACAGATCAAAAAAACATTATATAAAATTCTTCTCAAAAGGACAGCCCTATAAATTTTTAGGCTTAATACCAATGAAAAGACATCTTGTAACCACTGACAACGAAGGCAGATTGTACCTTTTAGGCACCGATATCAATGGCAGAGATGTATTCTCACGTCTGCTATTTGGCGGAAGAATTTCTATGACAATAGGATTTTTAGCTTTGTTTGTATTATTTCCTATCGGGCTTTTATATGGCGGAATTTCAGGTTACTTTGGAGGTAGAGTAGACAGCATAATGATGAGATTTGCTGAAGCCGTTATGTCAAATCCAAGCTTCTACCTATTAATTATATTAGCATCGGTACTACCTTCAGGCATGACAAGTACTCAAAGATTTATGCTTATCGTCATAATTCTGGCACTAATTGGCTGGGCAGGATTTGCAAGAGTGGTACGAGGAATGGTTTTATCAATAAAGAATCAGGAATACGTTCAGGCTGCTCAATCAATCGGAGCATCAAAAATGCGAATTATTATAAAACATATACTGCCCCAAACAACAAGTTTTGTAATAGTTGCAATGACTTTATCTGTTCCTTCATATATACTTTCCGAATCCGGATTAAGCTTTTTAGGTCTTGGTATTCAACAGCCGGATGCAAGCTGGGGAAATATGTTAAAAGAAGCTCAGGAATTTACTAATATCCTTTACAGACCATGGCTCCTTACTCCGGGATTTTTAATTTTTGTATCAGTTTTGGCATTTAACGTGATAGGTGATACTATAAGAGACATATTAGATCCAAAAAGTAAAGTAAGATAATAATAAAGGAAAATGGAAGTGAGTATTGAAAATTTAGCACACCTGATTAATTTAGAATATGTTATAAGAATAGCTATTGCAGTAGTTTTAGGCTTCAGCATCGGACTGGAAAGAGAATTAACCAATAAATATGCAGGATTAAGAACTCATATCCTCGTATGTTTAGGAGCTTGCGTATTTACTCTTATTTCAATATACGGATTTCCGACATTTGCACCCGGAGATAATGTTATAATTGATCAGGCAACAGGAATTAGAGATACCTCCCGTGTAGCTGCACAAATTGTTACCGGTATCGGTTTTATTGGTGCTGGTACAGTACTTAGAAACGGCCCTATCGTATTTGGGCTGACAACAGCAGCAACCTTGTGGATTGCGGCAAGTATCGGTATGGCATGTGGAGCAGGCATGTTTGATATTGCTTTTGCAGGAACAGTGTTATCAATTTTAACTCTTGTTATGATTAGAGTTTTTGAAAGAAAAGTTCTGCCAACAAGTACCAAAAGATCTACACGTATAAAAGTTGCAATAGTCTGTCAAAATGAATTTGCTGATAAAATTCAAGACTATATTATTGACACTTATCCAAACATTTCTCAACTTTCAAGAAAACAACTTAATGCAGATATAACCAGTACCAAAATTACGTGTATTATTGATGTTATGGCAATAAAACCAATAAAAGATTTATATAAAGCATTCCAAACTCAAGAAGGAATTGATTCAATATCAATTCAGGAATGTTTGGAATAAATTAAATTTACCTTTACTTTAAGTTGTATTTAAGATAGGATTAAACAAAAGGATTTTATTTGATAAGGGAGACTTTAAACTTGAAATATAAACGAATTTTATTAAAGATTAGCGGTGAAGCATTGATGGGAAATCAACAATTCGGGATTGACCAAAATCCTGTCAGAATGATTTCAGAAGAAATAAAAAAAGTTTGTGAACTTGGAGCTGAAGTTGCAGTTGTAGTTGGAGGCGGTAACATTTTCAGAGGAATGAAAAACAGTGCAAAATTAGGTATGGATCAAGCATCCGGTGATTATGTCGGAATGCTTGCAACCGTAATGAACGCTATAGCTTTGCAAAGTTCATTAACTCAAATAGGTGTTCAATGCAGAGTTCAATCAGCAATTGCAATGAACCAAATCGCTGAACCTTACATAAGACATAGAGCAATACGCCACCTTGAAAAAGGTAGAGTCGTTATTTTTGCGGCAGGAACAGGTAATCCGTTTTTCACAACAGATACTGCAGCTGCACTTAGGGCATCTGAAATAAATGCAGAAGCTATGCTTATGGCTAAAAACGGTGTTGACGGAGTTTATACAGATGATCCGAACACAAATCCTGATGCTAAAAAATTAGAAAAAATAAATTATGACGAGATTATTAAAAATGGTTTAAAGGTTATGGATACATCAGCTTGTGCATTATGCAAACAAAACAATATTCCAATTGTTGTTTTTGATTTCAAAAAAGAAGACGGCATAAAAGATATCCTTAACGGAAAAGAAATAGGAACATATATTAATTAGTAAAATATACGAAAGAGGTAAAAAATGACTGAAGCTTTAGAAGAATTATTTTTATTCGGCGAAGAAAAAATGGAAAAAGCAATTGCACAGTTACAAAGAGAATTTGGAACTATTCGTTCAGGTCGTGCTAACCCTGGCATATTAGATAAAGTTATGGTTGAATACTATGGAGCACCAACTCCATTACGCCAAATGTCACAAGTATCTGTTCAAGACGGAACAACTCTTGTTATTACACCTTATGACAAAACAATTATGAAAGAAATCGAAAAAGCAATTATTAAAGCTGAAATCGGTATAACTCCAAACAGTGACGGAACATGTATCAGATTACCATTTCCTCCATTGACAGAAGAAAGAAGACGTGAAATTTCTAAAGACGTAAAAAAATTAGGTGAAGATGCAAAAGTTGCAATTAGAAATATTCGTCGTGATATGACAGATTCTTTGAAAAAAATCGAAAAAAGCGATAATCTTCCAGAGGATATGGTTAAAGATAATCAAGATAAAATTCAAAAATTAACTGATAAATATACTGCCAATATTGATAATGCAGTCGCAGTAAAAGAAAAAGAGGTTATGACAGTATAATGATTGATTTAGGCTTGAATAAAAACGCGACAAGAATGTTAACCGGACTAATAATGGGTACAATTGTTTTAAGTTGTATCATAGCTGGAAATATTGCACTCCTTTTGCTTTTAATTTTTATGCTGATTGTCGGTTCAAGAGAATATGTTAAAATATTAAATCACAAAGGTTTTTATCCAAGCCTTAAAGTCATTTATTTAACGGAAGCTATTCTAACGACAGTTGTTTATTTTAAACGTTTTGATTTAGTTGCTATAACATTAACAATATGTGCAATGTGTTCATTTATGTGGGTATTGTTCAAAGGCAGACAACCTTATATTGCAAACGTTGCAACAACACTTTTAGGAATGGTTTATTGCGGATGGTTCCCGCTTCATTTAATCTTTTTAAGAGATTTATCCTGTGATAAATACGACAGCGGACTTGGTTTTGTAGTATTAATGTTTACTGCAATATTACTAACAGATATCGGATGCTATTATGTTGGTTCAAAATGGGGTAAAAACAAATTAGCACCTGTTATAAGCCCGAATAAAACAATTGAAGGTTCTATTGGCGGAGCTTTTTTTGCAGTACTTGGAGCTGTTACAATCGGTTTATATTTAGGGGTTGAATGGTATTTGGCAGTACTTGCTGGATTAATTTGTACATCATTTGCTCAAATTGGTGATTTATGTGAATCACTTATCAAACGTGATGCAGGAGTTAAAGATTCCGGTACAAGCCTACCGGGACATGGCGGTTTCTTAGATAGAACAGACAGTTTTATATTAACAATTCCAATTATGTATTATTTCTGTAAGTGCTTTATTTTCCACACAGAATGGATGTCTACACTATCTGAATTTATAAAGGGCTTATTCTAAGATGAAAACAGTTGCGGAAATTTTTGGAATTGAAACAACGAACGAAGAACTTTACCAAAAAGCTCTTACTCATTCATCTTATACAAAAGAAAAAGATTTGCCACATACGGATTGTTATGAGAGATTAGAATTTCTGGGCGATGCAGTTCTAAAATTAACAATCTCCGATGTATTATTTAAACTATATCCGGAAGCTCCTGAAGGAGAATTATCAAAAATAAGAGGGATTATAGTTTCTGATAATACTCTTGCTGATATTGCAAAGAAAAACGGACTTCCTGAATTGATTATAATGAGCCGTCATGAAGAAAAACAAGGCTGTAGAAAATTAAATTCTATCTGTGCTTGTGCTTTTGAAGCAATTCTCGGAGCCTATTATCTTGATGGTAAATTTGATGAAATTATAAAATTTATAGAAAAAACTTTTCGACCTTATATTGATGATGTAAAAAATCATTTTGAAAAATTCAATGCAAAAGCAATACTTCAAGAATATACACAAGGGCAAACAAAAACGACTCCGGTTTATACTGTCATCAATGAATCAGGTCCTCAGCATAAAAAAGAATTTGAAATAGAAGTAAAATACAATGATGAAGTGTTAGCAATAGAAAAAGGTTCAACAAAAAAAGAAGCTGAACAAAAATGTGCTTACTCAGCTTGTAAAAAGTTAGGAATTATATAAAATGTCAAAAATTATTGTATCACCATCAATTCTGTCAGCAGATTTTGCAAATTTAGAAAGAGATATAAAACTGGTTGAAAATAACGGAGCCGATTGGATTCATGTTGATGTTATGGACGGACATTTTGTTCCGAATATAACAATTGGAGTACCTGTTGTAAAATCATTAAAAGCAATAACAAATCTGCCATTAGATGTTCATTTAATGATTGAAAACCCTGAAAAATATATTGAACCTTTTGCCAACGCAGGAGCTGATATTTTAACTTTCCACTATGAAGCAGTACCAAAAAATGATGTAATAAAAATAATTAATCTTATAAAATCATTTGGAATAAAAGCAGGTTTATCAATCAAACCTAAAACTTCACCGGATGAAATTTTAGAATTTTTACCGGAACTGGATTTACTTCTTGTAATGACAGTTGAGCCTGGATTTGGCGGACAGAAGTTTATGCCTGATTGTGCCGAAAAAATTAAAATTATAAAACAAAATGCTCCGACAACTTTAATAATTCAAGTAGATGGCGGAATTAATGATAAAACAGGAAAAATTTGCACCCAATACGGTGCAACCTCACTTGTTGCTGGGAATTATATTTATAAGTCTGATAATATAAAACAAGCAATCAATTCACTTAAGCAGTAGGCGGCGGCTCTATATTTTCACCTTTTCTTATTTTACGTTTTAAAATTTCATCAATATTAGTTGATGATTGAGCCGTAGTATCAGAACCATCGTTTACAGCTGTTTTATCATCGTTCTTTCCATCTTTTTCATCGGTTGAAGCTTTAATTTCTTCATCTCCTGAGTTTTCATCATTAGAATCTTTTGGTGATGGGTTACCTTCAACTCCGGTTTTAGCCTGAACTTCCTGCTTAAATGAAGAGGCAGCAGAAAGATTACTTGTATTAACACTGAGAGCTTGTGCTTGCAATTGGTTTGTAGCTTCTGCAGCTCCCACAGCACCTTCACCTGCATTAACAGCAGCTTTACCTATAATTCGGTCAATTATAGCCCAAATCCAATATCGTTGAGCTGAAGCTATCAGTTCAGTACCAACATTAATTGTTTCATTACCAAAATCTAGTGCATTGCTCATAACTGGAGATTGTTCATTGATAACAGCTTCAAAACCCGTTAAATCTCCCTCGGTACCGGAAATTTGAGATTGTCCTTGAGTACCATATTTTTCAAGCTGTTTTTGTAATTGATTTATTTTAGAAAAAGTTGTTTTATCGCTTTTATCATCATTAAGCTTTGCAACTTCACCTTTAAGTTCATTCTGAGTTTCTTCAGCTTTTGAAAGCAAATCATTCATATAATTTTCAAGACTTTCTATCTCATTGACGGAAGCCGTTTCAACCGCAGAAATTAAAGCTGCAGATTCCAGTACAGATTTTTGATTTTCTTTACTGTCTCCTGTAAAAATTATTGCCTGTTTTCGCAAATTTGTACCATTTTCTTGTAATTCCTGCCGCTTTTGCTGAGCTGCAGTTTTTTCTTCCTCCGTTTGAGGGGTATCAGTTTCTGAAGTAGAAGAATCCTCATTTACAGATGTATCTTCCACGCCTTCAGCTGTTTGTGAAGAGGTTTCTGGTGTAGAACTTTCCGGTGTAGAAGTTTGAGAAGTCGTAGGTGAAGTAGAAGATGCCTTTTCATAAGTAACATCATCGTTAGTTTCCAACGAGGCTAAAAATTCTTTTGCCCATTGAATATATTGGGTTGGAACTTCAACCCCCTGTTGATCATATTTAACTATTTCTTTTGCAGTTAATCGCCGCCAATCTATCTGTTTTGGAGAAACTGCACTTATTCTTGCAACATCCATAGTTCTGCCTTGTTTTTATATAAATTACGGCACTATTAACTGAAAACTTTAAAAATTTTGGGAATTGTTAACAAAGATTAATTTAATCCTATGATTAAATGATTGAAATTTTAAGAATAAGTGTATAATTAAGAAACAGAAAATGATAAAAAGGACAAATTATGACCTATGAAAATTTAATGGAAAAAGCTATTGAAGCTTCAAAAAATGCATATATTCCATATTCAAAATTCCCTGTCGGAGCTTGCGTTTTAACAGAAAATGACAATACTTATACCGGTTGCAACTTTGAAAATGCGAGTTTTGGAATGACTATTTGTGCAGAAAGAAATGCTATAGGTACCGCAATTGCAAACGGAGAACGTATAGTAAAAGCTATAGCTATTTACTCTCCTAATATGGATAATTGCACACCTTGCGGAGCTTGCAGACAAGTCCTTCACGAATTTTGCCATAACGATGCAGAATTGGACGTAATTGTTAAAATTAATAACGAATTAAAAGTCTATACTTTAGCAGAATTACTGCCTCAAAGTTTTTCATTATAAACATGTACATATTTGAATTAATTACACAATTATTTAAAAAGAAAAAAGAAAATCACCCAATTGAACAAATTTTTGAACAAAACGATAATGAGTCCTTTAATGACGAAGACTGTAATCATTTTTTTATGCCCATAGACAGTACTAATACGATGTTTGCCTGCAAATACTGCGGACTTGTTGTGCCAAAAGAAAAATTAAAAGATAAAAATATATTCAAAACCGAATATAAAAAATATTATTGATACATTATTTAATAGCGACCTGTAGATTGTAAAACTCTTTTATTTCAGAAATGCTATCTATGAAAGGAGTTTTTACTATGGCTAAAAATCTAGGCGAAGTAATTAATAACATTATGGAAGAAAATTCCAGCAATCGAGTTTTAATTTTAACAAATCACTTACAAATTATTGGTACAATCCACGAATACCATAACAAATGCGACAATTGTCACGATTGTTTAATTGGATTGAAAGATGTAAAAATAGGCAGAATTGAAGATATTTGCACCTGCAACGAAGACGGCTGCCAATGTAATGTTAATGTTTATAAAGAATTTGATTGGTTCAATATTAGCGTACATTCAATTATCGGATTCAGCATTATATAAATTTAAAAGAGGAAGCCTGTTGACTTCCTCTTTTAAATTTATTAACAAACCTTATACTTTTCTCTTACGAGCAGCTTCAGATTTATGTTTTCTTTTAACGCTTGGCTTTTCATATCTTTCGCGTTTTTTTACTTCAGAAAGAATACCAGCTTTTTGAATTTTCTTTTTGAAACGTCTTAAAGCACTTTCGATACTTTCGTTTTCGCCTACTTTAACTTCTGCCATTTATATTTTCACCACCTTTATAGCTTATTTTACATTGCTAGTATAGTATAAAAAACAAAAAATATCAAGATTGCCATATAAATAAAGGTTTTCTTAATAAATTTTAACCTAAAAAGCAAATTTATAAACTTGTTTAAACTTATTTGTCCTGAATAATAACGATAAAGTTTTAACATTTCAAGATGTAAAATACGATTCAAATAAAAAATTATTTATATTTGAAACAACAATATCTTAATAGACTATTTGCCATTAAAATAGTCGCAAATCAATCTTTCTTGTCTAGGAAGCAGATGTTTAATCCGATTTACAAGGGAATTATTTTGTAAATCTTCTAACTGTTTTTTCAAAATAGCCTTTTCAATCAACACTTTATTGTATAAATCTGAACAAACTTCACTTTTATCAATATGCTCACGCAATTTCGCCAGTTGTATTTCTTTTTCTCGTATAGAAGAAATAAGTTCTCGTTTCACGTTGAATAAACCTCTTATATATCACTCTTAAAGAATAAACTGTTCTTAAGAATTTAAAATCAACTTTTTAGGTGATTTTGAATTAAACTTTCAATAAATCATACTCATAACCGAGTTTTAACGCTTCAATATTTTTAGGAATTAAATTTTTTCTATGAGGCGGAATAACATTATACAGGGCTTTTTCAAGAGTCTGTAAAGAAACGAGTCCGCTTGCTGAAGATAAAATACCTAATGCAAGGATATTAGACATTTTAATATTTCCTAATTTTTCCTCAGCCATTTGAGTGATTGGAGCAAAAATATAATTAATATCAGTTCTGGTTTTAACTTCCTTTGCAAGAGAAGTATTAACAATTATAGTTCCACCTTTACGAACTATCGGTGTAAATCTGTCAAATGATGCCTGATTTAAAACAACAATATAATCAGCATGAGATTTTTGTACAGCACTAACATCTTCATCAGCCATGACAACAGAACAATTAACGGTCCCCCCTCTCATTTCTGCACCGTAAGAAGGATACCAGGTAACTTTTTTATCATCAAGCATAAAGCCGTTAGCAAGAACTTCTCCTGCCAATAAAACACCTTGTCCGCCAAATCCTGCAATTATAAAATCTTTTTCCATAAAACTTATCCTTAATTTTCAGCTGTGATATCTTTATAGACACCAGGTTTAAATACTTCCATCATCTCAGTTCTAACTCGTTCATGAGCTTGTTCAGGAGTCATTCTCCAATTTGTAGGGCAACTTGACAGAATTTCGACAAATCCTAGTCCTAACCCTTTCATTTGAACTTCAAAAGCTTTTTTAATAGCTTGTTTAGCCTTTCTTATATTAGCAACAGTATCAAGGGAAACTCTTGCACTAAATGCCGTTCCGTCACATAATGCCATATGTTCAGCTATTTTAATCGGGTACCCGTAATATTCCAAATTTCTACCTGTTGGAGAAGTTGTTGTTACCTGTCCCAATAATGTAGTTGGTCCCAATTGACCGCCGGTCATTCCGTAAGTTGTATTATTTATACAAATTGCGGAAATATTTTCGCCACGCAATGCTGCATGTAAACTTTCAGCAAGCCCAATTGACGCAAAATCGCCATCACCTTGATATGTAAAAACAAATTTATCAGGTCTGGCACGTTTTACACCTGTTGCAACAGCCATTGCTCGACCATGCGGAGCTTCTATTGAGTCAACATTCAGAAAATCATAAGTTGTAACAGAACAACCAATGGAAGCTGCAAGAATAGTATTTTCAGTTAAACCAAGCTCATCAAGAACTTCTCCAACTAATCTAACTGCTACACCATGGTCACAACCCGGACAAAAAGTATATTTTACATCCTTCTTAAAAGAATCAGGGATTTTAAAAACTTGTGTTTCCATTATATCAACTCCTCAATTTCGGCTGTAATATCTTCAGGAGCCGGAGGTGCTCCAACACCTTTATTAATCAATTCTACTGGAACTGTTCCGTTAACTGCCAATTTTACATCCTGAACCATTTGTCCCATATTTACCTCAACTACAATAAATTTCTTCACTTTAGCTGATAATTCTTTTAAACGCTTGTTAGGGAACGGATATAATGTAACAGGTCTGAATATACCAACTTTCAATCCTTTTTCCCTGCACATTTTTGCAGCAGTTCTAACATTTCGAGAAGTACTACCAAAACTTACAAGAACAATATCTGCATCTTCAGTATTGTCTTCTTCCCATTCTGTTTCATTATCTTCGATAGTCTTGTATTTAACATTATACAAGTTATCAAGGAATTCACATTGTTTATCTGCCAAAGGTGCATAAGAACGAATTATTCTGCCATCTCTACCTTTTGCTCCGGATAAAGCCCATTCAGAATTATCAACTTCAGGATACGGATATGGCTTAAACTCAACAGGTTCCATCATTTGTCCCAATAAACCATCCGCCAATAAAATTGCAGGATTTTTGTATTTGTGTGCAAGATAAAAAGCTTTATATGTTAAATCAACGCATTCCTGAACGGTTGAAGGAGCAAGAACGATAATTTTATAATCACCGTTACCCCCGCCTTTTGTAGATTGGAAATAATCTCCTTGAGAAGGATAGATATTTCCCAATCCAGGTCCGCCTCTCATAACACTGACCAATACAACCGGTAATTGATCTGCTGTTGCATAAGATAAGGCTTCCTGCATAAGAGCAACTGCACAAGAAGATGATGAAGACATTGCCTTAACACCTGTAGAACATGCTCCAAGTGTCATATTTATTGCAGCAAGTTCACTTTCAGCAGATACATACGCTCTGCCTAATTCTTGCATTTTACCGCTCATAAACTCACCGATTTCACTCTGCGGAGTAATAGGATACCCAAAATAGCATTGACAGCCTGCAAGAACAGCAGCATTTGCTATTGCATAGTTTCCTTTCATTAAAACTTTTTTACCAGTTATACATTCAACAACCATTAATCTATCCTCTGTATACTTCTGTAATAGCCAAATCCGGACATCTCATTGCACACATTGCACAACCCAGACATTCATTATTAGGATCATAAAACTCAACAATCTTATTTCCCAGTTTATTTGTTTTGTCACTAACTCTTAAAAGATTTTTAGGGCATTCTTTTATACATAAATAACAAGCCTTACACTTAATTCCATCAATAACTATGTGACTCATAATCCCCTCTTTCAAATCTATCTCAATAGTATTTTAACACTAATACTAATTTTGAAATACAATTTCTTTTTATTCTTAACATTTGTAATAAATATGTGTAATAAAATTTACTAAAAAACACAAGCCTGATAGAATTAGCATGTAGGGATATATATTTTTAAGGACTAAGAAATGGCTCAAGAATTACAACTGATTGTTGATTTACTTAAGGAGATGAGAAACGCTAATAATACAAGTACAGAAGGCTTTGACCGTCTTCTAAACAGTATAAGCAAAAAACTGGATTCCATTGAAGGAAACTCCGCATCTAACGAGCTAATAAAAGCTTATCTTGGGGAACTTACTAAAAATGTTGAAGAGAAATACTCTACAACATTACTAAAATTTAATGATATTGAAAGAGCCTTAAAATCCATCTATAACGAACAAGAAGAGCATGTTAAAAATAAAAATATGCAGGAGTTATTTGATATATTCTCTAAAAATATGAACGGATTTTATACTGAAGCAAAACAGCAAAAAGCAATTCTTGCAGGTATAGAAACCCGTCTTGCAGATATGGGAAACGATACATCTGATAAAGATGATATTATGAGAACAATCACTCTGCTTCGTAATGACTTTGAAAACTTAAACCATGCTTACAAAAGCACTATTGATAATGTTAATGCAAATCTGAACTCTATACTTGCCAACCTTATCAACATGGATCAAACCAAAATTAACACTTATATGAAAGAACAGCTTGATGTTATGTACAAAGCAACAAGCGATATTGTTAATTATTTAAAATCCATAGATGAAAAAGATGCAAAAATGGAAACTCTTCTTGCAAATGTTGCAACAAATGAAAGTTTAAAAATTACTCAAGGAATCATTGATTCAATTATTGTTAAAGCAGAAGAAATTTCTAAACAAATAACTTCAGTGGCTGACAAATCAGACATTGAGGGATTACAAAACGCTGCAATAATAATGAACCAAAGACTTGAAAGTACTGTAACTAAAGAAGAATTCACAAAGTTAACAGTAAAAGCAGAAGATTTAGTAAATCTTACAGAAGAAGTTAAACAAACGCTTGCAGATGTTGCAAGGAATATTGAAACAATTCCGGATACCGCAGTATTAGAAAAATCTATACAGGATTTATTTGTTAAATTTAACAGTTTAGAAAAAGATATTTTCTCTTCTAATCTAAAAGGTGACATCTATGATATTGATGCAAAAATAATTCTGTTAAAAGAAGAATTATCCACTGTTAAAAATATAATTATTGATTTGAATGAAGTTATTACTTCAAAAGTTTTATCTGCAATCAAACAGATTTCTTTCCAAGACGAAAGCTCTGATATAAAAAATTATATATCTAATCTACTGTCTCAATTACCTCAAAAAGATGATATTGACAGAATATTACAGGATTATGCCGCAAATAATAAATTCATTAATTCTTTAATTGAAAAAACTGACAAAATTGCAGATAAACTTGATTCCCTGCCTACACATCAGGATATGGAACTTTTGAACAATAACCAACTTGAGCTTGTTGAAAATTTGCAGGAAGTTGCAAACAAAGAAGATATTGAAGCAATTGAAGCCAAGACAGATGAAATAGAAGATATGATTGACAAACTTAACTTTGATAGTGAGTTTGAAAATATATATGACAAAACAGCATCAATTGAACAATGGTTAATTAATTCAAATATTAAAGAAAATACAGAGGAAATTGTTTCTAAAATAACAGATAAAGCTGAAAAAAATGACCTTATTAATATATTAGAAATAACAAAGAAAATCGCTTCAGAACTTGAAGAATTGAGCAATAATGCTGATGTAAAAAAAGTTAACAGAACAGTTTCTGATGTTTATTCAATGATTGAAGAATTAAAGAATGAATTTATCAATGATGCAGAAATGCATAATGATTCTGTTATCGTTCAACTATCAGAATTACAAAAATCTATCAGTGAAAACATCACAGCTGAAGAATTTAACAAATTTATTGAAGATTTAAGAGACTTTACTCAGGAGCTTGAAGTTAGTACTGTTAGCCACAGCAAAGAAATCGAAGATATAAAAACATTACAACAAGATATTCTTGATACTCTTGAAAACATTAAGTTTGACAACAAGATAGATAGTATTGATGAAAAATTAACAAATCTTACCGAATATATTAATACTGATTTAAAAATCAATAATGAAGATGTTAAAAATACTATTCAAGAAATAAAAGAGCTAATTAGAAATAAAAAATCCAATTTTGAAGAAATTGAAAATCAAAAAGCTGAGACAAACAAAAATATAAAAAACTATGTAGATGAACTAAAAAATATAATTCAATCTACTGATTCAACATCCACAAATTTACTCGAAAGCAACCTGAACAGTATTGAAGACAAAATAGTAAATTTTCAAACATATAACGAGACAAAATTTGACACAATAATAAAAGCTTTTGACAATTTTGAACATTTAAATGCGGACAAAAGCCTTCCGTTAGAAAATATCGCATCTTCAGTTGCGGAAATTGCTGAAGTTAAACAACAGGTCAGAGAACTTTGCGAATTATACGTAACAACAGCTAATTCCGACAAAGACAATGACATTATTAACTTTGTTAGAACAAAGCTTGAAGATTTAGTTTTTAACATTGAAGACTTAACAAAAAATGTAGAAACCGGACTTCAACAAGGTTTCACATACAATGCTGAACTTGTAGAAGAAAAAACTGAAATAATTCTCGATTTAGTAAGAGATTTAAGACATGCCAGCACAGAGAATATTGACTTATTCAAACAACTTACGGTTACTGATAATAAATTAACTGATATCAAGCAAGAATTGGAACTTATAAATACGGATGTCATTACAGCATTAAATTCAAAAACGGATATGCTAATAAATGAATTAATTCCTTTAAAAGAAATGATAAGTTCTATTTCTAAAAATAATTCAATTCAAAATGACAATGATATTTTAGAAGCATTAAATAATATTCATTCTTTAATAACTGAAGAATTGAAAGACTCAAGCGGATACTCTCCAAAAACTTTCGAAAAATTAGATGATATTTATAATGAAATAACTAACAAATTATCAAATACAGAGAACAATTTAAGAGACTTTATCCTTGGAGACATTGATACAGTTATTATTAAATTAGATTCATTAAAAGAAGAATTGGAATCAGCAGTTAACAAACTTGTACCGCCTGATGCTTCTCAAATGGAAGAACTAAATAAATTTGTCTCAGAAATTAACAATTTCAAAGAAGAACAAAAGATTTATCTAAATGAAGTTGCTAACGATATAAAAACTTCCATTTCAGAACAATTAAATACTCAAAACGAAGAAGTTAAATCATTACTGAATGTAGCCGTTCATAATGATGAAATTTTAGAAGCAATTGAAAATCTAAAAAATTGCTTTAAATTAACTGTGAAAAAAATATCTCAAGATTCAAATGAAGACGAATTTGATTTTTCAAATAATTTTGATGAAATCTTTGATGGCAGTAAAGTTAATAAAGTACTTGACGAATTAAAAGATAATTTTTACAACGTTTCACAACAAATCAATGATTTGTCCGGAGATAATTTAGAAATCAAAAATATACTTGATGTCATCAGCAATAAATTAGAAACAATTTCAATTGATGATCCTGAATTCATCACTGAAGAATCTGATATTACCGGAGCTAATGATTTTGATTTTATTCAGGCTCTCGATTATCTAAAACAAGATATATTAAAACTTAGACAGGATATAGAAAAAGCTATTCCTTTAAATGAAAAACTTGCAAAAACAATAACTTTGTCATCTGACGAAGACAATATATTACTAAAAGAATTAATTTCTAAACTTGAAGCGTTTTCAAACACAGTTGAGAATAACTGGTTTGAAGAAATTAAAGAATATATTGCAGGTAACGAAATTAAAGAAATGTTATCTGAAATAAACGACAAAGTTAATATCCTTACACTTGCAGATAACACAGAATTAGTTAACGAAATAAAAGAAACATTAAAAGAATTAAATTCGTTGCCATCATCAGGAGAAGCAAATAATGATATCCAATTAATGCTTAATCAAATTAATGAAAAAATTGATGTACTAACTTCTGTAACAGGCTCCAATGATGAAGATAAAGAATTCATAGAATCAAATGAACAAATAAAAGATATCTTATCAACTCTTGATACAAAAGTTGATATTCTTGCAACTTCTGACAGCTCTGACAGTATAGAAGATATAAGAGAGAGCATTGATGATAACTTCAACAATATTGAAGACAAAATAAACGAACTTTCAGACTCAGATGTAAAAATAACATCAATGCTTGAAGCTTTAAATTATAAAATTGACATTCTGGCTTCTACCGACAATTTTGATGCGTTACAAGATATTGAAGAAGTGAAAACGTTAATCCTTTCTCAAATGGATTACATCGAAAAATTGGAAAACAATACAAAGACTGATGCTTTCAAAAAATGTTTACAGGAACTAACTCAAGAAGTTAATAATATACATACAAATAATACAGATTCTGATGTAAAAAAAGCATTAAAAGAAATGAAAGAATCAATTATGGCTGCAGTTGTGACCATATTTGATCAGGTATCATTTATTGAAGAATCTGAAGATATTAAAGATTTTGTAGAAGAAAAAACAGATATTATTAACCAAAATCTTGAAGAAGTAACTCGCCAATTAAAACAGATTACCAATTCTGATGAAGATACTGACTATACTTACACAATGCAAGATATAGAATCAGATCTCGCAAAACTTAGAATGGCTCTCAATGAAATTCAAACTAAAGATACAGAAAATACTGAAAACGAATTATCTAACATTACAGATAGCATACAAAGAATTTCATTAAATATTGAAGAACTTCAAAATTCAATGACACAGGATGAGATTAGCGACCTAAAACTTGATATAGCAGGTCTCAAAGACCAAACATATCAATTACTACTTTCATCAGGCGAATCCTACAAAAATATTTCAAGCCATATTGCTAATAAAGTTGACAAAGTAACTAATATGCTTGAAAAATCGACCTATTCAGACAAAGTTATGAGACAAGCACTTGTTTATATGGGAGAATGGATTGATTCTGCGAATGAAAGAATTGATAATATATCAACAAATTCTGATGAAATTGTAGATATTAAAACGTCTATCGAAAGTTTGAAAACTCAAATTCCGGAACAAACAGATATACTAAACTCAATAGAAGAAAAATTTGATGAACAACAAACACGTTTAAGCTATTTTGAAAAGCAAATATCTAAACTCGGAAATCTTGAAGAAAAATTTGAACAACAACAAGAAAGAATTGATCGCCTTGAAATGGCAGTTGAAAAAATTCTAAATGTAGTTGAAGATATTGATGATACAAAAATATCAAGAAAAATAGACAAAATAGATAAACAAATGGCAAAACTAACTACAAATATAGAAAAACTAACAGCTTATGTTGACTAATACACTAATAAAAGAACTGAATAAAGCATTACCCAAGCAAAATATCTTATCTGACGTTGAAGAAAGATATGTATATTCTGTTGATGCTTCAAATGATCCTTATAATAAATCAACATTACCGGACGCTGTTGTTTTTGTAGAAAACATTGAACAGGTTCAAAAAGTTGTAAAAATCGCAAATCAACAAATGATACCAATAATTTGCCGTGGAGCTGGAACAAATACAGTAGGAGCTTGTGTTCCAACACATGGCGGAATTATTTTAAACTTTTCAAAAATGAACAAAATTCTTGAAATAAATCCTGAAAATATGACCGCCAAAGTTCAACCGGGAGTAATAGTAGGAGAACTTCAAGAAAAAGCAGAAGAGTTTGGCTTATTTTATCCGCCTGACCCGTCCAATTTAAAGGTTTCAACTATTGGAGGAAGTATTGCCCAAAACTCCGCCGGTGCAAGATGTTTCAAATATGGAGCAACAAAAGATTATGTTATAGATATGCTTGTTGTAATGGCTAACGGAGAACTTATCAGAACGGGTTCTAATACTATTAAAAACGCAACAGGATATAATCTTGGAAGTTTGTTTATTGGCTCTGAAGGAACACTGGGTATAGTAGTTGAAGCAACCCTTAAACTTATCCCAAAACCGGAATCCACACAAGTCGTTATGGCATATTTTGAAGATGTAGAGTCTTCAATTGTTGCAGTAAATAAAATAATAGAAAAACAAGTATTTCCTACTACGATTGATTTTATGGATAAAAACGCGATTCAAACTGTTGAAAAATTCTACCCGGCAGGATTACTTTGTGATAAAGAAGCCGCATTAATTATTGAAATTGACGGATATGAAACAAGTATTACACATCAAAGAGAAATAATTTGTGAAATATTGAGAAGTAATAAGGCTGTAAATATCCAATATTCAACAAACAAAATTGAAGCTGATAAAATTTGGTCTGCACGCCGAACTTCAATGGCTGCTTGTACAAAACTAAAACCTAATGTTACAACAGATGATATTATTGTCCCTCGTTGTAATCTTTCAAAGTTAGTTAAAGGAATTCAAGATATTTGCAAAAGACACAATCTTACAATATGTATGGTTGGACATGTCGGAGATGGAAGTATTCACCCGCAAATTCCTATTGATTACAATGATAGAGATGAATATAGACATTATAAAATAGCAAAATCAGAAATTTATCAATTAACAGTAAAACTAGGCGGTACAATTTCAGGAGAACACGGTATCGGCTTAGAAAAAAAAGCCTATATTTCACAGGTAGTTGATGGCGGAGCTTTAGACTATATGCGTCAAATCAAAAAAATATTTGACCCTAAAAACATTTTAAATCCTTATAAAATTTTCTAAAGAGATAAAATAATATATTCAAATTATTATAAAGTAAAATTCAACAAATCTGTAATTTTTATATCTAAAGCCTCGGATATTCTTACTAACGTAGAATATTTAGGGTCAATGGTTCCGCATTCTATCCTGCTGATTGTTCGTGTTGTTAACCCTGTTTTTAGAGCTAATTCTAATTGGGAAATACCTTTACGCCCTCTTTGATATTTAATTTTATAACCAAGTTTTAGAAAATCTTCTTTATCCATTTTTTAATCATATATTATTGACATTAAATATTCGACATACTATAATTACTTTATTAGACATAAAGTATATATTATAGAAAGATAGGACATTTTGATGAAAAAGTTTTCAGCATTCACCTTGGCAGAAGTACTGATAACACTTGGCATAATAGGTGTAGTTGCAGCAATGACAATGCCAAATTTAATTGCAAATTATCAAAAAAAGTCAGTCGTTAATCGTTTGAGAAAAATGTATGCAGTTACAAAACAAGCTGTAATGCTGTCAAAAGTTGACAATGATGAAGTTTCCGGATGGGATTGGGAACTTGCAGAAAATGACATTTATAGTTTTACAAAAAAATATTTTGCCCCATATTTTAAAGGCTCTCAAATATACAAAGGAAATGATTTTGATAAAATTACCGATCATAAATATTCAATAAAAAATCTATCTAATAAGATAATCACAGACTTAAACAGTAAGGAATACGCAATTATTATATTACTGGATGGTAGTTATTTCATAGCAAAAGAAAGACATAACACAGGATATGAATGGTTATACATAGATATTAATGGTTTATCCGGTCCTAACCGCATAGCAAAAGATATTTTTGTTTTAAATATGACTCCTGATTATTATTATAACCGCATAAGAAATGCAGAAATTATATTTTGGATGGAAGGCTCAAGCAGAGAAGTATTAACAAATTCCGGTCCACAAGAAGATGAAAAAAATTATGGTTATTACGGATGTTCAAAAAATAATAAATACGGATATTATTCAGGTTATGCATGCGGAGCACTTATACAAGCTGACGGATGGAAAATTTCTGAAGACTACCCTTGGTAAATATAACCCAAAACAAATTAAAAAACATTAGTAACAAATTACCCTATCCAGTAAAAACGAAAATTATTACAAGGTTAAATGCGGTTAGTGGCATAATACCCAGTGCTAAGAAACCATAAAACCTCAACTTTTCAACAATACTAGTAACAAATTACCCAATCCGGTAAAACCGAAATTATTACAAGCTTAAAAGCGGTTGGTGGCATAATACCCCGTGCGAAGGAACTATAAAACCTCAAATTCTCTCCAATATTAGTAACAAATTACCCCGTCCGATAAAAACAAAAATTATTACAAGCTTAAAAGCGGTTGGTGGCATAATACCCCGTGCGGCGAGCACTTGAAAAAGGAATGCCCCTGTGGTATTCTAAAAATGCTGAAATATTAAAGAAAGAAGGCGAAAAATGTCAGAAGTAAGAGTAAGAATTGCACCGTCACCAAGCGGTAACTTACACGTTGGTACGGCAAGAACTGCACTATTTAATTATTTATTTGCAAAGAAAAATAACGGTAAATTTATTTTAAGAATTGAAGATACTGATGCGGATAGAACCAGCCAAGAATATATTGACAATATTTTTGACAGCTTAAAAGCATTAGGTCTAAATTGGGACGAAGGCCCTGATGTTGGAGGTCCTTATGGTCCATATACACAATCTGAAAGATTTGATATTTATCCAAAATATGTTCAACAACTTTTGGATTCAGGTTTTGCATACGAATGCTTCTGTACACCTGAAGAATTAGAACAGGAAAAAGAAGAAGCAACAAAAGCAAAAAAAGCTTATGTCTATTCTAAAAAATGCGAAAACCTAACAGAAGAAGAAAAAGCAAAATTAAGAGCAGAAGGCAGAAAACCTGCAATCAGATTTAATATTGCAAAAGCTCAAAAAGCTTTCCATGAATCTTCAATTTTAGAATTTGAAGATCTTGTAAAAGGTAAATTACACATGGATACAGACCTTTTAGGCGATTTTGTAATCCAAAAATCAAACGGAGCACCAACATATAACTTTGCGGTTGTAATTGACGATGCATTAATGAAAATTACACACGTTATAAGAGGTGAAGACCATATTTCAAATACATACAAACAAATCTTAATCTTTGAAGCTTTAGGATTGGAAGTTCCAAGATTTGGGCACTTAGGTATGATTTTGGCACCTGATAGAAGTAAATTATCAAAACGTCACGGTGCAACTGCTGTTTCAGACTTTGTAAAACAAGGTTATTTAACAGAAGCATTGATTAACTTTGTAGCATTATTAGGCTGGGCTCCATCTGACGGTGAAGAAATTAAACCGGTAGAAAAAATTGCAGAAGACTTTAGAATTGGTGAAATTTCATCATCAAATTCAATTTTCGAATACGATAAATTAAAATGGATGAACAGCCATTATATCAAAATGTTACCAATGGATACATTAAAAGAAATGTTAAAACCATACTTAACACAATATAACCTTGATGAATTAACAGATGAACAATATACAAAAATGGTTGAAATTACAAGAGAACCTTTAACTTTGTTATCTGACATCACAGATGCAGTTCCGTATTTCTTTGGTAAAGATGTAGAAATAAGTCCTGAAGCTCAAACCGGAACATTGGATACAGAAACTGCTCAAAGCGTTCTGCCTGATTTTGTTGAAAAAGCACAAAACTGGGAATGGACTGAAGAAAACCTTCACGAAAAACTTGCAGAATTTAGAGCTGAATGGAAAGAAAAAGGTGTAAAACCAAAAGTTACAATGTGGGCAATCCGAGCAGCTATAACAGGTAGAACCTGTGGGGCTGATATGGTGGGAATCCTTGAAATTCTTGGTAAAGAAACATCTTTATACAGAGCAAAAAAAGCAATTAAACAAGAATCTAAAATATAATAAAAAGCTCCCGATAATCGGGAGTTTTTTTACTAATACTCATAAAAAAAGATAACTTTAAAAGTTATCTTTTTTATTTATTTCAATTATTTAATTTGCAGATTTTGTTTCAATAAATTCAGTATTTGGAGAATATTCTGACCCTTCAGCTGAAATATTTAATTTATTCACAATACTTGCACGTTTTTTGCGGAATAACATATCAACAAAAGCTTCAAGACGAGTTACAAAACCTGCTTCCCCGGTTTGTTCATCAATTGTCAAATTTAATAAAGGTTTATTGAATTGTTTTGCTCTACGTGTAATACGTTCAACCATCAATGAATCCGGTCCACAACCAAATGCTGTAATTGTAATTACACCGTCAACCTTATTATCTTTCAAATAATGACCGGCACAACCTGTCATTTCATCTTCATTTGCCCAATATTTTTCATTACCCAAGCTTGCAATACCTTCATCAAGCTGTTCTGCTGATAATTGTAACGCTGTACAAACTTTAACATCCATTTTTTCAAGTTTATCCAAAATTTTCATACAAACACGTTCATCATAAATATTATATCCATGACCAACAAGTGCAACTGATATTGGATATTCCTTAGATGTATTTGAAATTACAACCTTACCTTGAAGAGCATAACTTAAAGCCTTAGAATACGGAATTCCTGATTTTGTCATAACATAGAAATTGTTATAACATCTCCAACCCGCTTTAGAGGCTCTTTTAATAACATTCATATCAGTAATACCAAAAGGTTTTACTGCTTCTGCAAGAAATTCATACAGTCCTTGTTTTTTTTCAGATTTATCAAGAGTTGCCTCAATCATTGTAAAATCAGCTTTTACAACATTTCTAACCAAATCCGGCAATCCTCTGATTTTAGAACAATTATAAATTTTATTATCAATAGATTGTAAAGATGGAACAAAAATCTTATCAACACCTTTATTAACCAAATTCAAAATATGACCGATATAAACTTTAATTGGCAGGCAAGTTTCAGTAACAACAAGTCCTGCACCTTCAGACATTGTTTGCTTTGTAGTGACATCTGACAGAACAATTTTTATACCTAAATCTGTAAAAAATCCATAATAAAATGGATAATTATTATAAAAAGACATCGCTCTTGGTATACCAATAACTTTTTCTTCATTTTTTGAATTTGCCATGACTAAAATCCCTACTAATCTTTTGCTATATTTATAATAACCCAAACAAATTATTTTTTGACAGCAATTATAAATTATTTAACATTTTAAACACTTAAAAAGAATTTATTCAATAAAAGAGGGATAAATTTAGGATGTAAAGCACTAAAATCAAAAACAAACTCGTTTATACCCGCCTGATATAAATCTTTAACAACAGAAAAATCTTCCAAAATTCTATCTTCAAACATGTGCATTCTGCAAAATCCATCGCAAACAAACGGGAAGACTTTATTTAAAGACGGATCTTTCAACGCATAACAACCATTGTGACATGGAGCTTTACAAGACAAGCGGGAAATTATTGCACTATCATTATTTAAAGGACACAATCCCATACTTGAAACCCTGATATTACCCCCGATTGTATACTTTCGACAAGGAATTTCATTCTTTATTTTTTTCAAAGTTCTAATTGCTGAATGATAATCACCAAAAGAGGTAAAATCAATAGTTTCTATCGGTGCAAGGTTATTTAAACACTTTATAGACATACTATTTAACAAATTTATCCCCTGACCAATTTCTAATGGAATATGATTTATATCAGAATCATTAATAAATGTCCAAAAATAACCAATATTATTAATAATCAATGAATCAGGTGCAGGGTTAGATAACAATAAATATTTTTCATATTCATAAACTCTGTCAAAATCTCTTTCTATTAAAATATTTGGAGTTGAGAGTTGAAATTTTATACCATTTTTCTGGCAAAAATTCATAACATGTTTAAGTACATCTGAAAAACTACTTTTAGCTAAGTCGCATGTTGAAACAATTTCACCATATTCAATAGAATAAATTGGATTAAATCCGATTTTTTTAATATATTTTTCTAATTCAGAGATTTGAGCAAGTCCGGTAAGACGAAGATTAATTTTATACTTATCTGTAACTTGCAAATTTTTAGGAGTAACAACCCGTTTTATATCCCAATCATACGATTGTATATTGCGGCTGAATTTAAAATCTTTTCCCTCTGCACTAACCATATCGCCTGAAAAATGATTTGTCTGATAAATACATTTTCTTACATGTTTAAACGGTAATTTTTGTTTCTTAAATAATTTAGGTTTTTCCAGAATTTTTTCAATAAGTTCAATACCTTCCAATATATCTTCAGAACATTGAAATTTACCTTTAATAATAACATTATCAATAGCTTTCAGTTTAATAATATCTTCAGCACACCATGGAAGGTTATCCGAATCAATTGCCAACGGTAAATTTGTAAATTTTTTAATTTTAACAATATTTTTAAGATATATTTCTTCTGTAATAATAATCCCGTCGATTTCATGAAAACTATTCATAAAATCAATACCTGCTAAATTATGAATATCAAAATACGAGTCAATAATTACTCGAAAAGGAAGTTTAAAAACTTTTATAGCTTCTAATACTGCAAAACTATTAATAAATATTCCATGGATATCCACTGTTTTTAAATATTTTAAAAACTTTTTAATTTCCGGCAAATCCTCTTCTAAAATATCATGTTTAAAATTTATATATAAACGGGAATTAGATTTTTTTGCATTTTCAACAAATTCATGAACATAATCAAAATTACCGCCCAAGAACTTAGTATAATAAACATAAAAATCTCTACAGGTCGTGAATTTAGAAAACTCCGAAATATCCTCCGGTTTTTTGACCGGTGCAATAATTTTGATATCTTTCATAGTCTAATTATAAAACTTGACACATGCTAATGTCAAACTAACATTTACATAAATAATATTATCCGCAGGATAATCAAAGGAAGGTTCGGAAACGTAGTTTCTGATAATTTTCTTTCTTCACCACATTTCTTTGACCGCAAAGAAACGTGGCACAAAGAAACTCTCTCCCATCACTACGTTCGCTAATAAATAGTAAATGCTCAACTTAAAGCGAGTAAACTCACTTGTGGGTCACCCTGAACTTGTTTCAGGGTCTCAAATATTTGCCGTTCAAACAATACTCGCTTTTGTTATCGTTTCGCATAACATTTATTGCTCACTTCGTGGAGGTCGAACCTTTATTGTATTATATGTAATGG
>CABRZP010000019.1 GCA_902475545.1 uncultured bacterium
TGACCTTTTGAAGCCTCTAATAACGAGCTTTTTCAGTTTTTTAAATTTACCTTTACCTTATCAAAAAATAAATAATTATATCAAAAAAAATTGCATTTACTCTTGCTGAAGTTTTAATTACATTAGGTGTTATTGGTGTTGTTGCAGCAATGACCATTCCTACTCTTATAACCAGCTATCAAAAGCATGTTGTTGAAACTAAGCTTACGAAGAAAAATGGTAATACTTGGGCTTGTAAAAAAGATTGTACAAATTGTGGATATTGTACAAAATGGATTCAATTAAATGGTTGGAAAATTCCAAAAGATTACCCGTGGTAAGTTTATAGGTAATTTGCAAGAATATTTTTAACATAATTCTGAGTTTCTTTATATGGAGGAACTCCGGAATATTTGTCAACTGCATTTGGACCGGCATTATATGCAGCAAGAGCTAATATAATATTCCCGTTATATTTGTTTAGCATTGATTTTAGGTATTTAACTCCGCCTTCCACATTTTGTGCAGGATTGTACGGGTCTTTAACGCCAAGTGATTTTGCAGTAGATGGCATCAATTGCATCAAGCCAATTGCACCAACTCTTGATTTTGCATTAGGATTAAAACCTGATTCTTGTTTTATTAATGCTTGTACAAGTTTCTCATCAACCCCATGCTTTTGAGAAACCTGATTTATCATATCTAAAATCTGAGATTTCCCTGTAATCTGTTTTGGTTTAGAAAAGTCAGTTCTGGCATCATTAACCTGTTTTATAGCATTTAATAATGTCGCATTATTGATACCTGTTGCAAGGTCATCATTATCATAAATAGAACCATTTACATTTAAAGATTTTGGGTTAAGCAGCAGTGAGCCAAAATTAGTTTGAGCCGTAGATGATAAAACCTTTTCAAAAGATTGAACATTATTGGCTCCGGGTGGATATATTGTATCAAGAGAACCATTTATTTCAGTTTTTTGAGGGTTCAATTGTCTTTCTACACTTTTAACATAATTATTAATTTGGGCAGTTCTTTGCATTGCTGCAGTTTTACCGCCGGAATTTAATAAACCTTGTATCATTTCAGAGAACATGCTCTTATACTACCTCCCATTACATTATCATTCTACTATTGAATAGAAATTAATCTATCCTCCATTTGATTTAACGATAATAATAAAAATGTCAATGGGAGGTAAAATTTTATTTGATTAACATGCAATCGCCATAGCTAAAAAATCTGTATTTTTGGTTGATAGCTTCCTGATATGCTTTAAAGATGAACTCTTTACCTGCTAAAGCACTGACCAGCATTAATAATGTTGATTTTGGCAGGTGAAAATTAGTTAATAAATTATCTATTACTTTAAATTCATAAGGTGGGTAAATAAATAATTCTGAATGATCATGACATGCTTTAATGCATCCGTATTTTTGGTATGCCGTTTCAAGAGTTCTGACTGTTGTTGTTCCAACTGCAATAATTTTTTTTCCTTCGGCTTTAGCTTTGTTTATTTTATCAGCTGCTTCTTGGGTTATTTCAAATGTTTCAGAATGCATTTTATGGTCTAAAATATTTTCGCATTTAACAGGTCTAAATGTTCCTAATCCAACATTTAGTGTTACATATACGATATCGATACCTTTATTTTTTAGTTTATTGAGGATTTCTTCTGTAAAATGTAATCCGGCGGTTGGAGCAGCAACAGAACCTTCATCTTTGGCATAAACTGTTTGATATCGATTCATATCAAATTGTTTTAATTCTTCTGTTTGTAATTTACGTTCAATATATGGAGGCAGCGGAATATTTCCAACTTCATGCAAAATATCAAACAGATTGCCGTTATAAATAAGTTCAGCAAGCCATTCCCCATCATCTTCCAGTCTTTTTACTGCTCGAACTTTTAATTTTTCACTAACTGTTATTATTGTGTCAGGTTTTACTCTTTTTGATGGTTTTATTAAGCATGACCAATAATTATCTTCTTTTGCTTCTAGTAGGAATATTTCAATTTTAGCACCTGTGTCTTTTGTGCCATATAATCTTGCCGGTAAAACTTTAGTGTTATTAAGTACTAA
Organism: uncultured bacterium; assembly: GCA_902475545.1. Taxonomy (GTDB): domain Bacteria; phylum Cyanobacteriota; class Vampirovibrionia; order Gastranaerophilales; family Gastranaerophilaceae; genus Zag111. The sequence continues at coordinate 2,064 of CABRZP010000019.1, forward strand.
AATACTATTATTATCAATATATTCAACAATGTCGAAAAAATGTTTATGCTCAAGTGTTTGTGTGTTTTTATCCAATACAAGCATTTTTGAATTTTCCCGTTTATCAGCGGGCATTTGAGCAATTAATTCTTCAGGTAATATATAATCAAATTCCGATATATTCATTTTTAATCCTTTTTGTTATCTATATAAAACAACCCCAATTTATTAAATCGGAGTTGTCTTATTGTTATTCTGCTTAAATTTTATTTTTCTTGAACTTTTTTAGCATTTTTTAATTCATCATCTCCAACAGATTCTTTTTTCTTATTTTGTTCAGCATCGATTTGTTTATTTATAACAACTGTTTGGATAATTTGGATAATATTACTTGTAATCAAGTATAATAATACACCTGCCGGAATTGGGATTATTACAAATGTTGCAATAATCATAAGAGGCATGAATGTTCCCATTGATTTTTGAAGTGCCTGTTGAGTAGGATCTGAAGATTCAGTTTTTGTCATTGCCATCATTATTTTTTGAGAAATAAACATAGTTATGGCGAATAATAAAATTAGTGCTATAACATCCCAATGAAGTGTTTTATTAACCGGTACTGTAGGAACAGTTGCTGTTAAAATACCTTTATCAAGATTTTCTTCATCTCTTACAAATGTTATTGTTTCATTTTCTCTTAAGTTACTATTGGTAACAGTAAGATCTGCTTTCTGAATTTTATTAAGTTGGTCAAATTTTAATTTATTAAAGTGATTAAGACTTACATTAAGAACAACATCTTTACCTGGTTCTAATTCTCCAACAATTTCAACTGCATTAGCCGGATCATCAACTTTTACATTTTTTAGGATTTCATCCGGTAAGTAAATTGTTGCGGAATTACCAAGAACGAATTTATCACCTTTTGCAGCTCCCAGAGCTCCGTTTTCAGAGATTCCTGCAGTAGCTCTCATTGTTGTGGCCAAGCTTTTTACAAAAAGAAAGTGCTGATCGCCTGCTACTTGAATAAACTGAGGACTTATTAAAGCTGAGTATAATAAGATAAATATTGGCATTTGAATTAATAAAGGTAAACAGCCGCCCATTGGGTTAAATTTGTGTTCTTTGTAAAATTCCATCATTTTTTGCTGCATAACCTGCGGATTGCTTTGATATCTATCTTGAATAGCTTTCATTTTTGGTTGAAGTGACTGCATCATTTTCATAGAACGCTGCTGCTGTACATTTAAATGCCACATAGCTGCACGTACAATTATTGTTAATAGAATGATTGCTAAGCCATAATTACCAACAAATTTAGCTAATAAACTTAAAAACTTTATAGTTAAAGTAATAAAATCCACTTTTTATATCCCTCATCTAAAATAATACTATATCCTACACTTATATTATTATGTCGGACAGGGGTATCGTATCATAAGCACTATGAATTATCAAGCAATTGTAAAACAAATAGAAAAGTGTAACAAATCATAGTATTAGTTAATAAAATAATAAAAAGACCTGTATAAACAGGTCTTTTTTGTAAATGGTCGGGATGACACGATTTGAACGTGCGACCCCCTCGTCCCAAGCGAGGTGCGCTACCAAGCTGCGCTACATCCCGTTATATTCGACTATCAGATGTTTGCCTTTCAGCGAACAAATTCAGTTTAAAATAAAAAAAATGAAACGTCAAGCATTTTTTTTGATATTTACATTTTTAAATATTTTATATTTTCCGTAATTATATGCTATGATTAACATATTATGGTTAGACTAATAAATAAAAATAATCTAAAACAGATAACTGATGCACTCTATTTTGTAATGCATATTCAAGAATATTTTACTCATATTGCTGAGTTTAATAATCCGGGTATTACTCCTTGTATATATGCAATGTGGCATCAAAATCAATTCTGTGTTTATGGGTTACCGGATAAAGGAAATGTAAATATTCTTATTAGTAATTCTTTAGACGGTGAAATTATTTCAAAAATTGTTGAAAAAATGGGTTTTCAGACGTGTCGGGGTTCGTCTAATAGAAAAGGATCTGTGTCTGCAACCTTAAAAATGATTTCAAAATTAAGAAATGGTGAAAATATAGCAATAATGGTTGATGGCCCAAGAGGTCCGTTGCATAAAGTGAAATCAGGAGCTATTATGTTAGCCAGAGAAGCCAATGTTCCAATTGTTCCAATTCATTGGTATTCTGATAATCTAACTTTTGTTAAATTCCCGTCTTGGGATACTATGACCTCGCCATTAGGACCATGCTGGCTTGTTAATGTGTATGGTGAACCTATTTATACGGAAGGTAAAACCGATGAACAGGTAGCTGATGAAATTAGAAATTCATTATTTGAATTAGAAAAAATAGCACCTGAAAAATTTAAAGAGGCAAAGAAGTTAAAATTATGGAAAAAGCAAAACAGATAACAATTTCAATGCTTCAAATGTCTTCTGTTATTGGTGATGTTGAAGCAAATATCAACAAAGTTACAACTTTATTAAATGATAATACATTGAATAATACTGATGTACTTGTATTGCCTGAAGTTTGGACTGTTGGCTGGTCATGCAAAAATTTTCAAAAAACAGCTCAAAATATTGAAAATAGCAGTGTAATTTCTTTTTTATCAGAGATTGCAAAAAAATATAATACTAATATAATTGGCGGAAGTTTCATAACTGAAAATAACGGATTATATTATAATACCTGTCCGGTAATAGATAGAAACGGTAAGTTAGTTGCTACGTATTCTAAAAATCATCTGTATTCATATTATGGTTGTGATGAAGGAAAATTTATTACTGTAGGTGAATCTCCAGTGATTGTTGATTTAGATGGCATAAGTTTTGGGTTGTCTATATGCTATGATATAAGATTCCCTGAATTATACAGAGCTTATAGAAAAGCAGGTGCTGATATTTTAGTTAATTGTGCAGCATGGGGTTCTCAAAAACCTATTCCATGGGAAGTTATGACAAAATCAAGAGCAGTAGAAAATCAGTGTTACATGATTGCATTAACTCAATGTGGTTACATAGAAAATGGAGAATATAATCTTGGAGAATCCCGAATTATTGATTACAAGGGCGAAGAAATTGCTTCAATTTCTGAAAATGAGGGGATTGTTTCTGCTGAAATTTTACTTAATGATATGTATGAATTTAGAGATAAATGTACTATATTAAATGATATTAAAGAAAATTATGAGGTAAAGCTTTTATGCGTAAAATAATAATATTTTTATTTCTTGTTTGTATTTCAGTAACTCAAGCTATTGCTGATCCTTTATCAAAAACAATAAATTCATTGAATATAAATAAAAGTGCTATTTCGGTTTCAGTAAAAGAAGTTGAAACTGGAAATTTAATTTATTCGCTCAATGAAAATGCTCCTATGATACCTGCTTCAACTCTTAAGCTCGTTACATCTTCAGCTGCAGCAGATTGTTTAGGCGATGATTACAATTTTTCGACTAAATTATATAAGAGTACAAATAATGATTTATATTTGGTTCTTGGGGCTGATCCGTTTCTTATATCAGGTGATTTAGCACAATTGATAGAAACTGCAAAAAATAAAAATATACTTGAACCCAAAAATATTTATATTGTAGATTCAGTATTTGATAATGTTGAGTGGGGTGAAGGCTGGCAATGGGATGATGATTTAAATCCTTTGATGCCAAAATTTAGTGCTTACAACCTTGATGATAATATGTTAAAAATTGAGGTTACTCCTAATATTAACAATACTCCGGCATCAATAGTTGTTAAACCTTTTTATCCGCTTACATTTATGAATTTGGTTAATACAGATATCACTTCAGCTAATAATGTAAAATTAAACAGAAATAACAGTATTTCTCCAAATATATTAAATGTTTCGGGTACAATTTCTAAAACTCAAACTTTTAAAATTCCGGTAAATAATCAAAAAAGATATTTTATTTTAAGATTGGAAGATGTAATTCATTCTAAAAAGTTGGAATATGCTTCCGGTATAAAAACTTCGCAATTACCTAAAGATAATATTTATTTAGTTGATGAAGTTAATCATGATATTTCTCAGGCATTACATGTAATTATAAAAAACAGTAATAATCTTACAGCAGAAACTCTTTTTAAATTAGCCGGAGCTGTATATGCAAATGGACAGGGAAATATTGAAAATTCTTTGAATATGCTAAAAGATTATCAGCAAAAAAACAATTTACTTTCAGATGATATTAAAATTGTTGATGGCAGTGGTGTTTCAAAAAATAATATTATGACTGCTGATTATATGACCAAATTCCTTGTATTTAAAGCTAATTCTAAGGATTTTGAAACCTTTAAAACATATTTACCTACCGCAGGTGAAGGTACCTTAAAGAACAGAATGTTGTATTTTAAAGGTAACCTTAGAGCAAAAACAGGAACTTTATCTGATGCCAGTGCTATTGCCGGTTATATAACCTCAAGAAAAGGAAAAGTTTATGCATTTGATATAATGATTAATGATGCCAAAACACTTCCTGCAGATAAAAAAAATATAGAAGAACAAATTCTTCGTCAAATTTATGTAAATTACTAATCAAATGAAAAGGAGTACAAATATGTACGAACCGGAGTTTACGGTTATAACACCAACCTATAATATAGTAGAAAATAATCAGGCAGATGATTTTACGTTATTAATAAATCTTTTGGATAAACAAACTTATCCGTATATCGAACATCTTATTATTGATAATGCATCTACAGATGAAACAGTTACCTTACTGAAAGAATATAAAAATTCCGGTTTTATTAATTTCTTTTCAGAGCCGGATAGAGGTAAATTTAATGCGATGAATAAAGGGCTGATGAGAGCCAAAGGTAAGTATGTATCATTTATAAGTTGTGATGATTTTTACCATGACATTACTGCAATTGCTGATATTGTAAATCTTATGGAAGCAGAAGATGCAGATTTTTGTTTCTTCCCATCATATTGTATTCATCCGGAGGGATTTGTATTCCAATTTGTTCCTGCAATATTAAATACATTTCAGGTTTCACCATGCCCGCGTCAAGCAATGGTGTTTAAAAGAAGTGTCCTTGATGAACTTCATGGTTTTGATGAAAAATTTAAGTTGTTAGCAGATTATGATTTAATAATTAGGCTTATTCTTAATAATTATAAGGGAATTTATTTCGAAAGTAATGTTATTACATATAAATTAGGAGAGCAAATTACAAAATTTAATGTGCAAAGTGAGGCTGAATGTAATCATATATTTTATAAAAATTATAAACCTCTGTATCCGCTTTCTGATGAAGCACTTAATCGAATGGTTAAAATTTCAGAGATACCAAAACCGTTGTTGGATAAGTTAGCAACACGATTCCCGGCTGAAGATAGGGAACTGTTCTTTGAAAGATATGAAGAAATGTACAATATGCGTGTGGAAGCTCAAAATTCAATGAGGGATCAAAATAGAAGAAGATAATTACTTGTAATATATTTGCAAAATATATTTTCAAGCTTATAATTGAATTAAGATAGTTAATAATAAAGAAGGTTAGGGAAAAGATGAGTGAACAAAAAATAGCTGTATTAGGTTGCGGACTCTGGGGGAGAAACATTGTTCGTAATTTCTATAATTTAAATGCACTGGGTATGGTTTGCGATTTGGATGATGAAAATTTAGCCAAAGTTCGTGAACAGTATCCTGATGTGAAAACTACTAAAGATTTTAATGATATTTTAAATAGTGATGAGATAACCGGTGTTGTTGTTGTAACACCAAGTCATACACATTATAAATTTGTTAAAGCAATGCTTGAAGCAGGTAAACATGTATATGTTGAAAAACCTATTTCTACAGTAGCTCAAGAAGCCAGAGATTTAACAGATTTGGCAGATAGAAAAGGTTTAGTGTTAATGGTAGGACACCTTTTGTTATATCATCCGGCTGTTAATCGTTTGAAAATGTTGGTTGAAGAAGGCGTTTTGGGTGACATTGTATATGCTCAAAGTGACAGATTAAATATCAATTACTTTAAAAATGACAGAAGTGTAATGTGGGATTTAGCACCGCATGATGTTTCAATGATGAGTTATGTAACAGGTAAAGACCCTGTTAGAGTTATATCAGCTGTTGGATGCTCTTCTGACAGAAATGATATTATGGATATTACCCATTTAACAATTGAATTTGAGGGTGGTATGGTTGGACAAATTTCTGATAGTTGGATAACTCCTAGAAAGCATGTTCAATTACTTGTTCGAGGAACTGAAAAAACTGCGATTTTAGATGATACAGTACCTGATCATAAATTAACAATTTATGAAAACTTTAAAGCCGGCAGCAGTGAAATTGTTCAACCTGATGTTCTTGAAATTGAACCGCTGAAACTTGAATGTCAGCATTTTATCAGTTGCTGTGAAACAGGTAAAAAAGCAAGATCTGACGGTGAAAACGGATTTATTGTTGTAAGTATTCTTGAAGAAGCTGAAAAAATTATGCTTGGAGATAGAACAAAAAATCTTGATAGTGTTGATTTTGCACTTTCAAGATCTAAAAAGTTATAGTTTAGAATAAGAGGATGTTATGGCAAATTTTATATCAATTTTTAGAATATTCTTAATGTTTATTGCTGTGTATTTAATATTAGCGATGCCGCAAAGTGTATGTGCTTATATTTGGGCACTAGTATTGACAATTTTAGCATTTGCCTTGGATGGTGTTGACGGATGGGTAGCAAGAAAATTTAATGAGGTTTCTAAATTAGGTGCATTACTTGATATCATGGGTGATAGAATCGTTGAAAATACTTATTGGATTTTGTTTGCAGTTCAAGGGTGGCTTTCAATTTTATTCCCGCTTATTGCTATAACCAGAGGTTTTGTAACTGATACAATAAGAAGTGCAGCTATGGAAAAAGGTTATACACCGTTTGGTATGCAGCAAAATCCTGTTTGTAAATTTATAACAGGTTCAAAATTTATGAGAATAAGTTATGCTGTTGCAAAAGTACTTGCATTTATTGTTATTGTTGCATCTAAAATTCCTAATTTACCGCATGCAGATGTAGTATTTCAAGTGGGATATTGGCTTGCTGTTATAGCGATTGTATTTTGTGTAGTTCGCGGATTACCTGTTGTAATAGAAGCAAAGGCTGTTTTGAATGACAAAGAGTAAGTTAAATATTGTTTTATATGAGCCTGAAATCCCTCAAAATACAGGTAATATTGCAAGGCTTTGTGCTTGTTGCGGTGCCAGTTTATATTTAGTTGGGAAATTAGGGTTTTCTCTTTCCAGTAAGTATACTAAACGTGCAGGATTAGATTATTGGGAAAGTGTAGATTTGCATAAACTGGATTCTATGGAACAGTTGTACAATGAATTTCCTGATGGAACATTTTATTATCTGACTACCAAAACTGATAAATTGTATACGGATATTGATTTTAAAGATGGAGATTTTATTGTATTTGGTCCTGAAACCCGAGGTTTGCCTGATAAATATGTAAAAGATTCACATGCAAGAACAATCCCAATGAAAGAAGGTCAAAGAAGTTTAAATTTATCAAATTCTGTGGCTATTGTTGCTTATGAGGCTATAAGACAAAATGGATTATAAACTTCCTGAAAGGTTTGAAAATTCCAATAAATCTACTTATGGTAAAGTTTTAAATATTGCTGGTTCTGACTATATGCCGGGAGCAGCTTATTTATCAAGTGTTTCAGCGTTAAAAGTGGGTTGCGGTTATTGTTTTTTGTGTTCTACGGAGCGTGTAATTGATGCTGTTGCAGCTCAATCTTCTAATTTGGTATTTTTGCCAAGAAAGGATATTTTAAATCATATTGCAGAGTGTAATGTTGTAGAAATAGGTTGTGGTTTGTCGCAGAATAATGATGCTGTAGAACTTTTTCAAACTGTAATCGCTAATTTACCGAAGCACTTACCTCTGATAATTGATGCTGACGGTTTAAATATTTTGGCAAATAATGCGAGCTTATTCTTGTCTCATGAATTTGAACAAGTTTTATTAACTCCGCATCCAAAAGAAGCTTCAAGGCTGTTAGGCTGCTCCTTGGAAGATGTTTTAAATAATGTTGAAGCTGCGGCATTTAAGATTTCTAAAAAGTATAATTGTGTGACAGTTTTGAAGACTCATAATACAATTGTTGTAACTCCTGATGGGAAAAAATATTTAAATAATACCGGAAATAATGCTATGGCAAAAGCAGGTTCAGGTGATGTCTTAACCGGAATGATTGCAGGTTTGACAGCTCAGGGGAAATCTTTATATGAAGCTGCGGTTTTAGGTGTTTATATGCACGGTATGTGTGGAGATATTGCAAGGGAAAAGCTTACCGAATATTCAGTTATGGCTGAAGATTTGATAAGCTGTATTCCTAATGTGTTCAAATTTATATTAAACCAGTAAATTAGTATTTAAAATATTCAACTTGTGGTATTATTTCTACTTTAGGTTCAATAAGTGCAGTTGGACCAAATTTATAAGCATTATTTAGAGCTTCAGCTGCTCTAATTTTTTCTGATGCTTCTAATGCGGCTTTTTCAATATTACCTGCATTTATATCTGCAATTGGAGCATCTGGTCTCATAAATCCATATACTTTTCTAGTTAGCCCCAAAGATTTCCAATCTTCCAGAATGCTGCTTGCTCTAACTATGTTTACTGATGGGGTTTTCATTGTGTTTCTCCTTTTTTGTTTGTAAATTGTTTTATTTTTAATTATTAAAATTAAACATCTTTATTATTTTTATAAAATAGCCTGACTGTAGATGCTATCTCTCTCCAGTCAGGCTATCTAAACATAAAAATTATAAAATTTTATTTGAAAGTCACTTAACTTTCAATTTGTTGCATTATTTCAAATGGTTTTTCAACAACTTTAGCTGTTTCGTCATCTGAAAGTATACCTCTTTTTAATTCAGTGAAACTTGCTCTTTTTGAACTAAATTTCTTTTTCAAAAATTCATAAGCAACTTTTGGGTCACATTTAGTTCCGCAGGTAAATAAATCAACTGCAGCGTATCCTAATTCAGGCCATGTATGAATCGCAAGGTGGCTTTCTGCAATAATTACAACACCGGATACTCCGTATGGACTGAACATATGAAAACATTTCTGAACAATAGTCGCTCCACATTCTAATGCAGAGTCTATCATATATTTTTCAACTTTATCGATACTGTTTAAAGTATTCGGATCACATTCAAAAAATTCAGCCAGTACATGTTGTCCTAAATGTCTTTCGTGATGTTCTAAATTTGCTTGAAACATATCTAAAGATGTATCTGTCAATTTATATTTCTCCTTATTAAATAAATGTATATTTTCACACTATTACATAATATACTAAAAATATTTTTTTTTGTTATATTTTTCAATAATTTCACCATAATAAAATTCAATAACTGTCATAAATACACTTATACGTTATTTTTTAAGATTTTTATATTATTAAGTTTTATTAATTGTATTTAACTTTATAAGCTTTTATTATAAGATTTAGCTATGAATAATAAGATTTTAGTTGTAGATGATGATATTGCTATTAATGAATTGATTAAAGTCAATTTAGAGCTTGCAGGATATAGTGTTATTCAAGCTCATGACGGTATAAAAGGATTTGCACTGGCAAAACAGGAAATTCCATCTCTGGTAATTTTAGATGTTATGATGCCGGAGGTTGACGGATTTACTGTTGCTAAGCGTATAAGAGAAAATGAAACAACAAAAGGTATTCCTGTTATTATGCTTACTGCATTATCTCAATTAAAAGATAAGGTTAACGGATTTAATATTGGAGTCGATGATTATCTTGTTAAACCTTTTGAAATTGACGAGTTGCTGGTAAGGGTTCGTGCTCTTTTAAAAAGAACAAATCAGATACCTGAATCTGCTTCTACTCGTGATTTATTGACACTTGGGGAAATTACACTTTTGCCTGAACAATATAGTGTGAAAATTTTAGATAAACAGGTAAAGTTGACACCTATTGAATTTGATATATTCAATCTTTTATTTCAAAATCATGGGAATATGGTTTCTTCTGCAAAGTTATTGAAAGATATCTGGGGTTATTCTCCTGATGATGACATTGAAACTATTAGAGTTCATATCAGACATTTGAGAAGTAAAATTGATAAAATTTCTAATGGTAAAAAATATATTGAAACAATTTACGGCGGTGGATATAAATTAAATATTTAAATAAAAAAGACATTCTCTATTTTGAGAATGTCTTTTTGTATATTTGAAATAATTAAACTATGCTTCAGCAGGAGCTTCTTCTGCTTGAGCTTCAGCTTCTGCAGCTGCTTTAGCAGCTTCTTCTTCAGCTTGTTTTTTAGCCAATGCTTTTTTAGAAAGTTTAACAGTTTCTTTTTTAACATAGTTTAATGTACCATCTTCATTGCAGTTTTTAATTAGGTAAGCAACAGTTTCTGTTGGTTGAGCACCTTTAGAAATCCATTCTAAAGCAGCTGCTTTATCTAATTTCATAACTTTAGTTTTTGGGTTGTAGTGACCTAATTCTTGAATTGGTCTACCTTCTCTTTTTGTTGTTGAGTTAATAACAATTACTCTGTATGTAGGGTTTTTCTTAGCACCCAATCTTTTTAATCTGATTTTTAACATTTTGTTTTCCTTCTTTATTCTTTTGTTAACTTTCAGTAAATCAACCGCCGCTTGTTGTTTTACCTGAGCCGGGTTAAAGAGGAATTACCCTTGCCTTATCTAAATTCAAGCACAAACAGAAATTTAGTGCAAGTATTTTGTAAATAATTCAATCTAAATGTGGTATGAAAGCAAGTTAGTCCGTTTGCATGAGTTGATTTTATTATTTTTTGCGATAAAATTTTAAAAGACATGTATAAAAATATAAGGATATAAGAAATGAAATCAAAATTAACAAAAGAACAAGACAATTTAGTAAGTGTTAGTATGACTATTCCGGCTAATGAAGCTACTTCAGCTTATAATACAGCCGCAAGCCGTATTTCTCAATATATCAATATTGATGGTTTTAGAAAAGGTAAAGCTCCAAGAGCTGTTGTTGAAAGACATGTAGGTGTTGATAGAATTCAACAAGAAGCATTAGAGTTATTGCTTCCAAAATATTTGGGTCAGGCTGTTTATGATAACAAATTAGATGTTATTACTCAACCGGCTATTACTTCATATAAATTTGAGACCGGTAAAGACTTAGAAGTAACTTTTGAAGTTGAAACAAGACCGGAAGTAACTTTAGGTTCATATAAAGACTTAGAAATTAAAGCTGAAATTCCGGCAGAAGATGACGGTGCTTTTGATAAAGCTTTAGAAGGCTTTTTAACTCAACATTCTTCTCTTGAATTAGTGTTAGATAGAGCTTCTAATAACACTGATACTGTTGTATTTGATTTTGATGGAACTTGTAATGGTGAAGCTATTCAAGGTGGTTCTGCAAAAGGTTACGCTTTAGATTTAGGACATTCAAACTTTATTCCGGGATTTGCTGAACAGTTAGTTGGTCATAATATTAATGATGAATTTGATATTCAAGTAACTTTCCCTGAAGATTACCATGATGAAAAGTTGAAAGGTCAACCTGCAACTTTTGCTATCAAACTTAAAGAAATTAGAGAAAGAGTTATGCCTGAATTAACTGATGAATTTGTAAAAAAATCAAGCAGATTCTCTACAGTTGATGAATTAAAAGCTGATATTAAAGATTATATTGAACATCAAAGAGAAAGTTTGAAAAAATCAAGTGCTGAAAATTCTGTATTTAAGGCTGTAATTGATTCTTCATCTGTTGAAATTCCTCAAAGAATGATTGATAGAGAAGTTCAATCATTAAGAGAAGATTACCGTCAAAGATTGGCTCAACAAGGTATTGATTGGAATAGATTTATTGAATCTCAAGGTGGAAGTGAAGAAAAATTCAATGAAACTTTAGTTGAAGATGCTAAAATCAGAATTAAAAATTCTCTTGTAATTGATAAAATTTCTAAAGATGAAAATATTTCTGTTGAACAAGCTGATTTTTCTGATAGATTATCAAGAATTGCAAGTGCTTATGGCATTGGACCTCAAGACTTTGTTAAACAATTTGGTCAAAATGCTGATTTCTTACAAAATATTTCTCAACAAATTGTAAATGATAAAGTAAGAAGTTTCTTGGTTGAAAATAACAAAATTGAATATGTTGAAGTTCAACCTGAAAAAGAAGCTGTTGAAGCATAATAAATTATAAGTATAATATTAAAATAAGAAAGGGAATTAAATCATGAGTTTTGTACCTGTAGTTGTAGAACAATCAAGTCGTGGTGAAAGATCATTCGACATTTTCTCAAGACTATTAAGAGAAAGAATTATCTTTTTAGGAACTGCTATTGATGATATGGTTGCCAATTTAGTAGTTGCACAATTATTATTACTAGATAGTGAAAATCCGGAAAAAGATATTATGTTATACATTAATAGCCCTGGTGGGAGTGTAACTGCAGGTTTTGCAATTTATGATACTATGCAACACATTAGAGCTGATGTTTCTACAATTTGTTTAGGTCAAGCAGCTTCTATGGGTGCATTCCTTCTTTCTTCCGGTACTAAAGGTAAGAGAATGGCTCTTCCTCATTCCAGAGTTTTAATTCACCAACCTTTAGGCGGTGCTCAGGGGCAAGCTACTGATATTGAAATTCAAGCAGCTGAAATTATTAGAATTAAAAAATCTCTTAATGAAATTCTTGCATCAAATACCGGACAATCTATTAAAAAGATTGAAAAAGATACTGATAGAGACTATATCATGACTCCTCAAGAAGCTCTTGAATATGGTATGATTGATAAAGTTATCTCAAGAGATATTATTAAATAATTCAAATAGTTATTCCGGGGCAGCATATATGAGATTCTTCGCTTTTAGCCCGGAATGACTTTAATTAAGCCGAAGAATCTCTAACAACTATGGTGATAAAATGCCAAAACATGATGACGATAAATTAAAATGTTCTTTTTGCGGAAAAACTCAGGATCAAGTAAAAAAACTGATTGCAGGTCCTGAAGTATATATCTGTGACGAATGTGTGGAACTTTGTAATGAAATTTTGGATGAAGAATTTTTTGAAGCAAAAGATAAAGATGGTGCGGCAAATGATTCTGAAAATCCTGAAAAAGGTGAAAAAGCTATTCCAAAGCCACATGAAATTAAAGAATATTTAGATCAGTACATTGTAGGACAAGATGATGCAAAAAAAGTATTATCTGTTGCTGTTTACAACCATTATAAACGTTTAAAACACAATAAAAATACTAAAGATACAGTAGAAATTCAAAAATCTAACATTCTTCTTGTTGGGCCTACCGGTTCTGGTAAAACATTGTTAGCTCAAACCTTAGCTAAAATGTTGGATGTTCCGTTTGCGGTTGCAGATGCTACAACATTAACTGAAGCTGGTTATGTTGGCGATGATGTTGAAAATATTTTGCTTCGTTTATATCAAAATGCTGAATTTGATTCATCTAAAGCTGAACGTGGTATTATTTATATTGATGAAATTGATAAAATTTCAAGAAAATCAGAAAATACTTCTATTACAAGAGATGTATCAGGAGAAGGTGTTCAACAGGCACTTTTAAAAATGATTGAAGGTACTGTTGCTCATGTTCCTCCTCAAGGCGGTAGAAAACATCCTCACCAAGAATTTATTGAAATTGATACAAGTAATATTTTATTTATTGTTGGTGGTGCATTTGTCGGGTTAGAAAAAATTATTGATGCACGTGCAGGTGAAGGTAATTCTGTTGGATTTGGAGCAAAGGCGGCTATGTCTCAAGCAGAAAAAGAAGCTAACGCCGTTAAAATGTTGAAAAAATTACAGCCAGAAGATTTAATGAAATTTGGTTTAATTCCTGAATTTATTGGTCGTGTACCTGTATATGCAGTTTTAGATCAGTTAAATGAAAAAACTTTGAAAATGATTTTAACTGAACCTAAAAATGCTGTATTAAAACAGTATCAAGCACTTCTAAAAATGGATGGAGTTGATCTCGAATTTGAACCTGAAGCAGTTGATTTAATCGCAAAAGAAGCTATTCGTCGTAAAACCGGGGCTCGTGCATTAAGATCTATAGTTGAAGAACTTATGCTTGATGTAATGTATGATGTTCCGACAAAAGAAAATCTTGATAAATTTGTTGTTACTGCTGATATGGTTAAAAATCGTAAAAATGCGGAGGTTGTACAATTACCAACAAAAGAAACTTCATCAAGTGAAATTTCAGCATAATTTATTATAGGAATATAAATGGAGCTTTTCATTAGAAGAGCTCCTTTTAGTTTGCCAAACCGTCATTTTTATGCGAAAATTGAATAAAAGGGAGAATTGTTGTGGGTGAGTCAAAAACTTTAATTTTAATTGATGGTCATGCTTTAGCATTTCGTCAGTATTATGCATTAGAACGCACTAATATGCAAACTAAGGATGGGACTCCAACCTGGGCTGTATACGGTTTTTTTAAAGCGATTTTTGACTTATTAAAAAATGACAATTTATCTCCTGATGCAATTGGGGTGGCTTTTGATGTATCTCATCATACATTCCGAACTGATAAATACGAAGAATATAAAGCTAATAGAGTTGCAATGCCAGATCCTATGCGTGTTCAAATGGGACTTATCTATGAAGGTTTAAAAGCTTTTAATATCCCGATTTATACTAAGGAAGGTTTTGAAGCAGATGATGTTATCGGTACTATTTCTAAGCGTGCATGTGAATTGGGGCATAAGGTTTTAATACTTACAGGAGATCAGGACTCTTTTCAATTAATACAAAAAAACGGATGTATTAAAGTTATCATCCCGTCAAAGGGCGAATTAAAAGAATACGATTGGGATGCTGTATATGATAAATTAGGTGTGTATCCTAATCAGGTGATAGACTATAAAGCTTTGCGTGGTGATACTTCTGATAATATACCGGGTATAAGAGGCATCGGTGAAAAAACTGCCGTAAAACTTTTAGATGAATTTAAAACAGTTGATAATGTTTTAGCTAATGCTGATAAAATTTCAGGAAATGCTGTAAGAGAAAAGATTAAAAATGGCATTGAACAAGCTGAACTTAGTAAATATCTTGCTACAATTGTTTGTGATGTTGATGTACCTTTTGATTTTGATAAAACCAATATTGAATTACCTGATATAGCTAAGGTAACTGATTTTCTTCGTAATATGCAATTTTATAGCTTTTTGAAAAATATAGAATTTATTTTAAAGTCCTTTGATAAGAATAAATCTGAATTACAACAACAAAGCTTGTTACCTGAATTAAATATTACAGACTCAAATGGTCAGCTTGGTTTATTTGCACAAGCAGTTCAAACAGAAGTGAACAAATCTGAATTGCAATTTAAATCAACTATAATTACAGATTCAACTGATTTTGAAAATTTGATTGAAAATTTGTCGAATAGTTCGATTATTACTTTAAAAGTTTTCGCTGATATTAAAAATGCAGTTAATTCCTCAATTTATGGAATTGCTTTGGGAATTAATTCAGGATATCAATACAAAGATTCTTTTCAGATTTCAGATGAGACTAAAACAACTGAGGCTTATTATATTCCGCTTTCTCATAGTATTGAAAAACAATTAAATCATGAGTTTGTTAGAGATAAATTAAAACTAATATTAGAAAATTCGTCTATTAAGAAAATAACTCATGATATAAAAAGTGAATATAATGTTTTTAAATTATTTGGTATTGAATTAGAAGGTGTAATTTTTGATACTTTACTTGCAAGTTATATAAAAGATTCTAATGCTAATGCCGATTTTGATATTCAATGTATGGAACGCATTGACCATGTTCTACCTACAGTTATTTCAGATAATAAGAAAATGAAATTTAATAATTTGGATTTGGATACTGTAAAAAATTATGCGGGAGATGTTATTGCAAGTTTATTTAGGTTAAGTTCTTATTGGAATTCAAATCTTGATGAAAAAGAGTATAAAATATTTCAAACAATAGAAATACCATTAGCTCATGTGCTTGCTAATATGGAATTTAATGGTGTTACTGTCGATGTTGAATACTTAAAAACCTTAACCGCATTATTTGATAAAAAATTATCGAAACTTGAATCCAGAATATATGATTTGGCAAATGAAGGATTTAATATTAATTCTCCTAAGCAGGTTGGCTATATATTATTTGATAAATTACAGTTAAAATCTCGTAAAAAACGTGGTAAATCAAAGAATTCAACCAGTGCAGAAGTTTTAACCGCATTAGCTGAAGATTATGAAATTGCAAGATTATTACTTGAATATCGTAAATTTGCAAAATTAAAATCAACTTATACCGATTCATTACCTGCATTAATTGATTCTCATGATAACAGAATTCACAGTACATATAACCAAGCTGTCACAGTTACCGGAAGATTATCTTCTTCTAATCCGAATTTGCAAAATATTCCTACCCGTTCAGAAGAAGGAAATAAGATTCGTCAGGCTTTTGTTCCGGAGGATAAAGCTAATAGTTTAATTTTATCAGCAGATTATTCTCAGATTGAATTAAGAGTGCTAGCTCATGTTTCTCAGGATAAAAATCTTATTGATGCTTTTAATTCAGGAATTGATGTCCATACATTAACTGCCTCTAAGGTTTTTGACGTCCCGCCATCAGAAGTAACAAAAGAAATGCGTTATAAATCTAAAGCTGTAAATTTCGGGATTGTATACGGACAAAGTAAATATGGCCTTGCTAAGGCTTTAAAAATAACTCCTCAGGAATCAGAAATGTTTATCGATAAATACTTTTTAACTTATCCGGGGATTAGAGCTTATATGCAGGAAGAAATGCTTAAAGTTGAAGAAAATGGTTATGTCGAAACAATATTTGGCAGAAAAAGATATTTAATGAATGAAATTAACAGTTCGAATGCTATGGTTAGAGAATTTGCAAAACGAGCAGCAATAAATCATCCTATCCAAGGTACAGCATCTGATCTTATGAAACTTGCGATGATTGATTGTGCTGCAAAATTACGAGAATATAATTTAAAAACAAAAATGATAATGCAGGTTCATGATGAACTTGTTCTTGAAGTCGAAAAATCTGAACTTGAACAGGTCAAAAAACTTGTTGTTGAAGCTATGGAGCTTGGACAACCATTGGATGTTCCGCTTGTTGTTGATATTAATATAGGTGAATCATGGAAAGAATTATAAAAATTTTAGTTATATTTGCAATGTTTGTAATCAGTACAGCAGTTCCTGTTTCTGCTGCTGATGAGCAGCTAAATTTAAGTACTCTGATTACTGCTCAAAATGTAAAATTCGAAAATTGTACAAAAGTTTTTAATACGGATAATATTTCTCTGTTTTATCTTACTATAGCTGCAATTAATGCTAATAGATTTTCGATTGATGAAATACAGTCAAAATCAGGATATGTTCTGTTTACAGCAGTGAATAAGCAATTTTTAGCGACAGTATTGAATGTAAATACAAATCAAGCTATGTTAAGGATTACACCTGCTGATAATAATTATTTCTTCCAGCCGGGAATCATATTAAATATATATAAATATATTGAATTAAATTTATCAAATAAACCTGAAAATGTTTTATCCAGATAACTTTGGAAATATTTTTAATGCATTTTTTGTAGTTTCTGCGGCAACAATTTCAATTGTCGTATTTCGTAAATTAGCAATCTCTTGAGCAACATAAGTAACGTATACCGGTTGATTTTCTGTTCCCCTATAAGGAACCGGTGTCAAGTACGGATCATCTGTCTCTAGAAGCAGATATTCAATTGGAATATTTTGGGCTACTTCTTTGGCTTTTTTTGCATTCTTAAATGTAACAACACCTCCGAGAGCAATATAAATTCCTTCTTTTATGCATTCTTTAGCAAATTCAAGACTTCCGGAGAAACAATGTAGTATTGCAGTTGAATTTTTATTGTATTTTTTTAGAATCTCCAGTGTATCAAAATGTGCATCTCTGCAGTGAATATTTAATGGTAAATTCATCTGGTTTGCAAATTCAATCTGCTTAATAAAAACCTCTTTTTGCAAGTCAATAAATGATTTATCCCAATAATAATCCAAACCAATTTCACCAATTCCGATAATCTTATTATTTTTGTGTATAATCGATTCCATGTCAAGAAGAGTTTTATCTGTAAAGGTTTTAACTTCTTCCGGAAAAACTCCAACATATCCATATAAGTTATCGTATTTTTGAATAAATTTATCAACTTCAAAAATATCTTCAGCAGTTGAAGATGGCACAATTGTAATAATATTGCTGTTATCTGCATTTCTTACCGCAGTATCAATATCTGTAGATTTTAGCATATTTACATGTGAATGAGTGTTTATTATAAATGGATTATTCATATTTATGCATTATTCTTTACTGTAACTAATCTATCCAGACAATCTGTCATTGTATTTTTAAATCTTTCACATTCAGCCTCGTTATTTGCCTCAAAACGAAGAGTAAATACCGGCTCGGTATTACTTTGCCTAATCAATGCAAAACCACCGTTAAAAACGATTCTCATGCCGTCTAAAGTAACAATTTCTTTTATTTCGGAACCAAACATATCAGGATTATTATTAACTTCAGATTTCATTGCTTCTAAAACTTCTTTTTTTAAATGATTTGGACAAGGGAAACGTACTTCATCGCTTGTAAATACTTTATTGAAAGGTTCTAAAATATTTTCTAATTTAAATTTCGGATTGATTTTTTTATTTTTTGCAATAATTTCAATCATTCTACAACCAGCATATACAGCATCATCAAAACCGTAATATCTGTCTTTAAAGAAAGTATGTCCGCTCATTTCTCCGCCAAGAATTGCATGAGTTTCTTTCATTTTCTCTTTGATATAACCGTGACCGGTCTTGCACATTACAGCATTACCACCGGCATTATTTATTGTGTCATATAACACTTGAGAACATTTAACTTCTGAAACAACAGTTGGTTTTTGTTCGATAATGTCCATAGCATAAATTAGTAAAAGCTTATCACCGGTAAGGGGTTTACCCTGAGAATCCACAACACCGATTCTGTCACTGTCCCCATCAAAAGCGATACCTACATCAGCTTTATTCTCAATAACTGTTTTAGAAAGTGTTTCCAATGTAGATAAAACACTTGGATTAGGATGATGATTTGGAAATCTGCCATCTGGCTCAGAGAATAATTCAATTACATCACATCCAAGCTCTCTGTATAATTGAGGTGCAACAATACCGCCAGTCGCATTTGCACTATCTACAACAACTTTTATACCTTTGCCGATTTCACCAAATTTTTCTTTCATTTCAGCAATATATTCAGATAAAATTTCTGTAGAATAATCATTTATTGACAAATCATCAGGCAAGGTTTTCCAATTGTTAAATGTCTGTATTTTAACTTCTTTAATTTGAGTTTCATTTAAAGTTTGTCGATTATAAGTCATTTTTAATCCGTTATATTCACTTGGATTATGGCTGGCAGTAATAATCATAGCCCCGTCCAAATTATGAGCAATTTCTGAATAATATCCGATTGGAGTTGGTGCTAAACCTAAATCTTCAATATATCGGACTCCTGCATCTACTAAACCTTTTATTAAAGCTGTCTTTAATGACGGTGAATGTAATCTTGCGTCCATACAAACACTTATTTTCAAATCCTGAGCTTTTTTAGCAGTTTGTTTTTCAAGCCATGCAATATAGCCGAAACCTATATTATAATATAATTCTTCGGTAATATCTTCGTTATAAATTCCTCTTATATCATTTTTTCCAAATGCGTGTTCGTATTTTTGCATAATTCACATCTCCCAATCTTTAGAATATAATAAAATCATATCATGAAAAAGTTGTTTGCAAAATTTATAAACAATCAAAACTATGCAGCCTGGATATTCATATTGCCGGCTATCTTAGGAACGTTTATATTTATAATAATTCCAATGATATGTTCATTTGGATTAAGCTTTACAAAATGGGACTTACTGAATTCTGTAAAATTTGTTGGATTACAAAATTATGTTCAATTGTTTCAATCTGATTTATTTTATAAAATTCTATCAAACACCGTAGTATTTGCATTAGCTACCTCGATTTCAGGGGTAATTATTCCGCTTATACTTGCTTCCATATTAAATTCAAAAATCAGAGGTTCTGAATTTTATAAAACAGCTTATTTTTTGCCATTTATAACCCCGATGGTTGTTGTTGGTATAGTTTGGGCTTGGATTTTCGATCCAAACATCGGATTGTTGAATCAGGTGCTTCAAATTCATATTAATTGGCTTTATGACTCAAAATATGCAATGCCTGCTTTAATAATAGTTTCAGTCTGGAAACTTATTGGTTATAATATGATAATATTTTTATCATCAATGTCCGGAATATCACAAAGTATGTTTGAAGCAGCTAAAATTGACGGAGCCAACGCATTTCAAACATTTAAGAATGTAACCATACCACTATTATCGCCGACGATATTTTTTGTTGTTATAATTACCGCAATAAGTTCCTTTCAAGTGTTTGATTTAATATATTTAATGACTCAAGGTGGACCGTTTGACAGTACAAATGTATTAGTTTATGCGATTTATAAGAACGCTTTTGAATTTTTTAATGTAGGCAAAGCAAGTGCTATTGCTTATGTTTTATTTTTAATAATTCTTGTTTTAACTTTAATCCAGTGGCATTTTAGACGAAAATTAGTGTATAATGAAAATTAAATTTCAAAACACTTGCAGAATTAATAAAACAATGTTATAATGTAGATATCTAATGGGATATATAATGTTAAGAGATGTAAAAAAGTACCCCCAGGTCCTAAAGAAAAATTACACCCGTGCCGAAACAAAAAATTGTTGAAGGTACAAATAAACATGTCATGCTGAACTTGTTTCAGCATCTTAACCAACGAGAACCTGAAACGAGTTCAGGGTGACAAAGGTGTAAATGTAAAAACCCTCTCTAAGGGAGAGGGCAGGGTGAGGGTTCAACCAATCCCAACTACCAAACAACACCAATATTTGTAACAAAATACCCGCTCGAAGAGAACACACCAAAATACTTAAAATGATATTTCGAACTTGAAATATCTTTGATTATTTAATTTTTAAGTGTCATTAACTTCCGACTAATTTTAAATCTTCACATTTTAAGGTTTGAAAATCCTCAATATTCTTATGTTTATAAGAACGCACAAGTTTAAGTAAAATGATGCATAGAATAAGAGGTAATATGATGAGAAAGATTAAAAATAGCAGAAGTTTAAAAGTATTATCTGCCGCACTGTTGGGAGTTGCAGCACTTGGAGCACCTGCTGTTGCTCAAGAAAATGGTCAAAGCTTGACTCAGGACAACTATAATAATGTCATTAGGGGTGGAAAATCTGCAACTGTTCCAGATACAGCAAACGTAAAATGGACAGAAAGTGGAACTGAACCTGTAAATACAACTTGGGATGCCGAAAATCGACAAGCTGTTGGTACCATTATGGTTTCACTTCCAAGTGAAGATTATTCAAAGTCTGAAGACCATTATTATACATATACTTATAGCTCTCCATATACTAATGAGATTGAACGAGTTATAAGCGGAACTGATGGTGCTGATATAAACGGCGGGTATTATTATGGTGGCAATCATTTAGAAGATAAAGGTGGTTTACATACCGATTCAGGACAAAGTATTGGTGATGTTAATGCTGATTTCATTGGTGTAAATGGTGCCTCAGGTGCAATAAGTTCCTATGGAGATATTGGTAACATAAGCGGAACTTTTATAGGTAACCATACAAATAATACCTGGACAAGTGAAGGTCAAGGACGTGGTGCTGCTATATATATTGCTGCTGGTGGCACAGTAAAAGACATAAGTGGCACATTCATTGGCAATTATGCAGATAATAGCTTTGTATCCTCTGGAGGTGCAATTTGTGTATTATGGGGTGTATCTTCGGTAGGTAATATTGATGGAATTTTTGTTGGTAATAATGTTCGTGCAAGATATGCTTATGGAGGAGCTTTATCTCAATTTTCTCCTCTGAAAAATGTTACAGGGAAATTTATAGGTAATTATGCCTATGATTCCAGAGGTTGGAGTTCAAATGCTCAAGGTGGGGCTATCTATATGAATTCTACTATTTCCAAAATAAGTGCCGATTTTATTGGTAACTATGCATATAATTACGATGGTAATCCTCGTGCAGGTGTTAATGTAAATGGGGGTGCAATTCATGCACCTTATAAAATCAAAAATGGTATCGTAAATTCTAATTTTATTGGTAATTATGTTAAAGGAAATATTACATCAGGAAGTGTATCTGGTGGTGCTATATCTTCAGCTCAAGAATTAGATATAATTGCTGATAATAATTATTCATTATTTAGAGGGAACCATGCTGATTCCAATGATAATTGGGCAAAAGGTGGTGCTATATACACCAGTAAAGATCTTAATCTAATAGCAAAAAATAACGGTACTATGCTATTTAAGGATAATTATATTCAAACCGGAGATTCTGAAAAAGATTATCAAGCGATTTGGGTTAAGGGTGCGACTACAAATCTAAACCTTCAACAGTTTAATGGTGGAAAAATGTACATGTACGATAACATCAACGGTACGAAAAGCACAACTACATCAACAGATGAAGATGGCAATGAAGTTGAAACAATAGACAGATATACCGTAAATATTGAGGGTGATGGTACTGGTACATACTATATGTATAACGATATCAAAAACGCTAATGTAACCCTTAACAATACAAATGTAAATACAGTTAATAATGAAATTTATACATATAATTTTGACAATTTAACATTGTTAGGTGATACAAATTTCATCGCCGATGTCGACCTCAAAAATAAACAAATGGACCGCTTCACCGCAGCATCCTACGGTGAACACTCAGGCAAATTAAACGTCATTGGTATGAATCTTCTAAACGATGCACCTGACGATAGAGAATTTACCGCAATTTACTTCGCTCAAAATGGGTTGAAAAATAATGTTACACATAATGGATTAGAAGTTCCAAATCATCACTATCAAGATTTCACGGCCTACACTCCAATTTACAAATACAATATTAGATATAGCACAAATTATGCTAACGAAAAAAATGGATTGGATGAAGGCGGTTACTTCATATTTACCAAAGGTGACAGATACTTCCGTCCGTCAGAGGGTGGAACTACCTCAACCGGCAACCCCTCAGATGCCTTCAACCCATCAGTTTTGTCAAGCCCTGTAGCTACCGCCGCAGCAA
>CABRZP010000020.1 GCA_902475545.1 uncultured bacterium
CTCTGTGGTTTTTAGAACCGTGAGCCATAGGTCCTCTTCCAAAGTTCCATCTTTTTACTGTACCTTGGAAACCTTTACCTATTGATTTACCTGTTACATCAACTTTTTCAACATTTTCTAATACTGAAAGTTCAACTTTATCGCCTACTTTGTAATCTTGAGGATTTTCAACTCTGAATTCTTGAAGATGTCTGTAGTTTGATAAGTTATTTTTCTTGAAATGACCTAATTGAGCTTTTGTCAAGTGTTTTTCTTTAGCTGCAACTGTACCAACTTGGATAGCATTATAGCCATCTGTTTCAACTGTTTTAACTTGAGTTACAACAGTTTCGTCAACTTTGATAACGGTTACAGGAATTGCCAAACCTTGTTCGTCAAAGATTTGAGTCATTCCAACTTTTTTTCCTATTACACCTAGTGTCATATTTTACCTTTCCTGCTCGTCCTACTTGGTGCAGGTATTCCTGCCCCTATTTCGGAGTTGCATCTTTCTCTTGCGAGCGCTACTTTTGCTTGCTGTCCTTTTACCTCTGGAGGACTTTCACCTCCCTCCGCACTTACTGCGGGTAGTAGATCACATTATATGCATAATGCTTATTCAATTTTCAAAGACTGGAATCTTAGCAACTATCTTGCTTCGATATCTACACCAGCCGGTAAATCTAATCTACGTAACTCTTCCATAGTGGCTTGAGTTGGTTCGTAAATATCGATAATGCGTTTATGTGTTCTCATTTCGAAATGTTCACGAGATTTTTTATCTACGTGTGGTGAACGCAATACACAATAAATACGTCTTCTTGTAGGTAAAGGAATAGGGCCAGCTACTTGAGCGTCTGTTCTTTTTGCTGTTTCTACGATTTTTTCAGCAGATACATCAATTAGTTTGTGATCATAAGCTTTCAAACAAACTCTGATTCTGTTTTTCTTAGTGCTGTTTGCCATTTGCATTCCTTTTTCTTTTTCTATGTACTACTTTGCCGATTTTCGAGGAAGATTAACTGTTTGACAGTTACCTTGACCGGCACCCCTGAAGTTCGCTATTTAAAAATATATTTCGGATATTTTACTCACTATACTTCAGCATATCTATCTTAGGATAAACAAAACACGCTGTCAACCGTGTTTTCCCATGTTTGTTTAGTTTTGTTACAACATAAATTTACTAAAAAGGATTGATTAATTAACCAATCCTTTTAATCTATATTTCCTGCTATAACTCTGTAGGAAAAGCTGATACAATAGTCTTTTCCTTCGCAATTTGTGCATTAATTACGTCATTACCCAGCGTTGCTTCCTTTGCTGCTATTCGTAAATTGCCAGGAAGACCATTCAATGGATTTCTTAAATCTTTAATAACTGCAAAAAGTATTCTTGGAACATCAACAAATATTCTTCTTATTTTTTGCGATAAAGGCAATTTACCGCCATTTGCGTCTCTAGCAGCACTAAGTCTTTCCTTAACTTTTGAACCAACTCTATCTAACTCTAGCTCACATGTTTTATCAGGACCTATCTCTAGATCACTAGCCATTTTTCTGGCTCGACTAGATTTAGGAACAATTTTAAAAGTACCCTCACCAATATATTCAATATCAAAATGATGATTATCCGCTTGCTGTTTCTGCAAAGCTGCTAAAGCTCTTTTAGCTCTTTTACCTGAAGCACCTTGTCCAACATATTCAACAAAATCTTGCATTTTATCTGCAGAAGGTCTTTTGAATGCCATACCAAAAGAAGTGTTATTCATTTGAACATTGTTTCTAATTTCCATAGGGGTAAATTCCTTTCATTTATTACACACGCATATTTAAATGTACCTAAATATAAATTTTGCTATGATAGGCATTTATTCTTTTACAAAACTTATAATTTCATCAATTTTATGCTGAGAATCACTTTCGATATAAATTCTTAAAAGCGGTTCGGTTCCGGACGGACGAACTAAAATCCAAGTTTTATTATCTTCAAGATAAAGTTTTACTCCATCTTTGTAATCTTTTTTAGAAACTTTCATGCCTGCAACTTCTTCTAACGCTGAAAATTTATCCAACACAGGCTTAACCTCTTCAACATTATCCAGCTTTTTATCAACTCGTGTATTTATAAAAGTACAACCTACAAAATCATGTAATTCTTTTTGCAATTGAACAAGAGATTTACCCTCATAAGCCATCGCTTCTAATACAAGAAGATTGGCAAGAATACCGTCTTTTTCAGGAATATGTCCCTGAATACTCAGACCGCCGGATTCTTCACCTGCAATAATCGGGTTATATTTTCGCATAGCTTCGCCGACATGCTTAAAACCGACAGGCGTTTCAATAACTTCAACACCTAATTTTTCTGCAATAATATCAAGCATTAAACTTCCGCCAACTGTTTTAACTAATTTCCCGGAATATTTTTTATTTTTCTTCAAATGCATTAACAAAATTGCAATAATTTCATTCGGAGTAACATATTCTCCGTTTTCGTTAACCACACCAAATCTGTCAGAATCACCATCATTTGCAAAACCAACGTAATATTGATGTGATTTAACATATTCAATCATCTCACTCATATATTTAGGTTTTGGTTCAGGCATTCCACCGCCAAAATTTGTATCATGGAACATGTGAATACTGTCATATTTTATATTATTCATTGATAACAATTTATCAAAATAACCAATACTTGCAGCATACAAACCATCAAATATAATATGATTTTTTAAATCTTTTATTCTTGAAAAATCAATAACTTCTTTTATATGTTTAAAATAATTATTTGAGAAATCAGAATAAATTAATTTACCTTTAATATTAGGATTAAAATCTTTTCCAAAATTTGAAACTATTTCATCTGTAATTTCAGAGGTTGCAGGCCCCGCATAATCCGGAATAAATTTTATCCCAAGATATTCTGGAGGATTGTGCGATGCAGTAAACATAATTGCACAAGCATCCAAATATTTCGCATTAAAAGCAAGAACTGGTGTCGGGATAACCTTATCACTATACAGGACTTTAAATCCTGAATCTCTTAAAATTTCAGCACACTGCATTGAAAATTCTTTTGCCATATTACGAGGGTCATAGCCTATAATTATAGTTTTATAAATTCCATAGTTATCAAAAACATATTTACCGATTGCCTTTGATACAATTGCAACATTTTCTTTATTAAAATCTTTACCTACTATAGCTCTCCAGCCATCTGTGCCAAATTTAATTTTATCCATTTAACCCTCTTTTTCACTGCTAATATTATATATTCTGAAACAAGTTCAGAATGACATTTTAAAATATTTCTGTTATAATTTTACTAAATATATGGAGTTAAGTAAATGGTAAATTTTGAGTCGATTAGAAATATTGCATACCTGGAACCACAATATTCGTTTTCTGAAATGGCAAAAGATGAATTTTGCAGAATTCATAAATTGCAATGTTTTTCAACACCATTAACAACAATTAAACAAATTGTAGATTATGTTGCACAAAATCCGGATACCGTGGGTGTCTTACCGGTAGAGAACACTTTAGACGGCACAATCAGAGAATCTCTGGATTACCTGATGCTTTCTCAAAATCCAAATATCAAAATTATATCAGAATTAATATTACCAATAGAATTCTGCCTTTTATCAAAAACAACTGAGTTTTACAGCATAACAGGACTCATTGCAACTCCACGCCTTATAGGAAAATGCCACGAATTTATACAAAATGAACTTCCAAGAAATCTAAACCTGATTGAAGCACCAACAATGCTTGAATCTGCAAATGATTTAAGAAATCACAACCTGACTTATGCTTCAATAGGAAATCGAAAAATTGCGGAATCTTGTATGTTGAATATTTTGAAAGAAAATATACATGACGATAAAAATAACAAAACAAGATATGTTTTAATTGGAGACATTGAAACAAAACCAACAGGCAAAGATAAAACAACAATTGCATTTAGAACAAGTAATACTCCGGGTGCATTATTAGAAATATTGAAAATTTTCTTGGAACACGGAATCAATCTTTCATATATTTCATCAAGACCATCTAAAGTCGAACCCGATAAATATATTTTTATAGTCAACTTTGACGGACATCTGCAAGGCTCAAATATGCTCAATGCAATAAATGAAATCAAACCAAAGACTTCCTTCTTCAGGTACCTTGGTTCTTATAAAATTGGACAAATTTGCAATTTATAAAGTTATCAATAGAGATTCTGAAACAAGTGCAAAATGAATAACTGCAATAACAAAACTATAATTGTTCTTTTGGTTTAATTATTTGCAAGGCTCTGTTATAAGATTCTGAATTATATCCATTTCGGATAAAATCAGGGTAATTTTGAGCAATATGCTTATAAGCTTTTTTAATACGTTTTGTACCTGACGGATGATCAGAGAACAAATCAAAATAATTACCTGAAATTTTATTTAAAATTGAAATTGAAGCAAGTGGATTATAACCCGCTTTTACCATATAATCTATACTTGTTAAATCAGCACAAGTTTCTTGACCTCTGGTAAATGTATTATCTGCAAACCCTCCTATCATCGCAGTTGTAACAGCAACGGAAGTTGCAGAATCAGCCGCAGCTTTTTGAGCTTTTTTAGTTTTTGCCTGAGAGCCTTCTCCAAGTGCAACAAGGACCGCTCCGGTTACTGCAATAACAGAAATAACACCACGTCTTATAACACCTTTTTTAACATGACTCTTTGAAACATGTCCCATCTCATGCCCGATAACATAAGCCAATTCATCTTCTGTTTCGACATATTTTAACAAACCCTTATACACCGCAATTTCATCTTTTATGTTGGCGTAAGCATTTGCATCTTCTCTATCCAGAACAATGAATTTTATCTTTTTATCAACATTATTTGCCGTAATTAACTTATTTCCAATCCTGTTAATTACATTATATGCATCCTCAGAGGTCCAATTTTCGCAATATTGATGAATATCAACTGCAACACCACCTTGTAATACTGCAGGCTCTGTTTTAGCTTCTTGTTGCGTTTGACTTTGAGATTCTGTATTGGAATCGATATCAGGTTTTGCTATTGATGGCAGTGACATTAAAGACAATGATGCAAAAAGCAGCATAACACTAATTATCTTTTTCATATACATATATAAATCTCCTTGGTTAACTTAAGAAGTTAATCTATTATTTCGCCGTTTAAATACCAGGTTTTAACTCCGGTAATTTTTACATTAATAAATTCACCTGTTAAGTCTTTATCGTACGGAATATGAACAATTTTATTATTCCTTGTTCTGCCCGTTATTACATTTTTACCTTTATGATTTTCAAAATTTTCAACAAGAACTTCCATTTCACGTCCCAAGAATTTTTTATTAGAAGCAAGACAGCACTTTCTGTTTTGTTCATTCAATCTCGCAAGACGTTCAAATTTTGTATCTTCATCAATATATTTATCAACCCATTTTGCTGCAACAGTTTTTTCTCTAGGAGAATATGCCGCAGTATTAGAATAATCAAGTCCTAATTCTTCCATTGCAGTAAGTGTTTCAACAAACTGTTCTTCGGTCTCTCCCGGGAAACCTGCAATAAAATCACTTGTAATTGTTACATCAGGAACCATATCACGAACTTTTTGAGCAATTTTAAAATACGTTTCTCTATCATATCTACGGTTCATTTTTTTCAAAACTTCACTGCTGCCTGACTGCATAGGAATATGGAAATATTCACAAACTTTATCCAGTTCAAGAGTTGTCTGAATAAGTTCATCTGTAATATCTGTCGGATATGAAGTAACAAATCTTATCCTAAACTTACCTTCAAGTGCATTAACTTCCCGCAGCAAATCAGCAAGTCTATAATTTCTGTCTTTAAAATCTTTACCATAACTGTCAACATTCTGACCAAGAAGTGTAATTTCTTTAAAACCTGAATTTAATGCATCCTTAACTTCCTTTAAAATAGTTTCAGGCAATCTTGAACGCTCACGCCCTCTTGTATACGGAACAATACAATATGTACAGAAATTATTACAGCCTTCTGTTATCGGAATCCAGGCATTTACGGATTTTACACGATTAATTTCATATTTTACGGCTTTATCATCTTCTGTTGCATGAGTCTCTTCGCATTCACAGACTTTTTCACCAGCATCAATTGCTTTGATAATTTCCGGCAGCGAATAAATTTTATGAGTTCCAAGAACAAAATCTACATAATGTGCACGTTTGAAAATTTGTTCAGCTTTTTGCTGTGCAACACAGCCGCAAAAACCAATTTTCAATTCCGGTCTGGATTTTTTCCATTTACCCCAAGTGCCTATCAAACTGAATGCTTTATCTTCGCTCAACTGTCTTATTGAACAAGTATTAACCATTAATAAATCCGCTTCTTTTGGATTTTGAGTTTCAACATAATCAAAGTTAGAAAGCATACCGAACATTCTTTCGGTATCTGATTTATTCATCTGACAGCCCATTGTTTCTATATAAACTTTTTTCATTTTCTTCCTTTTCCTAATATGTATTGTATTATTTAATATTATACAAAAAATAATACAAGTAAAATTAATAATATTTCCATTTATTGACACCATAAATATTTCAAAGCTATAATTTAATAGTTGGAGACTTTTAATGGAAAAATTTAAAATACACCTATTAACATCTGTATCTTTAATAATAACTTTACTGATAGTTGGCAGTATTATATGGTGCAATTCAAACTCAAACAAAATAAAAACTATCTGTAAAAATTTAAAAATAATAGATGCAAATATTGATCATAATCAGGCACTTGATGTAATAGATTATGCAAAAGAAAACGGAGTAAAAATCCCCAAAACTATTGTAAACTTCGATACCCACAGCGATATGTATGTATACAAAACTATCAACCCAAAATATGGAGCACATGTTTACGATTGGTTAAACGAATACTTTGCACAAAATCCAAATGCTGAAGAATTATACTGGGTAATGCCTAAAGAAGAAGCCACGGATAAAGATATGCAAATCGAATTTGCTGCAGGTTTTGATGATGAATTATTTGATGTTGTCCAAGGAAATATAATAAAAGATGAAAAACTTGTAAATCCCAATGTGCATCAAATCCCATATATTCAATACTTTGTATTGGATAAAAAAACCGCTTATATGAAAGAAGTCGAAAATCAAAAAGAAGCCTCGAAATTTGTAACAAAAAATCCACAATACAAAACAATTAAAATTATAACTTGCACCGAAAAAACACTTCCTGATTTCAAAAACAGGAATATTATTCTAAGTATTGATTCTGACTATATTAGTAATTCCGGATATGACACAACAATCGGATTTTCAAACAATAAAAATGAACAAGAAATAAAAATTGCAATTTCAAAATTACTTTCAACAATCAAAAATAAAAATATCCGCCCTGAAATAATATCATTAACACTTTCACCTAAATATGTACCGGCGGAAGATGAAGAGCAAATGTATAAATTTATGCAAAAATTTATTAAACATTCAGGGAAAAAGGATAAAATAACGGAATACACAAGACAGGTAGACAGCCCGAGAATTACAGACAGCAAACCTAAGTATAAAGGATTTTAATAGAATGCCCTTTAGGTTAAAACCTAAAGGGCATTCTGATTTAAAAACTATACAGAACGATAATATCCGCGTACATAAGTTCCATCACTCCTTGTATAAGGTTTAACATAAACTGTTCCACCTGACCTTTGCAAGTCATTTTGTGTTGGGATACCAATGCTATTTAATTGAGACATTATAGCCTTCTCATTTGCTGAATATTCAGCACCAGACATAGAATTAATATCTTCGCGTGTGAATATCTGCCGGAGATGAGTGAATGGATTTAGATATCCTGCATAGTTAATCCTTGGAGCTTGACGGCTAATTAAACCGTTACTGAGCTGATTCATAATTGCAGATTCATTCTGAGCAAATTCATCACCGGTCATACGACCTATTTCATCAGGTGTAAAAATATGCTCTATAGTATCAGATATAGGAGCTGCACCACCAGTAGGATATGGTTTAGCTCTATAAATATCAAAAGGTTCATAGTTATGTAAATAATGTTGAGAAAAAGGATCAATATTAAAATTCTCTTTATCAGGAATAATATAGATTTTACCTGATTGTTTTCCTAAATTACGCTTGAATAACTCATCACCTTTTCTGCCATAAGTTGTAATATTGGAATCTCCATATTTGAAGTAATCTTTATATTTTTCTGCAATATGCTTACTCCCGATTGGAGCTAAAGCAGTTGAACGTATTCCAGTGCGATGGGCAAGCAGATTTGCTAGAGTTCCCCCAAGAGAATAACCTGTTGCTTCAATTTTAGCATTTGGATATTTTTGCTTTACCAGATTGTATAACCGCTCCGCATCATAATATTGTGACGGAATCTTATCAGTACAAATAATTGTACCATCATTTCGCCAATCACTGAGAGTACTTAAATCAGACCCTGCAAAGCCAATAACTATTCTATCACCTTGTTTAAACACTCTTGCGTCGAATTGTTTATTGAGAGATGTATTATCAAATTCGTGCAATGTCTGCCATCCATTGATATCTTTTTTGTTGTGAGCAGCATCTAAAACCTCAATTAAATCTTTATATGTCATTGTATTATTCATAATAATCTTCCTTTCTATATTTTATGTTATTATCTATTTATGAAATCTATTGTTTCAAAGATATTTCTATCTTTATATTTTTGTTTTCAGTGCTTAGCAACACTGTTTAATATTTTGTTCTATAATATTGGATTATTTTTCATTGTTTGCATTGGTTTTAATCACGCAACATACCAAATGACAAATGAAAACTTTTTAGTAACATGTTTATTTTGTCTGACACTTATATTGATATTTCTGTTTTATATATTCTATTCAGTAGTTATAATTGTATCAGCAATTTCAACTATAAAAATTATCAAAAATAAACCACTGACAAAGTTTCAAAAATTCGCTATGGTGACTTTTCCTATTGTTACTATTTCATTTATTATTGGGGAAATAATAAATGAAAATACTGTTCTTGATGTTATATTTTTACCTCTAAGAATATTGTTTCCTAATTTTTATGAAAATAAGTTCTCTTTATAATAATCCAATAAAAACTGTATTTATTTAATTTTATGTATTGAATTTGTTCATAATTCCTCCTCGATTTTATGTTATTATCTATTTATGAAATCTATTGTCTCAAAGATATTTTATCTTTATATTTTTGTTTTCAGTGCTTAGCAACACTGTTTAATGTTTTTGCTTTTACTGGATTAGTATTATTGTTCTTTTTGATACATGGCTTAGGGGGCTCTTACCTGCAGAATCATCTCTGGGAGCATTTAGGTTTCTTTTTAGTAGTTATTTTAATATTAGGACTTTATGCATTCTACTCATACATAACCGTTATAGCAGGGATGGCAACTATTAAAATATTCAAAAATAAAATTTTAACAAAATTTCAGAAATTTTCTATGATAACTTTTCTTATTGTTACTATTCCATTTTATATAGCTATGATGATTAAACCTGAAATTTTACAAGTCCTTTTATGGCCTATTGATATGTTCTTTTTTAATAATGCGATAAGTGACAAGTTACAATCTAATTAATCCAATAAAAACTATTTAATAAATTACAATCATATATATCACACTCCTTAAACAATTCATGATACATAGAGATACAAGGTACCTCGATGTAAGTATTTAATTAGAGTGGTGAAGAATTTTATTATACTACTTTTGTCGCATTTCGTCAAGTTAAAATGCAGTTGAGTAAAATGAGCTAAAAAATGCCCCCTAGGGGACATTTCTTAATTGATAAATATTAGTCTTCTGCTAAAACTCTATCCAAACAAGCTTTTGACGAATATTTCCATTCTCTGTATGTTATACGTTTCACTTTAAAACCACAGCGTTCCAGAATTGCCTGCTTTTTCATATTAGAAATATGTGATTTTGGATTGTCTTCCAAACCATCAACTTCAATAATGAATTTATCATCTACAACCAGATCCGCACTAAGTCCTGCAATATCTGCACCGGCTACAACTCTGTGTTCAAGCTTGCGGATAGATTCGGCAACTTCACGTTCCAGTTTATTTTTATAAATATTTTCATCAATTTCATTGTTAGCAAGAGCGGCTTTTCTTTCCTGATACTGTTTAATAAATGAAACATAATTTCTAAAATGACCTTCAGGCATTGTATCCATATCACGGGAAATAAAGTTTATACATTTGCTTCTGGCACGTGTAATTGCAACGTTAAACAGATTAGGTTTTTGCAAGAATGTAATACTTTGCGGATAAGAATTGTTTGCAAATGACCAGGACATTAGAATAATATCACGTTCATCACCCTGAAATGTATGTGCTGTACCAATTTCAATCTGATGTTTCTTTATCATATAATCAGATAAAACCTTTGGCACAGATAACTTCAATTGCTCAACCTGTGCTCTAAACGGTGATATGATACCAATACTTACCGGTTTATCAGGATTTTTTCGTTCATCTTCAATAATAATTTCATGAAGAGTTTTGACAAGAGCCTCAATTTCTGGAAGGTTTCTTGTAGCATCCATATCAACCTTGCCATCAGGAACATTGACCATTTCCAGAGCTAAACCATCATCTGAATCTTTTTTCATTACACGAATTCTGTCAGAATAAAATTCATGATTAGAAAAATTGATAATCGGCGGTAAACTTCTAAAATGCTCATCCAACATTACAGAATTCATTGAATAATAATCTGCAAGGTCAAACATTGAATTTGTCCTAAATCTCCACATCAATTGATATTTATCAGGAATTCCGTATTGACTTAAGAATGATTGTTCCTTTGCTTTTTCCAAGAATGACAAATGCGGAAGCTGTTTATCATCACCTACAACAACCGTTTTCTTTGCACGATATAAAATAGGAAAACAACTTGCAATATCACATTGAGAAGCTTCATCTATAATTGCAACATCGAACATGCCGGGTTTTAGCGGAAGAGAATCCGAAACCGCATAAGTAGTAACACACCAGCAAGGAAATGCTTCCAATAGCGGTCTAAAATCTTCTTCTTCTAAAATTCTGCTTTGAAGATTTTTACGGCGTTCGACTAAAGACATTGCATGAACTTTAATTCTTCTGCGTTTCTTTTCATCACGTAGAAGAGCTTTTATAGCCTCTCTTCTTGTACTTTTTAAAATATTTATAGCAAGTCTTTTCTGTTTTCGCTTCATTTGACGAATTTGTTCCATCATCACATGAAGATTTCCTGTTTTTTGAATATCAGCTTCAATCTTGCGTAACTTCCATTTTTGAGTAACAAAATCTAACTCAACTTTAAGTCTGTCCAAATTTTCAGGTTCAACATCAAAATCACGGATTTCTAAAATTTTCTTTAATTGTCTCAAACTTGACATATTAGCAAAAGATGCAAAGAATCCTGATTTTTCCATATTATCAGTCAATGTTTTAATAATAGCTGCAACACTGTCTATTTCAGATTTTTTTAATGGATGTTTTATATATTCAAGCTCACCAACATTCACCGATTGCTGTTTTATTTCACCACGCAAATCATGCCAGTTTCTTTCCAATTTTAAAATACGTTCGCATTTAGCTTCTGTTTCCCGCATGCAGTCAAGATGTTGTTTCATATCTTTTGTATCAGCAAAAATATAATCTTCAACATCATCATCCAATTCAACTTTACCGGAAAGCAAATCTTGCAATTGAAGGCTCAATTGTTTTTGATAATTCATACGACCGGCACGTAATGCAAGATAAGGAGCTCCCAAGTCATTCAACCTGTCAGCCACAACGTCAACAGCTTTGTCCATACGTGAAGCAACCAAAACTGTTTTACCATTTGCAATTAAATGTGCAACAAGGTTTACAATTGTTTGAGATTTACCTGTCCCCGGAGGTCCTTGAACAGCAACAAACTTATTATTTTCAATATTTCTAATAACTTTTTCCTGAGAATCACTTAAAGCAAGCGGTGTTATCGGATAAAAATTTTCAATATTATCATTCAGGGAAATATTCTTGTCACCTGCCTGAATATATTCATCATTTATAACACTCAGAGTTGTTTCTCTAAAAACTCCGCTTGGTTTTTCTGCTATCTGCATCAATTCATGTAAAACTCCGGCAGTTACAGCAGGACGTTTGGTTAAAATAATTGCACTTTGATATGTTACACAAAGTTTTTTTATTTCACCAACAGGTTTAGATTTTTGTTCTTGAATTTCTTCATCAATAATTTCATCAAAATTTTCGCCGGTAATTTTAGCATCTGATAAATCTCGAGATAAAGAGTCATCTTTTTCAACGTTATCTTCATCCGCATCCTCTGATGAATCTTCTACAATTTCAACATCAGGAATAAGAGATTTCAATGTAGTCAAGAAAATATCCATTTTCTCTTTTGTAATAGGAAGTTCCGGAACAACATCCAAAATACCTTCCAAAAATAAATCTACTTCATCATCATCGTCTCCTTTTTTCAACAGAGCAGCAAGTGCACCTGTATTCAAAGATAAAATATCATCCTGACGAACACAATTTATATTCACTCCATTACGTTCTAATTTACAAGGAACATACAATAGCGGAGTCAAAAATTCATTACGTTTTTTAGACTTACCGTTACGTCCAACCAAAAACATATAACCATAAATCAAGTACTTATCTTTTGTACTCAAATCACTTTGAATCATAAGTTCTGTCAAATTAGGATTAGAACCGTCAAGTTTTAAATATTCCAGCCCTTCAGTTAAAAGAGTTTCCTTATCTTTCAAAAAAATCCATTTGTTATCTTTATCACCTTTCAGATTTCTAAAAGTTGAACTCTTAACTTCTTCACGCACACAATCATGAAGATACTGGCTTAATTTTTTTATAAAACTGTTATTAAATGCTGAATTAAGTGCTTTGGTTGCTTCTTGTAACATACTTTTCCTTCTTATAATACATGTATTTTATACTATTTTAGGGAAAAATCAACGAATTTACATCATCAGTTTGCACGAGAGATACTCGTGTTGCTTCTTATTAACTAAAGTAAAGAATTTTGGCACAATATGTACTTTTATGCTATACTATTACTATATTTGAGTAGACTAGGGAGAACTATATGTCAGAAGATAAAGCTTTGGAAGCATTACAAGAAGTAGAAAATAAACAAATTGAAGAACAGGTTGAAGCTATAGAAACTCATACCTCTGCCGAATATAGTGCAGATAACATTAGAGTTTTGGAAGGGCTTGAAGCTGTTAGAATAAGACCGGGGATGTACATTGGTTCAACTTCACAAAGAGGTTTGCACCACTGTATTTATGAAATCGTTGACAACTCAATTGACGAATCTTTAGCCGGTTTCTGTACTGATATTCATGTAACAATTCATAAAGATAACAGTATTACCGTAGAAGATAACGGTCGTGGTATTCCTGTTGATATTAAACCTGATAGCGGTAAATCAGCATTGGAAATCGTTCACACAGTTCTTCACGCAGGCGGAAAATTCGGAGATGGCGGCTATAAAGTATCAGGCGGTCTTCACGGTGTTGGTGCTTCTGTTGTTAACGCTTTATCAGAAAAATATGTTGTAGAAGTTTCCCGTCAAGGATTTGTATGGCGTCAGGAATATATGAGAGGCGAACCTATGGCTCCGGTTGAAAAAGGTGAACCGACAGACAAGACAGGTACTAAAACAACTTGGTGGCCTGATCCTGAAATCTTTACTGAAACTACTGAAATTGATTGCGATGTTATCGCTAACAGATTGAGAGAAATGGCATTTTTAAACAAAGGTTTAAAAATTATTTTCTCACGTCATGATTCAGAAGAAATTGAAACTTTCCACTATGAAGGCGGTATCGGAAGTTATGTTGAATTTTTAAACAAGAATAAAACAGTTCTTCACGAAAAACCTATTTATATTGACAAAGTTGTTGGCAACCTTCAGGTTGAAGTTGCTATGCAATATACAGAATCTTATGCAGAAAGTGTTTTATCTTTTGCTAATAATATTAACACTCATTCAGGAGGAACCCACTTAACAGGTTTCAGAAATTCAATTACTCGTGTATTAAATGATTACGCAAGAAAAAATAATATCTTGAAAGATTCTGAACAAAATCTTTCAGGTGAAGATGTTCGTGAAGGTTTGACTGCAATTGTTTCAGTTAAAATTCCAAACCCTGAATTTGAAGGACAAACAAAAGAAAAACTTGGTTCTCAGGAAGCTATGGGAGCTGTTCAAGATGCTGTTAAAGATAAATTGCAAGAATGGTTAGAATTTAACCCTAAACTTGCTAAGACTATTATTGAAAAAACTCTTCAAGCACAACGTGCAAGAGAAGCAGCAAGAAAAGCAAGAGAACTAACAAGAAGAAAAACTGTTCTTGAAAATTCTACTTTGCCTGGTAAACTTGCAGACTGTTCAAACAGAGAACCAGACAAATGTGAAATCTTCCTTGTTGAGGGTGATTCTGCAGGTGGTTCTGCTAAGCAAGGCAGAAACAGAATGTTCCAAGCGATTTTGCCGTTAAGAGGTAAAATTCTTAACGTTGAAAAAGCAAGATTAGATAGAATTTACGGTAACAATGAAATTCAATCAATGGTTCAGGCTTTCGGTATCAAAATCAGCCGTAACCCTGAAGAAGTTGAATTGGATAAATTGAGATATCACAAAATTATTATCATGACAGATGCGGATGTCGATGGTGCTCACATCAGAACTTTGATGTTAACTTTCTTCTTCCGTTATGCGAGACCTTTGATTGAAAACGGTTATGTTTATATTGCTCAACCACCTTTATTCAAAGTTACTCAAGGTAAAACTTCAGAATATTTATTCAATGAACACGTTTTGGATAAAATGCTTAAAGAACGCGGAATTAAAAATTTAAGCTTATCAGATAAAGATAAGAAAAATGTTAAAACAGGGGATGAATTACTTGAACTTATTAAGAACATGACTGAATTCTACCGTTCATACAACAACCCTATTTTGAACTTATATCCTGCGGTATTTTTGAGAGGACTTGTTCGTTCAGGTATCAATTTAGAAGATTTTGATAACCAGGCAAAAATGAATGAAGTTTGTGATTACCTGAATCATTATCTTGTTGACCACGCAAAAAATTATAATATTCAAGAAGCTGAAAATTATAAAGTTGAAGTTAAATACAATCCGGAAAATGCTAAATATTCATTCATTCTTCATTTAAATGAAGAAGAACATGTTGTATTGAACCAAAATATTATCAAGAGTTCTGAATACAAAAAATTAAAAGCTTCATATCCGATTATCCGAGACTTCTTAATTGAAGAATCTGAAGGATTAATTTTGGAAACTGATACAGAAAAACATGAAATCAATTCATTTGAAAGATTGCAAAAAATCATTGACGATAGAGGTCAAAAAGGATTACAAATTCAACGATTCAAAGGTCTTGGTGAAATGATGCCTCAACAACTTTGGGAAACAACAATGGATCCGGCAACAAGAACATTATTAAAAGTTAATGTTGAAGATGCAATGTTATGTGACCAGTTATTCGATGTATTGATGGGTGACAAAGTTGAACCTCGAAGAGACTTTATTGAAACTCACGCAGTATATGCAACTAATATTGATACATAAAAAAGAAGGGGGAATCCCTTCTTTTTTATTGAGATAAAATAATATTATATTAAAAAAGCAGATTGTATATTACAACCTGCTTTTTATTAAAAGTATTTAGTATATTATTAAACCAATTCTTTTACTTCAGCTGCAAAAGTCTTAGGATCTAATTTGATACCAGGACCCATTGTAGTTGATAGGTAAACTGATTTAACAAATGTACCTTTTGCTGAAGATGGTTTTGCTTTTAAAACAGCATCTGCAAGAGTTGCATAGTTTTTAATCAAATCTTCTTCAGTAAATTGGATTTTACCGATAGGACAGTGAATCATACCTTGTTTGTCAGCTCTGTATTCAACTTTACCAGCTTTAGCATCTTTAACTGCTTTAGTGATATCCATTGTTACAGTACCTGTTTTAGGGTTTGGCATTAAACCTTTAGGTCCTAATACACGACCTAATTTACCTAACATACCCATACAATCAGGTGTAGCAATCAATGTATCAAATTCAAACCAACCGCCTGAAATTTTATCGATAATTTCTTCAGCACCGGCAAATTCAGCACCAGCTTCTGTAGCTTCAGTTGCTTTAGCACCTTTAGCAATAACACAAACTCTTACTTCTTTACCTAAGCCAGCAGGTAAAACTACTGTAGATCTGATTTGTTGGTCAGCTTGACGAACATCAATACCTAAACGCATGTGACATTCAACTGTTTCGTTAAATTTAGAAACTTCTTTAGAAATTTCTTGTAATTTTTTAATTGCATCAACTGCTGTAGATGGTTGTACGAAACCTTCCAGCATTTCTTGCATTTTCTTTTGTTTTTTAGTTATTTTTGACATTGTTTAATTTCCTTTCGTGGTGTTAGCGGACTTTCGTCCTTCCATCTAATTAGTCTTCTTTTACTGTAACGCCCATAGCTCTACAAGAACCTGCAATCATTTTAACTGCAGCATCCATAGTTGTAG
The DNA here is from genome assembly GCA_902475545.1 of uncultured bacterium. Taxonomy (GTDB): domain Bacteria; phylum Cyanobacteriota; class Vampirovibrionia; order Gastranaerophilales; family Gastranaerophilaceae; genus Zag111. Next base: position 16,626 of record CABRZP010000020.1, read on the forward strand.
CATTAAGGTCGTTCATTTTAATTTTAGCGATTTCTTCTAATTGTGCTCTGGTAATTTCAGCAACTTTATCTTTATTAGGAACTGAAGATCCTTTAGGAATATTTAATGCTTTTTTAATCAATACAGGAGCCGGTGGTGATTTGATAACAAAAGTGAAGCTTCTGTCTTCGTATACATCAATAATAACCGGAATAATATATCCTGCTTTATCTTGAGTTTTAGCATTGAATTGCTTACAGAAATCCATGATGTTGACACCGTGTTGACCTAATGCAGGACCAACTGGAGGTGATGGATTTGCTTTACCTGCTTCAATTTGAAGCTTGATTTTTCCTACTACTTTTTTTGCCATTTTTTTCTCCTTTTGTGGTAATAGCGGTTCTTTCCAATTTGGCGGGAAAGGATCCTTCCACATTTTGTTGTACTAACTGTTTGTATTTTATTTACTTTTTGTCATTCTGAACTTGGTTCAGAATCTTTTTATAGCAGACCCTGAAACAAGTTCAGGGTGACATTTTTAAAGTTTATTAATTTGTTTATATTCCAATTCAACAGGCGTTTCACGACCAAAAATAGAAACATTTGCTCTAAGTTTAGATTTATCAGGGTAAACTTCAATAATATCAGCATCAAAGTCTGCAAACGGACCTGAAATAATTCTAACTTTATCACCTGCTTTAACATCAAGTTCAACTTTTTCAACTTGAGATGATGTTCTGTGTAGAATTCTTTTAATTTCACTTTCTCTAACAGGAATAGGTTTTTTAACTGATCCTACAAATTTTGTAACACCTGAAGTGTGTCTTACAACATACCAGCTGTCTTCGTCCATAATCATTTCAACCAGAACGTAGCCAGGGAATACTTTTTCTTCTTTTTCCTGTTTCTTTCCGGCTTTCATTTGGACAACTGTTTTTTGAGGAACTTCAATTCTGAAGATTTTATCACCCATATTCATATATTCGATACGTTTTTCCAAGTTAACTTTAACTTTGTTTTCATAACCTGAATATGTATGAACAATATACCATCTTTTCTTGTTTTTCTTAGCATCTTTTGCTTCTTGCTCAGCTGCTTCAACAGCTTCAGCCTCAGCTTGTTCAGCTAAGATATCTTCATTAAGTTGTTCTTCCATTGTTTTTTCTTCTTTAGTCATAAGCCACCTTTATAAATTTTGGTTAAATCTTACTTTATAAGGCTAAGTAAGCCTTTAAATATTAAATCCATTAAATAAATTGCTACAGTGAAAACAAACACAATAACGATAACAGACAAGGTTTCAAAAACAACTTGTTTCTTTTCCGGCCAGCTAACCTTACCCCACTCGGTTTTTACACCTTTAAAGTATGTTTTAATTGCTTCTAGAGTTTCGTTCATTTTGCTTTCCTTTATTTTAATTAAAATCGCGCCCTGAAGGACTCGAACCCTCGACATCCGGTTTTGGAGACCGACGTTCTACCAACTGAACTAAGGACGCATATCGGGGAAATTCCCCGTTACGTGCCTCACAAAAATTATTTAGTTTCTTTGTGAGTAGTATGTTTTTGACATTTAGGACAGTATTTACTTAATTCCATTCTTTCCTTAATGTTCTTTTTGTTTTTTGTTGTTGTGTAGTTTCTTTCTTTACATTCTTCGCAAGCAAGAACTACCATTCTGTCATTTTTTCCTTTGATACCCATTTTTTATTTCCTTTATTTTATTAACTTGTCTCCTATTTAAAATAGAATGTGCTTTCATCACATTCTATCTATTTCGGCTTATAATTTTATCTTATCTCAAAAAAAATAAATTGCAAACTAATTGTTAACAAATACTACATTTTTGACAATAAAAAGTCCGCAAAACCGCGGACTTTTTTACATTTATGAACTTTTATTTAATTAACGGCGTGATGAAACAGTAGGCTGTGTAGGATATTTGCCAATTGAATCACTTCTCAATTGTTCCATATAAATTTGACCATTTTTTACAACTTGCTGCAATTGAGTAAGATTGTTTTCCAAACTTGTAAGTACTTGTTGAGCATAAAGTTCAGCACCTTCTCTAATCTTCATAGCTTCATCAGTTGCCTGAAGTCTGATACCTTCTGCATCTTGACGAGCACTATATTTCATTTGGTCACATTCTTCTACAAGTTCATTTTTAATTCTAATTGTTTCACGTTCAAGATTTTTCATTTGATCAGAAGATGATAATTTTCTATCAGCTTCAGCTTGAGCTTCCTGAATAATTTTATTTGCTCTTTGTTGAGCTTCATTTTGCAATTCTTCTTTTTTCTTCAAGAAAACTCTGGCTTCTTGAACTTCAAGAGGCAATGCAGCATATATTCTATCGATTAATGTTTCCATTTCCTTTTTGTTTACTACAGTGTATTTTAATACAGAATAACCGCCATCAAGGGCTATTTCTAATAACTTTAGTAAATCATACACTCCGTTTTGTGGCATGCTTTTATCCCTTTATCCCTTTCACATTTATATATTAATATATTACATAAGCAAATTTTAATTGTCAAATAATGTTTAGATATGGAATTACATAAGTTAACATGTAATTTTATTTATCTACAATTTCGGCTGTTTTAATTTCTGAAGGGATATCATCTTCTAACCTATTTAGTAAAATTTCGAATTCACGCACATTTAGAATTACAAATTTAGAAAACAAAATTGGCAAAGTCGATTGATCAAGAGAAGTTTCTAATATATTAAGAAAATCATAAATGCGAGAATTGCCATGTTGAATATCATCAAGATTATACTGTCTATTTTTCAAAAAATCACGAGCTTTTTGCACATCATCCGGAAGGTTAGCATAAAGCTCATCTATCAATTTTTCAACACCACGTTTATTTACAGCCTTGTATCCTCTAAAGATTGGTAAAGAATAACTATTTTTAATATTTGTTTCAAGTTCTTTGATAAGTTCACGCGTTTTAAATTGCACTATTTTTCCTCCCTGTTATTTAAATAATTATATACAGGTTCAGGTACAAACTTTGAAATATCTCCGCCATTAGCAAGAATTTCCTTAATAGTACTGGATGAAATGAAATTGTACTTAGGTTTTGTGGTTAAAAATACAGTTTTAACATCATCGCACAAAGCACTATTTGTTTGCGAAAGCTGCATTTCATATTCAAAATCTGAAACTGCTCGTAATCCTCGAATAAGCACTGTTGCACCTATTCTTTTTGCATATTCAATAGTCAAACCGTCAAAAGCATCCACTTCAACATTGTCAAGGTTTTCAATACTTGCCCTAATCAAATCTACTCTTTCCTCAACACTTAAGAAACCTTTTTTTTCGCCATTATGAGCAACAGCTATAATGACTTTATCAAAAATTCCTGCCGCATTTTTTAAAATATCAAGATGTCCTTTGGTAACGGGATCAAAACTTCCCGGATATATTGCAATTTTCATTATGTCCCCTTTTGCAAAAATTATATAATAATACCGGATTTTTTTCAATCTTAATAAAGGTTTCAGAATTTCATGTTAATTTATGTAACAAGAATTGATATCAAACGCAATTTCATATATCAAAAATACTTTAATAATATATACAAACGATATATAAAGCAATTTATATATAACTACTACCTTCTACTTTCTACCTACTAACCTTTTACACGAGGAATTGTAAAAATTCCAAGGAAGCTTCTATTTAGAAGCTTTTTTTTTGCATAAATTAAACTTTTAAATTATGCAGACAGAGTAAAGATTTCGTAGATTTCTTCGTCTGAAAGTTCTGTAATAATCTTTTCGCCTTCGTAAACTGCAAGATCAGCCAGTTCTTTTTTAGACTTAAGCATTTCATCAATTTTTTCTTCAAAAGTTCCAAGGGTAATCATTCTGTGAACCATTACATTCTTGTCTTGACCTATACGATAAGTTCTGTCAGTAGCTTGATCTTCAACAGCAGGATTCCACCACAAGTCGTAGTGAATAACGTTCGTAGCACTTGTCAGGTTCAAACCTGTTCCGCCTGCTTTTAGTGAAAGTATCATTACTTTTGTATCGTTATCTGTTTGGAATTTTTCAATCAATTCTTCTCTTTGTGCAACCGTTAAACTGCCATGGAAGAACAATGGTTCTGTATTACATTCTTGCGAAATAACTTTGCACAAAATATCACCCATTTCTTTATATTGAGTAAAGATAAGAGTTTTTTCATCTCTATCAATAATACTTTGAACAAGATCTATACATTTTTCCATCTTACCTGACATTTCTTTACTCATCTCACCTGATTTCAAGAACTGATAAGGATGGTTACAGATCTGTTTCAATGCAGTAATAAGTTTGAAAATATTGCCGCGTCTATTAATACCTGTAAACCCGCTAATTTTTGTCATCATTTCATTCAGAGTTTTTTCATAAAGTACAGCCTGAACTTTTGACAAGTAGCAGTATTCATTAAGAACCATTTTTTCAGGTAAGTCTGAAATTACGTGTTTATCTGTTTTCAAACGTCTCAAAACAAACGGAGAAATAGACATTCTGAGTTTGCCGGCTCTTGAATTTTCCTTAAAGCGTTCGATAGGTATTGCATAACTTTTTTGGAATTCTTTCAAGGAGCCAAGATAGCCTTTATTAATAAAGTCAAATATACTCCACAACTCTGTTAATCTGTTTTCTACAGGAGTACCTGTCATTGCAATTTTCACATCAGATTTTAACATCTTAATAGCAAGAGTTTGAGCAGTATCAGGGTTTTTGATATTTTGAGCTTCATCAACAATTATCATACTCCAAGCATGTTTTTTCAGTTCTTCAACATCAATACGCATAATCGCATAAGTTGTCAGAATTACGTCATGGTTAACATCTAATTGTCTATCCGCTCCGTGATATATTGTTGCATCAATATTTGGAGCAAACAATTGAAGTTCCTTCATCCAGTTACCCATCAAAGTTGTCGGACAAATTACAAGAACAGGCTTTTTCAATTTGCCTTCTTCTTTCATTTTCAAAATCAAACTGATAACCTGAATTGTTTTACCCAATCCCATATCATCTGCCATACAAGCTCCAAAACCTTTTGAAACATTTGTCCAAAGCCACTTCAAACCAACTTCCTGATAAGGTCTTAATTCACCTTTTAAATCTTTAGGAATAGTCATATCTACAGGTTTTGTAAAGTCAGAAAGAACCCTTGCAAATGCTGCATCATAGTCAAAATCATATTGCTGCAATTGACCTGATAGGGAAGCGTGAATAAGTTCCATTCTGGACATTGATTTAAGATTTGATTTTGCAATTTGTTCAAAAATCTTTTTACTTTCTTCTTTATCAATAAGAACATATTTATTTTTATATTTAATAAGTCCATTATTATCTTCAACAAGCTTTTGGAATTCTTCCAAAGAAATTTTCTCATCACCGATTGCGATTTCATAAGAAAAATCAAGAATATCATCAAGTGAAACTTTACCGGAACCTGTATTGTTATTGATTAAATCAGCTAAGTCATCAGAACGTGAAGCCTTAACTTTAGCATTAATTGATGCTCTCGGAATAACAATATTTACTAATTCATCAGGTAAAATAACTTCAATTTGTGCTTTTTGAAGATAATATGCAGTTTGAGTAATAATTTTATAAACTTCATTTAGATTCAAATCAAGATATAATTTATCTTCATCTTCAAAAAGTTCTTCTAATTCAGGCATATAGCGAAGTGCATAGTTCAATTGTTTTTCAACAATTCTTGAAATATCTGATGCCTTAGCTCCAAAAACTTCTTCGTCAGTGTACAATTTATCAATTAACACACTTTCATTATTTTTTCTGTCTTTAATATGAACTTTCAATCGGAAAATTTCATCTTCCTGTTTTTCTATTTTAAAGAACGGAATTACATCATATTTACCAAGATAAAGTTCATCAAACCATTGTGCAAAATTTTCTGCAACATCTTTGCCCTTCAAGACTGCTCTTTGCTCTAAATCCTTCAACAAATATGTACCGGATTTTACATCTTTAAATTGGTACATTTTTATTCCCAAAAATTTATAAATAACATAATTTAAGTATGTATAAATAAATTCGTAAACAAAATCTTTCGGCTTTTCCCCTTGAATAAACAAATCTTCAGGAATACATTCTTCAAATTGATTTATAATTCTTGCCATTTTTTGGTTATTAATAATCGGCTCATAAACAATTCTGAACATTTGCCCGTAACGCTTAACTGTCGGTATGAAGTACAATTTTTCAATCAGCTTCATAACAAAATAAGTTAATTTGTTCAAATATATAAAAGTTGGAGTTAAATCAGCAAGATCTACAACGTTTCCAAATCCGCCAAAATAATCCATAACTAAATCCCAAGCCATAAAGTAACCGACTTTATCTCCCAGAACATCAGATTTAAAACGGAAAAGAGATCCTTTTGATTTTAAATAATATTGAAAATTATTGGTTGGAGTAATAAAAAATGAAAGATTATTTCCTGTTCCACGAATATTAGCACCTTTATTAATTAAATGAAAATGAGTATTTCGTGTCGGTGCATTAGGACTTAAAAACACTCCTGCAAATTCATCTTCAATAATTTGATAAATCATACTCAAAGTGTACCGGAAATCTTTATTTTTGAACCCTTCAGGATTTTCACTGAGGTTAAAAAACAATTCATCAACATTATTCTTTTTAAACGAAAAATCTATATCTAAATCTTCAATTTTATTACTCATACTTTTCCTTACATAAAAAATAATTAATTTTAATTCGTCATTCTGAACTGTAGTCAGTATCCATAAACATCAATGATATTGATAGACTCCGGCACTAAGTCCGGAGTCTAAAATTTATCTATTTAATCAATGACTTTCCTGTCATTTCTTTTGGTTGCTCAATTCCAAACAACTGCAATACTGTTGGGGCAACATCACATAAAGCACCTGTTTCTTTTAATTCTGTTCCGGCAGGAGCATTGATAAGAACAAACGGAACTTCATTTGTAGTATGTGCAGTTTGCGGTTTACCTGTGGATTCATCAACCATAGTTTCAGAATTACCATGGTCAGCGGTTAAAAGCATTACTATACCATTTGCTTTACAAGCATCAGCAATTTTACCAACACATTCATCCACGACTTTACAAGCCTTTGTTGCAGCTTCAATAACACCTGTATGACCAACCATATCAGGGTTAGCAAAGTTTACAAGAATAAATTGATATTCAGGGTTAGAAATTGCTTTTAATACATTTTCGCAAACTTCCGGAGCACTCATTTCAGGCTGCATATCATAAGTTGCAACCTTTGGAGAAGCAACAAGAACACGTGTTTCATGAGGTTGAGGCTCATCAATTCCACCGTTAAAGAAGAATGTAACGTGAGCATATTTTTCTGTTTCAGCTGTTCTGAATTGATTAATTCCATTAGCTTCCAAAACATCACCCAAAATATTCACTAATTTCTCTTTCGGGAAAGCTACAGGAAATGTGAAAGTTGCTTCATAACTTGTCATTGTTGTATACAATATATTTTTAAGAACTTTCTTTCTGTTAAATCCGTCAAAATCTTCAAAATTTATTGCTTTAGTAATTTCTCTTGCTCTATCAGGACGATAGTTAAAGAAAATTATTGAATCATTGTCATGAATTCTGCTTTCATTTACCCCCTCTTCTCCACCAATAACTGTAGGAAGAACGAATTCATCAGTTTCACCTTTAGCATAAGAGGCTTTAACACCTTCAATCGCAGATGACGCATGTTCACCTTCGCCTAACAATAGTGCATTGTAACCTTTTTCAACTCTGTCCCAACGATTATCTCTGTCCATAATATAATAACGTCCTATAACTGTTGCAACAGGAGGTAAATTGAATTTTTTCAATTCATCTTCAACAATTTGTAAATATTCACAAGCACTTGCCGGAGGAGTGTCACGACCATCTAAAAATGCGTGCACATAAACTTTAGTCAAACCTGCATCCGCTGCCATTTTAATCAAAGCTAGCAAATGATCTAATGATGAGTGAACACCACCGGTTGAAACAAGTCCGTATATATGTAAAGCAGAATCATGCTTTTTAGCATGTTCAATAGCATTCAAAAATCTTTCATTTTTGAAAAATGAACCGTCTTTAATTGCATTATTAATTTTAGACAAGTCTTGATAAACAATTCTACCGGCACCCAAATTCAAGTGTCCTACTTCAGAATTACCCATTTGACCTTCAGGCAAGCCGACATTTTCACCATCAGCTTTAATCTTGATAAACTTTTCTTCTTTTTCTAATTTTGGTACATTAACAGGATGTGCCAATTTAGTAGCATCATATTTTTCGGAACCGGTTGAAATACCCCAACCATCCATAATACATAGCAAAACTCTATTAGTCATTTTATGTCCCTTCTTTCTATCTGCGTGTTAGCAAAATTTTAACAGGAACAGGGGTAAAAGTAAATAGCTCAAACACTAGGACTCTTGATTATTAACATAATCAGTAATTAATTTTGATGCTAAATTACTTGCAGAACGTTGTTCTTGTTTTGCGATTTCTTTAAATCTTTCAAATGTTTCTTTTTCAATTATTACAACAAATCTGTGTTTTTCATCTTTTATTGTCATTACAAACCTTTCCATCTATGTTTATAAACTTATGTAAATCTTACGATATATTCATCTTGATTTCAATTGCAAAAGGTAATATGTTCAATTCCTCTTTTCTAAAATTAGGTGCTGGCAACGATGCTATAGCTC
>CABRZP010000021.1 GCA_902475545.1 uncultured bacterium
AACATTTATTGCTCACTTCGTGGAGGTCGAACCTTTATTGTATTATATGTAATGGCTCGAGTTATCATGGGATTCCCCTGAAACCCCTTTCTCCTCGTCGGAGTGAGTACTCTGCTACCAATATCGGTATGAATTTGTATGGAAACAAGTTTGGAATGATAAAAATTTGTAATGCGAAGAATGGCATTATTATATCGGTTTGATATTTACCCCCGATAATATTATTTATGTATTTTATGCAATATAGAAGAGTAAATTAATCAAGAAGTCTGCAACAAGCATATATATAGTTGAAAGAATTGCTGCTTGTGTTGTTGAAATCCCAACTTCTTTTGCTCCTCCTCGAGTTTGATATCCCTTTGTCGCACATACAAGGGCAATTAATGAGCCAAAGATACAAGCCTTTAATAAACTTATATAAATATCTTTAGTTGCCATCCAAGCCCATGCTGATGTCATATATCTTGCAGGATTAAGATTAATCGTTGCATAAGCTACAAACATCCCGCCTAAAATTCCTACAAATTCTGCAATCAATACAACCATTGGAACAGTTATTGCAGAAGCCAAAATTCTAGGGGCAAAATAATATCCAACAGGATTAATTTTTAATGTTTTTATTGCGTCAACTTGAGATGTTACCTGCATGTTAGCAATTTCAGCTGAGATTGCAGTTCCTGCTCTTGCTCCGATTGCTAATGCAACAAATCCAGGGGCAATTTCTCTAATCATTACAACTGCAATTGTTCCGCCAATATAAGCTTCTGCTCCTGTCATAAGAAATTCTTTTGAAACCTGAATGGCAATTACTGCAGCAGAAATAAATGCTATTACAAGAGAAATTGGTAATGAATCGTAACTAATTGCTGCAGCTTGCGATACAACTGTCTTAAATCTCACATTACCATCAAAAATGTACTTAATACATTCTATTAAATTTTGAACACAAGCACCTAAAAATTTAATCAAAGTTCCCGATTCCTTATTCCTTTATAATATAACATAAAAGTAGGAAGTCGGGACATTATATTACTTTTTGTTTTGTCCGATTTTTGTTTTATCTACTGTTGCAATGAACTTTATTGCTTCATTTGAAGGAATTGCAAATCCGATTCCAATATTTGAAATATTATGATCAGGATTATAAATTGATTGACTAATTCCGATGACTTCGCCAGTTGAGTTCAATAACGGCCCGCCGGAACAGCCGGGATTTATTGCAGCATCAGTTTGAAATCTGTTTTTTACATAATCAATTCGTGAAATTATTCCCTGTGTCAATGTGTTTGAAAATCCAAAAGGATTTCCGATTGATAAAACTTTTTGACCAACTTTTACTTCTTCAGAGTCTCCGAACGAAACAACTTGTAAAGGTCTTTTGGTTTCAATTTTTATTAAAGCCAAATCTTTGTTTTTACCCATATTTGCCACAAATTTGGCTCTATATGTTTGCCCGTTATAAGTGGTGACATCAATTTGCGAGGCATCTTCGACAACATGAGAGCCCGTTAAAATTAACCCATCAGGTGTTACAATGCAGCCTGTTCCGGCAGAAACTCCGTCAGGCACTTGTGCATCTATTGCAACAATTGCAGGACTTATTTTTTCATATACGCTAATATTTATTTGTTCATCTGTTGCATAACGCTGTTGAGCAGGAACTGTTCCTGTACCCAGAAATAAAAATGTAATAATTAATAATGTTATTCTTTGCATTTTCACCTCGTTATTTTTTTCAATTATTTTCTCCGAAACTTGAAAAATTAATCCCCATTATTAAGGTTTTTTGGTTAGTTCTTGAAAATATTCAAATTTTAATGTATAATTCAAAAGACGTTAAGTCCGTAAAATTTAATTAAGGAGAAAATTATGACAAGAATTGATTCATTCAAACATCATTTAGAAGAAAAACGTGCAGTAAAAGTTATTGCAGGTATTGATAACTTTGATATTGAAAACATTAAAAAAGTAGTAGCTTCAGCTGAAAAAGCTCACGCTAGTGCAGTTGATATTTCTGCAAGAGAAGATATTGTTAAAGAAATTCGTTCAATGACTGATATGCCTATTTTTGTATCTTCAATTGTTCCATCAGAACTTGTTAGAGCAGTTGAATTAGGTGCTGATGCTATTGAATTAGGTAACTTTGATGTTCTTTACAAAAAAGGAACTTCATTCTCTGCTGCTGATATATTATCATTAGTTGAAGAAACAAAATCATTGTTAGGAAATAGAGAAGTATTCTTCTCTGTTACTATTCCTGGTGAAATTTCAATTACTGAACAAATTGAATTAGCTTCTAAGTTGGAATCTATGGGTATTGATTTAATTCAAACAGAAGGACATTACTCATCTGATGTTGAATTAACAGGTGCAAGAGCATTGATGGATAGAGCAGAATTAACAATTTCAAATACAATTGAACTTGCTAGAAATGTTGAAATGCCAATTATGACAGCTACAGGTATCAACCCAACAACTGCTCCGTTTGCATTTGCTGCAGGTGCTTCTGCTATTGGTTGCGGATCTTGCATTAACAAATTATCTTCAGATCTTTCTATGGTTGCTACAATTTCATCTTTAGTAGAAATTGCTAACAAAAATGCTGTAAAAGTTGCTGAATTAGTTTAGTTTTTAAATAAAAAAAGAGTGCAACTGAAAATTTCAGTTGCACTCTTTTTTTTGTGTCTTTATTACTTAGTTTCTGCTTGATATGCCCATGCTGAATGGTTATGAATACTTTCAAAGGCTTCGCAATCTACTTCAAATTCTTTTATAAGAGGATGTTCTCTCAATTTAACAACAACATCACGTAAAACATCTTCAACAAATTTTGGATTTTCCCAGGCTTTTTCTGTTACAAACTTTTCATCCTGACGTTTTAACAACGGATGCAGAGGACAAGAGGCACATGATTCTACTAATTCAATTAAATCTTCCAGCCAAACTTGTTCTGTCTCGTCATAGGAAACCTTAACAGAGATTAATGCCCGTTGATTATGAGCACCGTATTCTGAAATTTCTTTTGAACAAGGGCAAAGAGTTGTAACCGGAACTTTTGCACCTAAAATAAATTTATAATCGTCACCATCCATTTTACCCTCGAACGAACAATCATAACACATTGGTGCGGAAAGCTTAGTTACCGGAGATTTTTTATCTATAAAATACTTAAAATTAAATTCTAATTCACCACTTTGTGCGTGTAATTTTTTTACAATTTTTTCAAGGCATCCTTTTATATCAACGCCTAAAAGTTTTTTAGTTCTCCATTCATTTAAAACTTCAACAAAACGGCTCATGTGAGTGCCTTTATATGCCCTTGGTAAAGATACACAAACTCGGGCTTCTGCATATACAACTTTATCGGACTTATTTTTTCGTTGAACAGTTAGAGGCAATTCAACATGTTTGATACCAACTTTTTGAATATCTACATTTCTTGTATCTTGAGTATTTTGAACATCTTTCATAAATCTGCTATTCTCCGGCTATTGCTTTCTTTGCTTGTTTCCATAGTGCATCAAATTCTTCAAACGAATAATCGTTTAATGGTTTTTCTGCAAGCTCTTCCATCTTACGGAAGCGTTTCTCAAATTTTTTATTGGCTTTTAATAGTGCCTGTTCGGCATCAATTTTATTCCATCTGGCAAGGTTTACCGTTGCAAATAAAATATCGCCAAACTCTTCTTCCATGTGGATTTTGTCACCCTCTTGAACTGCTTCTTTGAATTCGTTAAATTCTGACATTATACATTCATAAAGAGACTCTTCATTTGGCCATTCAAAACCTGTTTTAACCGCTTTTTTAGAAATCTTCTGTGCTGAAATTAATGCTGATTGACTTCGTGAAATTCCATCCATTGCAGATTTTCTATGAGATTTTTCTTCTGCTTTTCTTTTTTCCCAAACTGCAAGAACATCGTCAGCATTATCAATTTTAATATCTCCAAACACGTGAGGATGTCGATGAATAAGTTTATCTTTTAGTTCTTTGGCAACATTATCAATATTGAATTCATTGTTTTCTGATGCAATTTGTGAATGTAAAAGAACCTGCAGCAAAACATCTCCAAGTTCTTCTCTCAAATGGGCCATATCATTGTCGTCAATTGCATCAACTGCCTCATAAGCTTCTTCCAGCATATTTGGTCTTAAGGATTCATGGGTTTGCTTTCTATCCCAAGGGCATCCGTCCGGTGCTCGCAATTTTCTTATAACTTCAATTAATTCTTCTAAATTCTTATATTTCATATTCATATTCTAACACAAATCCTACAAAAGGTTGATTTATAAATCTGACACTATGTTAAACTTGATGAGTGGATAATTAAGAAAGAGGTTAAATATGTCAACAATTGAAAGACTAAATCAATTCAGTCATCGTATATTTAATACGAGCCAAAATGAACAATCAACTTCAAGAACAAGCAATCCTTTTGCCGCTTCAAATTTCCAAAAAAATATTTTAACAGAAGATGTTTTTGAATCAAGCAAGGCAAAACAAAATGATAAAGTAAGTTTTACAGGAAATTTAACAGCAAGTTCTAAGAGAATATATTCTACATTTGTAGGTTCTATCAATGATATGGGTAGCAAATTCTATGAAGGTATCGAATCTATTAAAGCTATCTATGGAAGAGTTAAAGACAGCGTAGTGAATACTTGGAATAAAATTCAAGAAATTGGAAACAAAGAAGTAAATGTTAATATCAACTTAGATGGTGCTAAAGAACTTTTAACAAGAGAATATCATATTAAAGATATCGCATCAGTTTTGGTTGGTGGTAAAAACAGAGAAATCACAAGAATGTCAAAAATGGATCCTCATGCAGAAATAAAACCAATGTTTAAAGACGCTCTAGAAGCATTGGAAGCAGATATGGTAATGGTTGCATAGGAGGATAATAAATGAATAGTAATATGATGAAAAACAATAAAAACTTTAATAAAGTAAGCAACATTATTGAATCATTAACAATTAATCCAAATCCTGATTCAGTTGCAGTTTTAGAAGAAATCGGTACAAACTCTACTATCGATGAAGTAAGAGAATTAACATCAAGAGCTTTAGTAAGAAGAAATGAATTTGAATCTCTTTCTGTAGTAATCGAAAATAGAGGTAAAGGTATCAATGATATGTCAACAGTTGTTGCAATGAGCACAATTAACGAATTATTATCATTAGAAAATAAAGAAGAAGCAATGAGAGTATTAGAAAATACAATCTCTTCCGAACATTTTGATGATGAAGTTAAAGAAAATGCTCGTTCAGTAAAAGCATTGATGGCTCTTAGTTAGTTGACATTATTTATCTAATATATAAATAAAAAAAGACCGCTTAGGCGGTCTTTTTTATTGGAAATTTTAATTGAAATATTGATAATTTTGAATGCTATAAAAGTTTTCTTAATTCGTTTTCGACTTCTGTAAAAACACTATGCCAGTTTCCCGGTTCTTTTTGTCTGAAAACTTTTACACTATCATACCAATCACACTTACTTAAATCTGTGTGCCATCTCCAATTATAAACATAAGGTAGAAGTACCCAGCAAGGTTTTCCCATTGCTCCTGCAAGATGGGCTAATGAAGTGTCGTTACAGATAATTAAATCCATATTTTCGACAGCACCTGCTGTATCCGAAAAATTAGAAAAAGTTTCAGCAAGATTTATTACATCATATTTGCTTTTAATTTTTTCAAATTCTTCAGAACCTTCAAATGTCTGGCAAGAATAAAATTGGGTATTTGGCAATTCAAAAAGATTGAAAAAATCTTCAACTTTTAAAACTCGGTCCTTTTCGTAGAAAGTATTTCCCTGCCATTTTATACCAATTTTAAATTTATCATTATCAAAGAACCGTTCTTTATAATAATTTGTTTTTGCAGGAGTAGCTTTGATATAACTGTCATCATGATGAACAAACATATCATCTCCGCTAACGCCCAAAATATGCGGAACACTTAAAAACGGGATATGATAATCGAAATAGATTTCTTTTTCAAAATCAAAGAGTTCCATTATCTCTGCCCCGTATGAGTTTTCTCTGCATAAAGCAGCCAATTCTTTTTGCGGCTTGAATATAACTTTTTTACACATAGAAGTAAGCTGAGGCATAAATCGATAAAACATCAAAATATCACCAAATCCGGCTTCATAATATGTATATAAAACTTTATCTTTTAAGTCTTGTCCTGTCCACAAAGGTTTTTCTTTCATTAAATTCGGGTATGTTTTTTCTTGTGAAACAATTGCACTATGTCTGCATAAACGGGCTTCAAAACACTTTAATCCTTCTTTATAATCTTTTGACTGCATAAGAGCTAAAGATAAAAAGTAAACAGATTCCCAGTCTTCCGGATTTACTTCAATGGCTTTTTTGTAATATTCAACAGCTCCTTGAGGATTTTGTTCCTCAAAGCATATGGCTGCAAGATTGAAATAGGATTCGTGACTTTTTGGATTGATTTCAAGAGCTTTGTAATAAGCTTTTTTAGCTTTGTCCAAATCTTGTTGATTTTTATATGACATTGCAAGGTTGAACCAGTATTCATATTTATTAGGACAGTTTTTAACCAATTCTTCGTAAAGTTCAATTGAAAGTTCAAAATCACCTTTGTCTAAATATAATCTTGCTAAGTTCTCAACATAATATAATACGGGTTTTATTGAAATAGCTTTCTTTATACAAACTTCGGATTCTATATACTCTTTAGCCTGATAATATAGCAATCCCAACAAATCCCAAACTTCGTGGTTTTCCGGTTCATTTTTTAATATTCCCATGTATAAATCGCGAGCATCAGTAAGTTTACCCTTTTGATGTAATGCAAACGCTTCATTAAATTTTTCAGATTGTTGAACCATTTAAAACCTCTTTTTTATAACTGAATACCAATAATGTTAAAAATATGATTTATATTAAACATGTTATATTGAAATATTAAACCAACAATTGAAGATACAGCTACAAGTATTGAAATTATAATACAGGTATCTTTTATATCATGATTGCGTTTTAACAGAACAAGAATACCTAGGCCTCCTGCAGAACACAGACCGGCAAGCAGTGAACCAAAACTAATTGTGTTTTTGACAAATAATAATGTTAATAGTACAGATATTGCACAATTAGGGATTAAACCTATTAATGAAACAATTACCGGTTGTAACGGTGAGTTTAAAAGACAATATTTTGCAAGATTTTCTTCTGTTCCGACAACTGATAAAATATACCCTATTATCAAAGATACGATTAGTATAAAAATAAAAATATTTAATGTATGTTTTAACGGATGCAACCAAAAATCTTTTGTTTTTGCAGCATCTGCAATATGGTGATGACAGCAGCCATCCGGAATAGACTTAGTTGTTTCTATAACAGGTTCTTTTGCTTTATACGCAACGAGCCAATCAACAAGATAACCGACAATAATAGCAATTATAATTTTAATAATAAGCATTGGTATAATTAAATAAGCTTTACTCGGGTATGTTAATAATATTGGTATAGCTTCATCTGAGGTCGCAAGATAAACTGAAATAAGCGTTCCTCGGCTTAATATCCTTCTTGTGTATACTGTTGCTGCTATAACCGAAAATCCGCATTGCGGAATTGATGCAAATAAACTACCAAATAAAGGTCCGACCTTTTTGATAAAAAATACAAATAAGTGTCGTTTTTTAGTGTAATACTGTTCAATGATTTCAATCAATATAAAAATAACAAATAGAAACGGTATTAAATTTAAACTGTCAATAAGTGCTTCTTTTGCAAATTCGGGAAGAAATCCTATTGGTTCAATCAGGTTTTCAGCAAACCCGTTAAAAAATTCTATTATTTTCATTATTGAATTCAATAGTGCATGCATATAAATCAACCCTTATATTAACTGATAAAATATTCTTTTATTAAATCAACAAATATCATATTGTAATAAACAAAAAGCCCTACTGCAATTGCTACAACAAGTAATATTATTGATATTAAAGAAACATCATTTTTATTTTGAGATCTTTTAACAAGTGTAGCAAGTCCGAGTCCTGTCACTGATATCAAACCTGATAAAAATGCAGGGAAACTTATTACTCCTTTTAAGTATGCAATTGCAAGAAATACGGACACAAAACAATTAGAAATCATACCAATGACAGCTGTTGCAACAACTTGTAATGGTGAATCTATCATCATAAATGATGCAAGATTTTCAGCAGAGCCAACTCCTTTAACCATGCTGTAAAAGAAAGCTAAGCAAATAAACGTAAACATGAACATATTAAAAGTATGTGTTAACGGATGCATCCACCAGTATGGAGGATATTCAACTGTTTGTATTCTGTGGTGGCAGCAGGCAGGTTCATTCAAATCACTGTTTATTACATTTGCTTCTTCAATAAGTCTTTTCTTTCCGTGTACAATTAAATCAATAATATCGACAGAATATGCAACAGCAATACCTACAATTACTTTTATAATAATTATTGGAATAATTATTACTGCCTTGCTTAAATCCATAAATAACAAAGGTAGTGCATCATCAGAACAAACAATTAAAAAGGCAAGGAGTGTACCTCTAGTCATCATTTTTCTGGAATAGAATGTGCTTGCAATAACTTGATACCCGCATTCCGGTACAATTGAAATTGCGGCACCGAATAATGCTCCGAATTTTTGCAATAATTTTATAAATAACCCTATATTTTTGAGGAAAAATCTTTCTAATAGTTCAATACCGTAATATAAAAAGTATAAAAACGGTACAAATTTAATACTTTCAATTAGTGATATTCTTATAAACTCAGGAAGAAAAGTACACTGGTTTATTAAAAATTCAGGCACTTTTAAAACTTCTTGAATATGTTGTATTAATTCTTCCATAAATCTTAAATCCTTATTATTTCTCATTTTTATACTATCATATTTGAATTAAAGATGTATCAGGTAATTGATGTATATATTTAATACAACAATAATTGCCGAAGATTTGATTTTGTTATATACTGTAACGAGTTATGAAAAATACCAGACAAACAAATGTTAATATTCACAGAGATGCATGGGTTGAGATAAATATATCAAACCTTGAAAATAATATTAAAGAAATAAAAAAAAATGTACCGCAAGGCGTAAAACTTCTGGGAGTTGTAAAAGCTGATGCTTACGGACATGGTGCGGCTATGCTTGCACCAACAATTCTTGCCAGTGGAATAGATATGCTGGGGGTTGCTTCTATTGATGAAGGTGTTGATCTTAGACAGGCAGGAATAGATTGTGAAATTCTTGTTCTTGGTGCAGTTCCTATTTGGGCTGTAGAGAGTGCAGTTAAAAACAATATCTCAATTGCTATATTTACTCCTGAACATATTAAAGCGTGTGAACAAACCTTCAAAAGAACCGGTATTAGACCAAAAGTTCATATTAAACTTGATACAGGAATGAATCGTATCGGGATAAGGTATGATGAAGCTATAGACTTTATTAAAAAAGTTCAACATTGTAATTTTATTGATCTGAAAGGGATTTTTACACACCTTGCAGCCGCAGAAGAACTTGATAAAGCAACAGAACAAATCAATAAATGGAATTCCGTAATAGATAATGTTAATACAGAAGGTTTACTCCTTCATATTTTAAATACTGCAGGAACAATATGTTATGACGTTCCGAATTCAAATATGAGAAGAGTAGGAATTTCTTTGTATGGTTTGTATCCTGATTTTCCAAATATTGAATTTAAAAAACCAAAATTAAAACAGTTGATATCTTTAAAAGGTCGTATTGTAAATATTCATACAGCAAAAGATGGTGAAGGGGTTAGTTATTGCCACACATATTCGGCAAAAGGAGAAAGAACAATTGCAACTGTCCCTATTGGATATGCAGATGGATTACCTCGATTATTATCAAACAAGATAACAGGAATATTAAATGGTGTAGAAGTTCCTCAAGTAGGCAATATTACAATGGATCAAATAATGTTTGATATAACCGGTGTAAAGGCTGTTCCGGGTGATGTTATAACCCTTTTAAATGAAAATAAATCCATTGACGAATGGGCTAAAATATTGAACACTATAAATTATGAGCTTACTTGCAGGTTAAAAGTAAGACTTCCACGAGTTTATACCCGTGGTGAATAATAAAATTGCAGGAGAATAATATGGAAAATTTTGATTTAGGTATTGTAGGAGGAGGACCGGCTGGTTATACTGCGGCAATTCATGCATCTAATTCAGGTAAAAAAGTTGTTTTGTTTGAAAAGGAACATATTGGCGGTGTTTGCTTAAACAAAGGCTGTATCCCTACAAAAAGTATTCTCCACGCATCAGAAGTTTATAACAATATAAAAAATTGTGCCAATTGCGGGATTTCAGTTACTGAACTTTCACTTGATTATTCAAAAGTTTTAGACAGAAAAAATCAAACTATTGAAAAGCTGAGAAAAGGCATTGAACTTGCACTTAAAAATTCAAAAGTTACAGTCATTAATGATGAAGCAAATATTAAATCTCAAAATGAAATACACGCAAAAAATGGCGAAATTTACTATTGTAATGAAATAATATGTGCAGTCGGCTCTTCTCCGAGAGAGCTTAAGGGGCTTGAGTTTGATCATAAATTTATATTGTCTTCAGATGATATTTTACAGTTGGAAAAACTACCGAAAAGCATTCTAATAATTGGCTCCGGTGCAATTGGGATTGAATGGGCAAGAATATTTTCAAACTTTGGAATTGAAACTACAGTTCTGGAACTGGCTCCACACTTATTGCCTCTTGCTGATATTGAAGTTTCTAAACGTTTGGAGAGAATATTTAAGTCTAATAAAATTCAATTTTATACAGAAACATCTGTACAAAATATTGAAAATAAAATAGTTACACTTTCTAACGGAAAAACAATTGAACCGGAAGTAATATTAGCTGCAACCGGAAGAGTCCCGAATATAACAGACAAAATTGATGGTGTAAAATACATCGGAGATACAGCCGGAGAAATTCAACTCGCTCACTATGCAATTAAACAAGCCCTTGAGACGGTTAATAATATTCCTTTTGAAAAAGATTTAACACCGAGTGTTGTATACGGAACTCCTGAAATAGCATGGGTGGGGAAAAGAGAACAGGATTTAGAAGGACAGGTCTTTAAAAAATCTAATATCTTAATATCTTCACTTGGGAAATCTCATTGTGACGGTGTAACTGACGGGTTTATAAAACTTCTGGAACAGGATGGGAAAATTGTTGGGGCACATATTGTTTCTGTTGAAGCTTCCGCTCTTATTCAACAAGTAACTATAGCTATACAAAATAACATTTCAGTTGAAAAACTAAAAGAAACCTGTTTTGCTCACCCGACATATTCAGAAGGTATATTTGAATGTCTTTTAAGACTATAAAAACGGGAACCCCCTCCTATACATTGATGGAATGACGTAGTTTCCTCGTGTTCTAAGAAGGGGCTCAAATTTGGTGTACCTTTACGTTTATTGGTATCAGGTTATATGAAAAATGGTTTAACCCATTTTCTCTTCATAATCTGTTCCGCCGACTATGCGTAAATGTCTGTTTTCACCTTCGCCGACAGACTTACTTTCCAGATTATGCTGTTCAACTAACTCATGTTGCAGTTTACGAATGTGAGTACTTTGCGGGGTTAACTCAACATCGGTCGCACCTGCTAAAACTTTTTCAATAGCGGATTTTGCTTCATCTAGTGCTTTTTCTGTAATATCGTAAAAACTTTGTTTTTCATTGAGTTCTGCTATATCAAGGGCATCTTTAATAACCTTTTGAATTTGAGCCATAGAATTTGTTTTTACATAGAATATTTGGATACGGCTTTCTTCTGCTGTACTCAATACTTTAGCTCCGCCTTTGACAAAGTTTTTGTGAGCAATAACAATATCTGCATCATCCAGATTTCTTGTTATTTCAGCATTTAGGTCAAGTCTTTCAATAACTTTTTCTGCAATACTTCTTGATACTGCATATAGATATATTTTTTTGAATTTTTTAACTTCTTCAACATATTTTTGTCTTGAAAAACTGAATTTTAAACTTTCAGGATGTTCAATTTTGTTATCAAGAGCATTGATTTTATCTATTACATTAGGAACTCTTGCCGGCACCGGAGTTTGTGGAAGAGAAAAATCGTAAGCTTTGTCAACTTTACGAATTTCAGGTCTAATAGGCCAACCTCGCAAGATATAGTCAACAGCTTCTGTTGTATCTTTATAGACAGCAAGAGTATTTCTGTCTAAGATTTCTATTACAATATCAAATGTTGGCTGTTTTTCTCTTTCCAATACCGTTTTTTGAGAAGAACGACGTTTTGCTTCATCATCGCCTAAAGTTACTGATTGAATACCCCCAACCAAATCTGATAATGTAGGGTTTTTAATTAAACTTTCCAGACTATTACCATGAGCCGTAGCAATAAGCATTACCCCGCGTTCTGCAATTGTTCTTGCGGCTTGAGCTTCTGCCTCTGTACCGATTTCATCAACAACAATGACTTCCGGAGTATGGTTTTCTACTGCCTCAATCATAATATCTTTTTGATATTCCGGCTGACGAACCTGCATTCTTCTGGCATGACCAACCGCAGGGTGTGGAGTATCTCCATCACCGGCGATTTCATTTGATGTATCAACTATTACAACTCTTTTGCCTAAATCATCAGCAACCAGTCTTGAAATTTCTCTAAGTTTTGTTGTTTTACCAACACCGGGTCTGCCTAAAAATAATATACTTTTATTTTGCAAACAAATATCTTTTATGCAGGAAATTGTACCGGTAACAACACGACCGATTCTGCAAGTTAGACCTACAACTCTGCCCTGACGGTTTCTAATAGCACTAATTCTGTGAAGAGTTCCGGGAATTCCTGAGCGGTTATCTGAGGTAAAATCTTGAACTCTTGATGTAATATATTCAATGTCTTCATAACATACATCTGAAGCTTCAATATACTCAATTTTACCATCAGCATGTCTGATTTCCGGAGGTCTTCCAATATCTAAAACAATTTCAATTACATCTTCCATACGACCGTAAGAAATATGTTGCCTGATTCTATCGGGTAAAATCTCCACTAATTTGTCTAAATCATTCTGAAATTGTAAGTTGCTCATATATTCGCTGCCTTTCTATTTTGATTATAACAAAATATTTACTGGCTATTAGATGCGATTTATAATAGGGTATATCTTCTATATATATTATACAACATGTAACGACAAAATTTCTATTCTTCTTTACTATTTTTGTAGCAATTTTAACAAAACTTTACATTTGAAATTGGGTTCAATGCGTGTTAAATCAACACTTTTCATTTTAAAAAATCGAAAAAAAATAAAATTCTAAACCTACAGATTGAAGTTTAAAAAGGCACTTTACAAACTGAAATAAAAGAGAAAATATTATTACGATTTGTTTACATAAACAATATTATCCGCAGGATAATCAAAGGAAGGTTCGGAAACGTAGTTTCTGATAACTCGAATTATTTGGTCAGCGTTTTTCTCTTTCTTTGCTTGCGTTTCTTTCTCTTTTACTCGCAATAAAAGAGAAAGAAATGAAGAAACAGAACTTATTTAAAAAAGAATCTTTCTTTGTTCACTTTTTCTTTTTGATTGCGACGCAAAAAGAAAAAGTAGAACCGAAAAAGAAAAACACGCTTGATTAAATGGCTCGAGTCATCAGGGGATTCCCCTGAAACCCCTTTATTAAAATATCGATTTGATATTTACCCCTAATATTGTTTATGTAAATAAATTTACAAGAAAATATATCCCATATACTGTTTGTTATATAATATTTAAAGTTATAGAAAGGACTGTTTTATGAAAAAAGACGTTATTGTATCAGGTATGAGATCAACAGGAAAATTACACTTAGGACATTATCTTGGCGTTATTCAGAACTGGGTTCAACTTCAAGACAAATATGATTGTAACTTCTTTGTTGCAGATTGGCATGCTTTGACTACAAAATACGATAAAACAGATGATTTAAGACAAAATATCCTTGATGTTGTGATGGATTGGCTGGCTTGTGGAATTGACCCTGAAAAATCAACTATTTATGTGCAATCTCTTGTTCCTGAAATTGCAGAATTAAATATTTATTTAGGGATGATTACCCCTCAAAACTGGGTTGAACGTGACCCTTGTCTTAAAGATATGGCTAAAATATTGAAAACAAAAGAAGGACAAGCTTCTCAAATAAATTATGGATTGATGGGTTATCCTGTATTAATGAGTGCAGATATTATGATGTTCAATACAGATTATGTTCCGGTCGGAATTGATCAGGTTGCACATATCGAAATTACTCGTGATATTACAAGAAGATTTAACAATTTGTACGGTGAATTTTTCCATGAAGCAAAACCTTTATTAAATCATTGTTCTTTAATTTGCGGTTTAGATGGAAATAAAATGGGTAAATCTTTTAATAATGATATAAAAATTTCCGATACCGCAGAAGTAACCTCTAAAAAGGTAATGAGTGCAATTACAGATAGATCACGGTTAAGAAAAGATGATCCGGGTCATCCTGATGAATGTGAAGTTGCATTTAAGTACTGGACAATTTTTGGTGATGAAGATGAGGTTTCTACCGTAAGATGTGAATGTGAAAAAGGTCTTCGCGGATGTGCACAATGTAAACGTCAACTTGGTGATAAAATTAACGAAAAACTTGCAGAAATTAGAGAAAGACGTAAATATTATGAAGAACATCCGGAAGAAGTTGAAAGAATTATTGAGGAAGGTTCTGCCAAAGCTAGAGTTAAAGCTCAAGCTGTTCTTGCTGAAGTTAGAAAATTAGTAAAAATGTACTAATTGGACTTTAGAAATAAATAATGTATAATATAAAAATTGAAAGAGGTAAAAATATATGAATACAGTTACAGTAGTAGGTAGAGTTGGAAGGGACGCATCTGAAGGTTTTAAAGCTTTTGATTCAGGTAAGATGAAAGCATCTTTTTCTGTTGCGGTTAACAGATGGGATTCGAAAACAAAATCAGAAGTTACTGATTGGTTTAATATTGATGTTTGGGACAAACAAGCAGAATTTGCTGCTGAATATGTAAAAAAAGGCAGATTGGTTGCAATTGATGGTGCAATTGCTAATAATCGTTGGGTTGATAAAGCAACCGGTAATGATAGAGAAAATTTCTATGTAAGAGCTAATACTATAAGATTACTAGGTTCCAGAAAAGACGCAGAAGAAGCTGTATTATGATAAGAACATCAAATATTGTAGGTATTGTAGCCGATGATTTAACAGGTGCCAATGATACTGCACTTCAATTTAAATTGAATGGTGCTGATACGAATATTTTGCTTGATACAGAGGTTATAAATAACAATTCTGACCTTTCTCAAGCATGGGCAATTTCTACAGAATCCAGAAATGTTTCCCTACAGGATGCTTTTGAAAAAGTTAAAGAAGCGACACAATTATTAGTAGACAAAATCAATCCGGATTTTTTCTATAAAAAAATAGATTCAACAGTAAGAGGTAATATTGCAGTTGAAGTTCTTTCTATGCTGGAAGTTCTGGGTTGGGACTCTGCAGTAATTATGCCTGCGTTTCCTCAAGAAGGTCGTATTACTGTTGGCGGTTATCATTTGCTTCGGGGAATTCCGATTGAGAGAACTGAAATGGCACGAGATCCTCATTCTCCAATAACAGAATCTCATTTGCCTACATTATTAAAATCTCAGCTTGGCGGAAATTTAGAAAATTTAGTTGGTGAGATTGATTTAAAGACTATTATGGACGGAGCCGGTCCAATATTGATGAGATTGAATGAACTTGTCGAACAAGGCAAAAAACTTATTATTGCAGATTCTGTTTTTACGACGGACTTAGAGCAAATTGTTCTGGCAATGCAGAAGTCTAATTCCAAAATTCTGCCTGTGGGAACTGCTGCAGCTGCAAAAATTTTAAGTAATCAATGGTTCCCACAATATCAAGAAGAGGAAATTCTACCGGTTAAATTACCAAAGTTACCAAAATTGATTGTTTCAGGCAGTGCAACTAATATTACAGCAAATCAAATTGATAAACTTGAACAAAGTGATGAATATGATGAAAACTGTTTAGTTATTGAACTTAATGTAAACACAATTTTGGAAGGTGTTAAAGAGGAACTTGTAGAGCGTGTTGTTTCAAATCTTGGTAATAATAATATTGTTTTGATACACACATCAAAATTATTGAATAATTTTGACGGGTTTTCTGACACCGCAAATGTTGATTTAACAAAATCCGGACTGGCTGCATTAATTACGGATTTTCTTGCAGATTTAACTAAACAAGTTTTGGGCAAAAAGAATGCAATTTTGATTACTCTGGGTGGTGAAACTTCTTACAAGTGTTGTAATGCTATCAATGCTAATCAACTAAAACTTGTTGATGAAGTATTGCCGGCAATTGCGTTAGGCAGAAGTGTTAATTCTAATCAGTGGATTGTGACAAAATCCGGCAATTTGGGCGGAGTTAATACACTTATTGAAATATTAAAATATTTTGAAAAACATGAAGAATAATAATATGGATAAAATTGCAATTACTACGGGTGATCCAAATGGAATTGGAGCTGAGATTACAATTAAAGCTCTAAATCAGCTTAATTTGCCTTATGAAAAAGTTATTCTGATTAGCAATAGAGACGTTCTACATTATTATGGCGGTTCAGAAATTGCTGATAAATATGAAATTGTTGAAGTCCCTTATAGTTTAAAGGATATAAAACCTGGTCAGGTAACAAAAGAAGCAGGAGAATTCTCTTATCAATCATTAAAAACAGTTTGTGACTTAAAACCTGTGGCTATTGTAACGGCTCCGGTTGCCAAAAATGCACTTTATCTTGCCGGACATCATTTTAACGGGCAAACTGAAATCTTACAAAAATTTCTTGCACATGATAATCAACTTGCGGAAATGCTTTTTGTTGCGGACAATTTTAGAGTTTTGCTTTTGACACGGCATTGTGCCTTGAAAGATATCCATTTGACTAAAGAAATTGTAATTACCAAAATAACAAATCTTGTTGAAACTTTTAAATCTAAATTTAATATTAGTGAACCAAAATTTGCATTATGCGGTTTTAATCCTCATTCCGGAGAAGATGGAATATTAGGAAATGAAGAGATTGAAATTCTTATTCCTGCGGTAAATGAATTAAGGCAGTGCGGTATAAATATTACAATGCCTCTTCCTGCTGATACTTTGTTTGTTAATGCTGCAAAGCATTATTATAATGGCACTAAAGATGAATATGATTGTTATATCGCAAATTATCATGATCAAGGGTTAATTCCTATCAAAACTGTTGCCGGGGACAAAACCGTAAATACCACTATTGGTTTGGATATTCTTAGAACTTCTCCGGGGCATGGAACGGCTTTTAATATTGCGGGACAGAATATTGCAGATTGTTCAGGAATGCTGGCGGCTATAAACTCTGTTTTATAAATATTGTTCGTTAAAATTTTCACCGCTGCATAATTTTGAATATTCGCAATATTTACAATTTTTGGTGTTGCAATTATACAAAGTATCTGAAGTGATTGTTTGGCAAGAGGTTATAATCTTTTTTACGTATTCTTGTTTTAGTTTTTCGTTAAATTCAATAACATGATTTTTCTTGTTTTTTAAATCAATGTAGACAAATGCTAATGACTCATAAGTTTTTAAATACCGGTCTAAGCATAATAAATAAACCATTGTTTGGTAATCGTATTCAGGATTTTTGGGGATAGAGCCTGTTTTATAGTCAAGAATATAATACTTATTGTCATCATGAACAATAGCGTCAATTCTTCCGCCAATCCAATAATCTTCAAATTTGCAAGACAGTGTGAATTCTGATTTGAAATATTCTTTTTGATAGAAAGGATTTTCTATCAATAAATGCCATAGTTTTCTTTCTTCTTCATTTAACGCTGTTTCAATCCTTGAAATATTCACTCCGCGTAAAAAATAATTTGCGAGTGCATGGATTTTTTTACCTTTTTCAAATGTTATTGTAGATAGTGGAATATTTATTTTTTCTATATATTGATAATAGAATTTTTTAGGACAGGTTTCATAAGTTTTTAAAATATTTGGAGAAAAGTTATTCATTGTGTACTCCTTCCAAAATTTCATCGAAAATTATATTTGGTTCTAAATTATATTCTTTTCCATAGCGTTTAGATTTTGTGCTGGTTGTTATGTATAATTTGTGTTTAGCTCGAGTTATTGCAACATATAAAAGCCGGAGATTTTCTGATAAAATTTCTTTTTTTAATTCATATTCGGACTTCTTTTTATAATTAGGATTTAAGTCCCTGACAGATTCAATAAAATCAGATGACTTAAGGTTTATCGCATCAATTGATAACGGCAGATTTTTTTCGGTCATTTCCGGAATGAATACAAGATTAAATTCATCGCCTTTTGATTTGTGCATTGTCATAATTTGGACTTTACCCTGCAATGATTTTTTATCATCTTCATCGACTTCGGAGAAGAACTTAAACCCGCTAAGATTTGGTTTCTTTGCTAATTCGGATAATCTGTTCAAAGCATATTCCAGAGAATTATTTTTTATACATATTCTTTTAATTAAAGTTGAAATCAAATAAATATTAGATTTTTCAATATCACTTTTAAAGAAATTAAGTCCGATTTTAATTGCGAGTTCGTTAGGTGGAAGATAACATAGGGAAATCCAGTAATTTAGATCCCAATAAAATCTTTCAAGATGAATATTTTCAATATAATCAGCATTAACCTGAATAAACGGATTTTCGTATTTTTTTATTTCAGAACCTAATCCTCTTTTGTAAAAACCTAAGTCGGCAAGAATATCATAATTATTTCCAACTAAATCATTATCAAACGGACTTAAAATAATTTTCATAACCGCAAATATTGCTTTAAATATGGCTTTTTGTTCTAAACATTCATTGCGGGTAATTGATTTTAATCCGCAATTTTCAATTAATTCCTGCCAGGCTGATATTTGATAATTGTATCTTAACAGAATTCCAACTGTATATTCAGGATTTTTGTTCAGGGTGTTTTTGATGATTTTCAATATATAATTTTTTTCTTCTACAGAGCTATTGAATAGAATACCTTCTACGGCATTTTCACTTTGTGGATTTCTACCTTCAACAGGCTGCATGTACATTTTATAAAACGAATTACTGCTATCATCTTTTGAACTGAACGTTTCGACCAGTTTATTTGCAAATTCCCAAACTCCTTTTGCACATCTTTGAGAACAATTCATACTGACGTTATTGTTTTCGGTAATAAATTTTCTAAATCCTTCTACATCTGCATTTGAAAAAGTTGCGGTGATAGATTGATTAACATCTCCGCACCTGATAATATTTTTATGTTTGCCGGATAAAAGAGCAATAAGTTCTTGCTGAACACCGGAGGAATCCTGAGCTTCGTCTTCAATAATGTATTCGCAGATATCCTGATAATATGCGAGAATATCAGGATTTTCTTTTAGTATACGAACAGAACCTGTCAACATATCATCGTAATCAATAAGATTATATTCTTTTAAATTATTTTTATATGCTTCAACAAATACTTTGAATTTTTTTAGTTTTTCGTTTGTTAAGGTTTTAGGAAAAATTCCCCCTGCAATTTTGAAAACAGATACTGCTCTATCAAATTCTTCGGCTGTTTTTTGTTCAATTTTTAATTTGGAAGCAATTTCACGTAAAATTCTTCCACGATGTGCGTCATCACAGATTTCAAAATCACCTGAAAGTCCCAGTTTTTCATAGTTGCCGTTTTCTTTCAATATTCTTAGAGCCAATCCATGAATTGTACTGATATTAGGTAATTTTGCTGAACGGCTACGAATATTTTTTATTCTTTCTCTAAAATTACGTGCCGCAGAATCCATGTATGTTAGAACAAAAATATGTTCAGGTGGAATTTTTCTTTCCAAAAGTTTTACAATAAGAGCAAGCAGAATAGTTGTTTTTCCAGCTCCGGGTACTGCTGAAATTCCCATATATCCGTTTTTATATTCAAGTACAGGCTTCTGGTCATCTCGTGGAATTATTTTAAAGGTAGTTTGTTTAGTAGTTTCATCTGTTGAAAGTTTATCATCAACAATTATGAAGTTTTCTAATGCTCCGTAATTTTCAACTCCATTAGAGTCAAATAGGCTTGAGTAACAAAATATTTTTTCTCCGGCACATAAGGTTAGTTTTCTTAGTACTCTTGCGTTTTTTTCTTTTGAAAGCTCAATATTATCATCTATAGTATATTCAGGTTTTTCCCAGTCTTTTTGGAATACCCAGGCATTGTATAATGGTCCTGTGTCTGATTTTATCCATTCTGATGATGATATATCCAGCCAAATTTGATATTTTGTTTTTAATTTGTTGTCTATAATTTTTTGCGGAGTAGATATTATTAAGTCGTTTTTTTCTATTTCTAAAATGGAATATGGGTTTTCAGAAATTATGGAATTTTCTATTTGTAAAATGATATCTGATTTTCTTGTATTAAATCTTTCGCCAAATATATTTTCAAAATCGGTAATTTGTTTTAAAAAGAAATTAAATTTTTTGAGTTCTAATTTATCAATTGAACTTATATCAAATAATTGGTTATATATTAATATAATTTGTTCTGAAATTTTTGCATTTGAATTAGCAAGAGTATCTATCAAATTTAATAAATGACGGTATTTTTGAGTATATTCTTCATCTTTGAAATCATAAGGAATAAGAGTTTTATTTTGTTGAAATGCTTTAAGTATTTCTTCGCAATATTTTAAAGGTATACGTAGAAAATTTGATAGCAGGATTCTTATGTCAAATTCACTTAGTGAGTTTTTTAATTCGGTATTCAATTTTAAGATAGTTATTGCGGCTAATACAAATTTGTTTTGTATTAGTTTCTCACTACCGGTAAGATACTTTAAAGTAATATTAGATGCAAAATTTTCTTTCAAAGTGAATTTTAGCATGTCATCAATTATTGGTGTAATAATCGAAATCTCACAAGGTTGAACTTTATTTTTAAGTAAGGTTTTAATCAGGGTAATAGATGATTCAATTGTTTCAGAACGTTTTGAAAAAGAGTTATAACTGAAATTATTTAATATGTTTTCATCATTCTGATAAATATTATTAAACAGAGTTTGAGCATCGTTGGTTAAGTTTGAATTTGAAGAAAGTTCAGTCGTATCAGCTTTAAAAATTTTCTTCAACTTTTCAAGATTGTTTTTATCAGCACTCAAATATCCGCATCTGCTTGAGCCTAGCGGGTCTGCTGTAATCCAAAAGTCTTTGAGTTGTTTTGATAAATATTCAATAAAATCAAGACATATTGGAGTGCATTCATCTGCATCATCTACAATCAAATATTCAATATTTTTAAAATAATCGGTATTCTGGTAAATAAAATTAAACATTAAGCATTGTCTTAAATAGTCGAAATCCCTTAATTCCAGAGTTCTTTTCAATAGCTTACGTATTGCAAGTGATGCTTCATCAGAAAATCCTTCTTTTAAAATTTCAGCACGCTTATTAACATCTTTTTGTGTCAAATTATTTTGAATTATAAGAGAATAACGGCGAAAAATTTGGTGCAATAAAGACATTCTTGAATTATAACCTTTAAAAGGTACTTCCTTTAAAATATCTTTAAGTAAAAACTGAGATACTTCTAACCCTGCAAGATTTGGTAAAATAACAGGATTATCAAAAATATTTCTATCTTCCAAAAATGCCCAATTGTCAGAAACGGTGTTGTATACAAGAGAGAAAAACGAATGTATTTGGAGTTTTTCAATACAGTCTACGGTTATTTTTTCAAGTACCTTTTCAAGGAATTCATTTTTTAATGTTGAATTCTGTACAAGTACAAGAATTGCAGAAGCCGGAACCCCGTTGTTAATTAATTCGGAATACTTATCTATAAGGATTTCTGTCTTATTTGATGCTATACTCCCCTCAATAATCAAAGCAATACTCCTTTTAGTGTATTTTAGCATAAAATAACCCTTAAAAAACTACATATTTAAAATGATTTATTAAATTTAAAAATAGACTATTATTGAACTATCGAAAAAGTGTTATACATACAATAGTTCATGGAGGAAAGAGATTATGGTAGCAGCTAAAAAAGTAACATTATCACAAGAAGAAAGAATTGGATTTGCAGCAGGAGAAATCTATAATTATTTACATACAAACGGAACAACTTCTTTTGCAAAAATGAAAAAAGAATTAGATTTAAAAGGTAATTTTGCAGATTTAGGTTTAGGTTGGTTAGCAAGAGAAAACAAAGTTGAAATTTCTCAAAAAGGACCTGCTGTAAAAGTTAGCCTAAGATAATAACCAGTTTACACATTAAAAAAATAAAAAGAGATATTACAATTACGTAATATCTCTTTTCATTTTTATCAATTTTAAATAAAAAAAATACTTTATAAAAATA
This sequence comes from uncultured bacterium, assembly GCA_902475545.1. Classification (GTDB taxonomy): domain Bacteria; phylum Cyanobacteriota; class Vampirovibrionia; order Gastranaerophilales; family Gastranaerophilaceae; genus Zag111. The sequence continues at coordinate 22,487 of CABRZP010000021.1, forward strand.
CAGGGGATATTTGTAAAGGAAAATGCTATGTCATTAATCACTAAGATATTTAGTGGCACAAGAACTATTTTGTACGGTAAAACTGTCGCAAAGACAGTTACAAACCCTGTGAAAAGTTCTTTTAAATATCAAGGTATTCAAACGGCAATAGGTGAATATGGAACTCCCGGAGTTGCAAAATATCGAGTAAAACCTGATATTACTATGCCAATGAATATCAATACAAGAAATCTTAGCAATCCTGCTTTTGAAATAAAACCGGATTTATTAAAAGCTAAAAATCAGTTTCAACAGGCTGAACTGGGGAATGCGGCATTAAGACTTGCTCAACGATATGAACAAGCTTTACCTTCTGCAGAAAAAGAAATAAAAGAAGTTTTTGACGGATTTAATGTTTCTGTAAGAGCAAAAGGTGCAAATTCTGTATTTTCAAAACTTGAAAGGGTTTTGATTAAAAAGAAAAAATCAATAAAGACAGATGAAGAAGCACGCCAAATTATCCAAGATGCTATTGGCGGCAGAATTCAATTACAAGATATTACAAGAAAAGATATTATTAATACTTTAAATAATATAAAAATTGATGGTCACGGACTTTCAAATAGCCAAAAACATTTGGTAATGAATTTGTTCAAAGGGCAAAAATTATCAGAAAAAGAATTAGCTATTGCAAATCGCTTAGCTAAACCTATAAAAATTGCACTTGCAGAAAGACAATCAGAACCTGTATTCCGTAGATTTATTCTTGGCGGGTTGCGAGATGCATTGGATAGGAATGTCACTACTATAGAGAAATTGGAACAGGCAGGAATTAGTAAAGATTTAATTAAGGAATTACAAACTAATTCAAAAATTAAACCGCTTAGAATGACTGAAATTAATAATTATAAAGGTATTGACGGAGTATCCTATTTTTCTGATAGACAAATTAGTCAATTTGAAAGATTACAGATGGCTACGGGTGAAAGATTTGATATTATTACTTGTTCAGAAAATATTGATTTAGCAAAATATGGTTTGGAAGGACTTTCAAAAAATGCTCAGGATGCTATAAAGTCCTCCGGATATACAACCGCTCAGGTAAATACTGTATTAAAAGACGGAACATTTGCAGAAATTCAGATTAGAGGCTCTGGACCATTTGGAGAATATGAACACCTTAAATACGATTCTGTTTTAGATAAAAATACATTGGGTGAAATTTTCCAACCATATAAAAAAGCTGTTCAAAGTCTTTCTGAAACTCAGATGCCAATATATGATAATTATATTAGTAAAACTTATGATTATTATAGAATGAAGGAATTAGGTATTCAGGTTCCAAAACCACAGCTTCCGGCAGGGTTTGACCCGATACTTTCGGAAGAATCGATGAAACATTTGCATCACCTTAACGAAGCTGATCAGGCAAGAAAAATGCAAACATTTATTCCGCATATTGAACATGATGCACAAAAATCATTTATAATGTAGATTAATAGAGGTAAATATGATAAAATTAAACAATCTAAATTTGAAACCTGCAAAAGTAAAAGGAAAAGAATTGTCTATTTCAACAGAAAACAAACTTGTTCAAATCCTGAAAAAAATGCATGAGCGTGCTGAATTAGAAATCTTTGATACCTCATATTATCGTACAATTAATGAGCATTTGGTAAATAAAGATAATCAGTTATGTTGCAAGGCTATTGCATTTAATATTTCAAAAGATATGGATAACAAAGCAAAACATAAATTGGAAATATTAATGCTTCATCCTACTATGAACGTTGAAATAAACAGACCATTAGTGTATGGTTCAAAAGAAGACATTCTAAAATTCTTAGCTGATAAAAATTCTGTTAAACAAATAATGAATGATATTTCTCAGATGAGTGAAAAACTTATGGAAAGATAAAAATATAATTAAGAAATAATTAAAATTAATCAAAAATCTTCTATTTTATATTATTATGACAATAGGAGATTTTTTATGAAATACAAAGATTATTACGAAACCCTCGGGGTAAAAAGAGATGCTACAGAAGCAGAAATTAAATCAGCATATAGAAAATTGGCAAGAAAATTTCACCCTGATGTAAATAAAACTAAAGAAGCAGAAGAAAAATAAAAAGAAATA
>CABRZP010000022.1 GCA_902475545.1 uncultured bacterium
GTTCGGAAACGTAGTTTCTGATAACTCGAATTATTTGGTCAGCGTTTTTCTCTTTTACTCGCAATAAAGCGTATAGCGAGCAGAGGGCGAACGCTCAAGGCGTTGAGCCTTGACGGTAGTCCCGTTTAATGCGAGCTAACAAGCGGAGAAAGAAATGAAGAAACAGAATTTATTTTAAAAAGAATCTTTCTTTGTTCACTTTTTCTTTTTGATTGCGATGCAAAAAGAAAAAGTAGAACCGAAAAAGAAAAACACGCTTGATTAAATGGTTCGAGTCTTCAGGGGATTTCCCCTGAAACCCCTTTATTAAAATATCGGTTTGATATTTACCTCTAATATTGTTTATGCAAAATTTACATTTTTGAATTTTATATTGCAAAAAATATTTTTTTGAGGTTTAATATATTTGCTCACATCCTCAATTGAGTACGTGCAAAGTCATTAATTGCACATAAGTTGACAGGAAAGGTAAATTATTATGGCAAATATTAAATCTGCTAAAAAAAGAGTATTAATAGCTGAAGCAAACAGACAAAGAAACGTAGCATTCAAATCTGCTATCAAAACTGCAGTTAAAAATGCATTAGCATTAGCTGCAAGCGAAGATAAAGATGCTTTAAATGCTGCTATTTCTAAAGCATACCAATTATGCGACAAAGCTGTTGTAAAAGGTATTTTACACAAAAATACTGCAGCAAGAAAAAAATCAAGATTAGTTCTTGCTATTAAAAAAGTATCAGCTAATGCTTAATTAGGATTTATCAAAGAGTGAAAGAGGTACCAAATGGTACCTCTTTTTATATACATACAAATTTTATTCACCAAAAACTTGCTTTTTAATTTTTAAACCCGTTTTAGTAGTTGCAAGTCCGGCTTGTGAACTTTCTTTTAAAGTTGGAGACATCAATGCTCCGGTCTGTTCCATAGCATCAATAACTTCATCTAAAGGAATTTTCGACTCTACCCCGGATAATGCCAACTCTGCAGCAGTAATCGCATGAACAGCCAAAAAGGGGTTTCTTTTAACACAAGGTACTTCAACCAATCCTGCAACAGGATCACAAGTAAGCCCTAATAAATTTTTCATAGCTAAAGCTGAAGCATTTAATACTTGAGAAACACTTCCGCCACGCAATTGGCAAATTGCAGCGGCAGCCATCGCAGAAGCAGCTCCGCATTCAGCCTGACAACCCGCAACTGCACCTGCTAATGATACTTTAGATGAAATTATTCTTCCGATTTCACCGGCTGTAATAAGTGCGTTTAATTGCTCTCTTTCTGAATGATTAAATTCTTCAGAGACCGCTATCAAAGCAGCAGGTAAAATTCCGCAAGAACCCGCAGTCGGACAAGCTACGATTTTACCCATTCTGATATTTTCTTCACTTGTTGCAAGTGCATATTCAACAACTTTCTCAAACAATGGTCCCATCATAGGTCGTTGAGATTTATAATAGTTTTGAACTCTATGACAATCTTGCCCGCACATACCGCTCATTGAAAGCTCTTTACTAGACATACCTGTCTGAATTGCCTCTTTCATTGCAAAAAGGCTTTTCATAGCAAATGTTCTAACATTTTCTTCGGAAATATCAGCATCTTGTGCCATATTTTCCTGTGCTACCTCATATATTTTTTTATTATTTGAGATACATATATCAAACAATTGTTCAAAAGTATTTATTGTAATATTCATAATTTAATTATCCAATTTTTCCACATAACTAACAAAATAAACATCAGGAATTTCTTCCACTGTTTTAATCATTTCATCATCAATCTTGCCATCAATACTTATAATCATTGAAGCTTCACTGCCCTTTGCCTTTCTGTCACAATTTAAAGATGCAATATTAATATTATGATATTGCAAAATAGATGAAACCTGTGAAATCATTCCCGGCATATCTTTATAAACAAGAATTAAAGTATTATACTTACCTGTTAATTTAACATTAAATTCATTGATTTTTCTTATAGCAACCTCTCCAGCACCAACAGATTCACCGGCAATAAACATTTTATTATCACCTAAAAAAGTGATGTCCACAGCATTCGGATGAGCTTTAAAATTATCACTATATTCAAAAGTATAATCAATAGTCTTGGCAAGATCAGATTCAAAAATATCCTTAATCCGCCTGTCATCAACACTTAACCCCAGAACTCCGGCAAGAAGACCTTTTTCAGTACCATGACCTTTACCGGTATGAGCGTAAGAATTGTATAACTTGAACGTAACCTTTTGAGGTATATTTTTATAAATATTGCGAGCTAAAAGCCCTAATCTCACAGCCCCCGCAGTATGCGAACTCGATGGACCAACCATGACAGGAGATATAATATCGAATAATGTTGATTTTTTCATTTAATAACCTTCTCTTAAATTATTTTCAATTCGCTCTTTTATAGCTTTTGTATTCTCAATATCTTTTATTTTATCATTAACAATCTCTTTTTGAGTTTGAACTCTTGCATTATCATCAAACGGATTTAAATTTTTGCTCCCATTTGAAAAACACGTAAAATAAACAACAATAATTATTATCAGAACTATTAAAAGTTCTAAAACCCCAAGAGCTTTCTTCATTTATTGTAACCTATTCTTTGTAATAAACATTAACACAGCTTCATCTTCATCTTGCGGAGTTTTTAAAGAATCCCTACGAAGATTAAAATCTTTAGCTTCTCTTGCTACAAAAAATCTATTATACAGAGACAAACCCGCAAATATAAGAATTGAGAAAAATGCCACGCCAAGCATTGCAAGAATAAACTTGACAGCAATTGTTTTAATAGCCGGAATATTTGCATCACCGGCATTATTTGAAAGAGCAAACGCAAAATTAGCAGTGCTCAAAAGCACTACTAACATTGCATATTTAATAGATTTAATAAAATTATTCTTCAACTGTTTCCTCTGTCTTTTTAGACTTTCTTGAAGTTTTAGTTGTTTTTGACGAACCTCTGTTTGGACGTCTTGTTTTCTTCTTTGGTTCTTCTTCTACTTTGGTCTCTTCAACAATTTCAGGTTTTGTCTCAGCTTCAACAACAGTTTCCTGAACATCTACAGGTTCTGCAGATTTTTTAGTTGTTTTGCGTTTTCTTGATTTACCTTTAATTTTAGGTTCAACAACAGGTTCTTCAACTTGAGGTTGAACAGTTGCAGATTCTTGAACTACTTCTTGTACAGGTTCTTCAACAGTCTCAACAACCGGTTCTACAATAACTTCAGCAGGTGTCAGATTTTCATTTGCATTCTTGCTGAATTTACCCCTTCTATTTTTATTACGTTTGTTATTTTCCTTTTTCACAACTTCTTCAGCTGCTACAACAGATGGCTCTGTTTCAATGGAAATCTTTTGTGGTTGTTCCTGAGTTTCCTGAACCTGATTTTTCTGTTGATTGTTATTATTTTTATTATTGAATTTATTATTTTTCTTAAAATTACCTGTCGGAAGTTTTAATTTTGCTGCTTTTGCACGATATTCACCTTCAGCAGTCGGAGTCGCAAAATTAAAATCAATCATTGAGTAACCACCGCCCTGACAATGCGGACATTTTTTTGTAAATATTTCAGATAAAGATTGACCTTGACGATGTCTTGTAAGTTCAACCAATCCTAAATCAGATAACTGACCAACTTGAGGTTTAGCCTTATCAGGTTCAAGTGCTATTTCAAGTTCTTCTAACATAGCCAGTTTATCAGCTCTTGACATCATATCAATAAAGTCAATAATAACCATACCGCCAATATTACGAAGTCTCAATTGGCGAGCAATCTCATGTACCGCTTCAATATTAGTTTTTAAAATCGTTTCATCCTGAGTTGCAGAACTGATAAATTTTCCGCTGTTAACATCAATTACAGTCAATGCCTCAGTTTGCTGAATGAACAAGTAACCGCCTGATGGCATATTAACCTTAACATTCAGTGCCGCTTTAATTTCTTTATGAATATCCATAGCAATAAGCAATGGTTCAGTACCTTTATAAAGGGTAACTTGTATTCCTTTAGACATGTGCCAATTTTGTAAAATTGATTGAACTCTGTTTAGAGCAAACGGAGTATCAACAATAATTTCATTAACATCATCAGTACAAGCTTCACGAATGACTCTGTATAGTAAGTCTTGATCACGATAAATAAGACTAGGTGGATTTAGAGTTTCAGCAGAAGTAATTATATTGTTCCATTTTTCCAATAAAATTTCTAAATCTTCTTGAATATCAGCTTCAGTTTGTCCTTCTGCTTCAGTTCTGATGATAACACCGACTCCTACCGGTTTAATCAAGTTAACAATAGATTTCAATCTTGCACGTTCTCTTGAATTTTCAATTTTTTTACTTACGCTTACACCAGGTTCATAAGGCATTAAAACTAAAAATCTTCCAGGTAAACTAATTTCTGTAGTAACCCTTGGACCTTTGTGACCGGTAGGTTCTTTTACAACCTGTACTACCAATTTTTGTTTTGGAGAAAGTTTTTCTTTTAATGTACCTTTACCCATGATATCTTCAGCATGCAAAAAGCCCATTTTGTCAGTACCAACATTAACAAAAGCGGCATCTATACTTGGCAAAATATTATCTACTGTTGCAAGATATACATCACCTAATAAAACTTCACCTCTGTGAATAAAAAAGTCTGTTACTTTTTTATTTTCAAGAACTGCTGCAATATTGTCTCGTTCAGCAATTACAATTTTCTTTTCAATACTTTGATTAGAATTTCTGTTTTTGTCGTTCATAAAAAATCCTTTACTATAACTCGTGTAAAGACTCAGTTAGGAATTTTACCCGTGTAATCTCAAATACAACATCCGGAGCAATAATATTCATTAAAACATCAGCTCTAAACGGCGGGATTTCTGATCCTTGACCTGCCTTTAATACTATAAATAAACATTCGTCTTCAAATCGATGAGAACCGATTGACTTCTTCATATTTATTGTTTTTACTAAACCTTTTTTGTTTTTCTTCTCAACTAAAATTTCGTCAGAAGATAAAACTTTTTCTGTATTATACACCAACTTTTCAAAATCGTAAAGAGAGTGTTTGTTATTGTCATCACCAGCTTTGTCGTAAGGTTTAAACAACTTTATTTTGTATTCTGCCCAACAAACTTCCTGATCAATAGCAGGTGCTGATTTATCAATATGTTTGACACTTAAAACCTTAGATTGTTCCGGCAATACTTTTTGTAATTCTGATAACACAAAACCTTCATCAACATTTTCCAAAAGTTCTATATCAACAAGCTCAGTTTCACTTTCACAAAATAACGGTAATGCAATCCCCATAGAAATTTTCATTGTTGGATTATAGCCGTGAGAAAAAGCAACATTTAGTTTTGAACGTGTAATAGCCTTAAAGAAAGTATTTTGCCAATCCAAATGTGAGAAATATTTTAATATGCCAGTTTTAGTCAACTTGACACGATATCTGAAAGTTTCTTTCAAATCTCTCGGGCAAATAGACGGATCTATATGAATTTGAGCTTCCTTAGCGACTAATTGAGCCTTGTCACTAGCAATAAATGGTTTTGCCATAACTTTATGAGTTTTAAAATTCGTACAAACCCCACAATTCACACATTTATGCTGACAAGTCGGCACAATATGAGGAGAATTTTCATCAACAGAAAAAGCTTTATTGTATTCCTCAATGAACCATTCTTTATTTATACCAACATCAACAAAATCCCATGCCAGAGGCTTATCTAAATCATACTGTTTTTGAGCAAGTTCAGAAAGATTAATTCCTAATTCCTCAGCGGTCTCAAACCAGACATCTTTGTCAAAATATTCACCCCATGCATCAAGATAACAGCCTTTTTTGTAAAGAGCTTCTATATATTTACATAATGAATTATCACCACGAGTTAAAACAGCTTCTATAAGCGAAACAAATTTTTCATGGTAGTTAACTTTTACACCCTTAATATGTTTTACTTGATCCATTAAGTAATGAATATGCTCAGTTACCTTTTCTAAATCCATTTGTGGACACCACTGGAACGGTGTAAACGGCTTAGGAACAAAAATAGACAAAGTACAGGTTAAATCTAACGAATGCTTAAAACCTCGTTCCTTTTTCATTAATCGAGAACGATACCTGATTTTTCTGAATAAATCAGCCATCTCATCCATATCCTGAAGAGTTTCGGTCGGAAGCCCGCATATAAAATAGAATTTAACCCTTGACCAACCATTTTCATAAAGAGTCAGAACAGCATTCGTAATTTGCTCTTCTGTAATATTTTTCTTAATTACATCACGCAAACGCTGACTACCTGCTTCCGGAGCCAATGTCATTGTTGATTTTCTTACACTTTGGACTAAATTAGCCAGTTCAAGATTAAACCCGTCAATTCTTTGACTTGGCAAAGACACGGAGATTTTTTTATCATTAAAATCTACAGCCAGTTCTTTAATTACTTCATTGATATTGGCATAATCATTAGATGATAATGATAATAATGAATATTCATCATATCCTGTTGAGGCTACAAGCTCTTTTGAAATTTTTATAATATCCTCAGCTTCACGTTCCCTAATTGGCAAAGTTACGTGCCCCGGCTGACAAAAACGACACATTCTACCACAGCCTCGACGAATCTCAACAACAGCCCTATCCTGAACGGATGAAGAAAAAGGTATCGGATAAGATTTTAATGCCGTATCATATTCTAACTGTGAAATTCGCTTTTTTACCCTACCGTCAAGCCCGTTTACATTTACACTCCACCTGCCGGAATCTTCTCCTTCGCACAAGGCTTTAATTCTATCAGCTCTTGACATGCCTTTTGTCTTTTCAAGAATTTTGCAGGTTTCAATAATTGAATCTTCGCCATCGCCAATCATGAAAACATCAATAAAATCAGAAACTGGCAAAGGATTAAATGCACAAGGACCGCCAGCAATAATAATCGGATCATCCTCAGTTCTATCTTCATTTCGATAAGGAATTCCTGCCATTTCCAGCATTTTTAAAACTGTAGGATACGCCATTTCATATTGAAGTGAAAAACCAATCGCATCAAAATCTTTCAGTGGTCTTTTTGATTCCAGCGAATATAACGGATAAGGCTTAAAATCCGGTTCCGGAGCATAAACTCTATCGCACATATAATCAGGTTCCCGATTAATGAGTTCATACAAAACACGAACTCCCAAATTTGATATACCAATCTCATATTTATCAGGAAATGCAAGTGCAAATCTGACTTTCGCAGAATCAAAATCTTTATTATGGGATAAATATTCTCCACCTACATACTGGTAAGGTTTTGAACAATTAAATAAACTTTCGTGATACTTTCTAAAAAAACACATCTTCTTTCTTCTCTTCAGGCTAAATCATCCGGGAAATATTTTTCAATTTCAATAATTGTACCATCTAAAGTACTTTCTTCAAAGGATTTCATAAACTTGAATAAATCTTCATTTGGAACATCATAAGTATATAGGAGAACTTCTCCCTCCATCTCTCTCATTACTGATACCATATAATGACATCTTGAACGATATTTTAACAAATGTTCCTTATTAAATTTATTTCCGTTAGAGTCTTTTTTTACTTTAACATAGTTAAAACCGGCATAATATTTAATTTTGTCCTTAAGTTCAGGAGTAATACGGTTATTATTATGACTGGAGAATAAATTTATAACATTTTTATTCATTTCGTCTGACACAAAATCCCTCCAACTATATTAAACAATAGTATATATAAAATGTCCAAATGTTAAGCAGTCATTTCTTTAATAAAATCAATAACTTTCAATGCTGTTTCCCGTCTAACATCATCAGGAGACAATCTTAAATATTCTACGGCATGTGAAACTTTTACATTCTTATCATACCAACGACGCATAATATAGTTATACTGATCATCAAGACTCAACTCTTTTAATTCAACATCTTTTAACAAGTCGATAATAAAATCTGCACATCTGACCTGCACAACTTCTGAAGAATGTTCCAAATCGCTAATAGCTTTACTTACAACCGCATCAGCATCATACCATCTTTTAAACATATTCATATATCTACTCTCCTATTGTTAAGATTATTAAACCAGATTTTTAGAAAAAAGTAAATTACTTTACAAAAAAATACTTTATATAAATGTAGGTAAAAGGTTATTTATAGGTGTAATATGTTAGACCGAAGCATGTATAATTTATCAAATCCGGCATTGCATGATGATATTGGTGAATCCAATATGAATAGAATGTTACCTGCATGCGGACTTGGATATATCCCAGGAGTAACCGGTACGATGAACGGAATAAGCATGCAAGGCTCACTTCGCCAAGACCAATTTCAACCAACAAGAAAAGAGAAAGACAAAGTAATATGGAAAAACATTTTAGCCGGAGCCATAGTAATTACCGGAGGTGTATTATGCTTCAAAGCAGGTAAAAAACTTTGGAATGGTTTAAAAAGTATATGTTCAAAAATTAAAGCAAAATTTAAAAAATAACTCCCCGTAATATCAAAGTGAATAGTGTGTAGCAGGCAGGATTGATAAATCCTGCTTTTTTATGATATATTGATACAATAAAATATAAAGGGGGTAACTTATGGCAAAAGACTGTAGTTTTGATATTGTATCCGAATACAACAAACAAGAACTTGTTAACGCAATAGACCAAGTTAAAAGAGAGTTAACTTCAAGATTTGATTTAAAAAATTCTAATTCAGAAGTTAATCTTGAAGCAGATAAATCTGTTACTATCACAACAAATGACGAAATGAAATTGAAAAACATTATTGATATTCTTCAATCAAAACTTGTAAAAAGAAACCTTAGCATCAAAATTCTTGACCCAAAACCTGTTGAAAACGCTCTGGGTGGTAATGTTCGTCAGGTATTTGAATTAAAAAAAGGGTTAACACAAGAACTTGCAAAAACAATCGTATCAGACATTAAAGGTACAAAATTAAAAGTTCAAGCATCTATTCAAGGAGAACAAGTAAGAGTTACAGGTAAAGATAAAGACGATTTGCAAGCCGTAATTCAAATGCTTCGACAAAATGAAGATAAATATGATTACCCGCTTCAATTTACAAACTATAGATAAAAGAAAGCAAGAAAAATATAAAAAGTCCCGTTATATTTGTTATATTCGGGACTTTTTATTATTAACTATTTTTATCTATTCTTAAGACTTCATAGATATTCATTTTCTTAGATTTACCTCGAATTTGAACCTCGCTAATTTTAATAACATCAGCAATTCCAGAGATATATTCATACGTTGAACTGCTGACAAGCAGGTTAGTTTTATAAACCTTATTATAACCTTCAATTCTGCTTGCAAGGTTAACGGTGTCACCGATAACAGTATATTCCATACGAGTTTCTGTACCAATATTACCAATAAACACCTCTCCTGTATTGATACCAACACCTATTTCTATTTTCGGTTTACCTTCAAACAGCCACTTTTCTCTTAAATATTCAACTTTTTTAAGCATTTCATAAGCACATTTAACAGCATTTTGAGCATGATTGCTATCCTGTATAGGTTCACCAAACAATGCCATTACAGCATCTCCGATAAATTTGTTGATTACACCGTTATATTTAGAGATAATCGGTTCCATTTCCGCAAAATATTCATTCAAAATCATGGAAACTTCTTCGGCAGACATTTTCTCACTTAAGCTCGTAAATCCTCTAATATCTGAAAATAATACAGTTACAACAGCACGTTTTCCGCCCAGCTTTAAATCATCAATATTACGAACAACATTTTTCATAATGTCTTGTGATAAATACTTACCCATTGCCTGTTTAATTTTTTCTTTATTTCTATTCTCAGACATAAATTTGAATGAATAACCGAAAATAGTTGTAACAAGCTGACATACAATAGGCACTGCATAAGATAAAATATGCCCGTTTAGTGCAAATATTGCAACCAAAGTTAAAAATAAAATATCAAGAAAAAGAATTAATAATAATCCTCTTACTAGTTTTGATCTCAAAATAACAATAAAAGCAAAAAGTGAAAGAACTATAAAAGATAAGAAATTAACACCAATACCTGCATAAGTAAGAAAGCTACCTGATGTCAAATTATCGTATATAGAAGCTTGAATATCCACACCGGCATGCCTGTCATTCATAGGAGTTTTATGAACATCAGCAGTCGGACCGGATATGTTCGCACCAATAAAAACAACCTTATCTTTAAACAAATCAGGATTAAGATATTTTATATTTTTAATATCATACAATTCAGGATCAGTTTTAGGTGTAACTCCTGATTGCAAAGCTCTATATGTATCAATTATAAATGAAGCCGAAACTGTTGGGTGAGAATAGTCTATATCCAAGTTAGCTGCATCTTTATAAAATCTGATAGGAGTACTAACTAATCCGTCATAATTAGCAAATGATATGGGGATTTTTAACCCTGTTTTTGGAACATAAATATCATACGAATTAAGGTCAATTTCATTTGTACCGTTCGCAAGCATATACATTTTAAAAGACAAAGACGGATAAAAAGCATCTCCGACTTTTATTATATTTCCTGCAGATAAAACCTCTTTTGAATATCTTGCGACAGGAAGTTTTACTGAGCCATAGTTTGGAATATAATCTGCCAATAATGAAGAGGATACAACATCATTATAATTAGTTCCCGTAATTCCCGAGTTATTGTTAACCTTTAACGCATATTTTGATTTAAATATTTTTAATATAGAATTATCACTTTTATAATTCTGATCAGGAGTGAATCCTACAACAAGATTTTTCATCTTTGAAATTTGTTTCAATAATTCAATATCAGAAGAATTATTTTTATCAAAAGAGGTTATATTAACATCCAAACCTATAACTTTTGCATCAGTATATTTATGGAAATAATCCAACAACTCAGTATACATAGATTTAGCCCAAGGCCATTTATATTCACGTATAGACTTATCATCTATAACAATTTCCACAATATCCTGAGAATTTGAAGCTTTAGCAAAATTAGAAATTAAAAAACTGTTAGCATAAGACTCTACAAACATTAAAGTTAACAATGAAAATGAAACAGTTAAAAATAGATATATTAAAAATGAACTAATATAAAACCATTTATTCTTCAATTTCTTCATGTAAAGCCCCCAAGGTTAGTTTTTTATTTTATGATATAATAAATTCAAAAAAAAGGATAGATTATGAACATAAACTTAATAGAAAAGATTTCTCACAACAAAGTTTTACCGATTATTAGAAGCAGAAACCCACAAGAAGTAATTGATACAGTAAAAGCTTTACTTGACGGCGGTCTTGATGTTATGGAAGTTAATGTAGAGACCCCTCAAATTTTTAATGCGATAAAAGAAGTTTCTAAAGATGCTATAATTTGTGCCGGAGGAATTATTACATCAATTCAGACTCAAGCAGCAATTGATTCAGGTGCAAAAATAATATCTTCACCAATATTCCAAACAAACCTTTTAAAAATATCAAAAGATAAAAAATTACCGTTTATCGCCGGAACTTCTACCGCAAATGAAGCCTACAATGCTTGGAAATCAAGAATTCCACTGGTAAAAATTTATCCAATAACTGCAATGGGCGGAGTTCAATATATAGAAAACCTGTTAAGACCAATGCCTTTTCTAAAAGTTATTCCACAGGGTAATGTAAAACTGGATGAAGTCCCGGAATATATTAACGCAGGGGCTGTGGCAGTTGGAGTTGGCAGACATCTTACATCTGCTGATTCATATACCGAAATAACACTTAGAACAAAAAAATTATTGGAGAAATTAAATAACAATGACAGATAAGCAATTTGATTTAATTACAATCGGAGAAAGTCTTATAGAGTTATCCTCCAGCCAAAAACTTGGGAATGCGGAATGTCTGCACAAATATTACGGCGGGGACACATTAGTTGCTGCAGTAGCAGCAAGAAGATTAAATTCTAATGTAGGATTTATAACCTGCCTTGGAGATGATGTATTTAAAGACTTTATGCTTACAGCTTGGAAAACCGAAGGATTGGACACTCAACACGTAAAAGTCGTAAATGAAAGAAACGGACTTTACATGGTTTCCAGAACTTCTCCTCATGATAAAGAATTTGTATACTACAGAAAAAAAATAGCACCTTCTAAATTATCAATAGATGATATTGATGTTGAATACATAAAAAAAGCTAACATAATATATACTTCAGGAATAACTCAGTCTTTATCAATGAGTTCAAGAGAAGCTGTAAAAAAAGCTTTTGAAATAGCAAAAGGAAATGGGGTTATAACCGCTTATGATCCAAATTATTCTTCTCTATTAAGTACAGAAGAAGATGCAAGAGAATTCTTTAATGAAATTATTCCGCTAACAGATGTATTATTCATGAGTTCAAAATATGACACTAAAAGCATTTTTGAAATTGAAACAGTAGAAAATATTATAAAACACATTACAGATTTAGGAGTACAAACAGTTGTCATAAAATCGGCACAAGATAAAGGATATTTTGTCAACTCTCAAGGAAATACTAATTTTATCCCGTTCTACACCGAGAATATTGTAGATACAACATCTTCAGGAGATGCCTTTAACGGAGCATACCTACATGCAATAGCTAACGGCTACAGTGCACCGGAATCTGCAAGAATCGCATCTATTGCGGCAGGTTTGCAAGCTCAAGGGATTGGAGCAATAAAATCAGTACCTTATTATAATGATGTTTACCAAATTTTTAAAACAGAGGATTTTTAATGAAAAAAAGAGTTGTTCTATCTGGATATTTTGGATTCAAAAACTTCGGTGATGAAGCTATTTTATCTGTCCTTATAAATAAACTCAAAGAAGACAAACATCGAATTACTGTTATTTCTTCTGACCCACAATACACAAAATCCCAGTATAAACATATACGAAGTGTTCAGACTTTTAACATTCCTGATATTTTTGCAGCAATTCGAAAATCCGATGTTCTTATATCAGGAGGAGGAAGTCTTCTTCAAGATGTAACAAGTATAAAAAGCTTATTTTATTACCAATTTATAATATTTTTAGGATTATTATTACAAAAAGATGTAATTATTTTTGCACAAGGGATTGGCCCGATTAATAATAAGTTTGGACAATTTGCAACAAAAATACTTTTAAAAAGTTGTAAATACATTAGTGTTCGAGACGAAAAGAGTTTAGAACTGTTAAAGAATTGGGATATAAAAGCAGATTTACTATGTGACCCAATTTTTTCAACTAAAATACCTAAATGTAAAAAAAGTAATACTGTTGCAGTACAATTAAGAGATTTTCACACTATGAATGAAGATTTCATTGACAGACTTGCTCAAAAAATATGCAAAGACTTTTCAGATAAAGAAATTGAAATTTATTCATTTCAAGATGCAATAGATTTACAAGTTTGTGAAAAGTTTCAAAAAGCAGTTAATCTGCTAAATCCATCAATAAAAACCACTATATATTCAAATCTTACAAATGACGAAATAATAACCCGTCTTGCCGGTGCCGAATATATGGTCGCAATGAGATTTCACGCTATAATTGTCGGATTACTTGCAAAATGCAAAATTCTAGCAATTAACTACGATATTAAGGTTGAAAAATTAGCAAAAGAATTCGGACTACCTATAATTGATTTAAAACGAGAATTTAGTAACCAATTTACAGAACTAAAAAATCAAAATTCTGAAACAATCTACCCAAAAGTTCAAACAAAGAAATTTGATTGGAATGGCTTTAACCATATCCTTAATTAGCCATGTGGCTATAATGTAAATTTATATTACCAAAACATTAGCCATTCGGGTAATATTTTACTTATGCAACTAAATATAAACCATTCACCATATTAAAATTACAAAAGAGAAGAGATTTTAAATTTAATATGGAGGAGATATGGTTAAAAATCTAGTTGTAGGTGCCGGATTTTCAGGAGCAACAATTGCAAACTTAATTGCAGAAGAACTTGGAGAAGAAGTTCTGGTTATTGATAAAAAAAATCACATTGCCGGTAACTGCTATGACTACAGAGACAAAAACGGCATTATGATACACCAATACGGTTCTCATATTTTCCATACAAAATCTGAAAAAGTTTGGAAATATCTTAAACAATTTACAGATTTTAATACCTATATGCATAAGGTAATCGGTATTTTAGACGGAATTGAAACTCATATTCCATTTAATTTTAATACTCTTTATGATGTTTTCCCGAAAACTCTTGCTTCACGCTTAGAACAAAAATTATTGGATATTTTTGAAGTTAACTCAAAAGTACCGATTTTAGAATTTCAAAAGCAGGATGATGACGATTTAAAATTTCTTGCAAACTATGTATATGAAAAAATCTTCTTACACTACACAACCAAACAATGGGGAGTTTCACCGGAAGAAGTAGATGGAGCTGTAACAGCAAGAGTTCCTGTTTATTTAAGCAAAGATAACAGATATTTCCAAGATAAATATCAAGGAATTCCTTTGGAAGGTTACACAAAAGTGGTAGAAAAAATGCTCAGCCACAAAAACATCAAAGTTAAACTTAATACTGATTTCAAAGACATAAAAGAGGATGATTTTGAAAGAATATTTTATACCGGACCAATTGATGAATTCTTTAACTATAAATTTGGACAATTACCTTACCGAAGTGTAAACTTCAAATTTGAAACCTATGATAAAGAATACTATCAACAAAATGCTTGTGTAAACTATCCTTGCAATTACGATTTCACTCGAATTCACGAATACAAATATTACCTTGACGATAAGTCAGACAAAACAGTTATAGCAAAAGAATATTCCGAATTTTTCGAATTAGGAAAGAACGAAAGATATTACCCGATACCAAAAGCCGAAAATTCACAATTATATGAAAAATATTCACAAGAAGCAAAACAAAAAACAAATGTTTATTTTCTTGGAAGACTCGGGGATTACAAATACTATGATATGGATAAAGCTATTCTTAGAGCAATGGAATTGTTTGAAGAGATTAAATAGTTTTAGTTTTTAGCGGATATTTAAAATGAAACAGATAAAAGAATATATTATTGAAACAATAAATAAAGTAGATAAAGATAAATTACTATATAATTATGCCAAAGTCCTTCCGTATTTTAAAAAATACTGGTTCAGAACAATTTTAGCACTCGGACTTGCTATTCCAATAGGCTCGTTAGATGCAATTATAGCACTATCATTAAAACCATATATGGATATTGTAATGGTTGATAAAACCGTACAATCGCCATGGTACATTCCGTTATTAATAATTGCATTTACCTCAACTCAAGGGCTTTTAAATTATCTGTCAACATATATGAATGCCTGGGTCGGCGGAAAAGTAACCAATGACTTCAAAAAAACTTTATACAATAAACTTATGCACAAAGATGCAGCATATTTTGACAGTAAAACATCCGGCGATATTATGCGTTTTTTCAACAATGATGCGACAACCGCCTGCGGAAGCCTTTTAAATAATTTAAAAACTGGTATATCCCGTGTATTTTCATCATTATCACTAATCGCAGTACTATTATATAACTCCTGGCAATTAGCAATTATCGCAATAGTAGTTCTAATATGTGCTGTTGTGCCTCTAACAAAAATGAGAGCATTAATAAAAACTATAACCAATAAATCAGAATCCGCAGGCGGAAAAATTATTACCGCATATAATGAAGCCTTTGCTGGAAATAAAGTTATTACTGCATACAACCTATACAACCATCAAAACCAAAATTTTGATAAAGATTTAGATACAGTATTCAAACTGGGAATGAAAATAACGCAAAAAACAGGCTGGTTATCTCCTATGATGCACATTATGGTATCAATCGGAATTGCTGCAGTAATTGGACTCGGCAGTTATATGATTGTAAACAAAACAATTACCAGTGGTAATTTCGTGTCATTTATAACTGCACTGATAATGCTATATACACCAATTAAATTATTAGGTAACAATGCTAAAAACATGCAAAATGCACTTCTTGCACTCGAAAGAGTAATAAAACAGATTGATGCAATTCCAAAAATTAAAGATAAAGAAAATGCAAAAAAGCTACAAGGAATTGAAAATTCAATTGAATTTAAAAACATTAATTTTGAATACAAAAAAAATAAACCTGTACTAAAAGATGTTTCTTTCAAAGTCAATAAAGGGGAAACATTTGCACTAGTCGGTAATTCCGGCGGAGGAAAAAGTACAATTGTTAATCTTCTTCCACGTTTTTATGAGATTAAATCAGGCGAAATATTGATTGATGGAACAGACATCAGAGATTTAACTCTTGAAAGTCTAAGAGAAAATATCTCCATCGTATTCCAAGATAATTTCTTGTTCTCCGGTACAATTCGGGACAATATAATGCTGGGAAACCTTAATGCAACAGAAGCCGAATTACAAGAAGCTATTAAAGATTCTTATCTTGAAGATTTTATAAACAGTCTTGAAAAAGGGCTTGACACAAATATTGGAGAACGGGGAGTTCTACTATCAGGAGGACAAAAACAAAGAATCGGAATAGCAAGAGCATTCTTAAAAAATGCACCTATTTTAATTCTGGATGAAGCAACATCAGCTTTAGATAACCAAGCAGAAAAGATAGTACAGCAAGCTATTGAAAACTTGATGAAAGACAGAACAGTATTTGTAATTGCCCACAGATTAACGACTGTACAAAATGCAGACAGAATTGCAGTTATAAAAAACGGAGAACTTGTAGAACTTGGTAACCACAAAGAACTTATAAACATTCAAGACGGAGTATACCGTCAATTGTACGAATCACAATTTGTAAAAACGGAGGTATTAGTATAAAATGACACAACCAAAAGTTTCAATAATTATTCCAGTTTATGGTGTTGAAAAATATTTAAGACAATGTTTAGACTCCGTAATTAATCAAACATTACAAGATATTGAAATAATCCTAATAGATGATGGAGGAAAAGACAATTGTCCTCAAATTATTGACGAATATGCCGCAAAAGACAATCGCATAAAAGCAATACATAAAAAAAACGGCGGATACGGACATTCATGCAACCGAGGACTGGCAGAGGCAACCGGAGAATATATCGGGATTGTAGAACCTGATGATTATATAGACAAAAACATGTATGAGGATTTATATAACCTTGCTATAAATAATAATGTCGATATTATAAAATCAGCATATTGGGAAGAATTTGAAGCAGATGAAGAAATACCCGAACACGAAATATATACAGGATGGGCAAGAACAATTATTCCACCAAAAACGGTTTTTAATATTGAAGAATATTCAGATTTTCTATATCACCATCCTTCAATATGGTCATGCATCTATAAAAAAAATTTTTTAAAAGAAAACAATATTAAATTTGTAGAAGCAAAAGGTGGTGGCTGGGTTGATAACCCATTTCAAGTGGAGACAATGTGTCTTGCTAAACGTATAATGTGGACACCTAAAGCTTATTACAATTATAGACCTGAAAGTGTTGGTAACTCATCAAAACTTGTAGATTACAGTATACCGGTTGCACGTTTTAATGAAATACATGATTTCTTTGATAAACACCCTGACATATATGAAAAAGTTTTTTATAACATTACAAAAAAAGAAATTGCATATATTTACAGTGCATATAAAACAGGTTTTAGAAATATTACTGACAATGCAGTAATAGAAAAAATGGGCTGCGATATAAAAAATTTATTAAACAGAATACCTAAAGAATATCTAAAAACAAACAAATTTAAAGCTCGACTCCATCGACATATAAATAAAATGATGTGGACAAATTATCCTTTAAGATTTTACTACTACCAGCTAAAGAAAGGACTTAGAAATGAAAATTCTGTATTATAACTGGGAGCAATTTGACAACCCGAAACATATTGGCGGCGGAGTTACGGTATATTTAAATAATCTCATTACTTATTTAATAAATAACACTGACAACGAAATATATTTTCTTAGCGGAGGATTTAAGTATAATCCGTTTAAAAATTATATATATCTGAAAGAAACAAAGAATATATTTGACCCGAAATGTAAGTCTTATGAAATTATAAATTCACCAATAACAGCACCGCAATATACAAACTTTTATAATATAGAAAAATATTTAAATGATACTAAAACCGTTGAAATTTTTGATAAATTTATACAAGAACATGGACCATTTGATGTTATACATATCAATAATTTTGAAGGAATATCAATAAATGTTTTAAATTTAAAAGAAAAATATCAAAATACAAAATTTATATTTTCTGTTCATAACTATCAGTCAATTTGTCCGCTAGTACAATATTTTCAAAATCATAACAAATGTATATGCAAAGATTATAATAACGGAAATGAATGCCTAAATTGCTTAAATGTAAAAATTAGAAATAAAACATACTTACACGGGGTACGAGAATATATAAAAGAAATTATTCCGTGGATTGAAAAAAATGCTATTACAAAATTATTATTCAAAGCTTTTACTTCAATCCTCAGTAAACCTTTTCAAAAACAATACATAACTACTAAAAACAATTATCAAAATGGCAAAATTTATAAAAAATACAGAGAACAGAATATCAAATTATTAAATAAATACTCCGATGCTATCTTGGCTGTTTCAGACAGAGTCAGAGAAATTATGATAGCAAATGGAATAAAACCTGAAATTATAAAAACATCATACATTGGAACAAAGATTGCCGAAAATGCATTAAATAAAAGTAGAACTGATATTACCAATCCTTTTACAATTGCATTTTTGGGTTATGCACGAACAGATAAAGGATTTTGGTTCTTAATTAATTGTCTGAAAAATCTTCCTGAAGATATTACTAAAAATATAAAAGTTGTACTTGCGGCAAAAGGATATAAAAATGCAAAAGAAGATTTAAAACATTTTCATAGCTATGAATTCTATAACGGTTACACTCACCATAACTTAGAAAAAATACTGCAAAATGTAAATCTTGGAATAGTACCTGTTTTATGGGAAGACAATCTGCCCCAAGTAGCAATAGAGATGGTAGCAAACGGAGTGCCTATTCTATGTAGTAGTTTCGGCGGGGCATCTGAGCTTTGCAGCTCTGATATATTTAAATTTATCGGGGCGGATAAAAGAGATTTTTCAAATAAATTATTAAATTTAGTCCAAAATCCGAATCTATTGAATGAATACTGGAAAGAGCATACCGGATTAACAACAATGAAAAAACACACAGAAGAATTATACGATATCTACAACGTGGAGGGAATTTATGCAAAAGAACATAACTAAAATACAACAATCCGAATGTTCAGGTTGTGGAGCTTGTTTTAATATCTGTCCTGTTAATGCCATTTCAATGCAAGAAAATAATGAAGGATTTCTATATCCGGTAATAGATGAGGATAAATGTACTAACTGCGGATTATGTGCAAAAAGATGTCCCATCCTATCCGAAAGAAAGAATTCAAACAAGAAAGATCCTGAATGCTATGCTGTTATGGCAAAAGATGAAATTCGTTCAATGAGTTCATCTGGCGGAATGTTTACTCTTCTTGCAGATTATATCCTTGAGCAAGGAGGATATGTTTGTGGAGCAGCATACAATAATGATTGGTCTGTAAGCCATATTATTGTAGATAATAAAGAAGATTTATCAAAATTAAGAGGTTCAAAATACCTTCAAAGTAATACCGAAAAATGTTATACAGAAATAAAAAAACTTCTTAATAGCAATAAAAAGGTTCTATTTACAGGTTGTCCATGTCAAGTTGCAGGTTTATACGCATATCTTGAAAAAGATTATGATAATCTTCTTACTATGGATATTTTTTGTAATGGAGTTCCTTCACCCGGCTTATGGCAAAAATATTTAAATGAATTTAAGAATAAGAAAATCTTCAATATTAATTTCAGAAATAAAAAGCTTATTGGATGGTCGTGCTCAAAAGTTACCATTACAACAGAGAAAGGAAATATAGTTACAAATACGTTCACACAAGGATTTCATCCTGCTCTGATAAATAGAAAATCTTGTTCTGATTGTAAGTTTTCAAAATATCCTAGATATAGTGATATTTCTGTAGGAGATTTCTGGGGAATAAATTCTATAGCTGAAGGTTTAAATGATAATAAAGGAACATCAATAGTATTACTGAATTCTACAAAAGGAGAGTATTATTTTAATGCAATAAACTCCTACAAGAAAAAACAACTTATTGTTTTACCAGAAGAGTACAATAATGGAAGATTAATTAATTCCAGTAAAGAGCATTATAATAGAGACAAATTTTTTAAAAACTACAACGATAAAATATCAGTTGAAGAAAATATACAAAAAAACTTAATGTATGATGTAGGTATAATGGGATTTTGGTATGGACTCAATTATGGTAGTATACTAACTTACTATGCCTTAAATAAAATTTTACAAGATATGGGCTACTCAACTCTAATGATTGAAAAACCTACACATCCTTGTGACTGGGAAAATAATCCAAAAACACACTCAAGAATTTTTGCAAAAAAACACTATACAATAAGTAAATATAGACATTACAGGAATTTAAAACAGCTCAACAATATCTGTAAAACATTTATTCTTGGGTCAGATCAAGTATTTGCCCCTGGATGCTACAGATGGTTCCGAAACAGTTTATTTTTTGATTTTGCCGACAAAAAACATAAGACAATTGCTTATGCTGCAAGTTTTGGACACAAAAACTTTACAAATTCTTTTAAAGAAAATCTAAGGTTAAAAACTTTTATAAAAACTTTTGATGCAATCTCAGTAAGGGAGGACTCCGGAATCGATATTTTAAAAAACAATTTTAACATTACTGGAGTTCATGTTCTTGATCCATTATTTTTATGTAATATGGAGCACTATGAAGCTTTAATTAATGAAATTGAGCCAATAGAAGAGAATCATCATATTGTCACTTATATATTAGACCCGAATGCTGAAAAGAAAAACTTTATATTAAATTCTGCAAATAAATTAAATAAAAAATTTGTAAATATTTTAGATGGAAATCATTATAACCATGAAAAAAACAAAGCTAAACTAGATTTAGAAAACACTAAACATGTTGTTAACATCCAAGAATTTCTAGCGTATTTTAAAAATTCTGACTTTGTTATCACAGATAGTTTTCATGGCACATGTATTGCAATACTGTTTAAAAAGCCATTTATTGCAATAGGCAATAAAAAACGAGGAATTACTCGTTTTGAATCATTATTAAAGAAATTCAATCTTATGGACAGACTTATTTATAATATTGATGAGATAAATAGTGAGTTATTTACGCCAATTAATTATGATGAAGTATACAAAATATTAGAAAAAGAAAAAGAATTATCTTTAAAATGGCTAATTGATGCACTTAAAAAACCAGTTAAAAAGAACAAAGCCAATATTATTGATAACATTCTAAAATTTATATTTGAAATGCCATATCAGATTGAAGATTACAAAATTTTTATCAGGTATTACAGATACAAATTAATGTCAAAAATTATTATAGGGAAAAAGAAAGCTCATTACAAAAAGAAAAGAGATGAATGGCATAAAAAAGTTAAACTTATGAGATAAGAATTATAACGAAGGAGAAAATAATGAAAGGAATAATTTTAGCAGCAGGGGCGGGGACAAGACTTTATCCGGCATCTCTGCCAATATCAAAAATACTATTACCGATTTATGATAAACCAATGATTTACTACCCGCTATCAACATTAATGTTAGCCGGTATTAGAGAGGTGTTAATAATTACGAACGAAGCTGATTATGACAACTTTGTAAAACTACTGGGTGACGGTTCTCATTTAGGGATGAGCCTTCATTACAAAATACAATATGTACAAAGAGGAATTGCTGATGCACTATTAGTGGGGGAAGATTTTATAGGAGACGAAAATGTAGCACTAATTCTGGGAGATAATATTTTTCACGGGTTTGGTTTTTCAACACTCATGAAAAACGCAATAAAATCAAATACTGGAGCAACAGTCTTCGGATATAGAGTTAAGGATCCTGAAAGATTTGGTGTTGTTGAATTTGATGAGCATAAAAAAGCGATATCGTTGGAAGAAAAGCCTCAAAATCCTAAATCAAACTATGCAGTAACAGGCTTGTATTTCTACGACAAAAATGTTTGTAAATACGCAAAAACACTTAAACCATCAGCTCGCGGAGAATTAGAAATTACCGACTTGAATAAAATTTATCTTGATAAGGGATTACTGAATGTAGAAATTCTTGGACGCGGGTTTGCCTGGCTGGATACAGGAACTCATGAATCAATGCTTCAAGCAAGCAATTTTATCTCTTCAATGGAACTTAATAAAGGTGAAAAAATTGCGTGTTTGGAAGAAATCGCAATAAATCAAGGTTTTATCAGTGCAGAAAAAGTTTTAAACTATTGTAAAGAGTTCAAAAGTGACTATTACAAATACATTCAGGATATATATTCAAGGAAAGCAGTATTGGTATAGGAAAATTTATGAAAAATAAAATATTAAACTTTATTGAAGGCTTCATAAGTGTCAGCACACTTATTATTAGTATTATCGCATTTATGGCAATGCTCATATATCCCTGTTACCAACATTTTGTTCTGGGAAATAAAATCAATCATGATTTGGTAACAACATTAGGGGTTATATTTACAGCTTGTTCTGCAATGTTTTTGTTTATATCAAAAATTAGTCAAGAACGAATTAAATATGCAATCAAATTAGTTGAACAATTTGATAATAAAGACTTTAGAGAAGCCAGAAACTTTACCCGTGCAATAAAAGAGCTATGGGATTCAGAACAAATAACACCAGAAAAATTAACAATGATGATAGAAGGTCAAAACGAAGATAAAGAAATACAGGATTTGATGGTTCAATGTAAGATAGAAGAATGTGATAAGTTAAAAGAATCACTAATATTTTTATTTAATTACTGGCAAAAAGTATACTCAGGCATACAATACAGAGTTGCTGATAAAAAATATATACTGGAACACCTTAGCAATGTGTTCAACTCTCAATATTTACGCTTTTCAGATTGGTTTGGTAAATTTATTATTCAAGAGAATGATCAAAAACAGAGAGATGACTTAATAAGATTTAATGAACTATGTGAAAAACATTTAAACAATAAAAATAATCACGCAATGAAAAAGATTATGGATTGTTGGGAAAAAGTTATAAACTGGTGGGAATATGAAAGATAAGACATCGCTCGTATAGAATAAAAAACAAGGAGGAATTTATGGAAATAAATCAAGAAGCAGACAGACAGACAGACAGACAGACAGACAGACAGACAGACAGACAGACAGACAGACAG
>CABRZP010000023.1 GCA_902475545.1 uncultured bacterium
CTTTTTTGTTGATTAACGTTTTGAGAATTGGAATCTCTTACGAGCTCTTTTTCTACCATATTTTTTACGTTCTTTAACACGTGGGTCTCTTGTTAATAGACCTTCTAATTTAAGAACATTTTTGAATTCTTCATTAGATTTAACCAACGCTCTTGAAATACCGTGTCTGATAGCACCACATTGTGATACTACACCACCACCAACAGCTTTAACTCTAACATCATATCTGTCTTGAGTTTCAGTTAAAACAAGTGGTCTATATACTAGCATTTCGATAGCCGGTCTGTTACCGATATAATCAGTTAATTTTTTACCGTTAACGAAAATTCTACCGCTGCCTTTAACTAATTTAACAACTGCAATAGATGATTTTCTACGGCCTGTTGCCATAATATCTTTATCTGCCATTATTTAGCCTCCTTTTCCAAGGTAACAGGTTTTTGTGCTGCATGTGGATGTTCTGGTCCAACATAAACTTTTAATTTGTTGAATTGTTCAGCACCTAAAGTATTGTGTTGTAACATACCACGAACAGCATGTTCAATAACAATTCTAGGATCTTTTTCCATCAACTCTTTAAAGCTTGCTGATTTTAATCCACCCGGATAACCTGTGTGGTGTAAATAAATTTTGTCAGTTTCTTTTTTACCTGTAACTTTCACTTTTTCTGCGTTGATAACGATTACAAAATCACCGGTATCTACGTTTGGAGTGTATTCAGGTTTGTTTTTTCCTCTTAAAATGTTTGCAATTCTAACAGCTAAGCGACCTAAAGTTTCGCCTTCTGCGTCGATTACATACCATTTTCTTTCAACTTCAAGAGGTTTTGCTGAATATGTTTTCATTGCATTTCTCCATATATTGTTTTAATACATTACTTTCATTAGTGTTAATCCATACGGACTAACTGTCATTCCAGCCTTGCGGCGGTCTTTGGCTTCAAGAACATCTAACATGTGTTCAGGTGCCAGATTATGTCCTTCTATTTCTAAAAGGGTTCCGACAATTGTTCTTACCATATTGTATAGAAATCTGTTTCCAACAATATCGATAACAACTTTGTCGCCGACCTTTGAAACTTTCGCTTCATATATAATGCAAATTGTGCTCGGGTTAAGCGTTCCGGAACTCTTGAAACTTGAAAAATCATGTTCTCCTAGCAAATAATTTAAAGATTCTTGCATCCTTTTCTCATCTGTCGGATATTTCACCCTCAGTAAATCACCATCAAATGCGTTTTTACACCGTCTGTTTATAAATTCAAACCTGTAATGACGTCTTTTTGCAGATTTTTGAGCATGAAATGATTTATCAACTTCTCGAAAATTGGTTACAGATATATCGTCAGGAAGAATTTCATTTATAGAATAGAGAAACTTTGAAGCAACAATCGTTTCATCTGTATCAAAATGAACTTCCTGTCCGAGTGCATTAACACCCTTATCTGTTCTTCCGGAAAAAATTGCTTTAATCGGTCGATTATTATTAGTAGCTTTTCCGCCTGTGCAATCAGAGATTGCTTCATTCCCTTCACTTTCGTTTCTGTCATTACGGCGGTCATATTGTGTTTCGCCCTGCTCGTTTCGCTCTCGCGAACCGACTCCGGCTTCACACCAGCTACTGCGTATCAATGTTCTAAGTGCTTTTTCAAGTTCACCTTGTACTGTCGGAGCATCTATTTCTTTACCGTTTTCAAACTGAATTTGGCTTCCTGCATAGTTTTTACCGATATACTGAACCGAAATTGCATATCGCATTCTTTATTACACCAATTGAATTAGTGCCATTTCAGAAGCGTCACCACGTCTTGGTGGTAAATGATAGATTCTTGTATATCCACCATTTTTATCTGAATATTTTTTACCGATAACTACAAACAATTTTCTTAAAACTGTTTGAGAAGCTAATTTTTTATCAGCTTGTGGAGCTTCAAAAACTTCACCTGAAGCTAAATCCATAAATTTACCGGTTTCTTTATTATAGATATATTTTGCAGCTTGGCGAATTGAGTTCAAGTCACCTTTTTTTGCAAGAGAAATAACTTTTTCTGCATAAGGTTTCAATGCTTTTGCACGAGCCAATGTAGTTGTTATTTCACCGTGTACAAAAAGTTCGGTAGCTAAAGAACGCAACAAAGCCTTTCTTTGGTCTTGTGCCTTACCAAGCGTATGTTTTTTTGTTTGGTGTCTCATTGTTCTAGTATCCTTTACTTAATTAATTTGTATTATCCAATTAAATCTTCTTCTTCAACAGGGCTTGGAGCTAAATCTAAGCCGAAGTGATGAAGTCTTTCGATAACTTCGTCAGATGATTTCTTACCGAAGTTTTTAATATTTAATAAATCATGTTCTGATTTTTTCAATAGTTCTGACATTGAATTGATGCTTGCTCTTTTTAAGCAGTTATAAGCTCTTACAGACAATTCTAATTCTTCAATTGTCATTGTAGGAGTTTCTTCAACTTCACTTACAGTTTCTTCAATTTGAACAGTTGGAGCAATTGCAGGTTGACCTGTAATTGAAGCAATTTGCATGAAGTGTTCGATAAGTAAGTTTGAAGCTTGGCTTAAAGCATTTTGAACATCAATTGAACCATTTGACCAGATTTCAAGAGTTAACTTATCAAAGTCTAATGCATCACCAACACGAGCACTTTCAACATTGTAGCTTACACGTTTGATAGGCATGAATGTTGCATCGATAGGTAAAACATCAATTGAAGCATCTTTAGAATCTCTTGGAACATCGTGCGGAACATATCCTTTACCTGAATCAACAATAACATCAGCATGGAATGAACCACCATCAGCTACTGTACAGATTAACCAATCAGGGTTAACAACTTTAACACCTGCAGGCAATTGAATATCACTTGCTAATACAGGACCTGGTTTATCCACGTCAATTCTTAGGTGTTGAGATTCTTTAGATTCAGTTTTAACAACTAAACCTTTAAGATTTAACATAACATCAATTACGTCTTCTAAAACACCAGGAATTGCTGTATATTCGTGAGTAATACCTTCGATTCTTGCACTTGTAACAGCTGTACCTTCAAGACTTGATAATAATACACGTCTTAAAGAATTACCGATAGTTGTACCGAATCCTCTTTCTAACGGTTCAATAACAAATTTACCATATTGTGAACCATCAGAACTGGTTGCTGTATTAACACATTTAATTTTTAATTCCATTATTTTATTCTCCTAGTTAAAATCTACTTAATTGCTAGTTATTTAAGCTAATGCTTATCTACTTACAATTCCTATTTAGAATAATATTCGATAACAAGTTGTTCCTTGATTTCCGGATCTAATTCTTCTCTTTCAGGAATTCTGTCAAATGTAATTTTTAATGCATCTTTATCAATTGTCATCCAAGCTGGAGCACAAGCCATATCGATCATTCCGATTACATCTTGTAAATATTTTGCACTTCTTGTTTTAACTGTAACTACATCACCTGCTTTTACTAAGTATGATGGAATATCAACTTTTTTACCGTTAACAAGTACATGACCGTGGTTAACGATTTGTCTTGTTTGTTTACGGGTGATACCGAAGCCTGCTCTGTATAAAGTATTATCTAATCTTCTTTCTAATAATTGTAATAAGATAGTACCTGTAACACCTTTTCTTCTTGCTGCTTCGTTGTAGTATCTTACGAATTGTTTTTCGCTTACTAAGTAAGTGAATCTGATTTTTTGTTTTTCAGCTAAATGGATAGCATATTCAGAAAGTTTTTTTCTAACTGCACCATGCTGACCTGAAGCTGTTTGTCTCATAGAAGAAGTTAATTTTCTATTTGACAAATCTTTAACTTTCTTATTTCTAAATAATTTATTGGTTGGTCCTGTATATCTTGACATTGTTTAAATTTCTCCTTTATCTTTGTGCGGGGCATCTATGGTTTGCGTTTGGACTAAATTCGCAAGCCCCCGCGATACTAACATTAAATTACCTTTTTATATTAAAAAGGTAAACGCAGATTATACTCTACGTTTTTTAGGTGGACGACATCCGTTGTGAGGGATAGGAGTTACGTCTTTAATAAGAGTAATTTCTAAACCTGCAGCTTGGATTGCTCTGATTGCAGTTTCTCTACCTGAACCAGGTCCTTTAATATGAACTTCAACTTTTTTCATACCTTGGTCAATTGATTTTTTAGCTACCATTTCAGCTGCAGATTGAGCTGCAAATGGAGTACCTTTTCTAGCTCCTTTGAAGCCAGAAGCACCTGCTGTTGCCCAAGCAATAGCATTACCTTGAGTATCAGTAGAAGTTACAATTGTATTGTTAAAAGTAGATTGAATATGTACAACCCCTTGCAATACATTTTTCTTTTCTTTTTTCTTAGTTTTTTGTGGTCTTGCCATTTCTTTATCCTTTTTCTTTGTTACTTTTATTTTTTATAATTTATACCGATTATTTATACCGCCTGTGCAATCAGAGATTGCTACGTTCCTTTCACTATCATTTCAGTTACAACGGCGGTCACATAATGTTCCGCTTCCTGCCAATCTTGCTAATCGCAAGTTTGCACCGAAGCTCCACACCGGCTTCGCCTATTTTTTCTTAGAAACAGGTCCTGTTTTTTTACCGCGTTGAGTTCTAGCATTTGTTTTAGTTCTTTGTCCACGGCATGGAAGTTTACGTTTATGTCTCATTCCTCTGAATGAACCAATTTCTTGTAAACGTTTGATATTCATTGTAATTTCACGTCTTAAATCACCTTCAATATGGTAGTTAGATAATTCATTACGTAATAATTTAATATCTTCATCTGTTAAATCGTCTGTTCTTAAGTCTGGTGAAATTCCGGTTGCTGCTAAGATTTTTTTACTTCTAGCAGGTCCTATACCAAAAATGTAAGTTAATGCTACTTCCATTCTTTTGTTACGAGGTAAATCTACCCCTACTAATCTTGCCATTTTACTTTTCTCCTTTTCTTGGCTTTTGTGCAACCTCGGAATTTTTCGTTAATTTAAAGCAACCGCCTTATTTTCGATATCCCTTATTTGCACCGGGTGTTAGATTTTTTTTGATATGAGGCATAAATACTTCCTCACCATTGACCGTTTAAGTCCGTCAATTCGACTTTCTCGTCTGTATTAAATTATTGTTTCACGCTTCACTGCCATTCACTTCATTTTATTTCATAAAATTTTCGTTCATTCGTTTCGCGCTACTTCGAGTTCGTTCGCATACGCTCACTCCACTCTACACAAAATTTAACCTTGACGTTGTTTGTGTTTAGGGTTTTCACAAATTACGGCAATTCTGCCTTTTCTTTTAATACATTTGCATTTGTCGCAAATTTTCTTTACTGATGATCTTACTTTCATTGTTTTGTCCTTTATATATTAGTTTGTACGTGAGATTTCTTGTTACTTAAGTCTAAATGTAATACGACCTTTAGTTAAATCATAAGGTGTCATCTCTACTTTCACCTTATCGCCCGGCAAAATCCTAATAAAATTTTTTCTGATTTTACCTGATATATGAGCCAAAATTTCATGATCATTTTCCAGTTTAACCTTGAACATTGCATTTGGCATTGATTCGACAATTGTGCCTTCTAACTCTATTACGTCTTTTGCCATATTTTCCTCATTTTCGGCTTGGTAAACATGTGAACACACATGTGTTCATTTTATATCGTACTTGCTAAATATTTGATTGCAAGCAATTTTCTAGGTATTTGTACATCTCTCTTAACATGAAAAATCTAAATGTTTTTATAAACATACCACACAACCATTATTTTAAACTTTAGGGCTTTTTTCTTTCATAACAAAACTTCCCATGGTATTGTAAATTTTTATTAAGATGTTTTAATGTGCATATTTTTAATTAAACACTCGGTAAATTTTGAACATTTTTTACAAGTTGCCATTCTAAATTCTATTATGCTAACATTAGATTATGCAAACAAATATCGAAACAGTCACTATAAGAAATATGGAACAGCAAGATGTTGATGGAATTATTAACATCGAACAACAAGCCTATGGAGACCATCACTGGTCAAAAAGTTCTTTTTTATCAGAAATAAACAACGAACTTGCCAGATACTATTCATTATTTAACATTGAAGGAGAACTTTGCGGATATGCCGGTTGTTGGCACATATTAGACGAAGTACACATTACCAACATTGCAGTAAGTTCAAACCACAGAAGAAAAAAATACGGAGAAGCACTTTTAAAAAGACTTATTGATGATTGTTATGCAGCAAAAATAAAATATATTACATTAGAAGTCAGAATTAGCAATACCGCAGCAATAAATTTATACACAAAATACGGATTCAGCTCATTCGGAACCCGAAAAGGCTATTATCAAGACAATAATGAAGATGCCCTTATTATGTGGACAAAAAATATATTCTTTGACGAATTCAAAATTCCATACGAAAAAATAACAAAAAGTTTAGAGGAAAAAATTTTAATAAAATGACACAAGAAGTTTTAATCCCAAAAATGAAACGTATCAACAAACAGCAAAAAAGAATAAGAATTCCGCTGGTTAATTTTGCTGTAATTATATTTTGTGTATTACTAATTATCTCATCAACTTTTTTAAATATAGATTTAAAACATTACATTCTTCCTACAGATTTTTTTTCCAATAAGGATTTAACCACAAACGATTTTATATACAGCTTTTTTATAATCCCTCAAATACCAATAATTATGTTTATATGCTCATTGGTAGGTAAAAGAATGGCAATAACCAGTGTTATATTATACATTTTAACAGGATTATTTTTTGCACCGATTTTCGCATTGGGCGGCGGACTCAGATACATTGGAGAATTTGGCTTCGGGTATATTCTAGGATACATCCCAGCAGTTATAATCGCCGGAAATTTTCTAAAAAACAACTACTCATTTTCAAACTTAATTAAATCATCAATACTTGGCGTTTTATCTATACATATAATTGGAATTATTTATATGATTATAATCGCCATATTTAAACATCAGGATTGGAATTTTATTAGCGGCTGGATACAATATCAGAGCGGATTAAAAATCATCTACGATATAGTTATCAGTTTTGTATTAATGCTAATTGGTAAATACTTACATTCAGCTTTGAAATTTATTCTAAATTAATATTTGCTCAAAACCTGTCATTATGGTATAATTTCGGGTAGGATGGTGAGTTTATGAATGAGATTCTCAAATTATTATCAGATATACCAATACTTATAGTATTAACAGTATTTATCATATCAATTATATACACATTAACCCAATATATTAAAGTTGGAAAAAATTTAAACATTATTATACAATTTATTTCAAATTTTAAAAAAAGTGATTTAAATTTCAGATTCAAAGAACTTGACACATGGATGATGTCAAATCCTTATGTATCATTAATTTGGACAGAATTTAAAAACACTCTTGTATTCTCAGAATCTTTAGCATTAAAAAGTCTTGGTGACGAGGTAAAATATCAGGATATTTCATCTACAGTACAGAATATTCAAACAACTGCAGATCCATTATATTTTTTCAATGAAGAAACTCTTGTTACTTCAAAATTTAATTACAAAATGATTCAGACAATCCCGACAGTATTAACAGGTTTCGGGCCGTTATTTACATTCTTAAATATTGCAATTGCATTTGGTAAAATTGACTTCTCAACTCAAGAAAAAACAATTTCATCAGTTGCAGGATTTATGTCAACTATGCAAACTGCGGCACTAGTATCAGTAGTTGCAGTAGGTTCATCACTAATTTATCTGTTAATTGAAAAACTTTTATACAATAAAATGTGCAGAACTCCGTTGGGACATATTAAAAAAATCACAGGAACATTATTTGCAAGTATTTCTGCTGAAAAATTCTTATACGAATTATTGAGAGAAACTAAAATTCAAAACAACTCCAGCGAAAACTTAATGAATGCAATACCTGATGAATTTAAAACAGCCCTGAATGCAAGTATGGCAAGTAACCTTGTACCGTATTTAGAAAACTTGATTTATGGTTTAAATCAGTTAAATAAACAATTAAAAGAAACTGCAAAAACAAGCAAATCAGATGTAGTAGATGATTTATTCTAAAAAGGATATCAATGGCAATAGTATTCAGAAAACAGCATAACGATGAAGATGGAGGAAATAATGTCTTCTGGACAACGATGGCAGACTTAATGCTAGGTCTTGCTATTATCTTCATTACACTGTTTGTACTTGCTATGACAGGTTTCTCACAACAAGATATTCAACAACAACAGACACAAATGCAGGTTGCTGAAAAAATCAGTCAGGAAATGAAAAATGCCGGAATTGATGCAGATGTTGATAAAATGACCGGAGACTTAAAAATTTCCGATGTTGAATTATTTGAGCTTAACAGTTATGTCCTTTCTGATAAGGGTAAAAAGCTCCTTGATAAGCTTGCTCCAATTTATATAAATTCTATTTTTGCAGATAAAGAGCTTGCAAATCAAATTGGAAATATTATAATACAAGGTCATACGGATTCACAAATGTTTGCCGGTGTAACGTCTAAAGACGAACAATTCTTAAGGAACATGGATTTAAGTTTAAAAAGGGCAAATTCGGTAGCTGACTATATTTTTAGAACAAATTATAATAAAAAATATGCTGACGATTTTAGAAAGATGATTGTAGTTGAGGGAAAAAGCTTCAATGAACCAATTATAATAAACGGCAAAGAAGATTACGGAAAAAGCCGCCGTGTTGAATTAAAACTAAAAATAAAAGATTGGAATGTGTCAAAAGCACTGGGATTAAGGAAATAAAATGATTAACGAACAAAATATTATAGAAACAATAAACATGATTAGATTATACAATCTCGATATCAGAACCGTTACACTGGCTCTAAGCTTAAGGGATTGTATATCGGAAGATATCGACAAAGTTTGTGACAATATTTACAACAAAATAAAAAAATATGCCAAAAATCTTGTTGCATACGCAGACGAACTGGCAGATGAATACTCAATACCAATTATTAATAAAAGAATCGCAGTTACACCAATTTCTTTAATTGGAGAAGCCTGCACAAATCCTGATTATGTCAGAATTGCACAAACGCTGGACAAAGCAGCAAAAGAAGTTGGAGTCAATTTTATTGGCGGATTTTCGGCACTGGTAGAAAAAGGATGTACAAAAGGAGATAAACTTCTAATTGAAAGCATTCCTGAAGCACTTGCAAAAACAGAACGAGTTTGTTCTTCTATTAATCTTGCATCTTCAAAAGCAGGCATTAATATGGATGCCGTTCTTAAAATGTCAGAAATCATTAAAAAATCTGCTGAATTGACAAAAGAGAATGATAGTATTGGTGCAGCAAAACTTGTTGTATTCTGTAATGTACCGGGAGATAATCCTTTTATGGCAGGTGCTTTTTGCGGAATAGGTGAACCTGAATGTGCATTAAATGTTGGAGTTTCAGGTCCGGGAGTTGTAAGAGCAGCCGTTGAAGCCTTACCGAAAAATGCAGATATGAGTAAATTAGCAAATAAAATCAAAGAAATTGCATACAAAATCACATCCACAGGTGAACTTGTAGGAAGAAAATTAGCAAAACGATTAGACATACCGTTCGGAGTAATAGATTTATCATTGGCTCCAACACCGGCTCAAGGTGACAGTGTTGCAGGAATTTTTCAAGCTATGGGATTAGAACATGCCGGAGCTCACGGCACAACTGCCGCACTTGCTATGCTAAATGACGCAGTGAAAAAAGGCGGAATTATGGCAAGTTCCCATGTTGGCGGACTGTCAGGAGCATTTATTCCTGTTTCTGAAGATGCAGGTATGATTGAAGCTGCAGAGAAAGGTTATTTAACTTTCAGCAAATTAGAAGCTATGACCTCAGTTTGTTCTGTAGGACTTGACATGATTGCAATCCCGGGAGACACTCCGACCGATACAATTGCCGGAATTATTGCAGATGAAATGGCAATTGGTATGATTAACAAAAAAACTACAGCAGTAAGAATTATTCCTGCAGCAGGTAAAACCGTAGGTGATTACATTTCATACGGCGGACTTCTTGGTGAAGCTCCGGTTATGCCAGTAAATCAACTTTCATCTTCCAAATTTGTTAACAGAGGCGGAAGAATTCCGGCACCAATTCATAGCTTAAATAATTAAATTTATAGAGGTGAATAATAAATGGCAAAAACAAATTCCATATCAAAGTTTAGCAACAGTTTAGTTGAATTTTTAATTAATGCCCTTACGGACAAACACGGAAATGCAAGGGCAATTGCTCAAAAATATAATAATTTAAAAGTATATATGGATCCTTCTAAAATCACAACACCACACTTTTACGTATCAGTAGGAATATCCGAAGCTTGTTTTGCCATTGAAGACGGGAAAAAAATAGAAGGAAGTCTTGGTTATGAAGACGGCTATGTTGTAAGATGGGCTGGCAGATCTAATATTCATAACGAGCTTGAAGCTTTTTGGAAAGCCTTGAAAGATGCTATTTCTGCAATGGAGAAAGATGAAGGCAGTGGAAAAAGTACCGAAGCTCTTATTCAAAGTAAATTGGCTGAAGCTGCTAACGATGCAATGAAAGTCGATATGACAGGTACAGGTATTGATAGATCCAAAAAATTTGAATATGATAGAAAGAAAAAGAAATTCCTAAAAAGATTTAAAAATAAAAATATTGATAAATAATTTTTGAATTACCAAGGATAATTTGAAGAAGCTTTCCATCCATTTCTTCTTAGTTTTTCTGCACAATATATTCTTATATTACTTTTTTTACAATCATTATCAATAGCAGTATCAGACAAATTATACCCTAATGGCATTACACTCCCGTTAGAAGTTCTAACAAGCATAAATAAATCATTCCCAAAACGATTTGGTTTATTTGGTCCATTAATATCCACGATAATGCCCGAAGAACTTGTAATGCTAAAATCATATTGACTGTCAGTATCCTTATCCCCAGAAGAAAGTCCGCCTGTCGTGATTACGGAATATAATATACCATCCATTGTAATAAACGGAACTCGATTTGCAATATTAAATCCGCTATAAACTTTTGAATCCCAAGGGTTAGATGTTTTATACCCGCATTTTTGAGCAGTATCGCACCAGAGAGCAATTTTCATATAAGGAGCTAAATATCTTTCTATATAATTTTTTGTGCTAAGACTTGTATCCCAACCTTCATAATCACCATTTTCATTAACTGACAATTTTATTGCTTGATTAATTACAGATTGAGCCTTTCTCAGTTTAGATATTTTACCGTTATGATCGAGCTTTGCAATCAAATTAGGAATTGTCATAGCTGCAACCACCCCAATTACTCCCAAGGTAATCAAAACTTCTGCTAAAGTAAATGCTTTAAATCTCATCTTATCTCCCGTTATTAAAATACATTATTAACTGTATTAATACACTATATAATGAATAAAGTCAATCAATATTTGTATTATTCACTAAAAATAGTATTATTTTGCTAATGGAAAACGAAATAAAATTAGAAACAAATAATTTAGCTTCTCAAATAAAATACATTGCGGCTTTAAACGGTTATACCATAACTAAAATTAAAGAAGAAGTTAATCGAAAATATAACAAAACCGATAGCAATAGAAATTTGAGCAACAAATTTAGGAATAAAACAATTAGAGTAAATGAACTTGTCGAAATATTAGATATTTTAGACTACGAAATTTATATTCATAAACGATAATATTCTCATATAGATGTCTTTAGGGTTATATGATATAATTAACTTATGAACGACAAATTAAAGGACAGTTTAAAACTTTTACCAACATTACCCGGATGTTATATCTATTACAATGCGGATAATGAAATTATATACGTTGGTAAAGCCAAAATTCTTAAACGCAGAGTAATGTCATATTTCAACAGAAAAAATCATGACAGCGTTAAAGTCAATGTACTTGTTTCACAAATTGACCGATTAGAATATATAATTACCAATACAGAAGTTGAAGCACTAATTCTGGAAAGCCATTTAATAAAAAAACATAAACCTCGCTATAATATATTATTAAAAGACGATAAAAAATATCCTTACTTCTTAATAACAAACGAAGATTTTCCACGCATCTCCATTGTTAGAAAAAGAAACATGAATGCAGAAAAAGGAAAATACTATGGTCCCTACACAAATATAAGAGCAATGCATTCTACACTGGATTTTTTAAAGAAAATTTTTCCTTTACGTCAATGCAAAACTCCAAAATTCAAATCCAGACCTTGTCTTTATTACCACATTGGTAAGTGTCTTGCACCATGTCAAAATATGGTAACAAGTGAAGAATATAAAGCAATTGTTCATCAGGCTGAACTGTTT
Organism: uncultured bacterium; assembly: GCA_902475545.1. Lineage (GTDB taxonomy): Bacteria > Cyanobacteriota > Vampirovibrionia > Gastranaerophilales > Gastranaerophilaceae > Zag111. The sequence continues at coordinate 12,355 of CABRZP010000023.1, forward strand.
TTATCAGGCAAACAGTCCGAACTTATGAAACAATTGATGATTCAAATACAAAAATATTCCGAAGCTGAACAATTTGAAAAGGCGGCAAGGCTTCGTGACAGTTATTACGATTTGCAAAAAACTCTGGAAAAACAAAAAGTTGTCTATGAAAATACAAAGTTAAACGAAGATGTAATATCCCTTCAACATGATGACGGAATTCTTGCAATTGTTATTATGATGATAAGAGAAGGAAGACTTATTGATAAAAAAGATTTTACATACGATGTAGAAGAAGACGATAAAACTGAATTTTTTGCAACATTTTTCAAAGAATACTACAACACTCTTGCTCTGGAATTTCCTGAAAAAATTGTATCAAATGAACTTGAAGCTGTGGGAGATAAAGCTCTATATGAAGAGTGGCTTAATATAATTTCCGGTAAAAAAGTCAAAATCAGCTATGGGAAATCAACACAGGGTAAAGAACTTCAAATGCTTGCAGATAAAAATGCGAAAGTTATTCTTGATAATGCAAAACTATCTAAAATGTCAAAAATCAGAGATGATTTCAATAACATCGGTTCTTATCTAAAAGAAAAACTTAAATTAAACAATTTTCCATACAGAATCGAGTGTTACGATATCTCACATATTCAAGGAACAAATACAGTTGCATCAATGGTAACTTTTATTAATGGTTTAAGCAAAAAATCTGAATATAAAAAATTCAAAATTAAATCAACCGAAGGCAAACCTGATGACTTTTTATCAATGAAAGAAGTCTTAACAAGAAGATTGTCCCGCCTTGGAGAAAAAGGATGGGATAAACCTGATTTGATAATAATTGACGGCGGAAAAGGTCAATTATCAAGTGTTATGACAATAGTAGAAGAACTGGGCATTACCGGAATAGATTTTGTCAGTCTTGCAAAAAGACAAGAAGAAGTTTTTCTTCCACACCAATCCAAATCAATACTTTTACCCAGAGAATCCAGTGCATTATTCTTAATACAAAGAATTAGGGACGAAGCACACAGATTCGCAATTACATATCACAGAAAATTGCGTTCAAAAAAGAGTTTAAGTTAAAAACCTTAAAACCATCGTGCCTTAGTCAAATAAAGCATTAATTTTATCTGTAATATCTTGCGGATCAATTTCGTTAGTAATTTTATTTACATCTTGTGCAATTTGATATAACTTAGCAGCCTCAATTTTGTCACCGGTTATAGCAATTGAACGTGCAAGATTAAAATGTGCAAGAGCATAGTTTGGATTATGTTCAACCGCTTTTTTGAACATTTCCATTGCATTTTGAACCCTGCCCAAATCATCAAGATAAATTACACCAAGATTATTATATGCAATTGAATAATTTTCATCATATTTAATAGCATATTCATATTCTCTTATCGCTTCATCAGTTTCACCTTTACCCCAGTACAAAAATCCTAAATTACAGTGAATTTTTGCATTAGTTGGTTCAAGCTCAAGTGCATTCCTATATACAGCCAAAGCATTATCATAATCTTCTTTATCATAAAATGCACTGCCTAAATTAACATAAATATCAATATCTTCAGGAGTTAATAGATAAGCACTTTGATAAGATGTAATTGCTGCATCCAAATCTTTTTTAGCTTCCTGAAATACAAATCCTAAGGTTTGATTAATAACACTTGTCCACTCTTTGCTTGGATTCAACGTTACAGCAGTTTGGAAATGCGATACGGCACTTTCAACATCACCTTTTACATAAAGAATATTTGCAAGATTTGAATGGAATTCCGGCATATTAGGCATGATTTGAATAAGTTTGTTATAAACTTCAATCGCATTATCATAGTCCCCGATATCCTCATAAGCTTTGCACAAATGACGATATGCAGGAATATTTAAACTATCCAGCCAAATTGCCATTTTATATTCTGTTATAGCATTTTCAAACTGACCGAGTGATGAATATATATCACCTAAAAGACAATATAACGGAACAAATCCCGGAGCTTTTTCTACTGCTTCTATATAAACATCAATAGCTTCATCAAGACCATTTGACTGAACTTTTGAATATCCTTTAAGCAAAATCGGCAAAAATTTGATATAAGCAAAAGAATCTTTAACTCGTTTCAAGGCATCAATATCAAACGGAAGTGTCAAAATTGACAACGCATATTCGCCAATAGATTTTAATTTATTTTTGAAAACTCTAAATGATGAAACTTTATAAAGATTATGAAGCAGATAATGTGCACTGGAACTACTTAACGGTGCATATTTAATAGCATTTTTAGCATTAATTTCCGCATCTAAAAATCTTGCTTTTTTGGTATAAGTTTCTGCAAGCATATAATATGCTTTTGAAAATTTAGGATTCTTTTTAATTGCTGTCTCAAAATAATTAACAGCTTTATCTAAATCACCTTTAAAAAATTGAGCTCTACCAATTTTGTAATAAATTTCATAAGAATCAATATAAGATTCAAGTGCAATTTGGTACTCGGTAATTGCCTCATCAATATACTGACATGATGAATAAATATCCAAATGCCATGCCAGATATAAGTCACCTAATCTCAAATGCAAATCTGCATTTGTTGGATCTTTTTGAAGTCCTATTTGACATAATTCAATGGCAGATTTAACATTGCCTGTTTTTATTTCTTTTTTAATTTTTTTATTAAGTAATTCTGTATCGCTTTTCATAACCATTTATAGACTCTTTAACAAATATTGTAATTAATTTTCAGCAAAAAAGCAAGGGGTGAATGATAAATATATATATCTTAAAATTTTTGGAAAAATGTGACTTCTATATCACTTTACTTAAAAATTGCTTCGTCATGTCATTCTGAAGATTTTGACGAAGAATCTCTAAACTTATGAGATACTTCTCTATCGCTCAATATGACTATATTGATTTTTTATGGTACAATGAGCAAAAAGGGGATATGTAATATATGACAGATAATAGAATTTATTTTGTAGATGTAACAAACAGAGATGGCGTTCAAACATCAAGACTTGGCTTAGCAAAACTTCAAAAAACCATTATTAACCTAATGCTTGATGATATGGGAATTACACAGTCAGAATTCGGGTTCCCAACTACAAAACACGAACTCAATTATCTGAACGGCAATTTGGAACTTGTAAAACGAGGAGCAATCAAGACAACTAAACTTTCCGGATGGATGAGAGGAATTGCGTCTGATGTGGAAGACTCGTTTAAAAATGTTCCAAATCTGCAATATGTTAACCTTTCACAATCGACATCAGAACAAATGATTAACGGTAAGTATCTTGGGAAAAAAACACCTGATGATATTATTAAAATGACTAAAGAAGCTGTAGAATGTGCAGTTGACAAAGGTGCAAAAATTATTGGTGTTAATGCCGAAGATGCATCAAGAAGTAACCTTGATTACTTGATTAAATATGCATCAGAAGCTAAAAAATCAGGAGCATACAGATTCCGTTACTGCGATACTCTAGGATATGAAGACCCGCAAACAACTTATGACAGAATTTATAAAATTGCAAAAGCTACCCAAATGCCAATAGAACTCCATTTCCATAACGACTTAGGAATGGCTACAGCTTGTTCTGTTATGGGTGCAAGAGCAGCAATTGATGCCGGAGTTGATGCTTATATAAATACTGCAATTAATGGTATGGGAGAACGTGCTGGAAATGCTGATTTAGTATCCTGTCTTCTTGCCTGCTTAAAATCTGCAGGATTTAAAGGTAAATATCCTATTGACGAAAATATTAAACTTGATAGAGCCTGGCAATTAGCAAAATATACAGCATACGCATTCGGAGTTGATATTCCTATAAACCAGCCTGCGGTTGGGGATAATGCTTTCGCTCATGAATCAGGAATTCACGCTGACGGTGCATTAAAAGACAGAAGAAATTATGAACTTTACGATTTTGAAGAACTTGGACGCGGCGAACCTGAAATTATCGAAACAGGAAGAATGATTACAACAGGTGAATACGGCGGTATCAAAGGATTCCGTAACGTATACAACAATTTAGAAATAGAATTTAAAGATGAACATGAAGCAAGAAATATTCTTGAACTTGCCCGTTACGCAAACGTACACACTCAAAAGCCTTTGACTACAAGTGAATTAAGATTTATATATTACTATCCTGACATTGCGGCAAAAGTAATGACAGTATCACCATATTATGAACCGATTGGAGCAATTAAAGAGCGTGTAGAAGCACAAATAATTAATCCTCCGAAGAGTGTAATTTAATTTTAGAAAAAACCGAACAAAATTCTTCTATTGCAGCGATAAGGTTTTCCGATTTTTCATCAATATATTCTTGCAAGTCAAGCAAGAATTCAGCATTGTTGCCATCATCAACATAACCGGCAATGCAGTATTTCATTGCTATTATTTAAATGTATCAAAATAAAACAGCGTTGCAGTTATATATCAAAAGCACTTACTCCTCCCTCATTTTGAGAGGGATCGAGTAAGGAATCGGTCAGAAGTTCGGAGACTTACCCCTGATTACTCATCTCATTTGACCTCCAGTTTCTCTGTCTTTTTTTAAATCTTTCTTTGTTCACTCCATACAAGTTAATTATAATTTGTTATTTGAACAATATTGCATGATAAACTTATCACATTAATAACTTTATCATGTCGCATTGGGTTAGTCAATAGTATATAATACTTATCATGAAGAAAATTAAAGTTACCAAAATAACTAAATTATTTGGCAAAAAAGTCAAAATAGAAAGAGTAAAAAAAGATCTTTCACAAGATGACTTAGCAGAATTATCAGGAATTAGCCGACCAACAATCGGAGCTATCGAAAGAGGCGAAAATGCACCTTCTATAGAAACTGCCGCAAATATCGCCAGAGGTTTAGGTATTGATTTATATAAAATGTTTATTTTTGATGATATAGAATAGGATTTGTCTGTGGATAATCTCGTTGAAAAATTAAAAGAACTCGGGTTCAACTCATACGAAGCTAAGGTTTATATCGCTTTATTGAAAAAATATCCGGCAACCGGATATGAAGTTTCACAGATTGCAGATATTCCGCAATCTCGTGCCTATGATGCTTTAAAATCTCTTGTAGTTAACAAAATTGCATCCTCAACTGATGACAAGCCTCAAAAATATACCCCTATAACCCCTAAAGAATTAACACAAAGATTTAAACGTAAAATGAATTCTACTATTGACTTTCTGGAGAAAAAACTCCCTAATGTAAAAGAAGACTACAATGAACCGATTCATAATATCTTTGGTTACGAAACAATACTTGAAAAACTCAAAGAAATTATTAAAAATACAGAACATTCCATATATATTGAAATATGGGCAAATGATTTTAAACACATAGAAAGTGTAATTGAAGATGCGTACGACCGAAGCGTTACAATAAAAATTGTGGGTTATGATAATATCATCACCCCGTTTGGATTGGTATATAATCACGACGGCAGTAAAGAAATAGAACAAGCAAAAGGTCGTTCAATATACTTATTGTCAGATGATAACGAGTGCATTTTTGGAAATATCGAATCTAAAGTCGTATGGACAAAAAACAATGACATTGCTCTTTTACTAAAAGAATTTATTATACATGATATGTATTTGCTTGATGTAAACCAACAATTCCCTGAACAATTAAAATATTTCTACGGAAGCGGCTTTAAAAAACTTAAAGAGAAAATCATTACTCCCCGAAAAAAATAAAATTATACTTCTTGCATGTGAATTTCCCAGCGGGAATAACCTTTTCCTGTTTTCGGATTGATACATTCAATACATTCTTTGTCTAAAATTCTAAATTGTTCACCTTCTGCATACACAACTTCTTGATTCAGCCCAACGTTATAGGCTCTGGAAGTTTCAGACTTAGGATGCATAATAAATTTTATATTACATTTTGATACGGAATCTCCAAAATCACCTTCAGCATAATCTCTATGTGTAGAACAGCATTGTCTTGAAGGTACAGTATAAATTTCTCCAACTTTAGGAATTTCAGTTTTTACAAATTTATCAGGATTATTTCTTCCAAACCAGTGATAAACAGGTTCTATTTCGAATTCAGATTTGTAATCTTTTTCTGCAATAACGTCAAATCTTTCTTTTGTTTTAATCGGGTGCTTGGAATTATACCTTCCGCCTAATTCCATTATAGCTTTAGAAAGTTCTACATCTGCGAATTCTCCTCCGCCCATGTGCATAGCCTGCCATGCTCTATAAATCTGTTTATCAGTTGCAGTTTCCGTAAGTTTAGGAATCAAATAAATTTCAGATATTGCATCTCTTTTGCGGTGTGCTTCAATTTCTGCAATTGCGGCAGAACGTTCACCCTCTGTTAGTTTACGAGAAGGAATTGAAACTTCCGGTTCATATTTCAATTTTGATTTAATGGATTTTATTCTATAATCATCCATTTGTTTAATTCTCCGTTCTCTCAATTTGACTATTCGGGTCACAAAAGAAGACATACTTTCCCCTTCTTTAACCGGAGTTTTTTCGGCAAGATTTGAAAGATTAACAAACAATCTATGATACAACTCTTCCATATCACAAAGCCCTCTGAAGTTTCCACTGTATTTTGGCTTCTTTAATTCTAAACCTTCATCTGCGATATCACTAAAAAGTTTTAAAATATCATCTTTTGATATTTTTACACCTTTCTTTTCCATTGACTTCAGTTCTTCAATTAAAAACTTTGAAACAGATTTTGTACTAGGCATATCAAGACTCATACCCCATTCGCTTGAATTTTCTGCAATCTTATCAGAAAGAGTTTTTGAAACAAGTTCAGGGTGAAAGACTCTTTTTTCTGCAATTTTACCTGCTATTTTAGAAAAATATACATCTAAACTTTCATCTGTTCTTGGATGTGCTTTCATTTCCGCAAGAACATCTCTCATATAATTTCTACGATTTATAAGAGTTTGAGCCAAATTTTTATCTGACACCGTTTCTCGAATTGCTTTATCAGATATACCGCAAACGCCCTCAAAGGATTTTACAAGTTCACCATGAGTCATTTCGGAATATACTCTTGTACTTTCCCAATTTCTGCCATCTACAAGAGTAACCAGTTCATCAACAGTATCGCCAAAATTAGGCTTTAACTCTCCCATAGCCCGATATTTCAAAGCTCCACCATTATCAACCTTGAAAAGCTTGCCTTCATGCACAAAAGTATTTCCCTCTAAAAGCGAATCCCAATTCGCAAGCCATGCATCAGCCGCAAAGCCTTTTTGAAGTTGTTGTGCAGTTCCATTGTCAGAGCCTTCTATAAATTTACTTGCCAAACCTTTTACCTTACCGTCAATTTTAACAGGCATTAATTCAGGAGTATCAATACCAGCTAAATTATATAATTTAGAAGCCATTATTTCTGATTCAATATGCCCTTCTTTTTTAGCATCCTGTGCAAATTTTATATAAAACAAATCACCGGTAGAATTATTTTTTGCCCAAAATGCGTCTTGAGAACCCATTTGAGAACCTCGATACATCAACCATTCAGACTCTTTACCACCTAACGAAACTTTTATCGGTTTAGCAATATGACTTGAATTTAAACTCTTTTCAAATTTTGCTTTTTCACTTAACTTAACAACATCTTCTGTTAAAGGTGCATATCTTAAATTTTGTAAATCTTTAATAAGCGGTTTATTTTGTATATGCAAAAGGCTTGTACCATAGGCTTTAGCATGTTTTGCATACTGTCTAATCATCTCTGAGTCAATTGACGGTAATTTCATAAAATTTCCCAAAAAATTTACTACACTACTCCTTTTTATAAAAAACAACCCTTCAATAAATTGCTAAAACCATGCTGATTTTTTAATAAATATTTACTTTTCAATTTTGATTTTAAGTTTTATAATAAGTGTAAGTTAAACATGTATTTTGGGAGAAAATAAAGGGAAATGGACGGATATAGTTTCGAAATAATAACAGGTCCTATGAGCTGCGGAAAGACTGAAGAGCTTTTGAGAAGGATTAAAAGATGTATTATTGCTAAGAAAAAAGTAATAGTTATCTCACCTGATGTTGATACAAGAGCAAAAGGTGATTATATTGAATCCAGAAACGGTCTTTGGTTAGATGCAGTCAAAGTGAAACATTCCGTACAAATTCTAAGCCTTGTCAAAGATGCTGAAGTTATTGCAATAGATGAATTACAATTCTTTGATGCAAATATAACAAAAGTTATCACACAACTTATGAATGAAGGTAGAAAAGTTATCGGCACAGGACTTGAATTAGATTTCAAAGCTGAACCTTTCGGACATATGCCTGAATTGATGTGCATTGCAACCAAAATTGATAAATTACATGCAGTTTGTATGAAATGCGGTTGTGAACATGCAACAAGAACTCAAAGATTAATTGACGGTAAACCTGCTGATAAAAATTCACCTCTAATAATGATTGGCGGAGATGAAACTTATGAAGCACGTTGTATAAAATGCTATGAACTTCCCGATGAACATCCGGAAAAAGCTAAAAAAGGATTTAGATTATTACAATTTAACAAATAATCTTTTAACTTCATAATTTCAACCGTTTACCTTATCGACAATCAGCTTTATATGTGTTAATATAAAGCCTGTAATAATTCCTTATCAGGAACATTTTGAAAATATTTTCGTCACTGATAACAAGAGGGAATTATTGGAGGTTTAAATAAGAATGAGAAAAATTATGAAAAAAAGTATTATATTCCTTGGACTATTTATCGTAATGTTTAGCTGGATAATACAGTCAAATGTTCAAGCATCAACACCTGCTGAATTATACGACAATGTATGGAGACTTATCAATTCCAAATATGTTGACCAGACTAACAATGAGCAAGATTGGAGAAAATGGCGTCATAAATACGATGATGTAATCAGAACAAATGAGGATGCTTATGTTGCAATTGATACAATGGTTGCAAGCTTAAACGACCCATACACAAAATTTCTTGACCCAAAAGAATTTGCAGACGAAACAGGTTCTATTAAAGGTTCACTAAAAGGTATCGGTATTCAAATCGGTGTTAAAGACGGCAAATTGATGGTTATTGCTCCAATTGAAGATACTCCTGCCGAAAAAGCAGGTCTTCTTGCTGATGATGAAATTCTTTCTATTGACGGCAAAAGCACAAAAGGTATAACCGTTGACAAAGCCGCTGATCAAATTAGAGGAGAAGAAGGCACTCAGGTAACTTTAGTTGTTAAACGTAAAGATATGGAACCAAAATCTTATACAATTACACGTGCTGAAATTGAAATTAAATCAATTTCGCAAAAAATTCCTGATAATATCAAAATGCCTGACGACATCAGCTATATCAGACTAAGCTCATTTATCAGCAGAAATGCATCAAAAGAATTTGCAGATATTTTAAGTAATTCCCAAAATAAAAAAGCTTTCATTGTGGATTTAAGATCTAATCCGGGCGGACTATTAAGCAATGCAATCTACATATCTGATATGTTTTTAGATGGCGGAGCAATCGTAAGTACAGTTGACCGCGACGGTTACAAAGAAACTCAAAAAGCTTCACGTGGAGTATTAACAACTAAACCGCTTGTAATTCTGTTAAACAAAGGTTCAGCATCTGCAAGTGAAATCTTCTCAGGAGCAATGAAGGATAACAAGAGAGCTGTCCTAATCGGAACTCAATCTTTCGGAAAAGGACTTGTTCAAGAAATAAACAAACTTCCTGATAGTGCAGGTATTAATATTACAATCCAAAAATATCTGACTCCAAACGGAACAGATATCCATAAAAAAGGTATCACACCTGATATCGTTGTAGAGTTAACCGATGAAAATATAAAAGCCAAAGACGATGTCCAACTAAAAAAAGCAATTGAAGTTGCTCAAAGTTTATCAAAAGGCTCTTACGTAGTTTCAAAATAAAAATAATTAAAAGAGGCGGGCTGCAAAATATTTGC
>CABRZP010000024.1 GCA_902475545.1 uncultured bacterium
TTTGTAATATCTCTATTACTCACACTCGTTTTCAGCTATTCTGTTTTCAATGTTCGACTTATGTATACATCCAACGCTTATTGCTATTGGATCCTTTCCTTACTCTGGCTTACACCCGAGTTTCCTCATCTTATCACTTGAATTTTAATTGTCAAGTAAGATTTTTACTTTTTTAATCTTTAATAAAACTTTCGTTTTTAGATAATAAATTCTAAGTATCTGGTTTTATAAACTTAAGGTCTGTGCATTCACTGCACATTTGATATAGTAACTCTAAAAAAATATGATTTCAAGTGTTTTGTTTTATTTTGTTAATAATTCGTTACAAAATATTTTTTCAACAAAAAAAGAGGCGATAATATCACCTCTTTTTACTTATAAATAGTCCTAATTAAACTATTTAATGTTTGAGAATGTCCAAGCATCAAAAGTTGGAGCTTCTGTAATTTTCATTTCTTGCTTTTCTTCACCTGAGCATGAACCATCATGAGCAATAGGTTTATACAATCTATTATAGTATTCAACAACCATTCTATCGGAGTTGAAATATGCTTCTGATGTTCTAATTGCTTGACGCATCAATCTAGCCCATTCCATTTTATTTTCATAGTATGTAGGAATAATTTGATCTTCAATAATACTCATCAAGCATTTATGATCTTTCCAATGTCTTTCTTCCCAAGACATTTCATCATCAATTTCAGGATACTCAATAGCATAACCATTTATGCCTGAGAATGTACCTTCAACAGTCCAACCGTCAAAGATAGAAAGGTGAAGAGCACCATTCATATTTGCAGACATACCTGAAGTTCCTGAAGCTTCAAAAGGTCTTAATGGAGTATTTAACCAGATATCAGAACCTCTTTTCAACATGCCTGACAATTGAAGTTCATAACCAGGAAGAACAACAACATTTTTCAATGAATGAGATCTATTCAACAATTTATTAAACATTTCTCTACCCATAACATCATCCGGATGGAATTTACCGGCAAAAATAATTTGAACTTTATTTTCATCCAAAAGCTTGCCAATTCTATCTTTATCCATAAGGATAAGCCATGCACGTTTATAATCAGCAAATCTTCTTGCCCAAGTAATTGTTAATACATCAGGATCAAATCTTTTACCTGCAACATTAGCAATATATTGGAACAACTCAGCTTTCATTTCACGCTTAACATCTAACAAGCCTTTAGGGTCGTTTTTAACAGCAGCAATTCTTTTATCTTGCCAGTATTGAAGATTAACGGCATTAGTAATAGCTCTTATAGGACATCTGCCATCAACCCATTCCCACATTTTATTAGCAACAAGGCCGTGTAATTGAGATACAGCATTTGCAATTCTGGACATTCTTAAAGCTGCAACTGTTAAAGAGAAGTTTTCTCCGCCTAAATTAACAGCAGTTTCACGAGAAGCACCGGCAAAGAAGCCACCTTCTAACAATGTATCTACCCAGTGAACTTCATTACCTGCGGCAACAGGAGTGTGAGTTGTGAACACTGTACGTTTTTTAACTTCGTTTAAATCACCGTTATATTGTCTCAAAAGTTCAAACGCAGCAGGAAGAGCATGACCTTCGTTCATGTGAACAACGTCGAAATTGTATCCAACTTGTTGAAGTATTCTCACACCTGCAACACCAAGAACTGTTTCTTGAGCAATTCTGATTTTTTCGTTACCATCATACAATTTATGAGAAATACTTCTTGCCCAATCACTATTACCTTCAAAGTCAGTAGTTAATAAATATACAGGGCAAGTTCCAAACAATTCAGGTTTAACCAAAAATGCTTTAACTTTAACTTTTTCTCCAAAAATATCAACTTCAGTTTGAACATTTAAATCAGTCAAATAATCATAATATTTTCTGATATAAGCAACTTCAACGTTGCCTGAATGATCAATTCGTTGGTCATAATAACCGTATGACCATAGCATAGTTACACCAACCATTGGCATTTGTAAATATCCAGCAGACAACATATGAGAACCTGCTAAGAATCCCAGCCCTCCAGAGTATGTGCTAAGTGATTGATCCATAGCGATTTCCATTGAAAAATACGCTACATTTGGTAATGCCATAATTTACCTCTCTTCTCTCTATAACTTCTATACACTAAATTTTTCATGTACACATAATTGTGCTTCAACATTGTATCATATAAGTTTATATTTTACAATCACACTTAAAAATTTTATAAAAAAGAGTGCTAATATTATATAAATATAATATTAGCACTCTGGGAACTACTTTTTACATCAAATTAAATTTTGCATCTCATTTCCCTAGTTACATTTCTTTACAAACTAACGTTTAATGCGAAATATTTAGGTTTTCAAGAAATCTTTTTAAAGCAATTTTCACATGAGAATAAGTCAAACCACCCTGCATATAGGCAACATAAGGCTCTCGCATCGGTCCATCTGCAGATAATTCAATTGTTGACCCTTCAATAAACGTTCCGCCTGCCATAATAACTTTATCTTCATATCCTGGAATATATTCAGGAATTGGGGTTACATAACCGTTCACAGGAGATAAAGATTGTATAGTTCTACAAAATTCTTCAAGAGGTTCAGGAGCCCCAAATGTTATATTCTGAATAATATCTGTCCTTTTTTCATAATATTTTGGAGAAGAATCATAACCGATTGTATCAAAAATCTTTGAAGCCAGAACAGCACCTTTAACAGCATCCGCAACAACTGAAGGAGCCATAAAAAAGCCCTGAAACATCAATCTGTGCTGATTAAACATAGCACCGCCTTCTGAACCGATACCCGGAGCAGTTAATCTATTTGCAGAACGTTCAACATAAAGTTCTTTACCTGCAATATATCCACCTGCTTCAACAATGCCACCTCCGGCATTTTTAATTAACGAACCTGCCATCAAATCTGCACCAACTTCTGTTGGCTCCTTCTTATCTACAAATTCGCCATAACAGTTATCTACGAAACAAATACACTCAGGATTTTTTGCTTTTACAATTTTACAAATTTTTTCTATAGTATCGATAGTCAAAGACTTTCTTGTTGAATACCCTTTAGAACGTTGAATTAACACCATAGTTGTCGATTCATCAACCATTTGTTCAAGCTTCTCAAAATCAATATCAGTATCATTAATCAATGGAACTTCATCATACAAAACGCCATTACCAATAAGAGATGCCCGACGGGTTTCTTCATCACCCATTGTACCGATAACTTCCTGCATTGTATCATAAGGAGTTCCAGCAACAGATAATAATTTATCTCCATATTTTAAATTTCCAAATAAAGCACATGCCAGAGTGTGAGTACCGGAAGCAAAATGAATTCTTACAAGAGCTTTTTCGGTCTTAAAAGTTTGTGCAAAAACTTTATCTAAAACTTCACGACCCAAATCATCATGCCCGTACCCTGAAACTGTATAAAAATGTTCAGGAGCAACACGGTTATCAATAAAAGCCTGCAAAACTTTTTCCTGATTGTAATCTCTTATTTCATCAATAATTTCAAATTGTTCACGTAAATCTTTTTCTGCCTGTTTAATAATTTCTTTATTTGTTGTCATTTTAATACCCTCTTGAAATTATCATATTTCAAGCATATTTATAAATCAAAAATATAAGATGATTGAGTAATTTAAATTTACAAAAATAAAATTTAAACTACCCATATGAAGAAACTTTTATTCATACTTGTAATAGTTTGTATATTAAACTTACCTGCATTATGTTCACAATATGGCTTGCATTCGCCGCAAAATTTCAGCAACAATTTTGATACTGAAGCAGGAGAAAGAATTCTATTTATATTAGATTTATCCAACAGCATGACTGAAAACCTTGAAGGCTCAACTAAATTTAACCTTATGCTGGATACAATGCAAAAAATTTTACCGAAAATCAACCCTAATACTTGGGTTGGATTAAGAGTTTACGGACATAGAATGGGGTTTACTCCTATGGAAGCCTGCAGAGCTTCTGTTCTTGTTTCTCCAATTGCTCAAAACAATAGTAACGGTATTGAAAATGCACTTTCAAGAACAAAACCCAGAGGCATGACGCCTATAACATATTCACTAAAACAAGCAATTAAATATGATTTCATGGGCTTTAACGGCAAAAAACATATCATATTACTTACTGATGGGGGAGAAAACTGCGATGAAAGTCCTTGTACTTTTGTTATGAATTTAATAAAAATACGACGGGATGTGCATATAGATGTTATTGCTTTCAACGTAAAAGATTCAGATGATTTAGAACAATTGGAATGCACAGCTCTTGTAACAAGCGGAAAATTTTATAATGCACAAACTGCAGCTGAACTTTTAAACGGGTTTAATAATAGTATAGAATCATCTAAAAGTGTTGAAGCAAAAATTGTATTACCTCAAAAATAAAAACTAGCACAATGGCTAATAGAAAAGTGGCGGAATGCATGATTTAAAAGAGTTACAGGAGGGTACTATGAAAAAGACATTTTTCACAATCGCATTAGTAGGTTTATTATTTGGTATAGGATATTCTGCAATCCAAGCTGCTCCAACAACTCAAGTTGAAACTCGTTCCGGATGCTGTTCACATCATGGAGGAGTTGCTTATTGCGGCAAATACGGTTATTACATTTGCAACGATGGAACTCAAAGCCCAAGCTGCACTTGCAGATAATTATATATTTCTATAAATTACGAAGTATAAGATCTATAAGTTGATTCGTTGTTAAACCTGTAGATTTATTTTTACGCATCGAATCTGGCAATAAACCGGTAATTTTATTATCATCTTTCAATAGATTATCTATTCTATTGAAAGATTTTTTCAAATAAGAAAAACCTTTATTTTTATCTATCGAAAACTTTACTTGGGGTACACGCATAATTAATTCTCCAGAAATTATAAAACACATTTTTTTAATATTTTGCTAGTTAACAATAAAAATATTTCAAAATGTACACAATAAAAAATTAAAACCTCTAACAAAGAGATTCTGAAACAAGTTCAGAATGACAATAATTGGGGGTTGCTGGTAAATTTGGGCCTTGTAACTAAGCTTGGAACACATAAAGCCCCATCACATATCATTTACCTTTATATCCCCCTAATCTACAGAGAATATTTCACGAATATCGTCCATTGTTAAAGACTTCGTAATATTTCTATCTACAGAAATTACGCTGTCAACAAGGTTTCGCTTAATAGTTTTAAGTTTTTGAATTTTTTCTTCAACAGTATTTCTTGTAATAAGTCTGTATACAAAAACTTTTTTCTTTTGCCCGATACGATAAGCTCGGTCTGTTGCTTGATCTTCAACGGCAGGGTTCCACCAAGGATCATAATGGATTACATAATCTGCTCCGGTTAAGTTCAAACCTGTACCGCCGGCTTTCAAGCTGATTAAGAAAATAGGAATTGTCGGATCTGAATTAAATCTTTCAACAGCACCTTGTCGGTCTTTTGTTTTACCTGTCAGGTATTCATACTTAATACCTGATTTATCTAACCATGCTTTTACAATATCTAACATGTCAACAAATTGACTGAATAAAAGAATTCTATGACCTTCTGAGATAATTTCTTCAAGCATAACTTTAAGTTTTTCAAATTTACCTGAAGAAATAACATTTTTAACATTATTTTTATCGTAAAGTCTCGGGTGACAGCAGATTTGACGCATACGAAGAAGTGCAGAGAAGATAGACAATCTGCTCTTTTCAAGTCCGTTTTGCTCAATTGATTTGAACAATTCTTCTTTAGTACTGTCAAGAACTTGTAAATAGAAATCCTTTTGCTCATCTGTAAGTTCACAGTATGCAATATTTTCAACTTTATCAGGAAGATCTTTTGCAACATCGCGTTTCATGCGACGTAAGATAAACGGATAAATTTGCAATTTAAGACGTTTTTCAACAATTTTATCCTGACGTTCCATAATCGGATTAACATATCTGGAATTAAAATCTGCCATTGAGAATAGAAATCCCGGCATCAAGAAGTCAAATACTGACCATAACTCTTCCAGTTTATTTTCAATCGGAGTACCTGAAAGGGCTAATTTATGCTGAGAATTTAATTGCTTAACCGCTTGAGCTGTTTGAGATGTCGCATTTTTAATATTTTGTGATTCATCTAAAATAACATAACGAAAATTAATATCTTTTAACTTCTGAATGTCTCGTCTCACAAGAGCATAACTTGTAATAATAACATCATATTCAGGAATTTTTTTGAAAAATTGTTTTCTTTCTCCACCTTGAAGTTTCAAACAAGACAGTGTCGGAGCAAATTTTTCAATTTCAGATTCCCAGTTAAAAACAACCGTTGTAGGTGCAATAACAAGAGTTGGCATCGGACCGTCTTCTTCTTTAGCTTTTTGCAAAAGAGTCAAAGCCTGTAAAGTTTTACCTAACCCCATATCATCGGCAAGAATTCCATTCAAACCGTACTTATACATAAACCATAACCAGCCGAAACCTTTCAACTGATATTCTCTGAATTCAGCATTGATGCCTTCCGGCAATTTTAAATCATCGGTAGTTGAGAATGTAGACATCTGATCCCAGAATTTTTGGAAACGTTCACTCAAAATCAATTCTACACCAAGGTTTTTAAGTTCATTAATTAAACCTGCACGATAGGTTTTAACAGTAAAACGGTTATCCGGATTTCTGTAAACATCAAATGAATTAAATGAACGCATCATTGAATAAATATTTTGTGCAGGATACTCTACAAAACCAAGACTTCTAATACGAGCATACTTTTCATCATTTTGAATAGTTTCGTAAATATCATCAAAATTAATTATTTCTTCTCCGGCTTGACCATAAATATTTATATCAAAACTATCAGGCTGTTCATCAGAGAAGTCAATTTTTGCACAAAGTCTGAAAGGTTCATCCATCAATTTAAAGAAAGACATATCATCTTTTTCTTCAAATTTCCATCCTTCACCGGCTTGTTTTAAATAATAGTTATAAAAATCAATAGCATTTTCTTTTTCTAAGGCAAGATTATTTGTTTGCATCGGAACAAACTTACAAGCCAAAAGCATTGCATAAGCTTCGTTTTCACGTTTTAAATTACGTTTTACCCAATAAATAATATCTTCATCCGGCTTTTTAACAGTAATATAAGGAGCCTTATCGTTAGAAGACTTGGAAAACGGAACTCTAACACCATCATATTCAAAATCCAATGAAGCTTTTAATGACTGGTCGTAATCAATTCCCATTGTTACAACATTAATTGGCGGACGTTCTTCAAGCATTAATTTTGAAATTTTTTCATCAATAACAACATCCATTACTTCTCGAAGCTTCGGCAAATCTTCATAAATAAACTTTCCGCATTCAGCATCTTTCAAATCAGTAAACGAAGATTTAATAAGATTTTGCGGAATAGATTGAATTGCAACACTTGTAGGGAAAATAATATTTTTATACCTGCCCCATTTCAAATGTCTTGAAAAATAACGAACTTCCTCAAAAGGATAAACATCATCAAAATCCGGACGCTGCCACTCTAAAGATAACAACAAGGTTCCCGGAACATTTGAAGTGTTTACATACAAAACAAGCTTCCATTCATCATCAGTAAATTTTAATCTTTCTTTTGTTTTTTCATCCAAAACCTCATCAGCTTTAGCTAATAATGAAAATACCGGACCAAATTTTGCAATCGGTATATCATACCATCCGGCCTTTTTATCCTGTCTTGAGATTTTCAATAACTGTTGAAATATTAAAAGTTCGACTTTTTGAGAATTATTTAACTCTAACCCTGCCTGCTTTTGTGCCTCAATAACCGCACGAAGAATCGGTTCAATCTGTCTTACAATTTTACCGTTTTCACGAGATCTTACAAGTATAGAAAAGAAATTAGCCTTTCTCTTTGGATTAAAGTGGAAAATATAACTACCCTGAGGTTCTTCTGTTAATGCAGTATTTTCATCAGGAAAATCAAATTCCATTCCGAATTTAGTTTCTAACCAATCTTCATAAGCATGTTCGTCAATAGCTTTTAATGCGACAGCAACAGCGTGCTTGCACCATTCGTCTTTCAGAGGGCAATTACAACGAGCTTCTACTTTATTTTTCTTAAAAATCAAATCAGTATTGTAATGAGCTTGAAAGTTACCTTTAACTTTGCCCATATAAAAATTCTTTTCAGGATAATTATCAAATACCATATCTTTTAAATGGTATTCATAACCTCTACGCCAATTTCCCGGTCCGGCTTTTTCTTTTATAAATTTGTAGTTAAATTCTGTTTTACTCATCGATAGAGTATATCTCTTTTCCTTCTAAGGGTGATAATTCTTATATAGAGCGGTCTCTATAAAAACCCTTAATCTTTTACACGAAACATTATACCTGAGAAACAAGAAAAAGGCAAGAGTTTTAAATAATTTATAATATATGCTTAACATATAAAGTAATATAATTAATGTGTACAGTTTATTTTCTTTAAATTATATGCTACACTGTTAAAGTAACTAAGTTTAAATAAGAGGTAAAAATGAAAAAAAGAAATATAATCAGCCTTACTTTAGCCATCGCACTAACGATAGGAATTACAATAAACAATGTTAACACTAACGCTGCACCAGTAGCGGTAATGACTGCTCCAGCTCAACAGCAGGCTGTACAATACACTACAGTTAACGCACTTGACGTTGTAGCTAACCCTTATAAATATTTAAAAAGAAATATTCGTATAAAGGCTAAATTTGATAAATTTTCAACACTTGGACTTGATTATGCTCCGGCTATGAGATCCTCTGAAAAATATATTTCTTTCTTAATTCAAAGACCTGATATTACCAATCACAACATTCCTTTATCAGAATTAAAAATATTCTTAGACAAAGATATTGCTGAAAAAAATATAGACTTAGATGCAGGAGATGAAGTTGAATTTACAGGAAGAGTATTCTCTACTGCACTTGGCGATCCTTGGATGGACGTTGATGATTTTAAGGTTTTAACAAAAAAAGAACCTAAAAAAGATACTCTAAATCAATAAATTTAACACAGAAGAGGTGTGGAATAAATTATGGAAAAGAATACAACTACAGATAAATTTTTAACAATTCATGGACATTTTTATCAACCGCCAAGAGAAAATCCATGGCTTGAAGCTATTGAATTGCAAGACAGTGCTCTGCCTTTCCATGATTGGAACGAAAGAATTTGTAAAGAATGTTATAATCCAAACTCAGTATCAAGAATTGTAGATAACCGAAACAAAATTCTTGATATTGTAAACAATTACAAATATATGAGTTTTAATTTCGGACCAACATTACTTTCCTGGATGGAAGAATTTGCACCTCTGACTTACGAAAGAATAATAAAAGCAGATATTGAAAGTATTTCCGAACATAACGGACACGGAAATGCAATGGCTCAGGTTTATAACCATATAATTATGCCTCTTGCCAATGCTCACGACAAAGAAACTCAAGTTAAATGGGGAATTCGTGATTTTGAATACAGATTTGGAAGAAAGCCGGAAGGTATATGGCTTGCTGAAACTGCAGTTGATGACGCTACATTAAAAGTTTTAGTAGATAACGGAATTAAATTTACAGTATTATCACCATATCAGGCTTTAAAAATTAAAAAGAATTCAGATAAAGAATGGCAGGACGTAAGCTGGGGAAATATTGATCCGGCTCGTTCATACAGCTATACAATAAAAGAAGACCCGTCAAAAACAATTGATTTATTCTTCTATGATGGTGCAATTTCCCGCTCTGTTGCATTTGATGAACTTCTAAAAGATGGTAACAGATTCATAAAACGTTTAAAAGAAGGGGTTTCTGATGTTAGAGATTATCCACAGCTTGTAAACATAGCTACAGATGGAGAAAGTTACGGACACCATACAAAATTTGGAGATATGGCACTTTCTTATGTTTTAAAAATTAAAGCTGAAGATGAAGGATTTAAAATCACTAATTATGCAGAATATCTTGACGAATACAAAAGTGATTACGAAGCTGACATAAAACAAGCTTCTTCTTGGAGCTGCTTCCACGGAGTCGGCAGATGGTGCGAAGATTGCGGCTGTTCTACAGGCGGTCATCCAGGATGGAACCAAAAATGGAGACAACCTCTTCGAAATGCTCTTGATTATTTAAGAGACCAGCTTGCTGTATTATTCGAAAATGAAGGACCAAAATACTTTAACAAAAATCCGTGGGATGTTAGAAATAATTATATAGAAGTTATTCTGGACAGAAGTTATTCAAATATTAGAAAATTCCAGAAAGAAAACTTTAATCCTGACTTAACAGAAGATGAAAAAGTAAAGGGTATGGAACTATTAGAAATCCAAAGACAGGCAATGCTTATGTATACAAGCTGCGGATGGTTTTTCTCTGAGATTTCTGGAATAGAAACCGTACAAATTATGAAATATGCAGCACGAGCAATGCAATTGGCTGCATCTTTCTCTAATGAAAATTTTGAAGAAAAATTTAAAGAAATTTTAGCTGAAGCAAAAAGTAATATTACAGAATTTGGCACAGGTAAAGATATCTACGAAAGGTTTGTAAAACCTTCTGTAGTTTCATCTAAAGAAATCGCCTGTTTATGGGCTATTTCATCAATCTATCAGGACTTTGAAGATGAAGAAGATGTATATTGCTATACAGTAAAACGTAAAAGTTATCAAAAAGTTCAAAAAGGTAACTCTAACTTTGTTATAGGTAATATTGAAATTCAATCAAAAGTTACCCTTCAAAAAGCCAATCTGATTTTTGCAATTATGCAGTATTCAGGTGGAGACTTCCACTGTGCAATAAAAGAATTCTCAACAAATGAAGAATTTAACGAATTAAAAACTTCTTTAATTAAAACATTTGCTTTAAATCCACTTACAGAAATAATTAGAGCAATTGACGAAAAATTCGGAAAAGAATACTTTACTTTAAAAGATATCTTTATTGAAGAAAGAAAGAAAATTCTTCAAATCCTTCTAAAGGATCAACTTGAAAAATTTGCAAACACTTATAAAGATATGTACGCTCAAGGTAAAGGTTCAATCTACCACATGCAAAATCTTGGTCTTGAAATTCCGAAAGAATTCAAGATATCAGCATCATACGCTCTAAGTCACAGATATAATGATCTGCTTGCTGACAGCAACGGATTTGTTGAAACCCCTATAATCCAAGAAATTAGTGATATAAACTTTGAAGCAAAGAAAATGAATATTGAAATAGACAAAACACCTTCTAATAAAAACTTTGCTAAAAAAATTATCACTAATTTAAACAGATTAACAAAAAGTTTTGAAATTCAACAAGCTGACAGTATTGTAGAATTATTTGCAATCATAGAAAAATTAGAATTACAAATTGATATATCTGAAGCTCAAAACATTTATTACAATAAAATTTATCACCGTATTGGCGATATTTTAGAAAAAAATAACGAAAAACCGGGTGACAAAGATATTAAATTTATAAAATTACTACTTGCAATAGGCGAAAACCTAAATATCAATGTAGAGTTTTATAAAATACAGTTAAGCAAACTTGGACTATAATTAACAAAACTTAACAAACATGGCAAATTCTTATTACCGAAATACTTTAATATAGTAAGTAGTAATAAGGGTAGTGTTTCATGCAAGTTAACGGTCAAAATAATATACAGCAAAAACCTGTTATTCAACCGCAATACAACAGTAGTTATAATTGCGGCGATTGTGCATATCAGCAAACACCACAACAACCACAGCAGGTTCAACAGCAAAATAATGCATTACCAAATGCATATCCGCAAGGCTATTATGTTAACCAGCCGCAAATGGCTCAAACACAATGTCAACAGCCACCAATGCCAGCTGCACAACCTCAAGCACAAAATGTACAGGTACCGGCAAGTATGGCAGGGGTAAATATCCAAATATTTAACCCTTCAGTTACTCCTCCGGGAGCTTTACCGCCAACATATAACGTAAATGCTCCTTGTTATCCGTCAAATTATTATACCGGACAAATTGGAGGACAAACTACAGGAACAGCTCAAACAACTCAAACAACATCAACAACACAAACTTCAAATGATAATGACAAGAAAAAAACTGAAAAAAGAAAAATTGTTCAATTAACAGATGATTACATTCGAAATCTAGAAAATTACTTAAACAGTCAAGATAAAAATGTAAGATTATCAGCGGCAAAAGAAGTATACGCAAGACTTGAAGAAGACGATTCCAGATGCGATGACAAAGCATTAAATGCACTTGTTAATAAAATGCTGCAAGACCCATCTGCTGAAGTCAGAGTATTAGCATTATCCGCATTAGACAGCAGAATAGCTACAGGTGATGATTTTACAGTTAAAGTCTTAACTAATATGCAAGCTTCAAAAGAAGCCTATGGTATGGATGCCGAAGATGCAAGTAAAATCCTGTTAAAAATGTCAGGTAAACAAGTAGAAAAAGAATTTCCTGTAAAAAACGACAATAAATCAGGCAAAACTGAGACTAAAACCGAAACCAAAACAGAAAGCAGCGGGAACGCATAAATATGAAAATAGGAAAATCAATACGAAATTATTTTAGACATAATACAAAATCTCAACTTATAGCAAAAGGAGTTGGGCTTGCTGCTCTGGGTCTTGTCACATATGACGCTCATTACTTAGGTAAAATGCAAGCTGATTTATATTCAAGCGAAAAAGATGCAAGTTCTACTGCATATTATTTAAATAATTCCTTATACTCAACCAACATGAGTAAAATTCAAGAAGGTGTAAAAGAAGCTTCCTACAAGATGGAACTTGATTGTGCTTGGAAAAGATTTATCAATGAAGGTGTAGGATATGTTAAAGGTTTCACATCAATGCTTGTAGATCACGTTGTTCCACTTGGCTTAGGCATTGGAGCTTTATTTGGAAAAGGTAAACTTGGTAAAATATGTGCAGGCGGACTTGGCATATACGGAGCATACGAATTCTTAAGAAACTTCCTTGGCTGGGGGACTCCTGGCTGGCCAATTAAATAGAATCGATTTGTTCTAAGTATTTTTGATATAAATCAGGTCTACGCTTTTTAGTACGTTCCACTTGTTGTTGAAATCTAAATTCGTTTATTTCTTTATGGTTACCGTTTAATAAAACCTCCGGAACTTTATACCCTCTGAAATCACGAGGTTTTGTATACTGAGGATATTCTAACAAACCATTTGAAAAACTGTCTTCTTCCGCAGATTCTATTTTTCCTAAAGTTCCTTCAAGTTTTCGACTAACAGCATCTATTAAACACAATGCAGGCAATTCACCACCTGTCAATACAAAATCACCAATAGAAATTTCTCTCGGTTGAATAATTTCACGAATTCTTTCATCAAACCCCTCATAATGGCCGCATAACATTATAATTTGGTCATATTTTGATAAATCAATAACCAACTTTTCAGTCAAAGGTTCACCTTGCGGCGAAAGCATTACAGTAATCGAATTCTGTGATTTAGTAATACTATCATACGCATCAACATAAGGCTGAGGTGCCAATACCATACCTGCCCCACCGCCATATGGAGTATCATCGACCTTTTTATGCTTATCAAGAGTAAAATCTCGCGGATTGACAGTATTTACATTAAAAATTCCGCTCTCTCGAGCTCTTTTCATAATACTGACATCACAATAAGATTGAATGATTTCAGGAAATAATGTTAAGACATCAAAAATCATTCTAAAAGACCCTCTATATTATTCAACATAATTTTTTTATTCTTGATATCAACAACCGGAACAATTGCTTTAACAAACGGAACAAGGCAAATCTTTTTAGAATTTGTCTTAACTGAAATCAAATCACTGGCACCATTATTAGAAACTCCAATAACAAATCCTAGCTTTTTACCATCACTACTATCAAAAACTTCAAGCCCCACAAGTTCATCAATCAAAAACTCATCTTCGTCAAGATTTTCACGAACAACATCTTCTTCTACAAATAACAAACACCCCTTATATGGCAATATATCATTAATAGAGTCAATGCCTTTAAATTTAATAATCATGACATTTTTATTCGGGCGGATAGATGAAATTTCAAATTCAACATATTCATTGTCCTGCTTAATAAATACAGTATCCAATGATGCAAAAAAATCTTGCTGGTTTTTAGAATAACCAACTCTTGCTTCACCTTTAATTCCATGGAAATTAAGAATTTTTCCGACAGAAATGTATTTAACCATAATTATTCTTCCGAAGTTTCCTCTTCAGCCTTTTTAGGTTTTCTGCCTCTTTTTTTCTTTGGAGCTTCTTCCACTGCCTCATCTGCAACAGGAGCTTCCGGCTCTACAGCTTTTTTGGTTTTAGAGGCTTTTTTAGGAGCTTCTTCAGCTTTTTGATTTTTAAATTCTTCAGGAACATCTGGTCTATCTTGATTCCAACGTTCCATACCCATCTGAGCTCGAACCAAACCTATACCTACGTGAACTCTCCATTCGTCCATTTTTAGTTGTGCCGCAATGATTTTGTGACAACCGATTGGAGGAACTGGAAGTAATGGTTCATATAACATTTTAATAGCATTCAACTGATCCGGAGTAATTGCTAATTTACGTTTAGGGAACGGTAATTTTGGAAGCATCATTTTTTGACGAACTAAATTGATACCAAAAAATACCTTTCTTGGTTCTAATCCAATTTTTTCACCGATAACTTCATGTGCATCCGGATTAGGAAGCGGTAACATCAATTTATATAACAATTCAATTTGTTCCAACTGTTCTCTACTTACAAGAAGCTGTTTTGGAGCCTTGTTACGATTATTCATTGGACGTCTGTTATTATTAAATCTGTTATTAGCCTGAGGTCTGCGTTGTTGGAAACCACCTGCTCTATTGTTATTATATCCGCCCTGACGGTTATAACCGCCTTGTTGACGATTGTCTCTATTATAAGATCTATTATTGTTGTAACCACCTTGACGATTATCTCTGTTATAATTTGGACGATTATTATACCCACCCTGACGGTTATAATTATTATTGTAACCGCCTTGTTGCGGTCTGTTACCTGAATTATAAGATCTTTGCTGAGGTCTGTTATTATACGGTCTAGGATTTTCTTCACCGCCGCTTGAATAACTGCTATAGAATTGAGGTTTTTCCTCAGTTGAATAATTACTTACCGGTTCATTAGCTGATACCGGAGCTGCAGCTTCTTCTGTAGAATTAACCATCATTTTTTTATCCGGGTATAAACAATCCGGGCAAATAACTCTTTTAGGGTTTTTTGTTTCAAATTCACGACCGCACTTAATGCACTTGTTTACATACATAATAAAAGCCTCTTAATTAAATAATAAAAAATAACTCATAATAAAAAATAAATTAAGGTAATATCATCCTCACAATATAAATCGATTTAAAATAAAAATTCTAACTTATACGAATATTGTAACATATAATAAAAATATTATCAAGTCCTGTCAAAACTATTTTTCAATCATAAAGGTAACAGGCCCGTCATTGATAAGCTCAACATCCATCATAGCACGGAATTTACCTGTACAAACAGGAATGTTAAGAGTTTTAAACCGTTCAACGAAGTACTCATATAAATCTTCAGCAATTTCCGGAGGTGCAGACTTATCAAAACTCGGTCGAGTGCCTTTTTTACAATCTCCGCATAGCGTAAACTGAGAAACTACAAGAATTTCACCGGTAATATCAGAAACCGATTTATTCATCTTACCATTTTCATCTTCAAAAATTCTAAGCTTTGCAATTTTTTCTGCCAATTTCTCAGCATTACTTTTATCATCCCCTTTTTCTACACCAAGCAAAACTAATATTCCTTTACTAATTTTGGAATACAGCATTCCATCAATAGTAACAGAGGCACGTTTTACTCTTTGAATAAGTGCTTTCATAGGCTACACCTTGCTAAATAATTCTTCTTTAGTAATTTTTCTGCCACAAGATTTATCTTCATCGCAAAAACCTAATTTTTCACATTTTGGAACAAGATAATCTTTTAACCATGGTTCTTCTGCTACAAGAGCATCACACATAGCCTTCACCATACAGCGAATTTCATATTGAGCTCTTGTACACAATCTTAAATTAGCAAGGTGAATCATTTCACGAAGATTTAAACTTGCAACAAGAGAACTTGCCGCAGCATTTGGCATAACAAATCTGGCATCTTCTGCAGGAATTCCTGCTTCTACAAACTCTTGATATTGATCTGAAATCTGGCCCATAAACTTAACAAATTTTTCTTTTAATTCAGGATTTCGTTCAATTGTAGGCGGAATAATATAATCAAATTGCCCTTTTTCCTTTACATATCTTTGCGATTTTTGAGAAAAAGACATGTGACGATGCCTTACAAGCTGATGCGTACAAGCTCTTGAAACATTTGAAATAGCAAAACTTACCTGAATATGTTCTATTGTAGAATAATGACCGGAACCAATAACTCTTTTTATAAGTTTAAGCATTTTTTCTTCGTCATCAGTACTCTCATAAATATTTATCGGATAATCCGCACTATAACAAGTTCTGCAAGCTGTATAAACTGTTTTTAACATATTTTCCGGTTTTGATATAAGATTTACAACCGGTTTATTATTACCATCCATAAAACACCCCTCTCACCCTTCTTTTTACCATAATATACAAAATAAGAGAGCATGGCAATAAATGTTAATAAAGAAATTAGAAGAAAGCCGAATTAATCAAAATAAAATAACTTATAAGGTTCAACACTTAAAGCTGATGCAATTTTATGGAAAGTTTTCAAAGTAATATTTCTGGTACCTCGTTCTATATCACTAATATAGTGAGCATCTACATCTAATTTTTCAGATAATTCTTCTTGTGTTAGACCATTTAATAATCTGTAATATTTCAATTTTGTCCCGAATTTACTATTAAAATCTTCATAAGTCATTTATTAATAATATAGTATTATAATATTCAATACATACTATTTACATATACATTTATGTATATTATAATACCATGTATGAAATTCAAAAAGAAAGCATTTACATTAGCAGAAACAATCATAACTATTGGCATAATTGGAATAGTAGCAGCTGTTACAATACCTGTACTTATTACCAGCTACCGTAAAAATATAACGATTAACAAACTAAAAAAAAGTTATGCGGAACTAGCAATGGCAATTAAATTGTCAGAATACGAAAATGATGATATTAGCGGATGGGATATGGCTCTTCCTTCTGACAAATTTATCAATCAATACCTAAAACCTTATATTAAACACAATGAACAAAAAGCAGCTCAATTAAACAGTAAATTACATTATAAATTTCCAAACGGAAAAAACTTTAATCTTGACATACTTGCAAGTACAGGAACCGCAACATTCACAATGCAAAATGGAGCAATACTATTTGTTGATAATTGGGTTCAGGTTGACGGAAGCCGCAGGGGCATTGCCATTGATATTAACGGAATAGAAAAACCAAATATTCGAGGAATTGATGTATTTGAATTTTTTATTAGTAATACCGATGGTTTACAGCCAAAAGGATACGATATACCATTAGAAGATATTCAAAATCCTTATAAGAAAGAAAGCTGTTCTGACTCTAATAATTCAGAAGCATATTCCTGCACAGCATGGATTGTAAAAAATAGTTGGAAAATTCCTCGAAATTACCCTTGGAAATAAAAATAAAAAAAGATGGAATATATTCCATCTTTTTTAAATCTATTCTAAAATAACGATTAGTTTTTCTTACCGTATCTTTTGTTGAATCTTTCAACTCTACCTTCAGAGTCTAAGATTTTTTGTTGACCGGTATAGAATGGGTGGCAGTTATTACAAATTTCAACTGTCAAACCTTCAACTACTGAACCGGTTTCAATTTCATTACCACATACACATTTAATAGTAGTTTTCTTATAATCCGGGTGAATTCCGCTTTTCATTTTTACCTCTTTCCTTCAAGATTCCAAACTTGAATATTTATTTACATTCGACTAACAAAATTTTATAATACTAAATATGTAAAATCAAGTACTTTTTACAAATAGTAAATTTTAATCCTTTTCACTAACGTTTTAAAATCCCAAAGGTGTAACAATTTATTTATAAATATAGCAAAATTTATTTTGTTGTGTTTTATATATTAACAAACATAAGGAGTTAAGTTTATATGATTATTAATGCAATCGGACCAAACATTGTCCAAATGAACCCATATACCGGGGTAGGGTATAAGAATTCAAGAAAAACTATTGTTGCACAAAACACCCCTAACTTTACAGGGCTAACAAAAGTTTTTAAAAATAAAATTTTTATTGACGGTCAAAAAGACATTGTCGAAATATTAAAAAAACACCCAAACTCAAATCCTGTTGTCGGTCAGCTTCCTAATTTCATATTTCAAAAATTGCCTGCAGGAAACCGTAGAGAAGCTATATTAGAAATTTTAAATACATTTGATGATATAACATTTGCCATTAGAGATTTCGAACCAACTGCATACAGCACAATAGACGAAATTCAAAACAGACGTCCTAAAAAAGTAAATGAAATGTTAACCAATGTGCTTCAAAAACATAATATTATCAGACCTTGGGATGATATTAATGTCGAATACATTGATGCCGGCGGAAAAGGCAAAGTATTTAAACTCAGCGGACTTAGAGATACAAAAGAAGAGGATGAATTTGTTATAAAAGTATACCATCAAATAAAAGCTCGAGATTGGCACCCTTTCAAAAGTCACGGTTGCTATGCTGAAATAAACAACGGTATTTATTGGAGAAACCATGAAGGATTAGACACTCACCGTGGCAAATTCTTCTTTGGTAGTATGAGATCCGGATATATTGTCAGCAAATTTTTAGACGAAGATGTCAGATTACCAAAAAGAATTGTTTCAGAATACAAATATGGAATTAAATGTACTGATGAAGAAAAATCAGGACCGGTTATCGGCTACAACAGAATAAAAGGTTACAACTATGATTACGGCGGAATGCGTGTTGTTAACAGAATTAAAAATACAGACAAAGTAGCAAGAAAAGAATTAGAAAAAATTAAGAATTTACCA
Source organism: uncultured bacterium (assembly GCA_902475545.1). Lineage (GTDB taxonomy): Bacteria > Cyanobacteriota > Vampirovibrionia > Gastranaerophilales > Gastranaerophilaceae > Zag111. The sequence continues at coordinate 19,077 of CABRZP010000024.1, forward strand.
CCGGAAGAAAGAATTAACTACTGGTTTACAAGATTTAGACTTAATAACAAACAGAATAGTAATGGTGATAGCATCAATGCCGGACTTGCTCTTGGTATTAAATACATGGAAAACAAAACTTTTTATATAGATAAATGCTTGAAACTTAATTCTCCAAAAGTTAATCAAGCATTAGCATACGTACTAAAATATTTACCGCATAAAGATGCTGTAAAATATTTTGAAAAACTTGTTCAAACGGAAGATAGAGTAACTCAGATTATATTGTTCAATGAAATCCCATTACTATCAAAACGCAAGGGACCATCTATGGAAATGAAAGATGATATAACTGCAACATTACAAGAAATTATCCCTGAAAGAATTCATAAATTCTATAAAATAGCTGAACAATATGCTCATCCTGAAACTATTGAACATCTTGCAAGTTTCGTTCACTTACTACCGAGAACTATCATTCCAAAACAGCATGCATTATTAGCAAATATTGATAATTATGCATTACACGAACGACTTCTATACAAATTTGCACATATACCTTCAGAATATCAAGACAAATTGGCAATAGATTTATCAAAAAAAATTAAACATCACGACTTACAAGATAGACTGGCCACATATAGAGAAGGTACTGAAGTCAATGAAAAAATACAAAGAAATATAGAACGGTTACGTGCAAGAGAAAATAAATAAAATCAATATTAACTTGAAGTTTCATATAAATCCGTTTTGGACGTCTTTGGAAAACCATAAAAAGACTAAAAAACTGGAAGTATCTGAGTTTGATACTTCCAGTGAAATGGTTGCGGGAGCTGGATTTGAACCAACGACCTTCGGGTTATGAGCCCGACG
>CABRZP010000025.1 GCA_902475545.1 uncultured bacterium
CGCTTGTAAATATTGTAGTTACTGCGGCACAAACCGAGCCGAGAACGAACCATATTGATACAAGCTGCGTTGTAAAGCCTTCGCAGAGTAACATAAATATCGCAAAGCCTATCCACACTATCGGCATATATTGCCCCATAGGACTGTCACCCCCTCCTTTTCGCATAATTTTAACACAATATTATATATTAGTCAAACTATTTTATCGCTATTTTATGCATTCGCTGTCAGATAAATTCATTTAACTAATCTCCCAAAATGTACAATAAAAAAAAAATCACCCCCTATGATAATAAAGAAATTATCATAGGAGGCTGTCATAAGAATATTTATTTATGAGTTTGAGTTCGCCGTTCTGTCTAATCTCAGCAATACTGCCATTAGAATAATCACAAGATAAAACGCTGTCACCGCCATATGACTGGCTGAACTTGCTAATAAGATTAGTTGTTGAATTTTCAGCCTTACCGTCTGCATACTCGTAATCGGTATTAAATGCATATTAATTACAATAATAAAAAGCAAGCAGAAGACAATTAGTAAATAAATAGTACACAAATTCATTTACTAAGTGAGTTCAAAATTCAAAAGGTAAATTTCATTTTTAAAATTTCAATACATCCGAATTATCTCTCACCCATTTTATCCATTTTACAAGGTAAAAAACAAATCTAAATAAATATGCACCAAGCAACAAACTGCTGAAAATTATATTAAATTTGTGACCATGACTTGCATACACAATACTGACAGATTCAGGATCTATTATATACTGTACATCCAAGCACATCTCCGAAATAGCAAAATAGATATTTATAGCATACTTTGTCAGCAACAAAAGCAACTGAACAAGGTAATATCTTATCTTCTGTTTTCTGCTTACAAAATCATAACTTTCAACCGCAACACTTTTCACATGAGCATTTTTGGTAATCTGAATATCTTTTACTACTTCTTCAGCGTCAAAAAAATTGTATCTTGAATAATTTCCTACAGAAAAACTTATTTTGGGATTTGACCTTATATCAATTTCAATTTTCTTAATAAAAAAGTTTGTTTTATTATTCCAACTGAGTATATGATTTAGAATGCCTCTGTTTTTATACCCTTGAACCAATGTAGGTCTAAAACTGAATGACATTGATTTTAAAGTGCTTTCAAGATTATAATCTTTCATTTTAGTTCCAATTACAACCATTGTATGCTTACCCTGCGGCAGTTCAATATTAAAGCTCGGATTATCTTTACTAAGGCAATACGACTTATTATTTATATAAATATGTAAATACCAACGAAGATTTTCTCCGACTACTTCTAAATTCACCATATTCTTATCTTACCATTCAAATTATTGTCTGAAACTATATCTAAAATTTCATTCTCATTATAACCGTAAACGAAAGCAAATGCAATATAATTTACAACTTCATTTGTTTTTTCAGGAGTTACCGAAAGCGATACCTGCTGATAACCGTCTGTGTTAGCACTAAAGTTCTGATAATGGAATTCAGGTGTACTGTCGTTATTATAGTAAATATTGATTGCAATACCGAAAGTTCTGTTTTCGTTTGAAAGCGGAACTGAATTTGATTTTGCTGTACCGTTAATTTTAAACGATACCCCTGCTCTGCCTACTTTGATATTCTGATAGATATACTTGTTACCCAATGAGTTATCATCAGTGCAAAACCTGTAAAGAATGCGGTATTATCTTCGCTTGTTGGGTTTTCAACCTTGAGTGAAGTTGTTCCGAGGTACTGATAGTAACCGTCCTCTTCTGTTGCAGGTGAATTATCGACTGTTACTTTACCGCCTTTACTTGCGGTACTGCTCTTTGTGCCGTCAGTACCATATTCGGTGATATTAGTTACCTTGCCGTTTGTGTAGGCAAACTTATGTGTCGGCAGGGATTTCATATAGCTGTCGGATACACCTGAAATTGAAATTTGCGAATTTTTTATGATTTTAAAAAACTTACACACTTTTCTTGACAAAGCCGTAATAAAAACAGCATTACAACTTCACAAACACAATCAAAGGCACAGCTGAACGGATTTTTCCGTAAGTTGTGCCTTGTTCTTAGTTGTGTATCACTTGCTCTTTTACAATTTTTGTTGCTTATAAATTTCATACATTCTTATTTTTCGGCTTTCCGCAGCTATTGACATTGAGCCTATTTAGTTTACAATTCGAGGGAATTTACATTCAGCAGAAACTCATAAAGTCCAAGATGGAGTATTCCGTCCTCATCCGTCCAAGACTTCATTGAAGTTTTGCTGATAATAATCTTTTTAAAGAAATTCTTTGTATTCTTCAAAGGTCTGAGTTCGGTTTCAAGTTTAGTTACTGCTTGTCGGTGTTTTTATATTTATGAAGTTTTAATTCTGTCAAATTTAAAAGCACGGTTATAATACTAATCAAAAATATTATTGTCAGCCACAGTGACGTTGTAAATGTTCTTGAGAACAGATTTACAAGCATTGGATTTCCTGTTAGGCTTTGTGAGTTTAGTGTTTGTGCATTATCGACAAGCACATTCAGGTAATTTGAAATGTCGAAAATGTTATCATTCGGTATATATTTTGAGGGGATAAAAATGCTGAAATCACAAATATTAAATACAATCAAAAGCACGGCAGGTATTCCTGCAAAAACAAGCACAAGTGCAACATATTTTAACGGAATATTTTTTAGCGATTTCAGAAAGTAGTTTAATTTGAGATTTTCTTTTATCTCCTCAAAAAATTTTCTGCTGAACCTATACCACAACTTCAATGCAATAATGCTAAATCCGATAAATATTGCAAGGTATAAAATATGTTCAAATGACGAGAGCGTTTGATTTTTCTCATTCAGATTAACCGAATAATACTGCGGCAAATCCATTTGCTCAACAATTGCTCCCGTATATACCGAGTTATCGTAAACAATCATATCAACCGTTCTGTCACCATAATTTTCGGATGTTGTATATGGAACATACACTCTCTGTTTGTCATCAGCAGAAAACTTATTTATTAAGCTTTCGTTTTCGCATATCACACCGCAAATTGTATATTGATTTCCGTCAATGCAAATCTTTTTACCGACTGCATCTGTTGTAAAAAACAGTTTGAGAGCAAGAGAACTTCCAATTATTGCAACCTTATCTCTGTTATCTATGTTTTTGGACGAAATATTTTCGCCGTTAATTTCGGTCTTATAACCCGAAAACCAGTTTTCATTCACAAGTACCGTAGTTACGGTTTCTTCCTTAACTTTTGTTTCTTTACCCTCGGAACAAAAAGCTATGCCTTTGTCAGTAATCCGTTCAAACAGCTTTTCAAGTTCAGAAACCGTTTTTGGAGCAGTTTCGGAATTTTTATCATAAGTTAATTGAGTAACATCAGGTAATTGTCCTTTTGCATTTTCAATGATTATAATATTCGCAATAAAAACGCTCACAGTCAGCAACAGCAGTAACAGAAACGAAACAATTTTTCTTTTGCTCACACTGTTTCCTCCTCAATATAAACACTTGAACCGTTTTCTATACTCTTGGTTGTTTTATATACAACTTGACTGTCGCCAAAAAGTGAGTCCGATGTCACCTCGCAATACAGCTCGTCACTGTTACATATATCCACCGAAACCTCTTCAACTGTTGCATCACCGTTTTCGGTTTTATTTATAACAAATACTATTCCCGTATTGCCTGCCCCATCCACCGATGAAACAGGCAAAAGATAATGTGTTTTCATATCATTTGAACCTGCGGTATCGTCAATTACACCTGTTTGAACCGAAACCACTTTGACCTTTGGAAGAAGCATATTATTGATTGTTTTTGAAAAATATGTAAGTAATGCAATCACAATAAAAAATACAATTGAAAATTTCAACACTACGCTCTTTAGCTTATCTTTTTTCATAAAAACCTCTCTCCTATCCCTTATCAGTTCCGACAAACGGCGAATCAATATCCCTGTGTCCGTAAAGATAAATAAGCAATGCAGGAATCATAAATATAACTCCGCAGGCAAATATTATGCCGTAATCCGAACTTCCGACATCAGTAAGCGTTACGGAAAGCGGATACATACCCTCATTATCAAAATAAATCAGCGGTTGTTCAACTACATTCCAATTATCAATAAAGCAGAGCAACGCAAGTGTTATGAGTCCGCCCTTAATCTGCGGAAGAATAATATTAGTAAATATCTTCAAATATGACGCACCGTCAACTCTTGCCGCCTCAATTGCGGAATCGGGAATGTATTTTATACTTTGCCTCAAAAGACAAATTCCGAATGCAGAAAAAGTTCCGGGTAAAATTACCGCAAGAAAATTATTCAGCAAATTCATATTTTCAAGAATCATATAATCAGGCACAAGTGTTACCTGCAACGGCAGAATGAGCAAAATTATGTATATAAAAAACAGCTTGTCCCTGAACGGGAATTTCAATTTTGCAAAAGCAAAAGCCGCCGATGATGATACTGCAACCTGACCGATTACTGTCGGAAAAGTACAAATAACCGAATTCCAGAACTTCAACAAATACTCGGGTTTTCTGAAAAGAGTCTGATAAAACTGCTCCAAAGTTGCCATATTCGGAATCATATTGAGTTCTTTATATTTTCCGTCAGAAAAATTGAGCATTTCGCTTACCTGTGAACCTGTCATAAATGAACAAGCAAGCATATAAATGACAGGAAACAAAAACAGCACAGTTACAGCAATCAACAAAATATATTTTAGTATTTTCATAACCGTATCTTTCATAACAAACCTCTCAAGAATAGCTGTGTTTCCTTTCAAAGCAGAAGAAAATAAACAGCACAATAATTATAAACAGCGATAAGACAATTGATGCCGCCGACAATCTTGGATAGTTAAGATTGTAATAATTGTTGTTGATGAAATTCTGCAAAAAATACACATTGGTGTTTGGATAATCGCCAAACAAAGCAAATACCTCACGGAAAATTTTAAATGAATAAATAAGCTCCATTAGAAAAACAAAAAATGTAGTTGGCGCAATCATAGGTATAGTAATTTTAGTTACAAGCTGATGAGCTTTTGCACCGTCAAGCCTTGCGCTTTCGTAGAGAGATTGCGAAACATTGGCAATACCTGCCGTAAAAAGAATCACACAAAATCCGCAGTACTTCCACACATAAATAAAAACGATCATCACCATAGACCATTCCGAATTAAAAAATTCAACAGTATTAAATCCAAGTGAATTAAGTAATCCGTTGATTGCACCGTAATCATCAAAAACTAATTGCCAAACGCAAATCAGAGATGCAATCGGAACTACAACAGGAATAAGCAATGCACTTCTGAAAAAGGAAGATATTTTATTAAAAGAATTAAGAAACAACGCTATCAAAAACGAAATCACCATTAACAACGGTATCGCCGTAACTGTAAATATGCCCGTGTTTTTAAGTGCAAGCAAAAATGTGTTGTTTTGAAAAAGCTGTATGTAATTTTCTATGCCCACAAAAGTGTCGCCGACATACAGGCTTTTGGTAAAACAAATTATGTACGGCACAATATAGAACACCGCTATGCCTAAAAAAGACGGTAATATAAACAGGTATGCTGCTATATGTTCTTTTCTTTTTCTTGTTAATTTAGATTTTCTCATAATTTATTCCTACTCAGTCAAATAAATTTCCGTAGCAGCCGAGAGCTGACGAATAAATTTATCTTTCGATATACCTTTATTTATATAATTGTCAACAATGTCACCGATAACATCGTCATTATAATATGAATGTGACACATCTTGATACAAAGTGCAAGCGTTTACATTATCGGAAATGTCAATGTATGCTTTCATAAAATCGTTGTCAATCCCGATAATTTTTCCGTCATCATCAGCTTGTTTTGAGGCACTATATTTTGCCTGTTCAAATGCCTTTTTGTTGACCGGAAAAGATATGTTTGCAGAATATGAAATTCCTTTTGCCCCGCACATTTTAGTTTGAACATCTTCAGAAAGTGCAAATTTAAGAAAAGCATACGCTTGCTTTTTAAAATGTGTATTGCTGTTTATTCCAAATCCAACCTGAACAAATGCGGAATAATCATTATCCGACTTAACCAATCCTCTGCAAATCACAGGTGTTTCATTCTCCGATTTATAATACGCATATTTTCTTACCATTAGTGATAATGAACGGTTTATGTAAAGGTCATCAAATATGAAGTCAGGAAAATCTTCTTTTGAAGCATTCAGCAATCTACACATTGTGTCAAGTTTACTTTTGAAATCATCGCTTTCAAAATATGTGACTTTATTTTCAAAATCAACATAGTTATTTATAAATCGGTTAAATAATTGCATAGGATAATTAAACATAGAATTTGTGTCATTGTAACCGCTTATAAAACCAAAATTTGCCTTTTCATTACTGAACGAAGAAAATTTTTCGGAAAGATTTTTATATGTCAAAACAGTATGGTTATCACAGGAAATATTGAACTTTTTCAACTTTTCCTGTGTTGAAACAAATACATCAGTCCCGTAAAACAGCGGTACAATATACCGTTTTCCGTTATAAATTCCGCACTTCATTATTGCACTGTTAAAATTATTAAAGTCTATTTTATCCGCTTGTGTGTTGTTATCGCAAAGCTTATTTACATCAAGAAATGTGCCGTTGTTTAATAGCTTTTCAAACGGTAATTTCTGATTGATTGAAATAATGTCGGGACCTTTTCCGGCCATAAGCTCAGTTGACAACTTTGTGTTTATTTCATCTTCCGAAGCAAATTTTAGAACAGCAATCTGATATGATTTATCATAATTTTGCAGGCAATAATTATTGTATATTTTTATCAGATCACAAAAATCATCGCTGTCATTAGATGTGTAATAGGTCATTCTATTTTTCACATCACCAAAATTTTCGCTTTCGGTACACCCCACAAAATTCATAATCACGATTAAAACAAGCAAAAACAAACTGACAACCGATTTCTTCATCTCCACCTCACCTTTCGGCACAATCCACTCCATATACTCTCATTCATTCTGTTAAATAAATTTCCGTAGCAGCCGAGAGCTGACGAATAAACTTATCCTTTGATATACCTTTATTTATATAATTGTCAACAATGTCACCGATAACATTGTCATTATAATATGAATGTGACACATCTCGATACAAGGTGCAAGCGTTTACATTATCGGCAATGTCAATGTATGCTTTCATAAAATCGTTGTCAATCCCGATAATTTTATTGTTATCATCCGTTCTTGAGCCGGCAACAAGCTTAGCATTATCGTAAACAGACATATTCACAGGAAAACTCAAACTTCCTGATGCTGTTGCACCAATTTCTTGAATTTCATCACTAAGAGTATATTTTATAAACGCAAGTGCTTGCTCCTTTAGTTGCGTATTATTATTAATTGCGTATCCAACCTGTATGTGTGCGGAATTAACATCTTTGCTTTTTGTCAATCCACGAAAGACTACAGGTGTTTCATTTATAGATTGATAATAAGAATAACTTCCTGCCATCAACGGAAATGACCGATTTATATACAATCCGTCAAACAATTCATTTGTATTGTTTTTTTGAGAAATCGTCAACATCTGCATCATTACATCTAAATTATCTTTAAATTCATCGGTATCAAAATACACAGCTTTATTTTCAAAATCAACATAGCTGTTTAAAAATCTGCAAAAGAGTTGCATTGGATAATCAAACCACAAAAAATCCGACAACTCATTAGATACAAATGAATAGCCTTCATCATTTAAAAAAAAATTTTCAAATACATCTGAAAAATTACTGTATGTCAAAGAAAAGCCGTTATTTTCTTTGATATCGAAATTTTTCAATCTTTCTTCTGTAGATACCAATACATCAACTCCATAAAACAGCGGTACAATATATAAACCGTTATTATAAACTCCTGCGTTGAGTATGTTAACGTTATAATCATCAAGATTTATTGCATTTGAAGAATTATCATCTTTTAGCAAATCATAAATATTCATTAATGAACGGCTTTCAATTAATTTTTCAAAAGGCAATTTTTGACTAAGTGAAATAATATCAGGTCCACTTCCTGCCATAATTTCAGTTGATATCTGCGTTGACATTTCTTGTTCAGAATTAAATTTAACTATCTCAATTTGGAAAGACGGATTATTACTGTTTATGCAGTATTTATTGTGTTTTTCTATAATCCAAGACAGAGAGTCTTTATCATTTAATGTGTAATAAACAAGATGATTTTGTTCGCTGTTATTTTTTATTGCACAACTTGAAAATGAAGTAATTATTATAACACTTAAAAGTATAGCTAGTATGACTTTAATAGATTCATGCGGTTTAAATAAAAAGCGTGTGAACATAATTACATTTTATCCTTAGTCTATTCCGTTAAATAAATTTCCGTTGCCGCCGAGACATACTTAATCTAAAAAACTATTCTTCTAAATAAATTTCTGCTTTACCTTGTATTTCTTTAACAAATTGCTCTTTCTTTATTTCTCCGTTAATGTATTTTGATACACTGTCACCTATAACTGAATGGTTAAAATAATTATTTTTAAAACTGCAATTGTTTATGCCATCCAAAAAACTTATATAGCTGTTAATATAGTAATCATCAACTGTATCTTTATCATAATCCACACCAAAGGATTTAGCATCTGTTTCAGCCATTTCTTCAATTAATTTTGAGCGGGCATTTTTATTTACAGGAAGTCCAATCTCTGGACTACATTGAGTTTTTTCACTTAACATATACTTTACAAACTCATATGATTCACTTTTTCTATCTGAATTCTTATTAATTAATAACCCTTTATCAAAAAAAGCCGAATAAGTATTTTCCGAATTTGATAAGCTATTAAGTATAATTGGGGTTTGTCCTTTAGATCTAATATAATAATATATACTGCCAATGCTATTTGGCTCAGAACCGGCAATTTGCTCAAGATTAACAAACACTACATTTCCCTGTAAAAGCGGATCAAGTCCATATGAAAAAGTTGGGTCTTCAGATGGATTATATCCAGAAATTAAATTATCTATTGCATCAATATCTGATAAAAAGCTATCAGAATTCAATAGATTTTTTCTATTAAAAAGATCCATGTTAGAATCAATTAATTTATAAATTTCATCACTAAAATCATAAAAAACGCTCATATTATCTGTACTTTTGCTTTCCTTCACAAATCCAGATAATGATTCTTCAACATTTTGATAAGCAATAGATTTTTTAAAATCAACTGAATATTTATCACAAACTTCTTTTGTTGTAATTAAAACATCAGGCATATATGATATTGGCATAAAATAACGCTTGCCATTATACACTCCAGAATTCATAACAGTTTTATCGTAGTTATCCAAGTTAATTTTACTATCAGAATTATCATTACTAAGTAATTCATTATAATCAGCAAACATATCAAGAGACATCATCTTTTCAATGTTTGAAATGCTGCCAAATCCTGAATCAAAATATATTAAATCCGGACCATCGTCTGCCATTATCTCAGTATTAAGCTTACTGCTGAGTTCTGCATTGTTTTCAAACTCAATAATTTCTATACGCTTTTCATTTGCTTTGTTTTCATTATATTTTTTTATTAATGAGTTTATAGGCGTATCCTTTACTATATATATAGTAAAAGTATCCTTGGTTGTGCTTTTCTCATCAGAAACACTTTTTGAACAACCGCTAAATAGTATCAATATAATTAATAAAGCAGAAAGAATTTTTCTTGTTATTGTCATTCATCTAACACCTCGTTATTTATTGTGTTTATAAAATATAGCACATTAAAAAGTCATTTATAATATCTTACTTTAATAATAGCACTCTAACCTATGTATGCAAATTAAATATACTTTTTCTTTCTCATAACTACTGTTTCACACTTGCATCCATACATATCTTATTGTATTGTTTCATAAGAGAACTAAAATCGTCTTCTGCATTAGAAGTATAATATTTTAACTTTTCGTTACTTTTGATTTTGTATTCATCACAAGAAGTAAAACTCAATAACATAGCACATAAAATTGCTAAAATTATACTATTTGAAAACACTTTTTTCATAATGCTTCACCTTGTGATTATATATATCTTAACATAATTCTAAATTATTAATCTGTAGTCTATCTGAATTTTTATTATTTAAATCAACAATAACGCTCTACTTGTTAATTCATACGGATAAGTAGCAAAATTAATATGAACTGAGTTAAATTCACTTCATTAATAATTGAAAGTAACATATAAATCCTTTGCAATTCCCTTTGCAGGGTCAAAAACTACTACAGTATCACCCTTAACTTTAGTTATAACTACATAATACAATATGGAATCATCAATTATCACGTGTGCAATTGCAGGCAAAGGCAATTTATTAGTTAACACACTTTTATCCGCTTCAACAACTTTTTGCTAAAAACCAAAATGCTCAATTACCTTTACTAGTCCATGTGCATTGGTACCTTGGCGGTCAGTACCTGCAATATCACGAATTTTTGCTATTGTAACTTTTAAGTTGTATTTTTTAAAAATTGCGGCCAAGCAAGCCGGACCGCAATCTGTTTCATCATTTTGTAATATGCATTTAAATCTAATCATAATATACCAGTTCATTCTGTTAAATAAATTTCCGTTGCCGCTGTGAGTTGACGAAGTAGCTTTTCTTTGTTTACTGCTATGCAGATTTTGGATATGTATAATCAGGTATTATATAATTATAAAAATATTACAAACGTTTGAAACAAGAATTTGATAACACAAAAACAAATATACTACTTATCAATATAAAAATATATGGACATATTATGTCCATGGTGCTGCTTGGAATATCAGATGAAAGCATATTAATAAACTTAAGAAAGTCAATATTGGCAGTCATGCAAAATATTTCGTAACACACACTGATAATAAAAGGAATTGCTATATTTTTTAAAATTATAGATATTGAAAAACTAATACTAAAAAAAGCAAATGCCTGAACAAAAAATATAAAACTATAACTGAAATAATTAAGATTTAGTATTATACAATATAAGCCAAGCAATACACATATATGCAGGAAATAAAAAACAAACACAAGAAAAAGTTCAACTATAAGACTTTTTTTATAAACAAGCAATAGTTCTCTGATCCTGCCCTCTACATACTCTCTGAAACCAAATAAAGTCCACCATACAGCAAAAAATGGGCAAAAAATTTGTAACATTATGTATGTTGAAAAATAACATTGTTCGGGTGAATATCCTTTAGCAAAATCCAAATATGTTAAAAAAGGAAGTACAAGAAATAAAAAAACAACAGGTACAATATAGAGAATTCCCATTCCTTTAAGTGTTAATTGTATTAATGAAAGGCGGTTTATATATCTTTTAAGGCACATAAATATCCATCCTCTATATCAGCGTTAATACTCACTCCCTGCTCAATAAAATTACTTGAGAGAACGATTATATGATTTTTATTATCCTTACTGATTCTGTCTTTAACATAATAATTTCCCTCTAAATTATTTTCATATTCTTCGTCTAAAAGAAAAACTTTTTCATTTCCGATAGAAGTAATATCGCTGCAAGTTCCCTGAACAACATTTCTTCCCTCATTAATTATAACAATCTCATCACATATTGATTTTACGTCCGAAACAATGTGAGTAGAAATAATAATAGTTTTATCATTTTTTATTTTCCTTAAAAGAGATTTAAATCTTAATCTCTCCTCAGGATCAAGACCAGCAGTCGGTTCATCAAACAAAACAATTTCAGGATTTCCCATTATAGCTTGGGCTATTCCCAATCGTCGAACCATACCTCCTGACAGCGAACCCACTTTGTTTTTAATTTTATCACTTAGGTTGACCAAATCAATGCAATATCTGATTTCATTGTCTTGATTTGACTTAGGTATTTTCTTTAATGTGGCAAAATATCTCATAGTTTCATATACAGTCAATGACTTCATAGCACCAAACTGCTGAGGCAAATATCCTATATTTTCACAATCGCACTCAATGCTTCCCTTTTCGGGAGAAAGCAAACCGCATATACATCTCATCATAGTAGTTTTGCCGGAACCGTTTGGCCCAAGCAAGCCATAAATACCGTGCTTAAATTCGCAGGAAAAATCATTTAAAGCTTTTGTTTTCTTAAAAGACTTGGTGCAGTTCTTCAAAATCAGCACAATTATACCTTCTTCCTTGTTAATTATCATTTATACTTTCGGAGTCAACCACGGCTTTTTCTACATATTTAGAATAGCCCATATCTCTTTGAGCAAGAAGTATTTCAGCAACTTGCTTCTTTGTTTCCTCATCAGTTGCTTTATTAATAAAAACTGTATCATCTCCTAAAAACATTCCATCATAAATACAATTAGAAGAAAGCATTTCATTTGTCTGAATAATAGTATATTCTTTGAGATTTAATTTATTGCTGCTATTGTTATTCAACTCATTAATGTATTTCTGAATTTCGTCTATATATTCTTCATCTATTTCGCTCAATCCCCACCCCTTTACAGTAATTGCATAAATCTTATAAATATCAGACGAATTTGATTTATAAAATCCACTAAAAAGCGTAGGATAGCTTGTAACCCCGACAAAACAATTTTTCTCATTCTTTACCTCATCAAGATTTGAATAAAACTGCCTTGCTGAATCAACTCGAATATTAAATTCTGTTTCGGATTTTATATCAATCGGATTATATGTGGTATAATCACCCGTAATTTTGTAAAATCCGGGAATAGGGTAATATGCAAAAAAGCCGGGCAGAGAACACGCCTGATAATTACTGTATAATATAGGTGAATAACCGCTGTACTTTATGTTTATAAGTTGCAGGTTTCCGTTCCCTATTACAGTAACATAATCTCCTTCACGATTATATTTTAAAGCATTTCCTTCAATATCAGTTATCTTTAAAACATTGTATCCATGGTACAATGTAAAATTGTAATACTCTAAACCTGTATCAGATAAAGTCATTGATACTTCGGCATCTAATTGTCTGTAAATGCTTAAATCCATATCGTATGATGTAACTTCAAAATCCGGATCTTGGTTCTTTTGCTCATTTTCAGTATAAAACAAATAATCTGACATTGAAATACTGTCAAGCTGAGCTCCCTTTTCAATATGGCTTCCACCATAAAAGTAGCCAACCAGATTAAATGTTGAAATTAATAGTGTTAATGACAGTAAAACAGCTTTTAATGCGGTTTTCTTTATTTGACAAAGTTTGAAAAACAAAAATGACAGTAGAGAAATCCAGAAAATAATTAAATTCCATCTATAAATTTCAGCATACATACCGTAATCATGGTTTATGTACCACTCTAAATCATTTGGCAGAATATATGCAAGAAAATATTTTGATTCCCAAAAATTAATTTTGGTAACCTGGCTTAAACCCCCCGGAATAAAGTCAGATGTACTTGACACAAGGAAAATTATAAGCGCCATAAGAGCATATGAAACAATCCTTTTCGTCTTTTGAGCAAAAAAAACGCCAAGTAAAATCGGGATTATTCCACCCAGAAAAACATATAAAAATAAAACTGAAAATATATGATACAAATAACTGTAGTCATTCATTCCGGATGACAAAAATATAACAAAATTAAATACAAATGCGCTAAAGAACTCTAAAGCCGGAATAAACAACAAAACTGTTACAGTACTTGTTAAAATCCTAGTCTTACCATTTTTGTGTGAATACAATGCTTCATCTATATAACAACGCTTATATAGGTAAAAGAATTCATATGATGTAAAATATAATATTACAAATGATAGTAAGCATAATTTTATAGAATTCTTTAAATATATTAATACATCATTATTGAGTGAAAAGCTATAACAACTATATACAAGATTCCCCCAAAAACATACTAACAGTATGATAACCGGAATAAATATTATTTTAGTTTTAAAAAACAATTTTAAATTTTGTTTTATCATTTTTACTCACCCTATTCCTTGTAAGTACGGGTTTACAAGGAAATAATAAATACTAAATTAGATTGCTGTAATTTTACCTGTGGCTGAACAATTCTTACCACCCCACCACCATGAACTCATTTTACCTCTCCATGATGCTTTGGAATTATTTATGACGGTGTATACACCTGATGATGCATTATATCCCGGTTCAGCAAAAACATGTTGCGCCTGTACCCATGTTATAATAGAAACAATATAACATCTTGTTGGCGTTTTGCATGGTAGCCGCCTGCAAATTTGCGTATTACAATGTAAGCACAATAGAAAGTCAGACTTTCAATTAATAAATTGAAACACAATCCTAATATCATAATAGTTGCAATATGTATCAATGATGATAAAATAATATTAAAAGCATATTTGTAAATTTCTTTATCTTCGTTTTTTATAAGATCGTTTGAAGCAAAAAACTCTATAATTTTTGAGCCAATCTTTTCCATTACTTTATCTTTTTAAATTTGTCAAGCTTTGCAGGAGCCTTAGGCTGATACATAAAAAAGCCAGTGGATGAATTAGCATTTATTGAGAGTGCTAATGTAAAACTAGCAATAATTGCGGGTGAAATTTTGCAAATAAAATTTTTTATTTTCTTCAAAACATCATTCCTCCCTTCGTGAGGATTTTAGCACACATTAAAAGTAAAAACATAATTCTTGCAAAAATGATGTCAAATTTGCTCAAAGTGATGTGATTTTAAAATTATTAAGGTAAAATTTAAAATTTTGCATCTAAAGCAATAACATTTAATGACATTTTTTGCAATATATGTTATAATTATGTCATAATTCATGGGAGGTTTTTCTTTTGAAAGTATTAATTTGTGACGATGATAAATGTATTGTCGATGAAATAAAAAACAATCTGAATACATTTTCAGATAAACATAGAATAGTTTTTGATATTGATTTGTTTTACAATGGTGTAGAGCTGCTGAATAGTAATATCAGTTATGATATGGCGTTCATTGATATTGAAATGCCTCTGGTAAATGGTCTGACTTTGTCCGCACAATTAAAAAAGATAAACTCTAATATAATTATTTTTATTATAACCTCGCATGATGCTTATCTTGATGACGCTATGGATTTGGACGTGTTTCGCTATCTGTCAAAGCCTATTGACAATAACCGTTTTTTCAGAGCATTAAATACGGCTATTAACTATTATCATTCCAATACTCAAATAATAACTCTTGAATACTATGACGAGTATTATTCTGTTTTCACAAGCGATATAGTATATATAACTATTGAAGAAAGAAAGGCTGCTATTATAACACGTCAGAAGAAGTTTTATACAAATAAAAAATTAAGTTATTGGAAAGAAAAACTAAAGGATTACGATTATTTTGCACAACCGCATTGCAGCTATCTTGTTAATCTGAGGTATGTCTCGGATTTTAATAAGACTGAGCTTAATATTAATGTAGATTTAAGAAGTGAAACTCTACCTATATCTCAAAGGAACTATTCAAACTTTAAAAAGGCATATTTTGCATACATAGGGGTATAAAAATGGTATATACAATTTGCTATGCGTTTGTTTTTCTTGCAGAAATTCTGATATCACTGTTTTATTTTGAAAACAAATTTGAAAGAAAATCAAGCAAAAAATTTTTGTTATTTTCAGTTGTTATTGTGTATGTATTATTGTATTCATCTCGATTATTGAATTTAACATTGGTTAATTTAATTGCATTTTTTGCGTGTAACTTCTTTTTACTTTATTTTTGTTATTTCATAAGTGTTAAATCCTGTATTTTCCACTGTAGCATATTACTTATATTTATGGCAATCACAGAAAGTATTGTCTTGTTTGTTTCAACAGTATTATTCGGTACGGATTTTTTCACTTCCATGGATAATTCTTTAAGTCTCATTATTCAAGCGACTATCAGTAAACTGTTATATTTTTTGATAATTTACTTTGTATCAAAATTCTCAATAAAAGAACATAAATCAGAAAGTTATTCTCTTTCTATACCTCTCTTGGTTTTACCTGCCTCAAGTATTCTGCTACTGTATGCAGTATCACATGCACTACACAATTTTGATTTAGAACAAAAATACATATATTTATTAATAATAAGTATGGTGCTATTACTTTTCTCAAATATAGCGGTTTTTGGGGTATATGAATTTACTTTGAAAACTCAAAGACACAATATGAAATTGGAATATGAAAGGCAAAAGGAAAAATCTACAGCTGAGTATTATGATTTACTTAATGAGCAAAATGAAAACTCAAAAATTGTTATGCACGACATAAAACGGCATTTAAACGCCATTAAGAGCATTGCCAAAGACAAGTCTGTTACAGAGTACATTGACGATTTTATTGAAGACTTCAGCATAAATAAATCTGTTGATTACTGCAACAATCCTATGGTCAATTCAATCGTCAACAGGTACAAATCCTTCTGTGACAAGTTCGGAGTGAAGATGAATATTGACATCAGAAGTGCTGATTTTGGCTTTATGAGTGAACCCGACATAACTGCTCTGCTTGACAATCTTCTTGAAAACGCAGTTGAAGCGGCACAAAATACAGAGAACGGATTTATAGATTTTTCGGCTTTCGTCCGCAAAAATAAGTATCTGTCAATACAGCTTACAAACTCGGTCAAGAATATTGTAGCCGTCAAGAACAACCGCATAGCATCATCAAAAAAATCTGACGCAATACATGGAACGGGACTGAAAAGCATTAAAAGAGTAGTTAAAAAATATGACGGTGAAATAAATATGAAATTCAATGAGGATGATATGACCTTCACCTCAAACATTGTGTTTGAAATTCGGAGATAACGCAGTAATCGAATCATATAATTCCTTGACTAATGAAATGCATTATATAATGAGAAATTCTAATACCTAATAATACTGATATCAGCAAGATGAGATCTAATTGATGGAATTAAGAATCGGAAAGAAATTGCAAATATAAAGAGTTTTGCAGTGAGCTTGTAAAATAAAGTGTGTAAGTTAAAAAATAGCTTGCACACTTTTCTTGTCAAAGCCGTAATAAAAACAGCATTACAACTTCACAAACACAATCAAAGGCACAGCTGAACGGATTTTTCCGTAAGCTGTGCCTTGTTCTTAGTTGTGTATCACTTGCTCTTTTACAATTTCTGTTGCTTATAAATTTCATACATTCTTATTTTTCGGCTTTCCGCAACTATTGACATTGAGCCTATTTAGTTTACAATTCGAGGGAATTTACATTCAGCAAGAACTCATAAAGTCCGAGATGAAGTATTCCGTCCTCGTCCGTCCAAGACTTCATTGAAGTTTTGCTGATAATAATCTTTTTAAAGAAATCCTTTGTATTCTTCAAAGGTCTGAGTTCGGTTTCAAGTTTTGACGGGTCCGAAACATTTAGTGCGGATTGAATATAGTATTTTTTAGAACCCTTGTTTACTACAAAATCTATCTCGCACTGTTTTTTTGACCTCTTTCCTACACTCGTTTCCACGATTTCTACAACACCGACATCAACGGAATACTCTCGACACAGAAGTTCATTGTATATAATATTCTCCATTATGTGCGTTTCTTCCTGCTGCCTGAAATTAAGTCTTGCGTTGCGAAGTCCGATGTCGGCGCAATAATACTTTGATGGGTATTCAAAATACTTCTTGCCTTTTACATCGTATCGTTTCGCATTGCTGAACAGAAACGATTCAATTAGATAATTCAGATAGTTGGAAACGGTTGTACCTGAAACCTTAATATTTTTCACCGTCTGCAAGGTATTTGATATTTTGCTTGCATTGGTAAGCGAACCGACAGAAGAACAAAGGTCATCCGTTAATTTGCTGAGCACATCAGGCAACTCAATATCATAACGCTCCACAATGTCTTTGAAATAAACCTCGGTGAAAAGAGTGTGCAAATAGTTCATCTTCTCCACATCGCTCTTTTTTGTTAAAACAAGCGGCATACCGCCATATAAAGCGTATTCCTCATAGGCGTCGGATTTATCTCCGCCCACAAAAGAATAATACTCTTTGAAAGAGATAGGATAAACTCTAACCTCATCACCTCTGCCACGAAAGGCAGTCAGTACATCTTTCGTGAGCATTTTTGAATTACTGCCTGTTACATAAATGTCAACATTGCGAAGCCGCATAAGGCCGTTGAGTACATTGTAAAGCTTAATGTTCTCAGGGTTTTTAAGTTCATCCTTTGTGATTGCGTACTGCACCTCATCAATGAGAATATAGTACATATCTGAGTTCACGATTTTCCCACGAATATATTTCGACAGTTCATCGGGATCACGGTACTTTACAAAGGTATCATCATCCAAGGCAATCGTAATGATCTGTTCTTCTTTTACACCGCTTTCAATCAGATAATCGTAAAACAGATTGAACAGTAGAAAACTCTTACCGCATCTTCTGATTCCGGTAATGACCTTAATCAGTCCGTTTTCTTTTCTGTCAATAATTCTGTTAAGATATTCGTCACGCTTAATAATGTTCTGCATTGTAGCCCTCCGCTCACTTAAAACTTACGGGTATTTTCCCCTTACTTTTAAGTATAGTATACCACCATTTTTGCAAAATATCAAGCACTTACTTGAAACTTAAGTGTATTTGCACCTAAGTTTTTATTATATTCCCAACATTTCTCCCCCTCCCTATTCTACCGTCCTCATCAGTCATTCTTGCAACACGAAAATGGGTTTACAAGAATTTTAGGCATAAAAAAAGAGCCCTATGGCTCGGATGTTAAAAATATTAAATAAGTAATTGTTATTGATTATCTTCAATTTTATGATATACCCACACTTTTATGATTTACAAGAAGGTATCGTTTTATTCACTCCATGCTGTGGAGGGAAGTCGATCACTTGCTCTTTTAATGAAACCTTTTTTGAAATTTTGTCGATGAACGGAATTTTTACATGCAAGCCCGTTGACCATGTTACATGATATGTTCCGAGTCTTTCAATTACATATGCGTGTGCCTGCGGTACTACCTTAACATTGCTTACGATTACTATAAGCAGGATTAAAAGGATAATTCCTAAAATAATAAGTCCTAACATTATTTACCTCTCATTCTGTTACGGGTTCTACTATGAGCTTTACGCCCTCTATTGCAAGAACCTTAACTTTTGTTCCTTTTAAAAGCGGTGCTTTGTCGGACTTTACCGTCCAAGTTTCCGCACCGACCTTTGCCTGTGCTGTTTCGTCAATATCGGTTAAATCTGTGAGCATAAAACCGACTTGACCGATGTGACGGTCTGCGTTTGTTCCTGTTGTCTTGTTACGCTTTTTAAAGCGTTTCACAAGCGGTCGTGTCACAATCAGCGAAACAAGTGACACAACAAGGAACACCGCTGACTGGATTGTTATGTCGCTTGTGAATATAGTTGTTATGGCGGCACAAACCGAGCCG
>CABRZP010000026.1 GCA_902475545.1 uncultured bacterium
AAGAAATGAAGAAACAGAATTTATTTTAAAAAGAATCTTTCTTTGTTCACTTTTTCTTTTTGATTGCGATGCAAAAAGAAAAAGTAGAACCGAAAAAGAAAAACACGCTTGATTAAATGGTTCGAGTCATCAGGGGATTCCCCTGAAACCCCTTTCTCCACTCCTCTCCCCACCACTCTCCCCAAGCCTCTTTCATTGGGAGAGGGAGACTGTGTTGTTGAGCTTTGCGAAACTTACACTGACTGGTGAGGGTTTTAATATATAATCCTTTTAGGATTTCAAATAACATGTATTAAATTCCATATTGATAAGTTTTATACCCCGTCCAGTAAGGACAAAAAAAACCTGATTTCTAAAGAAATCAGGGACAAAATTTGTAGGGGAAAAATTAAATTAGAGTTTTAAAATATAATTTAAATCTTTTATGCTATATGTAACATTTGTTTGTTATATGTAGCGATGAAATTCATTTCTTGGAATAATAAATCTGATCTGTCAACAAAAGGTTCTTGAGGTGCAACTGGAATTGCTGTTGTAACTTGATCTTTATAAATATCTTTTAATTTCTTATCAATCTTTTTTAAATTTGCAACTGCCATTTTCAAGCCTCTCTCATTTAGTTATCTCTTATATATATATAAAGTATATACAACTTTCGAAATTTCAGCCTCTTGTATTCTTGTTACATTTCTTTACATTAAATAAAATATTTTAATATTATGGCAACTTTAAGTTGTAACATGTTTTTATATACTTGTAGGGAAAATAGGATAGTAGTATGGTACAAAATTTACCGAATATTCCAAGTATTCAAAACCAAAAACAAGTTAACTTTCAACAAAATCAAACTCCTGTAATGCAGGGAGCTGCAGCAGACGCAGCAAAACAAAAAGTTGACAACTCATATATCGCCAAAAGAGCAAATGCATCAGCTGAATCAAATCCATTTGCAACATTAGGATTAGGTACAGCTATATGGTATGGTCTTGCTCAAGGCATGGATAAATTTAATCCTAAATGTGAAGGAGAATATAGCAAAACTATTCTCGGAAAACTTGGAGCCTGGGGAGACAAAGTTTCCAGCAAAGGCATCGGTAAAAAAATTAATGACTTTCTTAGATGGTTAGATGTTAAAACATATAAAATGTCTAAAAAAAGCAAGATTATGTATACTTTACGTAATCATTCCACCAGCCCTGAATGGAGTTTTGCTAAAGTTCCCGGAGCTGGCTTAAAAGGTTTCTTAGCAATGGATACTGAAAATATATTCAAAGAATTCATGAAACCTATTACTCACAGAAAACCGACAAAACTTCTTGGTTTTATTCCACTAGGCAAGGAAAGTCACTACTTCCAAGCACTGGAACAATATGGTGTTGACCAAAAATACATTAATAAATTTATTGACTCAGTAAAAAACCTTGATTTTCCTAAACAAGCATTAGCTCTTCAAAAAGAAGAATTAAAGTTATTAGGAGCAAGTGCGGATATTGTTGCCAAAATTGAAGCTAAAACAGGACTTACAGGTTTAGAAAAATATGCAAAAAGCCTAAAAGTTAAAAAACTAGGTTTTAAATCTTTACGAGAATTTAATGCTTTAGAAGGCAAATATCTTGAAAATTCAGGTAAGATCTTAGATGCATTGAAAAAAGCTGATCCAAAGATTAAAGTATCAATTTGGAGAGGAAACGGCACATGGGGCAAAATCAAGAGCCACTTATTTGGACGTACAGCTTCTTTATCCGAATACAGAAACAAATATATTGCAACTCTTGGCAAGGGAAATAAAACATATTTAGGCAGAGCATTACCAAAAGCATTAGGCTGGTTCACAGAAGGTTGTACAAACAGATTTGCAGGCGGTAAATTAGCCGTAGCAATGCAAGCAGGTATCTTTGCAGATATGCTTTACCAAACAATTAAAGCTCCAAAAGGTGAAAAAATTAAAACCTTTGGTGAAAGATTTGTAAACGACTTTACATATTTCATTGCTATGACCTTAGGTATTATGGGTATGCATAAAATCGGCGGATTTAAATATGCAGGCCTAGATAAAAAAGGTGTCGAATTATATAGAAAAGAACTCGCAAACTTTAAAGCAAAACATGCTGCAGGTTTATTAGGTAATAAAAAAGCATACAAATTCGCATCAAAACGTCTTGATGTTGCATTAGGTGCAAGAAATATTAAAAATCCTATAACTAAATTACTACATAAAATCGGTAAATTTATTAATATGGGTAATGAATGCAAACCTGCATATAAATCAGCAAGCAAATGGAATATGAATTGGTTAAGAAAAATTGCTAACAAAAACCTTATCGGTGTTCCACTAAGAGTTTGGATTCCAATGTTCTTAGTAACTCCATTCCTTGCAAAATTAACAACTAAAACTGTTCATAAAATTCTTGGCAAACCAACTCATTCAGTTTTAGATGAAGACAAAGAACCTGAAAAAGATAATAAACAAAATACTGTAGCAAATAATCCGGTACAAGCAGGTACACATCCTATGCAAGGTCAAATGCAGCCGCAACAAACTGTTAGACACAGAAACCCTAACGAATACAGCAGTGATACAAACTTAATTAAAATGGCTGCAAACGGACAAAAAGCTCCACAAACAGCACCTGTTCAAGCACCTGCTCAACAACCACAAACTACAGCAACACAAACTCAAATACCAACAGCAAACCAACAACAAAATACAGTAAATTCTACAGATTCAAACAAAGAAATGGAACCTGTGAGAACATATATACCATCTCCTGTAAGCATGGTACAACCAACTCAAGCAGATATGAGCGGTATTGATGCTGCATTAGCAAAAGTAGATTCAACAGAACAATATGTCAATCAAGTATTGAAATCAGTATAGCCTTAATGTGGTATTTGCAAAAGCTTCGGAGATATGTTAGAATATATTAAGTTCTGTATAGGTGTTAATTTTGTTCCTACATTTACATAAATAGGGAGGGTTAACTCTAGAGCATTGAAGTATACCCGCCGATATTTATATCGCCAGCGGGAAACGGATTAGTTCAGGTTCCCACCCACCTGCGAGTCCAAGCAGGTAACAAAATCCGCTTATACAGGGCTTTTATTTGTTTAAGAATTGCAGAAATTTGTACAATATGGTATAGTGTATTTGTAGGGATTATAAATGCAAAAAATTTCAACAATAATATTATCAGAAGAATTATCAACTTCAGAAGTTCTAAAACTTTTTGTAAGTGAATTTGATATGCTTGAATTGCAGTCTCAAACAAATGACTATTCCAAGATATACGAAAATATAACAAACTACAATCAGTCCTTACTAATTGTAGATTTATCAACAAACAAGCAACCAAAACTGGATTTAATACTAAAAATTTCTCAAGAATGCAAAAACTGCAAAGTTCTTGCATTATCAGATAATCCTTCTGTGGATTTGATTATCGAAATTATGAGATCCGGTGCCAAAGACTTTGTACCAATCCCTATTATAAAAAACGAATTTTGTACAGTATTAAACAAAATAATTTCTGAAAATAACGAAGTAAAAAGTAAAAATAAATGTAAAATTATTTCTATTTTTTCTAATAAAGGCGGAATTGGTAAAACTTCACTTGCCTCTAATCTTGCGTTGGAACTTGCAAAAATTACCAAAGAAAATGTTGCATTGATAGATTTAAATTTTCAGATTGGAGATATTACAACATTTTTAGACTTAAAACCATCTTTTAATATTTCATACATGCTTGAAAATATTGACAAAATAAACGAAACATTTTTATTAAGCACACTAGAAAGATACAAAAGAACAAGTTTATATGCACTTGCAGATCCGCCGTATTTTAAGCAGGCTGATAACATTCAACCAAAACAAATTACAAAATTATTCTCAATATTAAGGGAAACTTTTTCTTATATTATTGTAGATGCCGAACCAAGTTTTGACGGTAAAAACATTGCGGCACTAGACTGTTCAGACTTAATTTTACTTGTTACGGTTGCAAATTTACCGGCATTGAGAAATACTCAAAGATGTCTTGAGCTATTTGGCAAATTAGGTTATGACAAAGAAAAAACAAAAATTATAGTAAATCGATATATGGAAAACGATGAAATTAAAGAAGATGATATTGAAAAAGTATTATCAAAAGAAGTTTATTGGAAAATTCCTAATAATTATTTTGCAGTGATGAGTGCTATTAATAAAGGAATTCCTGTAAGCGATATTAACGACACTACAAATGTTGCACAAAGCTATAAAGGATTAGCTCAACATATTTCTGACAATTTATATAAGCAAAATTTAACTGAGAGATTTGAAAACATACTTAACAACAGCATTTAAAGGGACAACATGGGATTAGCAGACAGATTTAAAGAAAAACTAAAAGAGAAAGATATATTTAACGAAACAAAAAGTGAACAAATTTCAAACACTAAAAATATTCAATTTATATCTAAACCTCAAAAAATTCGATGTGAAGAAATCCTTCCGACATCAGATATTTCGCCAGATAATTCATTATCTGCACAAACATTAAATGAGTTAAAAAATGAAATAATTGCAAAAATTAATAAAACTCCATACTGGAATGAGTATTCAAGCCAGAGAAAAGAAAACATGGTAGGAAAATATTTTGAAACACGACTAAAGAAAAGCAGTTATTCAAATATAAAATATACATTATCAAAAAAACTTGATTTTATACAAAATATAATAACTTTAACAAATCATTACTAAAAAGGGACTTAAATAAGTCCCTTTTTAGTTTATAAATTTTATTCTTCAACTTCTTCTACTAATTCCGGTATCGAATTATCCATTATTTTATCTTTATATACACCTACAAGATTATCAGCATAAGCAAGTCCGGTTATCCAGTTAACATAAGCAGCAACAACACTAAGAACTCCTGATACCATAATTGCAGGAATTATAAATACAGGCAATTTATATATATCAACATTTTCAGGAACAGCAATTGCAATCATCATCATAAACATAATCATAAACATGACACCTATGAATATAACAATTTGAGAAGCAAAAGAAGTAATCATTGCTACTACTAAAAATTTTAGTGCAACAATCATTGCCTCTTTAAATGCCTTTTTCATATAACGAAAAGGGGTCAAAGGATTAAACAATTCAGCAGAATATTCAAAATTTTCACTGTATTTCAAATTAATAAACGCAATAAACGGACTAATTATAAACAATGGAATATACAAAAGTAACAACAAGCCGAACATTGCTATAGTTGATAATATAATACCTATAGCACCCGGTTTTGATGAAATGTAAAAGCCAAAAGATGCAAGAACAATTGCAACATAAAGTATTACTGGAACGCCGATATAAATTGTCCAGACAAAAGGTATCGGAAAGAATTTAACTCCTTGTTTCAAACAATCCCAATCAAATTTAGGCAAACCAATAGATTCTGAAAATCTTTTATTTACAAACTTCAAGTAAAAACCTGTAAGCACAAACATTGGAATAATTGATAAAATCAAAAGAACTGTCCCTGCAATAAGCAATGGTACAATAAGCTCCTTCATATCTTTATCGATTAATTGAAATGTTGATGCAGCAAGACACGGTAAATAAAATAATAATGCAGCTATCAAATGAGTTTTCCAAACCTTTTCACCTTTATAAAGTGCTTTAAACGCATTTAAAATTCTTTCCATAACAATCCTTTCAAACAAGTAACATAAATGGATAATACACTATTTTTAATAGAAATACAACTAATCAATACAATAAATGCAACTTTTGTACTAAAATATTGAGTATGGAACACAGAGAATTTAAAATAAATTCAAAATACAAACCTTCCGGGGACCAGCCAAAAGCAATTAAACAACTTGTTGATGGAATAAATAAAGGTTATGATACCCAAACACTTTTAGGTATTACAGGTTCAGGTAAGACTTTTACGATAGCCAATGTTATTGAAAAAGTTCAAAAGCCGACACTTATAATTGCACATAATAAAACTCTTGCAGCTCAATTATACAATGAATTTAAAGAATTATTTCCTGACAATGCAGTAGAATATTTCATTTCATATTACGATTACTACCAACCGGAAGCATATATCCCGCGAACTGACACATATATTGAAAAATCATCTTCAATAAATGAAGAAATCGATAGACTCCGTCATAATACTACCAGAAGCCTTTACGAACGGGATGATGTTATAGTTATAGCTTCGGTAAGCTGTATTTACGGATTAGGATTGCCTGAAAATTATTTTAAAGGTTCTGTAGAAATAAATGTCGGAGACGAAATTGAACGTGATATTCTGCTTAAACATCTGGTTGAAACCAGATACGAAAGAAACGATTTAGAATTAAAATGCTCTACATTTAGAGCCAGAGGTGATATTGTTGAAATTATGCCGGCTTATGAAAAAATTATCACCAGAATTTACTTTTTCGGCGATGAAGTTGAAAAAATTGTACGTATTGACAATGTTTCTGGAGAAATTATTGAAACACCGCAATCAGTAGTAATTTACCCTGCTGTACACTACATTTCGTATGATGAAAATGAAGAAGAAACAATTGATTTAATTCGTCAAGAACTTCAGCAACGCTTAATTGAATTAAATAATGAAAATAAACTTGTAGAAGCCCAAAGACTCGAACAAAGAGTTAAATATGATATTGAAATGATTAAAGAAATGGGTTATTGTACAGGAATTGAAAACTATTCAAGAATAATTGAACGACGCCCTGTAGGTTCTGCTCCGGCAACACTTTTAGACTACTTCCGAGGCGATTTTCTTACAATCGTTGATGAATCTCACGTAACACTGCCGCAAATCAAAGGGATGAGCCATGGGGATGCTGCAAGAAAGAAAGTACTTGTTGATTATGGTTTCAGACTTCCTTGTGCGAAAGACAACAGACCGCTCAAAAACGAAGAATTTTATGACAAAGTCAGACAAAAAATATATATTTCAGCAACACCGGCAGATTTTGAAAAAGAAAACTCTGAACAAATTGTTGAACAAATTATTCGACCAACCGGACTTTTAGATCCTAAAGTTTCAGTTCGCCCTATTGATACACAAATTCAAGATCTAAAATCAGAAATTCAAAAACGTGCGGAAAAAGATGAACGAATTTTGATTACAACCTTAACCAAACGAATGGCTGAAGATTTAACAGACTTCTTTGTTCAAGAAGGTATTCGTGTACGATATCTGCACAGTGAAGTTAAATCTATAGAAAGAGTTGAAATCCTTAGAGATTTAAGACTTGGTGAATTTGATGTTCTTGTTGGGGTTAACTTACTGAGAGAAGGTCTGGATATTCCTGAAGTTTCACTTGTCGCAATTATGGATGCGGATAAAGAAGGATTCCTGCGTTCTGATACAAGTTTAATCCAGACAATAGGCCGTGCAGCAAGAAATGCCTGCGGTGAAGTTATTATGTACGCAGATAAAATTACTGATTCAATGGCTCGTGCTATTACGGAAACTGAACGCAGACGAAAAATCCAAATTGAATACAATCAAAAATATGGAATTATTCCGCAAACTATCAAAAAACCGATTGAAAACAATCTGCTCTCTCTTGTTGCAAGTTACAGAAATCTTGAAGATATTGTTGCAGAAGAAATGGTAGATATGGGTATAGAGAAAAAAGATTTACCTAAACTTATATCTAAACTGGAAAAAGATATGCATAAAGCAGCTAAAATTCTTGACTTTGAACGTGCTGCTCAAATTAGAGATCAGTTAAAGAAATTAAGAGAAATAAAATAATTATCCAATTCTTTCTGTAATTTCTTCAATTACATCTGTTTGAGAATGATCATTATATTCTTCATTATTACCCTTAATATTTTCATAAGAAGATTGTGCAAGATAGTTTGCAAGAATTGAAATATTTACAACAAAAGCCAATGAACAATATGCAACAAATCCCCAATGCGTAAACGGTAAATGGAAGAAATAAAACAAATACGCAACCGGACCAACTAATACAACATTAGCCAGAGCTAATTGCGGTATAAAAAATATAAACCCAACCAATACATCAACGCAAGATTCAAGAATAACTTTATAATTAAAAGCCTGAAGTATCCTTAAATATTTAGCAAATGATAAATAAGAAGTTAATATAATAGAAAATAACAAAGACCATACGATTACCGCAAAAATAGTAGAAACATGAGGTAAATCGATTGGTATTTGAATATTTTTGATAATAAAATCACCAATCAGCCACGCAACAATTAATTGAGGAACCAAAGCTACTGTTGTACTAACAATAGCTTTCAACAGGTTAATCGGATTAAAAGTCAAAATTTCCTTTTTGTTCAATCTTACATTATTAATTCCAAGGGTCAACAATCCTAAAAATAATATAACTGTAATAATGCCATAAAAGTAAAATTCTGACATTTTCCCAACCAGAAACAACTTAGCACAGAAATAAACAGGTATAGAATATACTGCAATCTTAACCAAAGATAAATCTTCGCTAAGAGCTTCATTAAATGCGTCTACAACTGATGCCATAAGAAGTTCCTCCTATTCAATAATTAGCTTCCTTGAATTAAACGTTTTAATTCTGCAGGTTTTGAAGATTTAGCCATAGCATCATCTAAATTAACAAGACCTTTTTTGAATAAATCAGCCAATGCAGATTCCAGAGTCTGCATACCTGCACCGGAACTTGTTTGAATAGTTGAATAAATTTGAGCGGCTTTAGCTTCACGAATAAGGTTAGCAATCGCAGGAGTAACAACCATGATTTCTTGAGCCATTACACGACCTTTTCTGGAACCGTCAGCCTGACGTTTAGGAAGAAGAGTTTGTGAAAATACAGCAACAAGAGAGTTAGCAAGCTGTACACGAATTTGTTGTTGTTGACCTTCCGGAAATACGTCGATAATACGGTCAATTGTTTGTGAAGCAGAAGAGGTGTGAAGTGTACCAAACACCAAGTGACCTGTTTCTGCAGCTGTTAAAGCTAATGCAATAGTTTCGTGGTCACGCATCTCACCTACCAGAATAATATCAGGGTCTTCACGAAGTGCTGATTTAAGAGCGTTAGCAAAAGATCTTGTATCTGCACCTAATTCACGTTGGTGAATAACTGAAACTTTTGAGGTGTGAACAAATTCGACAGGGTCTTCAATTGTCAAAATATGTTCTGCACGAGTTCTGTTAATATAGTCTATCATAGC
Source organism: uncultured bacterium (assembly GCA_902475545.1). Taxonomy (GTDB): domain Bacteria; phylum Cyanobacteriota; class Vampirovibrionia; order Gastranaerophilales; family Gastranaerophilaceae; genus Zag111. The sequence goes on from CABRZP010000026.1 coordinate 9,212, forward strand.
TGCCAATGTTGTTGATTTACCTGAACCGGTAGGACCTGTTACAAGAACCAATCCACGTGGTTTTTCTGCAATTGTTGTAACTATTGGCGGCATACCCATTTCTTCTAGTTGAGGAGCTTTTGTAGAAATTGTTCTGAATGCAGCAGCATAAGAACCTTTATCTTTATAGAAGTTTACACGGAAACGGCCTAAACCTTCAACACCGTATGAAAAGTCTAATTCCCACTCTTGTTCAAGCTTACGTCTTTGTTCATTAGACATCATAGGGAATAATAAAGCTTCTACACCTTCTGAAGTCAATGGTTCATAATCAAATCTTACTAATTTACCATCAATACGACCAACCGGCGGCAATGCATTTGATACGTGTAAATCGGAACCGCCTCTATCAACTAATTCTTTTAATAAATCTTCTATAATCATAATTTATACCTTCTTCTAATCTGTAAAATTCATAATTGCATCATTTTCTTTAGCTGCCAATTCTATTAACAAATATGTCATATAAGCACCAAGAGCAACCGCTTTTGGGTCTAAATCTGTTTTGTTAGCAGCCTCAATTATTGCAGTATTAATTTCAGGATTTTCTTCCTTTATATAATGAATCATTTTTTTACGCCAAGCAGGCATATCTTCAAAAATTTCGCTAAATGCTGTATTTGCGATATCTTCAGATATAACTGGCAACATCTTTACCTACCTCATATTCTTAATATGTAATACTACAACAACATTATTATACAAAAAATTTTAAGACTTGTCTATACACCAATAAAAATCCTATATTTGAAGTATAATATTTATATGAATTTAAAAGCTCTTAAACTCACTGATTATAGAAATTGCGAGGATTTAGAATTAGATTTTGATAAAAATAAAATTCTAATAATAGGGAAAAATGCACAGGGAAAAACCAACATTTTAGAAAGTATTTATTTTCTGTCAACCCTAAAATCCCCAAGAACATCAAACCCTCTTGAACTTATAAAATTCAATAAAGATTATTTTAAATTAGAAGCAGATATAAATAAATCGAATACAAATATTGATTTATCATACATATACAATACTGAAAAGAAAAAAGAAATAAAGGTTAACGGCACAAAAGCAACAATAAAAGATTTTAAATCAGTATTAAAAACCGTATTATTTGCAACCCAAGACCTTTTACTATTGAGAGGGGCACCTCAAGATAGAAGAGACTGGTTAGATAGAGCAATTTCTCAAATTTATCCGGCTTATGACGACCGCTTATCTAAGTATGATAAAATCAGGGTTCAAAAAAATAACTTTTTGAAAGAATGTGCAAAAACAGGTATTACAAATGACAGCCTGCTTGATGTATTTAATGAGCAGCTTTCTATAACCGGAAGTAATATTATTTACATTAGAAAAAAATATCTTAAAGAAATAGAAAAACTTGCACGCAAAAAACATCAAACAATAAGCGATACAGAAGAATTAACAATAAAATATGATTGCAATTTCTTACAAGATGATATTGACGAAATTGAAGAAATTCAAAAAGCGTTCAAAGAATCCCTTGATGAACGCAGAATAGAAGAAATGAGACGTTGTCAGGCTTGTGTTGGACCACACAGAGATGACATAATATTTCAAATAAACAATCTGGAAGCGACAAAATACGCATCACAAGGTCAACAAAGAACAATCGTTCTTGCTCTAAAATTATCCGAATTAGATATGATTACTGACAAAACAGGAGAAGAACCGATTTTACTTTTAGACGACGTTCTGGCAGAACTTGATGACATTAGACAAAACTACCTTTTGAAATCAATAAATTCTAACACGCAGACAATTATAACATCAGTTGACACTATTCTTTTTGAAGATGAATTTCTAAAAGATGTACAAATTTATAAAATTGAAGGCGGAAAAATTATCAAATAAAAAGGAGTGAAATTTCACTCCTTTTTTACTATTCTTTAATCATCTTTGTTAAAATTGCCGCAATCAATAAACAGAATGCACCAATAAAGAATGAATATTCATAATGGTTATTCATATATCCGCCAGCTTCAAACGCAGCTTTATTAATAATCCATGCAACCAGCGTACATACAAAAACCTGCGGACCTGCAATAAATATATTAAATATCCCCATAACAGAACCTTCTGTTCCCGGTTTAATATATTTTGAAAGCATTGCAAACGGCAAAGCACAAACACTTGCCCATCCAATACCTGACAATGCCATACCTATAGCAACTATAAGCGGAGATGATTTAAAAACTCCCATTATTATGTAAGCTGCAACCATAGATAATAAGGAAATTATATGCACCTTTTTATTACCAAATTTTCCTGCAAGGAACCCTATCGGAACAGCAATTAAAAAGCATACAAGATTGAATATTGCAAAACAAATTGATGAATAATTTGTTGCCGAAGTTTGAGTTGTTAAAAATTGAGACTGCACATCAGCTGCAAGTTTCGTTAAATCAGGAATTCCATATACTGTGTGGATAGCAAAATTAGTAAAGAATATCATCATACACATCATACCTATCCAGGTAAAAAATTGCATAATACAAATTTTAGAAACTTCCGGTGAAAGTGCAAAAAATTCTTTCATAGACTGCCAAAAACCAACTTGCGGAACCTGCTCTTCGGCAACTTCTGAATTCAACGTACTTTTTTCATGAATTGTTATACAAGTCCAAGTCATTGCAAGAGTGAATGCCAATGCTGCCATAATAAATTGTGCAGGAATAGACATTTGATAATGGAATACTATTTTTAACACCGGTGCGGTAGCTGCCGCCACAACAGAACCTAAACCTATCGCAAGACTTATATAAGAATTTGCCAAGGAATGCTGTTCTTGAGGAACAACATCAGGAATTAAAGCTCTGTATGGACCTTGTGCAATATTTATACAAGCATCAATTACCCAAATCATAATCGCAGCAATCAATAAACCTGCCCAAGGAAAAGAATTTAAACCTAAAATATTAGCAATATTTCCTGAATTAGGGAACAACCACAATGCTATTGATGCAATAATTGCTCCGCCTAATAAATATGGTCTTCTTCTTCCAAATCTTGATTTTGTTTTATCTGACAACGCACCAATTAAAGGCTGAACAACCATACCCGTAAAAGGTCCGGCTAGCCATATTAACCCATATATAAACGGATCTGCACCATGATTTTCGGTTACAGGAGCAGAAAGAATAATTCTCATCTGCCACGCAAATTGTAAACCAAGAAATCCCAGAGCAAAGTTTAAAAAATTCACAGTTGTAAATTTCTTCAACTCATTATTATTGTTTTCCATTAAAACTCTCCCTTTATATGTCTATTATTTACTGTATTTTTGTTTTATTGCGGCATCTATAAGCCCTTTGAATAATGGATGCGGTCTATCTGGACGAGACTTAAACTCAGGATGGAACTGACAAGCCACAAACCAATCAAGCTTAGGAAGCTCAACTACTTCTGCAAGCATTCCGTCAGGAGACATGCCTGAAAATACCAAACCAGCATCAGCAATTTTATCTAAATATTCGTTATTAACTTCATATCTGTGTCTGTGACGTTCTGAAATAATTTCTGAACCGTAAGCTTTTGCAGCTTTAGAATCTTTTTTCAAATGACACTCATAAGCACCCAGTCTCATTGTGCCGCCATAACCTTTAACATTCTTTTGTTCAAGCATAATATCGATTACCGGATATTGAGGATTTTCATCAAATTCTTTAGAATTTGCACCCTTTAACCCTACAACGTTTCTCGCATATTCGATAACCGCACATTGCATACCTAAACATAAACCAAGGAATGGTAAATTATTTTCTCTGGCATAACGAATAACATTCAGCTTACCTTCAATTCCGCGAACCCCAAATCCACCGGGAACAACAACTGCATCCACATCAGCAAGTTGTTTTTTACAATTAGCATAATCAACACATTCTTCTGAATTTATCCATTTAATTTCAACAGAAGAAGCATCCGCATATCCTGCGTGTTTCAAGGATTCAACAACAGAAATATAAGCATCAGAAAGCTTAGTATATTTACCAGCAATCGCAACCTTTACTGCCTTTTCCGGATTTTTAATTTTATTTACTAAACCTTCCCAAGAAACTAAATCAGGAGTTCGGTCTTCCATTCCAAGCATTTTAAGAACAACAGAACACATACCTTGAGCTTCTAAAGCCAGAGGAACTTCATAAATAGTCTTCATATCACGACATTCAACTACAGCATCTTTAGGTACTGAACAGAATAAAGCCAATTTTTCTCTCTCTGTTTTCGGAATAGGTTTAGACGTTCTGCAAACAAGAATTTCAGGCTGAATACCGTAACTTCTCAAAACATTTACACTATGTTGAGACGGTTTTGTTTTTAATTCTCCGGATGTTGGTAAATAAGGAAGCAATGTACAATGAACCGAAATTGCATTACCTATACCAACTTCTGACTTAAATTGTCTAATAGCTTCAATAAACGGTAAACTTTCAATGTCCCCGATTGTCCCCCCAATTTCAATAATATGGAAATCAGGTTTAAATTGCTTTGTTGCTGCAACGATTTTAGTTTTTATTTCGTTAGTAACATGAGGAATAACTTGAACAGTTGCCCCCAGATAATCACCACGACGCTCTTTGTTGATAACTTCCTGATAAATTCTGCCGGAGGTTACGTTATTTACCTGTCCAAAACTTGTATCGGTAAATCTTTCATAGTGACCTAAATCCAAATCAGTTTCAGCACCGTCATCAGTTACAAAAACTTCACCATGTTGGAATGGGCTCATTGTTCCGGGATCAATATTTATATAAGGATCAAACTTTTGAATAATAACAGAATAATCTCGCGATCTGAACAATCGTCCTAAAGATGCGGCAATAATACCTTTTCCCAACGAACTAACAACACCACCGGTTACAAAAATATATTTTGTCATAATTCTACCCCTAAATTATTATCTCAACTCCGCAACTTTCAAATAAAGAGGGAACCTCATTATTTGCACATTTATCCTTTTATTTATCCCTAACCAATTTTTGGAACTTTAAAGAATCCGTTTTCTTCATCAGGTGCATTTGACATCAATGCTTCTTTAGAAATTTCCTGACAAGGTTCATCTTCTCTCATAACGTTCACAAAATCAATAACTTGGGTCATTGGTTTTACATTCGAAGTATCAACTTCATTCATTTGATCAACATATTTTAAAACATCACCAAGTTGTTTAGTATATAAAACTTTTTCTTCTTCTGTTAATTCTAATCTTGCTAATTTAGCAACATGCTCAACATCTTTTACTGTAATCATTATTAGCTCCTATAATATCAATATAAGCTTATAATACCATGAAAAACAGGACATGACATTATTTATTAACGAAATTTAAAATTTAGATTTAGTATTGAATCTGTGATATAGTAATATTAGAATGGAGTTTTATACAGTGGAAACTAAAGTATCCGATTTAGAAAAACTTGAAGAACTAATACTGGAATATCGAAAAGAAAAAGAACAGAAAAAAAAACGTATTCTGTATCTTAATCTAATTCAAGAATCTTTAAAATTGGTTAAAAAAATTGCAATGGGAATGTATCCTATACCAAATAATATTCCAAAAGAAGATCTTGTTCAGGTTGGAGCTGTTGGTGTACTTAGAGCAATTGAAACTTATCAAGTTGAAGAACGCGGAAGCTTTAAAACTTATGTCAGCAAATTTATAAAAGGTGAAATACTACACTACTTAAGAGATAAGGCAAATCTGGTAAAAACACCAAGAGAAACTCTTGCTAATATGAGCAGAGTGAAAGAAGCTATCGACGAATTATCATCAGGTAAAAATATTCCTACAGCAGATGAAATTGCAAGCTATACAAATCTTCCAATAAATAAAGTTGAAGAAATAATGAATATTGAACTTATCAAAAATATGGTTTCCTTAGACCAAAATGTTTATTCTATTGACGGAACAGAAACCCTATTAGATAGAATTCAAGCTGAAGATAGCAACTCATATCAAGAATCTTACGAAAACAAAAAAATAATAGAATTTGCACTAAAAAAACTTCCTGAGCCTGATAAAACAGTTATTAGTTTATATTACATGGAAGGAGAACAGCGTAAAATTATTGCCCAAAGATTACAAGTTTCTCCAACTCAAATTTCCAGAATATTAAGAAGAGCATTAAATAAATTATACGTAATTATAGAAAACGAAATGAACGACAAAATAAAAACATAGATTATAATAAAGGAGGAGAAATGTTATTTTCAATAACAATTTTAGCATTTATATTTATAATAGGATTAGTTATAGGAAGCTTTTTGAATGTTGTAATACTCAGAACAGTCAGTGAAGAATCTATAGTATTTCCGGCATCAAAATGTCCAAAATGCCAAACACCACTAAAATGGTACCATAATATTCCTGTACTATCTTATATATGCTTACGAGGAAAATGTGCATTCTGTAAAGAACACATTAGTTTGCAGTATCCAATTGTAGAACTTCTTACCGGATGCTTATTTGTAGGCTTATTCCTTAGATTTTGTAACCCGTTTGACCCGTTATTTGGTTTATCCTCAATGAATCCAATCGGCTGGAATCAAATTTTATTATATGTTACTTCTTTAATTATAACAGGTTTATTTATTGCAATCGCAGGAACCGATATTTTAGAAAAAAAAGTTGCAGATGCACACACAACCCCTTTAATTGTTATAGGTATCCTATATAGTATAATTTCTTCAATACTATCTTTTATTTTTTACACAAAAGCAAACGGAATGCCGCATATCAATCTTGAATTCATACTTAGCTGTCCGGTATTATACAGCTTAGCTGCTGCAATTTTAGGATTTTTAATTATGGAAGCACTTTCAAGACTTGGACTTGTTTTAGTTGGTACAAGAGCATTTGGAGAAGGCGATTCTTATATTGCAGCCGGTATTGGAGCGGTATTTGGAAGTTTTATGGGATGTAGCGGAATGTATCAAAACTTTCTGCCAATATTACAAGCAATATTAGCAATACTTATTTTAAGTGCAGTAATTCAAATAATAATAACACTACCCCTTTTTATAAAAAAACTTATTAGAAATAAAAATTGGCTAACACTTGGAGCATTGTCTGTATTTGTAATCTATACAATCGGATATATCTTTGCTCAACAATCTCAATGGTTTACTCACCCTGTTGCATATTGGTCCAGTACAATTGTTTTAATAATAATTGGATTAGTAACATGTCGAGAACTTATTTGTGGTTTAAAAGAAAACACCGAGCAAGGAATGTACCTGCCATTTGGACCTGCAATGATAATTGCAAGCTTTATAGCACTATTTACAATTGCATTTTAATAGAATCAATAAACAAAAAATAAGGGACTCGAAATTGGAGTTCCTTATTTTTTTTATTTGCAAACTAATCTATAACCCAACCCCCGTCGAGTGATGAGAAAGCTCGGCGGGGGTATTTGGGTGCATAAAATATGCGAGGTAAGTCTTGTTCTCC
>CABRZP010000027.1 GCA_902475545.1 uncultured bacterium
AGTTGAGCATTTACTATTTATTAGCGAACGTAGTGATGGGAGAGAGTTTCTTTGTACCACGTTTCTTTGCGGTCAAAGAAATGTGGTGAAGGAAAATATCAGCAACTACGTTTCCGAACCTTCCTAATATATTAAACCCGCACCCACCAATGTATATCTCGCAAAGCTCTACAACATTGGCTCCCTCTCAAAATGGGAGAGGGTTGGGGGAGAGAAATTAGTTTTGAGATTCCGAAACAAGTTCGGAATGACAAGAAGTTGTAATGCGAAAAATGAGATTATTATATCAATTTGATATTTACCCCGAATTACTAAATGTAAATTAATTGTATATTAACTATTTATCAAATATAATATAAAAGTGAACAAACTTTTGAAAAAAGGAGAGAGAACAATGATTAAAAAGTTTACTTCACTAATGGCTCTTTTCACAATGTTTGCCATTGGTATTTCACCTGCTCTTGCAAGTGAAGCCGATTTGGTTGTTCCAAGTATTAAAGGTATGGGTGGTTGTGCTTGTTCATTCGGTTACAATCTGCTTCTTATTGGACTTGGAATCTCAGTTGTCGGTTTGATTTTCGGACTTGTTGAGTTCTTGAAAATCAAAAAATTAGAAGTTCATAAAGCTATGGACGAAGTTGGGAATACTATTTTTGAAACCTGTAAAACTTATCTTATTCAACAAGGTAAATTCTTGTTTGTATTAGAAGTTTTAATCGGTTTGTGTATTGCATTCTATTTTGGATACCTTCAAAAAATGGGTATTGGCGGAGTACTGACAATTTTAGGATGGTCAGTAATTGGTATTTTAGGCTCTTATGCTGTTGCTTGGTTTGGTATTAGAATGAATACATTAGCAAACTCAAGAACTGCATTTGCAGCATTAAAAGGTAATCCGTTGAACATCCTTAATATTCCGTTAAAAGCCGGTATGAGTATCGGTGTTCTGCTTGTTTCTGTAGAACTTATTATGATGCTTATTATTTTATTATTTGTTCCTGGTGAAATTGCCGGAGCTTGTTTCATCGGTTTTGCAATCGGTGAATCTTTAGGTGCATCTGCTCTTCGTGTTGCAGGTGGTATATTTACAAAAATTGCGGATATCGGTTCTGACTTGATGAAAATTCAATTCGGAATTAAAGAAGATGATCCTAGAAACCCTGGTGTAATTGCCGACTGTACCGGTGATAATGCAGGCGATTCTATCGGACCTACCGCTGACGGATTTGAAACTTACGGTGTAACCGGTGTTGCTCTTGTAAGCTTTATTTTGCTTGCAGTTGCAGGTGAAATGTATCAAGTAAAATTGTTAGTTTGGATTTTCGCAATGAGATTCTTAATGATTGTTACTTCAGTTATTGCATACTGGTTTAACGGTTTGTATGACAAAGCTTATGCAGCAAAAACTGACAAATTTGACTTTGAATTGCCATTGACAAGACTTGTATGGTTAACATCAATTCTTTCAATCGCTATGACATTTATTGTAAGTAAATTCTTACTCGGTTGGATGGGAAATATCTGGTATATTCTTTCAATTATTATTTCTTGCGGAACTTTAGGTGCAGCTTTAATACCAGAATTTACAAAGATATTTACATCACCAAAAGCAAAACATACAGAAGAAGTTGTTACTGCGTCACGTGAAGGCGGTTCATCTTTAACAATTCTTTCAGGTATTGTTTCAGGTAACTTCTCAGGTTTCTGGATTGGTATGGTAATCGTACTATTGATGGGCTTAGCTTATTTTGCAAGTACATTCATTCCGGAAAACTTAATGAGTTATCCGTCAGTGTTTGCTTTCGGGTTGGTTGCATTCGGCTTCTTAGGAATGGGTCCTGTAACCATTGCAGTTGACTCTTACGGTCCTGTAACTGACAATGCTCAATCAGTTTATGAATTATCTTTGATTGAAGAAATTCCAAATATCAAAGAAGAAATCAGAGAACAATACGGATTTGAACCTGATTTTGAAAACGCAAAACAATATTTAGAAGAAAATGATGGTGCTGGAAACACATTCAAAGCAACATCAAAACCGGTACTTATCGGTACAGCGGTTGTTGGTGCTACAACAATGATTTTCTCATTGATTCTTGTAATCAAGAATACTTTAGGTATTCAACCTGAAATGATTTTAAACCTGTTAAATCCATACACATTGTTAGGTTTATTAACAGGTGGTGCGGTAATTTACTGGTTCTCAGGAGCTTCTATGCAAGCTGTTACAACAGGGGCTTATCGTGCAGTTGAATACATTAAAGAAAACATTAAACTTGGAGATGCTGATGAAAAATGTGCAAATGTTGCAAATTCAAAAGAAGTTGTAAAAATTTGTACTCAATATGCTCAAAAAGGTATGGTTAATATCTTCATAGCATTATTCGCATTTGCATTAGCTCTTGCTTGTTTATCAGCACCTGGTGCCAAAACTCAATTAGCAGTATCCTTCTTTGTAAGTTATTTGATTGCAATCGCAGTCTTTGGTTTGTTCCAAGCTGTATTTATGGCAAATGCAGGCGGATGTTGGGATAACGCTAAGAAAATTGTTGAAGTTGATTTGAAAGAAAAAGGTACAGTTCTTCACGAAGCAACTGTTGTTGGCGACACTGTAGGTGATCCGTTCAAAGATACTTCTTCAGTTGCGATGAACCCAATTATTAAATTTACAACCTTATTCGGTTTACTTGCTATGGAAATCGCTATTAACGAAAACTTTAGACAAGTTGCACCTTATGTTGGTGTTGTATTCTTAGTAATTGCGTTATTCTTTGTTGTAAGATCTTTCTATGGAATGAGAATTCCTGTAAAATCTACAGCAGAAGAATCTGCTGAACAGTAGAATCTTTTAACATGAATAGCCCGCTCAAGATATGAGCGGGCTATTTTTATATTTTAAATCTTATATTTAGAAATCCATATTACTTGATAGAAATTTAGCCATTTCCAAATCTTTCAAATATGTTTTCATTCTTATATAATCTTCAGGATCCATATCCTCTGCCCTATATTCCAAATTAACTCTCGCCGCACTCATTGCAGGACTTGCAGCCTCTTTTTTAACAGGATTATGTGATGATTTTGACAAAAGTCCAGAAAGTTTAATTTCGGATTTTACAGGATTTAAAGTTGTAATTTTATTAAGTTTCATATATTTCTCCAATATGATATTCTATATTTATAAATCTCATAAAAATATTTTTTGCCATATTTTTAAAATTAATGGCAAATTTAAAAATTCAGAGCTTTTATATATTACAAAACTTAAAAAAAACTTGTAGATACAAGTCAACAGTTTTATAATATACTTTGCAGGTGAAAGCAGAAAGGATTATATAATGACAGCAATCGAAGAAATGACTTATCCTCAATTAGAAAGAGCAATTAACCCAACTCACGATATAAGATTATTTTCAGGTCGCTCAAATCCTCAATTAGCACAAGAAATTGCGGATCAATTAGGAACTACCGTAGGACCTATGATTGTTAAAAACTTTGCAGACGGAGAACTTTATGTCCAAGTAAAAGAAAGTGTACGTGGTGATGACGTATTTATTGTTCAACCTGTTTGCAACCCTGTAAACGAAAATTTAATGGAATTATTAATTATTATTGATGCTTTTAAACGTGCCAGTGCAAAAACAATCACTGCAGTTATTCCATATTATGGTTATGCAAGACAAGACAGAAAAACGTCAGGACGTGAAGCTATTACAGCAAAACTTGTTGCAGATTTACTAACCACTGCCGGAGCTGATAGAGTTTTAGCTATGGATTTACACACCGGTCAAATTCAAGGCTTTTTCAATATTCTTGTTGATCACATTTTTGCAACAAATGTTCTTGTAAATTACATTAAAGGATTAAATATTAATCCTGAAGATATGGTTGCAGTTTCACCTGATATGGGCGGGGCAAACAGAACCCGTCATTTTGCAAAAAAACTAGATATACCTATTGCGATTATAGATAAAAGACGTGATAAACATAACGAAGCAATTGCAGCAAATGTTATCGGTGATGTTGAAGGTAAAGTCTGCTTAATGTTTGACGATATTATTGATACAGCAGGAACAATTTGCGAAGCTTCTAAACTTTTAAAATCAAAAGGTGCAAAAGAAATATATGTAGGAGCAACTCATCCGGTATTTTCAGGTCCTGCAGTTGAAAGATTAGGCTCAGCACCTATCACTGAGTGTATTGTAACTAATACTATTCCACTTGATATGAGCAAAATGCCTCCAAATATTAAGCAGGTATCAGTTGCACCATTACTTGCTCAAGCTATTTCAAGAATTCATGATGACGAATCCGTAAGTTCATTATTTGGATTTGAAAAAGAAATGCAAGTTAGCTAGGGGTAAATAATTCCTCAGATATCTATGACAATTAAATAAAGTTTAAACAAGAAATAAAACGAAGATTAAATTTAATCTTCGTTTTTTACATGCAATCTCATCTATTTAGATGAGATTTTAACCTTTTAAATAAAGAAAAAAATATTGTTGCCGATATAAATAATATAGATATGGAAAACGAAAGTTTTTCATACCTCCTCCCCAAGTCTGGTAGCCGTTCTTTTTAAGTAACGGCTTTTTTTTATTTTAAATTACTATATTTATTCTACCCTACCATGTTAAATATCTGATTGTTGAGGCAACATTAGCAGCCGTATTTATAATATTGGCAGCTGTATTAATCCCGGCATAAGGATCCTCACGTACAACAACTGTATTAACTGAAGAAGTTACAGGTGTAACCGGAGTATATGTGTAGGTTTCAGGGGTATAATAAGTATAAGTTGAATAATATGTTGAAGGATAATATGAATAATAATAAGGTCTATAAATAGGTCTTATCGGCATTGGACGATACATTGGAGGGTGAATAGGAGGTCTCATCCCAACATGGTGATGCATAGGAGGTCTGTGCATAGGTGGTCTATGTCCAATAGATACACTACCATGCATTGGTGGGCGTCCACCCGGTCCGCCATGAGGTCCCGGAGCTGCAAAGCTAGGGGTTGTTATAGCTAATGAAAGTGCGATTAAACAAATAATTTTTTTCATGCCAATTCTCCTATTACATACTTCACATTTACTATAACGATAGTATCAAATAAAAGTTCAAATTTTTATAGAGTTTGTTAATTAATAATAAGAAAAAGTATTTCTGTTTATGTTATAAAAATTATAATGACTGAAATTACTAAAAACGAAATAATTGAAATACTTAATACCAACAAGAAAAATGATTGGCTTTTTAATTTAGCCGACAAAATCAGAAGAAAATACGTAGGGAATGAAGTTCACCTGCGAGGGTTAATAGAATTTTCAAATATTTGCAAGTGTAACTGTAAATATTGCGGATTACGTTCGGAAAATAAAACTATAGACAGATATAGAATATCAGAAGAGGAAATTATTTCTTATGCCAAAAATGCAGTAAAAATGGGTTATAAAACTGTAGTTTTGCAATCTGGCGAAGATAAATTTTTTGATACAGACAAAATGTGCAATATTATCAAAAAAATTAAAGAATTAGATATTGCATTAACACTAAGTATAGGTGAAAGAACATTTGAGGAATATAAAGCATTTAAACAGGCAGGAGCTGATCGCTATCTCATAAGAATTGAAACTACAGACAAAAATCTATATAAAAAAATGCACCCGAATATGGATTTCAATAATCGCATAAGATGTCTGGAAGACTTAAAAACTCTTGGCTACGAAGTGGGAACAGGGTGTCTTGTAGGCTTGCCTGAGCAGACAATAGAATCTCTTGCTAATGATATTTTATTTTTTAAAGAAATAGAAGCTGATATGATTGGTATAGGACCATTTATCCCTCACCCGCAAACTCCATTAAAAGATGAAAAGCATGGAGATTTCATTCTGGCGTTAAAAGTGATGGCTCTAACACGAATTCTACTCAAAGACATAAACATACCTGCCACAACTGCTATGGAAACATTAAACCCGAACGGCAGAATTATAGCATTGCAAAGCGGAGCAAATGTGGTAATGCCAAACATAACAACATCTGAATACCGTGAAAAATATGAAATTTATCCTAATAAAATCTGTGTTCATGAAAACCCAGACAAATGTAGAGGGTGTATTGAAAATAAAATAACTTCTATTGGCAGAACAATTTCTACAGATTTTGGTTTTCATAGAAAAACAAATAACTAAGAATTATTTTTTAATTCTTCAACTAAATCCTGAATATGTCTTTTTACCGCAGGAGTAATAATCAAATCCGGCTCTGTCATCGAAAATTCATCAAATACCATAATTGCTTTCTTTTTATTTCCGGATTCCTCATATAAAAACCCTAGCATAACTTTATTTAAAGGATTTTTATCACTATCTGCAGAATATATTTTTAGTTGTTCTTCCACCTGTTTCAATTCTTTATAACAATTTGCCAGATTCTTATAATACTCCAGATTCAATGTATATTGGGTAACTGCATTTTTAAAACAATCAAGTGCTAAATTAGGATAACCTATAAGCATATATACCTTACCCAAATTATTAAAATATACAGCGGTAGCTTGTTTTTTAGGATTTAAACTTATAGCCATTTTAAATTCCTGAATTGCTGCATAATAACATTTTTCTTCAACATACATAATACCCATATTATTATGAGCAAATGCATTTTTTTCAGGGTCAATAGTATACGAAACACTTGTACCTGCACCGAAAACCGGTACAGTAAAACTCAAACATAATAACAGTGTAATAATAAATTGTTTCATCTACTATCCTATATAATAATTATTCTCTCAAATTCAAAACTAAATCAGTTCAAATTCTAAACCTTCATAAGCAAGTTGAACATTTTTATTGTCAGGTGAATAATGTTCCTTGATACGATTTAATTTGACATCATCATATCCGGGATCAAAATGATAGAATACAAGATTTTTAGCTTTTGATTGCTTCATTGCTTCAATAGCCATATCATAAGTAGAATGTCCATAACCTTGTTTTGGAGAAGACGGGTTTAAATAATCCTCAGTTGTATATTGTGCATCATGAATCAACAAATCACAGTTTCTTGCAAATTTAACAAACTTTTTATCTCCGCCCATATAACATTCTTTATCGGTTGCATAAACAAGAGTTTTACCCTTATATGAAATCTTATAAATCATTACACCTTCTTGCGGATGCACATAAGATTTATAAAAAGTTACAACAACATCATCCTCATCAGGAGAATAATTACTATCAACAAGAATAGGAGGTTCACCTGATTTAAGTATAATTCTTTGTTCCTCGGTTATATTTTTAATATCTAAATGACATGCAATATCTCCTAAATCAAGCGGGAAAGTTTTTCCAAAAATCAATTCTGACATATTTTTAGATAAATCAGCATACGGTGAAGAACTGCCAAATATTCTTATATCTGTTGACGGGATATGCATTGGTTTGAAAAAAGTTAATCCCAATAAATGATCCTGATGAATATGAGATATTAAAATAGTGGCACAAATAGGTTTTCTATCTTGCGGATTAACAGCAGAAGAAATATAGTGTTCCATAAGATCATCGCCAACACCTACAATACCGGTACCGGCATCAAGTATAATCAAATGACCGCCAACATTAACCTCAACACAAGAAGTATTTCCGCCATATTGCATAAAATTCTTATTCGCAACAGGAAAACTTCCTCTAACACCTCTGAATTTTACTTTAAATTCGCTCATCACAACCCTCTATAATTATTTCTTAATCTCATAAACTCCGGTTTGATCTTTTGCTTCACCCGCATATATCGAACCTGTAAACACAAGTAACTTTGCCATTTTTTGAATAGTTTTTTCTCTTGTTTCATGCCAGTTTAATTCAAATACAGTCTTATCATTATAATTGGTAACATTAACCACTCTAAATGCATTAGGATAAGAAACAAGAGCAGGAGTACTAACATATAAAACATTATCATGCTGGGTCACTTTTGTAGCGTGATAGTGTCCCTGAAAAACCCCGATAGGATTTTTATAACTTTCAATCAATTTTATAACCTGACTTGCATTTCTTAATTTGTGATTTGGACTTGCAAACGGCTCAATTAAAGGAACATGCATAAATATCAATACTGTGTCGTTTTTTGATTTATCCAGTTCATTCTTTAACCATTTCAACTGTGCATCATCAATAAATCCGTTAGATGTAATTTCATTGGTAATAATGTCATCTAAAACAATAACTTTATAACTTTTCTTTGGCTCAAAAGAATAGTAAGCTTTTTTAAACTTGTAATTTTTATTCACCTCATTTAACATTTTTAGATACACTTCAGTAGTTAAATAACCGCCAACACAACGATCATGGTTTCCAAAAGCAAAATACCAAGGAGTGTTTAACTTTTGAACATGAGGTAATACAGCTCTAAGTTCTTTTTCAAAAGATTTGTCAATCAAATCACCTGTAAACATTACAAAATCCAAATCATTTTGGTCATTAATCTGCTCAATTGCATCATCTAACAATCTTGGAGATTCTCCAATCATTTTAAATGTCGTGTTTGAACCATTTTCTAAAAAATGAACATCACTAACCTGAGCAAATTTTAAACTTGTAGCACCGCTATATGCCTGAAGCCCCCACAACATGCCGGCAGTAAGACATATTGTAATCAAGGCATTTGTCAGCTTTGTAAAAAAACCTTCTTTTTTTGTCTTTTTGGAATATTTACGTTTATTTTTCATATTAATTATTTTCCAGTATCTCTTTTACTTCATTATATTTATTCTCTAAAAATTCGTCATCATCAGAGAGAATGATTGCCTTATCAAGATTTAATAAAGCACTGTTATAATTTTCCATACCAATATCGCATAATGCCATATATTCATATATTTTTGAGGTCTGAATCTCATCCAGCAAATCGGTAAACAAATCCTTTGAATCTTTGTAAGCCTCATATTTATATAGAATTTTAGCCTTATCAAACTGGTATTCCGGACAATCATTAATTTCAAGAGCTCGGTCATTATCATGTCGAGATTGCTCCAGCATTCCTAATGCAAATTCCGCTCTGGATTTTATTGCATAAGCCAAATCATCTTTAGGATTAAAAGTTAAATATTTGTCGATTGGATTTAAAACAGCTTGAAAGTTTCCAATATCATACAACACAACAGCTGTGGCAAGATAGGCTTGAGCAAAATCAGGACGACTTGATACTGAAGAATTATAAGAATCTAAAGCTTTTAAATAATCTTTTTTTGAACGATAAAAATTACCCAGATAATAATATGCCAAATAAGCATTATTACCTTTAGCCGCTTGAATTAAAGTCGATTCTTCCGAAGCTTCACTACCTGATTTTTTATATTCCATTGCCTGAGTTACCAACGGATTTATATTTGAGACATAGGATTTCTTATCTTGCAAAATAATATGATTTAAACCCTTTTTTAAATCTCTAACTTGTATATTTTCAGGATTTATCAGAAGAATTTTATCCAAATATTCCATTGCAGAATTATAATCACCTGCAATACAATAATCAGCAGCTATATCCAAATAATCTTCTTCTATTTCACTAGCAAAAGACATATTAGTACAACATACCACCGATATCAAAATCAAAGATAATAAAAACTTCTTCATACCTGAATTATAACATAAAAATTTACCCCCTTGAATATTAAACAGCATTTGTAAGATAATATAAAAAACTATGAGGTTTAAAATGGACAATAACAAAAAGAAAATCGCAGCAGTTGCCCTTTCCGGAGGTGTAGACAGCTCTGTTACCGCAATGATATTGCAGCAGAGAGGTTATGAAGTAATCGGAATAACCGGAAAAATGGTCAATACTCCGGCTGCCGATAAAATTTGTGAAAATGCGAAAAATGTTGCGGATAAACTGGGAATTAAACACTACACTCTTGATGTTTGTGATAAATTTCAAAAATACGTTATTGATTATTTTGAAAACTCATACAAAAAGGGCAGAACACCTAATCCTTGTATTGTTTGTAATCAATTCATAAAATGGGGTGAGATTTTTGACTATGCAATTAATACCCTTGGTGCAGATGTATTCGCTACAGGTCATTACGCCGATATCAGGAATATTGATGGAGTTTACAAACTCTATCCTGCAAAAGATGAACATAAAGATCAATTATATTTTCTATACAGATTAGGACAAAAAGAACTTTCAAAAACTATTTTCCCGTTATACGAATATGAAAAAGCTCAAGTAAGACAACTTGCTTACGATTTTGACCTTCCTCCAAAATCATCAAAAGAAAGTCAGGATATATGTTTTATACAAAAACCTGACACAACAAAAAAATATCTTATTGACAAACTTGGAGAAACATCAGGAGATTTTATAGAATTATCAACAGGAAAGAAATTAGGAACCCACACCGGACACTACCAGTACACAATCGGACAAAGGAAAGGAATTGGTATAGCCGCACCGTATCCTTTGTATGTAATAGACATTGATGCTGATAAAAACATTGTATACCTTGGTAAAAAAGAAGATGATTACCGCAATAAACTTGTTATTGAAGACCTAAATTTCTCATATCCTGTTACAGAAACTGAATTTGATGCAATGGTAAAAATTCGATACAACATGCAGGCAAAAAAAGCTAAAGTAAAAATATTACAAGACCAAGCAGAAATAGAATTCTATGAACCGATTAATTCAATAACGGCAGGTCAATCAGGTGTTATCTACGACATACAAGACAGGCACTTAATTGGCGGTGGTTATATCTGCTGGTAAAATAAAATTTTGCCGAATTTCGACTTTTACAACTCAAAAGAATTAAGGTACTTAATAAGTTTTCTTAAATCCTTATTCCAGATACCATTCCACTTTTTCTGAATAACATCTGCCGGACTATTACCCTTTAGTGTAAATTCTTTAATAGAGTTTAGGAATAATTCTTCCCCTGTTTGAGCATTTTTAAGAGATTTTTCAGCAATATTTATAATTTCTTTTGCGAAATCTTCAACTTTTACCTTCTTAATTTTTGTTTGAAGTCCCAATTTAGGAACATTATATCTAAGTTCTGAAAAATCTTTATATTGAAGATGTTTCAACAATTCTTCGCATTCTGTCATTGCTGAATTATCATACATAATACCCTTGTAAATAGCCAAAATTGCATATTTCAAATCACCGCCAACACAATCATGGTTACGAATTTCAATGAAATTACGCATTCTTACTTCCGGAAAACAAAGATTTGCTTGCAGTTCATAATCCTCAATAGTTGGGAACTCACCCATATAACCGTTTTTCATAAATTCATCAAATGTAATATCACCATTCAACTCAATATGAAGACCATTACGCTGAATAAATATCATAGGAGTTTTTAAAATGCAGTCAATATATTCCTCAAATGAAAAATCTTCGCTAATTTTACCGCAAAAACCACATCTGTCATTATCAGTATTTATCCAACTTAACCCTCTAAATGTTTTATATCCTGTATCAACTCCACCGCGAATAGGAGAGTTTGCAAACATTGCAGTCATAAACGGAGAAAGTTTATTAGCAAGTTTAAACTTTCTCATAGCATCTTCTTCAGATTTAAAATCAACACAGCACTGAATACCTGCCGTTTCTCTCATCATTACATCTGACAAAATCCCCCACAAATAATTTGCCATTATTCTATAACGCTTTTTAGGAATTATATTTATTGATTTGTGCGTAGAATACGGAGAAACACCATAATTTAAAAATGTAACATTTGTTCCGTACAAAATAGAATTCATACATTCATTAATTGTATCAATCTTTTCTTTAACTTGAAATATTGTTTTCTGAGGCTCAACACTTATTTCAATTTGAGAACCCGGCTCTAAGGTTATTGTGTCATGATTTTTTTTCAAGCCTATTATATTTTTTGCATCTAAAATATAATCCCAGGTATACTCTTTTGCAAATTCTTCCAAAAAGTTTTTTATCCCAAATTCACTCCAATAATCGATAGCTTTAAATGAAGTTGTAGAAATAGGTAATCTCTCATATTCCATGCCAATTTTAAAATCTTCAGCTCTGGTATACCCTTTAGTATACAATTTCAATATATCTTCCCTATCTAAACACTTTTGTTGTTCAACTCTTACCATTATCAATATCCCTTTTTACATATATTATTATAACATTATTTACAATATCAAATAAAATTTTGTAAACATTTCCCCAAGTGTGTTATTATATTTAGTAAGATGAACTACTTTGAACGTGCAAAATATTTTAGAACAAAAAAACGTCTTGGACAAAATTTCCTTGTTAACGGGGAAACAATTCAAGACATAATTGAATTTGCCAAAATATCACCTGAGGATACAATTATTGAAATCGGTCCGGGTGTTGGCTTTGTAACCGAACAACTTGTAAAATATGCAAAAAAAGTTATTGCTATAGAACTTGATGAAGAAGCAATTGCAGAACTAAAGAAATTAGATGCTCCTAATTTAGAAATTATTCATAACGATGTGCTAAAAACTGATCTATCTTCATTATGCGATGAAAACTTTAAAGTTGTAGCAAATATTCCATATTATATTACCAGTCCTATTATTGCACACCTGCTTGGTGAAATTGACGATTTAAATAATAAAAACCGAAATAAAATTACAAATATAATTTTGATGGTACAAGAAGAAGTTGCAAGACGTATGGTTGCTGATGAAAATTCTCAAAGTAAACAATACGGATTATTAACAATACTTTCTCAATTCTGGGCAGATGTTAAAATTTTAAAATTAGTGGGAAGAAAATCTTTTTATCCTGCACCAAAAGTTAATTCAGCACTTGTCCAACTTGAAGTTCGCAAAGAACCAAAATTAAAATTAACTGACTATACCCATTTCAGAAAAACAGTTAAAGCCGGATTTGCACAACGCAGGAAAAATATTAAAAACTGTCTTCTTAACGGAGGTTTTCTAAAAGAAAACATTACAAAAGCCCTTTCTACTCTTGGAATTGAAGAAAATACCAGAGGAGAAAAACTTTCTATTGAAATGTTTGGAAAATTATCTGAGGAATTACTCAAAAATGCAAAATAAAACAATAACAGTTCAATGCCCCGCAAAAATCAATTTAACTTTAAAGGTTATTAACAAACGTGAAGACGGGTTTCATAATATTGAAAGTATCATGCAAACAATTAATTTGTTTGATTACCTGACAATAGAAATTGCAAACTCAAACGAAAACGAAATTCTGTTAAACGGTAATTCTACAGAAATCCCCTATGACAACAGGAATTTAGTATATAAAGCCGCTAAATTATTTATTGAAACTTGTAATATTCAAAAAACAAAAATAACAATCTTTATTGAAAAAAATATTCCAATAGCTGCAGGTCTTGCAGGAGGAAGTACAGATGCAGCCGGAACGCTTTATGGATTGAACAAGTTATTTAATAACAGGTTAACAGATAAACAAATACATCAACTATGTGCACAATTAGGCTCAGATTTGAATGTTTGTTTAACCGGCGGAAAATTAAAAACAACAGGGCGAGGCGAAGTCATTGAACCATTAGAGTATAAAGAATTAAATATTCATCTAATCAAACCTATAGACTTAGGCATATCAGCAAAAGAAGCATATACAAAATTCTCACAAAATAACAATTCGCTAAAAACAGGCAGAGAAAATTTTGTTAATGACTTGGAATGGGCAATAATAGATGATTATCCTGAACTTCAATTTATAAAAAAGGAATACCCTGATTCAATAATGACAGGCTCCGGCTCAACGTATTATTCAACAAATATAGAATTTCAAAATCATGAAAAATACTGGGTTAAAAATAACTTAAAAACAATTCCTTTTGGTGTAAAAATTTTAGAACAATAAAAATCAGTGAGGCGGTAAAACCTCACTGATTCTATATATATATTTAATATGTTTTTAACGTCTACGGGCTCTGTTATTCCATACCATACTGGTTCTGCCTGAACCGTTCATGCCTTGGTATTGTTCTAACTTATAGTTGTTACGTTTAATTTTGGTTCGTTTAACATTACCTTTTTCGTCTTTTTCTTCAACGACCTCTTCTTCAGGTATGAGTTCTAATTGGAAGACTTCAGTATGATTTGTTTTTAAATTACCTTTTGGATCTGTTGCTGAAGTTAATACATAGAACGGACCTTTGCGACCTTGAAGACCTGTTAACGCTGTGCCATCAGCTGCTTTACCTGAATCAATTTCAGCTTGAGTAAGTTTTCTATAAGTATATGTATTTACCTTACCGTTAGTGTTATCTGACATTGTAATTTCTGCAGGTTCATCGTAATTGTTCTTACCGTCAACCACAGATGGTGTAACTCTGATTTCACCACGCTCATCAGCAATTACATATTGAGCTTTTGCAGTTGGATCATTACTTTCGGTTGGAGCATTACGTTTTCTTAGTAATTCGTGGTCTCTTGCGTGTCCGACTGAACCTCTTGCGTTACGTCCGTTAACTGTTACACTTTGCCCGTGATCATCTACAAAGTTGTCGCCATTGATATCCCAAACTTCAACTTCTGTTGTTGTTGGTTTTGGTGGTTCTGGTGGTGGAGTTGGAGGTACCGGAGGTTTTGGTGGTTCAGGTTTTTTATAAGCCATAACCTGTCCTAATGCACCAACTAATTCTCTGGTATTCAATTTACCACCTTTGGCATTACCAAATG
>CABRZP010000028.1 GCA_902475545.1 uncultured bacterium
AACATTTTTTATTTAAAAATGTTAAAATTACACTTAAATTTGTCAAAATTTGCAAAAAATTTTTAAATTTACATTAAATTTTATTTGTAAAATTTTGTTAAGATATTCGATTTTATGCTGTATTTTAGAGTAAAAAATGCAAAATATTTTTAATTTTATTCATTTTTTCAAAACTTTCTGTTTGTAAATACATAATTTATTGTATATATTTTTTTTGAGTTTGGTATAATATTAAAATGTATTAGATATATAAAGTTTTGAGTAATGATTTATATGCAAGATAAAAATAATAAAATGTTAAAAAGTACAGGTCGTAAAAAAACTAGAAGATACAGTACCGGTTCTGCAGATAGACCTTTTAGCAGAAATGTTAAAAAAGATTCAAGATCATCATTTAGAAAAATTCTTACAATAATGACTATTTTATTCTTTACTTCTATATTTGCAATTTTATTATTTGCAAATAATAAAGAATTTTTTGATACAAAGTTAGGTGAACATTCTTTTATTTCACATTTATTGGCTAAATTGTCATTAAGTAACAGTTCTAAGGATAAACCTGATTTTGCTTTACCTTTTGGTCCTCGCAGACAAAATATTTTATTGTTAGGTGTTGATTCAAATGGTGCAGATTCTGATTTATGGGTAGGTACACGTACTGATACCATGATCTTATTAAATATTGATCCTCGTACTAAGACTGTAAATGCTGTTTCTATACCTAGAGATAGTAAAGTTTATTTGCCAAAGGGTATGGGCGTTCAAAAAATTAATGCAGCTCATGCTATTGGCGGTATTGAAATGACTATTAAAACTGTCGAAGATACTCTTGGTGTAAAAATTGATAAATATATAATGTTTCACGATGAAGGTGTTCGAGCTATTGTTAAAGCTCTTGGCGGCGTTGATATTTATGTTGAAAAAAATATGCGTTATGATGATTATGCCGGTAATTTGCATATTAATTTTCAAAAAGGGCATCATCATTTAACAGATAAAGATGTTGTTGAATACTTACGTTTTAGACATGATGCTACCGGAGATATTGGCAGAACCAAAAGACAGCAATGGTTTTTAAGAGGTTTATTGGCTGATTTACAAAAGCCTGAAACAATTACTAAAATTCCTAAAATTATTTCTGTTGCTAATAAATATGTAAAAACTGATATGTCACCTTATGAAATGACTCAATATGCTTCAATTGCAAAACAATTTGATATGGATAGCATAGAAATTGCAATGCTTCCAGGTGGACCAAATAAGCATGGTTATACAAGTTATTGGATTTTAGATCCTGAAAAAACACAAGATGTTATAGATAGGCTTATTTATAGAGAAAAAAATCTGGGTAGAAAAGAAGTTTATACTGCAAGTATTATGAGTTCTGTGGATAAAACTGCAGAAGCAAAATCTCTGAAAAAAGCTCTTGAGGCTAACGGAATTCAAGTAATTTGTTCTGGTACTTCAAATTCAACACACTCTCAATTTATTTCTCATTCAAATTATGTAACGATTGATTATTATGCTGATTTGAAAAAAGAAGTTCCTGAAGTTAAATCAAGACAATTTGTTTATGAGCCGGGCAATTTTATGTGTGCAAGTTCTGATTTTACAGTTGTGCTTGCCGGTGAAAATAAATAAAATATTTAAAAAGGGAGACTCTTATTGTGTGTCCGTAGCTCAGACGAATAGAGCGTGAGTCTCCGAAGCTTAAGGTCGGGGGTTTGACTCCCCCCGGGCACATTTTAAGCAACCTGAACAAAACCTGATATTGTTCTGTCATTTGCAGAATAACTTCTTTCACCAACTTTATCAGATGTATTTCCTTCAAAGGTTTTAATAGTTCCATCAGCAAGGATTTCATGTACAATTCCGGTATGAGATCTTCCGTGTTCTTTGAATATTATGATATCTCCTGCTTTTATATTATTTTTGATAGTGTCAACTTTATTACTTGCTGAAGCTGTTTCTAAGTAACAGTTATTTCTTATACCCCAATCTCTTAAACCTGATACTGATGCAGATCCAAAACCGGCAGGAAGAGATTTTCCTGTTTGTTGACATGTTTCTTTTACAACATAAGTTACGAAATCTGCACACCAAGCTTCAGTTCTGCCATTTGTAAATAATTTGTATGAACCGTCTTTTTCATTCATTCCTAAGTATTTTTTAGCAACAGAAACGATATCTTTACCTAAATTCCCAACAAATCTTACCGCACTTTTTATTCCATTTTTGGCTTTGTTCCAAACATTACCTAGCCAAGACTGCTTTTTATTGCTTTCGGTTGATGTGCTTACTATAGAAACTGCTGATGCATCAAATTTTGCATTGGCAATTGTATTCATTGTTGAGTAAAATTTATTGTAATTAATTGGTGCTGCACTTATAGCCTGTAAAGCCGGCATAGTAGGTAAAACTGTGCTATTAGTAATATTTGCATTATTAAAAGCTATGCCATTTAAATAAGTCATAATTTTTCCCTTAATATCCCTTATATATATAAAGTTTATATAAGAGCTGTAATTGCTCTTTTGGAAAATAATTATTAACTTTTGTAAATTAATGAATAACAAAGTTTTGTTAAGCTGAGTAATAGCGAAGGATCTCATAATACCTTGTGCGTTCTCATCGCTTAAAATCAAAACATATATAAAATAAAAATGGCCCCGGCGCGATTCGAACGCGCGATCTTTGGTTTAGGAAACCACTGCTCTATCCTGCTGAGCTACGAAGCCATCCCCTTGGTATTATATCATAAAATTTATATTTCTTAATATTAATTTAGAAATTTAACAACTTTTTTATAAATAGTAACTTATTAATATTATAACAACTAATGAAAGGTGGTAGTGTATGACATTAAGTGTTTCTGGTGTTAATTGTGCAACTCCTGTCTCAAATGTAAAAGCAGCTGCGATTTCTGCCAATAATATTCATTTTAAAGGGAATGAAGATTTGAAAGAAGATGTTGTAGAATTAACAAAATCAGATTTATCAACAAGAGACAAGCAAAAAATAATTAAAAAAGCACGTACTAAAGCTGCAGGATGGGCATGCTTTGGGGGAATTTTCTCAACTGCTTATTATGGATTGCGTTCAAATAAAAAAATTGCAGAAAAATTTGGCTTAGATCCTGTAAAAGATAGGGATTTAGTAAAACAAATTAAAAAGGAACAAACTATCTGGACTCTTCCTGGAGCATTCTTACCTCTTGCAGGTGCTGTAATTGCTTATATTATTGCTAATAATAAAAATAGTAACAATATTGAAGTTGATTAGTTTTACATAAATATAAGTAATATTAAAAAAGGTCTCCATATCGGAGGTCTTTTTTATTTTGTGAAATTATTTAAATATTTATCATATTTACCTCTTTTTGATGTATAATTATCTTGTAAACGGAAGTGTATAACTTAAAGGCGTTAGGTAGAACGCAGAAAGAAAAGGTAAATTATTATGAAACCTGAAACAAAATCTTTTCAATTAGAAATCGGTGGAAAAACCGTTACTATTGAAACTGGAAAGTATGGTCAATCTACTAACGGTTCTGTTACAGTCAGATGTGGTGATACAATGTTATTTGTACACTGTGTAGTATCAAAAGAACCAAGAGTAGGTATAGACTTTTTCCCACTATTAATTGATTATGAAGAAAGAATGTCTTCAATTGGTCGTATTCCTGGCGGTTATAATCGTTCAGAAGGTAAAGCAAGTGATAAAGCTATCCTTGTTTCCAGATTGATTGACAGACCTATCAGACCTTTATTCCCTAAAGGTTATAGAAATGATATTCAAATCGTTGCTCAATTATTCAGCTACGATCAAGAAAACCAACCTGATACTTTAGCTATGTTAGGTGCATCTTGTGCTTTAATGCTTTCCGGTGCTCCTTTTGAAGGTCCTATCGGTGCTGTTAGAGTTTCAAGAGATGCTGAAGGTAATTTAATTGCTAATCCAACTCACAGACAAGCTAAAGAATCTGACTTAGATATCGTTGTAGCAGGTACTCATGATTCCGTAATCATGGTTGAAGCTGGTTGTAAGTTCGTTACAGAAGACGATATTATGGCTGCTGTTGAATTTGCTCAACAAGAAATTAAAAAACAATGTGAAGCTCAAGTAGAATTTGCTAAGACTTGCGGAGTTGAAAAACAAGAATTTGTTAATCCTTATGACACAACTGAATTAAAAAATATTATTAATGAAACAGCAGGTGCGATGATTTTTGATGCTTATCACAATTTTGACAGAGCATACAGACAAGAAAAATTAGAAGAAGCTAAAAAGTTAGTTAAAGAAAAAATTGATGCTTTAGCTGATGATCACTATATTAAACAAATTATTGAAGAAACAGGCATTGACTTTGTCGCAGAAGAATTTAAAAACGCTGAAAAGAAAATTATGCGTACAATGATTCTTGATGAAGGAGTGAGAGCTGATGGTAGAAAACCAACCGAAGTTCGTCCTATCTGGTGCGAAGTTGGTGTTATTCCGAGAGCTCATGGTTCTGCAGTATTTACAAGAGGTCAAACTCAAGTATTATCAGTAGCGACACTTGCTGGTCCTGCAATGAAACAAGAACTTGACGGAGTTGATCCTGAAACTGAAAAAACTTATATGCACAAATATATCTTTCCAGGATTCTCTGTTGGTGAAGTAAAACCTTTGAGAGGTCCTGGTAGACGTGAAGTTGGTCACGGTGCTTTAGCTGAACGTGCTAATGTTCCTGCTCTTCCTTCTCAAGAAGAATTTGGATATACTATCCGTGTAACTTCTGATGTATTAGAATCTAACGGTTCTACATCTATGGCTTCAACTTGCGGTTCATCTATGGCATTGATGAATGCAGGTGTTCCTGTAAAATGTATGATCGGCGGTGTTGCAATGGGTATGATTACTGAAGAAGGTAAAGAACCTGTTGTATTGACTGATATTCAAGGTATTGAAGACTTCCTTGGTGATATGGACTTTAAAGTTACTGGTAATGATACAGGTATTACCGCTCTTCAAATGGATATGAAAGCTAAAGGTATTGCTAATGCAACATTACGCAGAGCTTTAGCACAGGCGAAAGAAGGTAGATTACATATCTTAAGCAAGATGAGAGAAGCAATTACTGAACCTGGCCCTATGTCTCCATTTGCACCAAGTATTACAACAATGACTATTCCTACTGAAGATATCGGAACAGTTATCGGACCTGGTGGAAAACAAATTCGTGCAATTATTGATGCTTCAGGTGCTGAAATCGATATTCAAGATTCTGGTGTTGTAACTATTACTTCTAACGATCAAGAAGGTGCTCAAATTGCTATTAAGATGATTAAAGATTTGACATTTAAACCTGAAGTTGGAATGGTTGTTAAAGGTAAAGTAGTTAGAATTATTCCAATCGGTGCATTTGTTGAACTTGGCGGCGGTAAAGATGGTATGGTTCATATCTCTCAAGTATGTAATGAAAGAATTGAAGCTATTGAACCTCATTTAACTATCGGTCAAGAAGTTATTGTTAAAGTTATCAAAATTGATGAAAAAGGTAGAGTTAACCTTACAATTAAAGGTGTTACCGAAGAAGATAAAGCAAAAGTTCAATAGGCATACTTTTAGATAAGGTAATATTAAAAATCCGGTATTTAACCGGATTTTTTTTAATAATTTATTTTAAATCAAAATTACTATATTTCTGCTTACAGAGATCTGGATTTTCTGCGTAATCTTTTAAATAGTCAGAATGCTTAAATTTAAATAAAAATTCTGTATTATTTGTAATATTTTGGATTTGTGAAATTAGTGCTATTTTTATATTTTCGTCATTTATATTTTGAATATATCTTTGTAAATTTTCTTCACCAATGAGTAGAATGAGGGTGGCATCTTTTCTCTTATTATCCAGTAAATCAAGTATTGGTTTATACATAATATTTTCAAAAATTGCTCGTTTTTCTTCTTCAGCTAAGTTTGGATTTAATATTGCCCTTGAATAAGAAAAGTTTTTGGCACAATTTGTTAATAATTTTTCTATAAGTTTATTTCTTACAGGATTTTTACATGCATCTTTCATCATTTTTAAAATTTGACACAAACTAGGTTCACAGCAATCATAATATCCATTGTGGTTAAATGATATATTCGCATCATAATTTTGTAATTGTTTATGTAATTCTTTAGTAACTGCTATTACTTCATTCGGTTTTAGTTCTTTTTTGAATTTTGAGTATATTTCATTTAATTCTTTTTTGTTTTCTACAATTGTATCTATAATAGAAGGGTTACATTCTTTTGCATAGTCAGAAATTTCAAATGAATCTAAAAAGTACATTTTATACATACCTAAATTGTGATTAGAAATTAATTCTAACATTGATAATTTTGTTCGGATACTATCTTCCATTCCTTCTTTTGAATCCGAAATGAACTTAGTTTCTATTTGATAGTATTTCGGCATAAATTTTTCTTTTGGTAATGGTGTATATTCAATGTCAGGTTCCTGAACATATAATGAATAAGCTTGCTTATAATCTTTATCTATATTCTTATTGTTAGACATGTATTTTATGTATTTGTTCGCGTATAAGCTCGGGTATATTTTACTTTTTTCTTTTATGGCTTCTTTATAGAATTTTTCATCCATTTGATTAAAAAACTCATCATAATCAGTGATAACTTCTTCCGGTACTTCTTTTGTTTGATTGATTTCTTCTACTTCATTTAATACTTTTCCATATCTGTTTTCGAAGTGTTCTTCCCAATCTTGTTGTAATTTATCATGGATTGCATATTTATTTTCTCTTTCAGGCAGAATTGTTTGAGTATAGTTTAATAATTCAATAAATTCAGGAGAAACTTTATCTATAACTTTTTTGTTTTCGGTTTCCTGTTTGATAATTTCAAGATCTTTATTGATTGGAATCATTCCACCTTCACCATAAACTTCTTCAAATAAATCAATAGTGTCTGTTATAGTTTGTGCATAGTAATCTAATATATGAGGATTTTGTTTCCAGAATCGTTTAAACATGTACTTATCTTCACTGGTTTTGCCATGTTCTCTTTCATCGTCACAAAAGGCTCTCATCTCTTCTGATAAATGAACTCTATCAGCTGCAATTGCCATTATCGGACTTAAATATTTAACAATGAATGATGCTTCAGGATCATCTTTTGCAAATCTTCTGCGGATTTTCTTTTCTATTTCTAGTTTATCGCCATTTGCATCTTTTATATCATTTGTAATTTGCTTTTTGTGATAATTTTTAATTTTATATTTTCTGGTTTTTGGTTTATATTGTTCGCTCTTTGAAGTTTCAATTTCTTTATTTTGATTTATATTTTCATTTTTAATATTGTTTATATTTACTCCGGGTTTTACTGTGTTTTTAGGTAATGTTACAAAGAATTTTTTATATTCTTCCCTTGTAGCAATAAATGAGTTCCAGAAAGCTGATTTAGGGTATTTAATTCCGTAAGCTGAGGTTATTTCTTTGTCTATAGGTTTTGCAATAATACCACTATAAGCTTTATTCATATCCTTGTCGTAGAAATCTTTATTTATTTCTTTTATGGTTTTGCCTTCCAAGTAAATTTTTTTAAGAAGGTACATACCGAAATTATCGCTGCCATCCTTTAGTAAAGGTTCATCAGATAATTCTTTTGCTGTTTTTATTTCCCAAAGTATTGAGGATCTATTTTTCTGATTATTTTCATGCAAATTTTTAAATAGTGGTTCCTTTGGATAAATGTCTTTTACTTCATTAAAGTTTTCTGCAATATCAATATATTGAAATACTTCCTGCATCATTTGTTCAGGTGGAATATGCTGTCTAGTTTCATAGTCATAATTCAAGTATTCTTTCATTGTATTTGGCATATTTTCTCTGTTAAAAGTTTGGGCATAAAAGTTTTCCGGTGTTCTTGTTCCAAAACTAATATTATAGTCTTGATAAGCAATAGCTTTATATTCTTTATTGTTTATATTTGTTGTTGTGTTTTGATTTTTACCTGAGTTTTGTTTTATTTGTAAGTTATGTTTACCAACATAACTTGGTTGTATAAGTTGGATTTTCATGGAATTCTCCTTCTTAAAATTATTGTATCATTTATAAGCTTGAAAATGTTGGATTTTGCTAATATATAAGATTATATTAACATAATTTAATATTTTGTGATAAAATATCACTTAATAGGAGAATAGATATGTTTGAAGTAATAACAATTGGCAGTGCGACTATGGATGTTTTTGTTGAATGTGATGATGCTGCTGTTGTATCTGTTAGGAAAAAGGATAAAAACACTGAATTTATGAGTTATCCTTATGGTTCTAAGTTGGAAATTACTGATTTTGATTCGCAAATTGGCGGCGGAGGCGTTAATACTGCTTTTAATTTTGATAATTTGGGTTTTAAAACCAGTGCAATTTTTAAAGTTGGCGATGATTTATATTCTAAGGGGATTTTTAAAAGTTTTGAGAAAACAAATGTTAATCTTTCAAACGTAATTCAAAATAAAGATGTAAGTACCGGTTTTTCAATAATTTTAACAAGTTTTGAAGGTGATAGAACCGTGTTAGCTCATCGTGGAGCTAATGCTTTAATTACAGAAAGTGAAATTAACTTTGATGCAATAAAGAAAGCAAATCTTTTATACATTGCTCCGTTAAATGGTGATAGTAATAAAGTTCTTGACCATATCGTTAAATTTGCTAAAGAAAATGATACCTATGTTTGTTTTAATGCCGGAACTACCGGAATTAAAAAAGGTTTTAACTATCTTAAAAATATTTTAGAGTATGCTCAGATTGTTGTTTTAAATAAGGAAGAAGCATCAATGGCTACAGGTATTCAACTTCGCTCGGATACAAAAGATGTTAAGTATTCAAATAGTCTTGTGCATCCTGATTTAAAGGAAATGTTTAAAAAGTTGAAAGTTTCTGATTATCAAATTATCGTTATAACAGATGGCGGAGCAGGAGCTTATGCTTTCAATGGTAAAAATTATTATTATTGTCCATGTTTTGATGGTCCTGTAACATCTACTCTTGGTGCCGGTGATGCTTTTGCTTCTACATTCTGTGCGGCTTTAGCTAAATTTTCAGGAGATATTCCAAATTCATTAATTGCCGCATCAATTAATGCCGCAGGTGTTGTTGCAAAATTTGGTGCAACAAATGGTTTATTAACTTTTGATGAAATTGAAAGAATAATGAAAAATAATCCAAATATTACTGTTCAAATTGAAGGTGTATAGCTATTTGTAAGATTTTATCAATGATCTTATTTTATTAAATTAACCATGCTAGTAAGGTGAATTATCCACTTCGGCTATTTTATTCCTGATTAAAATGTTGTTAAATATATATAGCCGATAGTTGAATGTATGATTTCAGAATTGATCTGAGGTTTATGAAAAATAAGGTTTTTGTATATGATTAAAAGTTTATTATTTAATGGTATTAATTTTGTGCCGCCAATTTTTCTATTATTAACTGTTTTTTTTTCCAATATTAATGTAGAAAATACTATTTTGTATGTAGTAATTTCATATTTTGTTTTTTCTGTTTATTTTTTGTATAAAAATACATTTTTTGCGAAAAAAAATATTACAGAAATAGATATAATAGATTTGGATGCATCTGTTTATTCTCTCGTAAAGCATTCACCGATAATCTCTTTTATTACCGATACAAATGGTAAATTAATTGCTGGAAATCAAAGAGGAATAAAATTTTATAAATCTGGTATCGACGAAATTCAGGATAGTGAAATTGCATATTTTAAGGTTGATGATATCAAATTAGAATTATATAAACTTGACAATAAATTACTTCAACTTGAGAAGAGTATTGAATTCAAATTGGCATTTATGACAAATGATGGTGAAAAATACTTGTATAAGATATCTAAAATTCCAATACATGCCAATAATGGTAAAATTGAAGCTATTGTTAATTTTATTTGTAATATTGATGCACATGATCGTATTGTAAAAGAACGAGAAACTTATATTTCTACACTTACTCACGATATAAAAACTCCGGTAATTGCTCAAATTAGAGCTTTAGAATTGCTTTTAGATGAAAGATTTGGGGCAATTACGAAAGAGCAAAGAGAAATGTTTACAATTATGCTAGATTCTTGTAATTATACGTATGAAATGTTGAAATCTATACTGATGAATTATAGAGAATTTAATGAATTACATCCTATACACTATACAATGTTTGATATAAACGAACTTATTGAGACTTGTGTACGTTCTGTTAAGTCTAAAAGTTCTAAAAAAATATCATTTAAGATATTTTCTAATAACAATCATATAATGGTAAAAGCAAATAGAAATGAGTTAGAAAATGTGATAATCAGTTTTTTATCAAAAAGTTTATACTCTGCTTATGAAAATTCTAATATTGAAATCGAACTTATAGAGAATGAATCTTATTTTGAGTTAAAAATTTCATGCCTTGGGCCTTATGTTGAACAAGAAAAAATAAATAAAACCTTCAAAAAAAATTCTACTGATAAAGAAAAATTTAATAGAATAGGATTTGGTTTGGGATTATTTTCTTTAAAAAAGATTATTGAAGCTCATGGTGGCCAAATTTTTGTTAAAAGTTATCCTGACAATAGAAATATTGCTGGTTTTACGTTGCCACTCTTAGGTGAAAGTAAACCAGAGGGTAAGATTCTTGCAAAAATTTAATAGTTAATTTTATTGCACGCCTTTAATAATTATTTGTCCATTACCATCTTTAGAAAATTCCATTTTTTTAGGTTCAGGTAATTCTTCCATATTGTAATCTCTTGTACTGTTAAGATTAAATGATGTTGGTTTATAAGAAGGGTTAAAATTGGTTTTTCCTTCTATATAATCAAGTTGAGCATCTTTAGCTTCTCTTTTTTCTTTATAAGCTTCAGGGTTATTAACAAAGTCCAGAGTTTCTTGTTTTTCCATCTGGTGTTGCATCATAGGATAAAAGTTTAAGTTGCCGGCATTAGGAGCCTGATAAAAATTTGCTGCCATAGTTCCGCTAAAAATATTTCCTAAAGATAAAATGCTAATTGTTAATAAAACTTTTTTCATGTTAACTCCTTATTTTTCCTATATATTATCATATTTTTTTTACAAAAAGCAAATTTGCTACTTTGAGCTAATATTTTTTGTAAATTTATTGCTATTTGGTCTAATGAAAATTTATGAATAAATCCATATTATATAGTTATAAATCCTCAACTCTTCTGATTGCTCAACTTGCCCTCATTAAACGAGGGCTTTTTTTTCTTTCTTAACATTATGCCATTATTTCAATATTCGTGTATAATCAAGTATATAAAATTATATTGAAAGGATAAAGATGAGAGAATTAGTTGTAGAAAATCAAGAAATTTTAATTATTCCGCAGAATTTCAAGTTTGCAAACAGGGGCCGAGTTACAAGGGTAAATGCAGGTGATTTTGTTTTGGAACTTGATTTCCCACCTGAAAATATATTAGAAAATACTTATTGTGAATTTTATACACAAACCTCTCATGGTAAATTGTATTTTAGTTCTTATGCTAAAAGTATTGACGGAAATGTTTTGACAATTGCAAGCCCTGCGAAACATAAATTTTTGCAAAGACGTCAATATACTCGTATAAAATTTGTACAGGATTTGAAATTGTTGCTTGGGGAATCTTCTTATGATATTACAACTGTTGATATTTCTGCAGGTGGTATGAAATTGAAAACAAAAGAAAATATTAATATCGAAGGTTCTTATGCTGTGTCTGTACCTTTGTTTGAAGATAGACATATTAGTTGTACTTTTGAACCTATAAGAATTGAAAAAGCTTCAGAAGGCGGATATATAATTTCCGGACAATTTGTTTATGGTTCTGGACATGACAAGATGATATTAACTCAATTCTGTGCGAAAAGAAGTGTCGAAATTAAGAATAAATAGGTTAATATGAGTTTAGTTCACTTATTAGAAGGCAAAAATCAAAAAACTTTATTTACAACACCTTCTCACGGGCAAAGATTTTGTATTTATGACCGATTGAAGGAACTTTATAAGTTAGATATATCCGAGACAGAATTTCATAATCCTGTTGACGCATTAAAACGTGCTCAATTATGGGCAAGATCTATTTATCATACTTATTCTACAACTTTTTTAACCAATGGTTCTACCAGTGGTATAATTGCAGCTGTTTTGTCATGTACACAAGTTGGAGATAAGGTTCTTATTGCTTCTAATTCGCATCCATGTCATTTTAATGCTGTAAAACTTGCAGGTGCAAGAGCTTTAACTTATGATTTGGAAATTGATCCGGAATGGGGTGTTCCATTAGAAGTAAGACCGGAAGTTATAGAATATTACTTAAACAGATATAGTATACGAACAGTTATAATAACTTCGCCTTCTTATGAAGGTATTATTTCTGATATTGAAGAAATAAAATCAATTTGTGAACGTAATGGGGCATATTTGATTGTCGATGAGGCTCATGGAGCTCTCTACCCGTTTTCGGACAGATTACCTTTATCAGCTGTTAATGTTGCTGACTTTACGGTGCAATCACTGCATAAAACTGCAGGTGGCTTAAACCCTACAGCGTTACTTCATTGTAATTGTGAAATTGATGTACGCCCTGCATTAGATATGTTTATGACAACATCTCCTTCCTATCCTCTGCTTGCTTCTATTGAGTTAAATATTGAATATTTGAATTCTCGTGATGGTAGAAAAGAAATTGATAATTTAATTACAAGACTTGATAATATCAGAGAAAAGTGTCGAGGTGTTGAATTTTTTGGGGATGATCCTACAAAGATGTTGATAAAAGTTCCTGGAATTTCAGGTTATGAATTATCAGAAATGCTGTACAACGATTTTGATATAGAAGATGAAAAAACAAATGATAAATCAACCATGCTTTTATGTGGTATTGGAACTGACAATAAAAAATTAGATAAACTACAGCATGTATTATCTAAATTATAAGAGAATTAATTATGCTAAAACTCAATAATATTAAGAAATTCGGGGGG
>CABRZP010000029.1 GCA_902475545.1 uncultured bacterium
AAAGAGAAAAACGCTGACCAAATAATTCGAGTTATCAGAAACTACGTTTCCGAACCTTCCTTGTATTTGCTTATGCAAATAACATAGTTTATGTAATTTCTTATGGTATAATGGGTTTGTTAAAGAGGTTCTTTTATGCCGCATTTTTTTATAAATTCAAATCAAAAACTTGATAATAATATTACTATTTGCGATAAAGAAAATTATCAGCATATAGCCAGAGCTTTGCGTGCAAGATGTGGGGAAAAGCTTCTTTTAATTGACGAAAATAAAATTCAATATGAAACAACTATTTCTGTAATTACGAACTCTGAAATTATAACTTCGGTTGATAAATGTTATCCATCAAAAAGATTTTTAGATTTTGATTTGTATCTGGCTCAAAGTCCTTTGCGTTCAGATGCACAAGGATTGTTGATTGAAAAAGCTACTGAATTGGGTGTTTGTGCAGTTTATCCGGTTTTGACTGATAATTGTGCGTTGAATAAATCAGTTGCAGAGAAAAAAGTCCAAAAATGGAATAAGATAATGTATGAAGCTTCAAAACAGTGTGAAAGAGCTGTTGTTCCTGTTTGTTATGATGTGACTGATATTGATAAAATAATCAAAGAAAATACTTTTGACAAAATAATAGTTTTTTGTGAACGAATTGCTGATAAAACTATACGTGATTCTTTTATGGAAAACCCTATCAGAAATGGCGATAAGGTTCTTGTAATTATTGGTCCTGAAGGTGGATTTTCCCAACGAGAATTTGATTATTTTAAAGAAAAGAATTTTGAAATGCTAACTCTTGGCGAATTGATATTGAAGGCTGAAACTGCAACAGTTGTTGCGTTGGGAAATATTATTTATGAATATTCAATTAATAAAAAATAAAATAGATAATGATGAAATATTGAATAATCTTTCCAGTTTTTTCCCTAATGAAATATATCTTGTTGGGGGGGCTGTTCGAGATTATTTTCTTGGAAAAACTTCTTATGACAGAGATTTAATTGTTGTAGATGAAGATGCAAAAATCTTTTCGGAAAAAGTTGCAGACTTTTTTGGAGCTGCTTTTGTTCCATTAGATGAAGTTAATAAGATTTATCGGGTTGTCTTGCCTGATAAATTGAATTTTCTTGATATAACAAATCCGGTTGATGGCTCTTTAGAAAAAGATATTATGCGTAGAGATTTAACAATTAACGCATTAGCTGCAAATATTAAAACCGGTGAAATTGTTGATTTTTGCGGAGGGCTTAAAGATTTACAAAACAAGATTATCAAAGGAGTTTGTGATAAAAATTTTGAGGATGATCCTTTGAGACTTCTTAGGGTTTTTCGTTTTTATTCTATACTTGGGTTTGAATTAGATGAAAACTTGATTGAAGTTATAAAAAAATATTCCGTATTGATTTCAAATCCGGCAAAAGAGCGTGTTCTGTATGAATTAATGAAACTGTTCAGCGGAAAATCTGCAGATTTAGCATTATTAAAAATGGATGAATGGGGACTTTTAGAGTTGATTTTTCCTTTTGTAAAAGAATTGAAACAGGTTCCGCCCAATCTTCATCATCATTTAGATTTATTTCATCATAGTATTGAAACTGTTAAACAGGTTCAAATGCTATATGAAAATTCATCTGATGTAGTAAAAGAACATTTGGAAAAAGTTGATTTTGGAGGGTTTTCTCGTCTTGCTCATTTGAAGCTTGCTTGTTTTGTGCATGATATAGGCAAATTTTCGACTTGGACTATTGAGGAAGATACCGGAAGACACAGATTTATTAAACATGATGATGTTGGTTCTAAACTAATTGTTCCAATTTTAAAATCTCTAACTTTTTCAAATAAACAGATTGAGTATTTAAAACTTATGATTAAGAAGCACATGTATCCGACGGCGGTTGTTTCAGCACCGGATTTAAGTGAAAAGGTTATGATGCGTTTTGTAAGAAAGATGGAAGATGATGCTATTGATAATATTTTGATAGCACAGGCTGACAGATTATCTGCAAGAGGCCCTGAAATCACGGATGATATTGTAAATGAAAATATTACAGCATTAAATAACTTACTAAATTTTTATTTAGAAGCAAAAGAAACTTTGAAACCATTGCCAAAACTTTTGGATGGTAATGATGTTATGAAAATATTAAATATCCCACCTTCAAAACAGCTTGGAGATATTATAAAAGCACTTTTGGAGGCTCAAATATCCGGTGATGTTACAACAAAAGAAGAAGCTGAAATCTTTATAAAAACTCTCTTGTAGATCAGGTTCAAATTTTTTGTTTTATGCTAAAATAAAATTGAATAATTATGAGGTAGGGATATGAAGTTAAATTTTAATAATTCGAATTTAAAAAAATTTGGTAAAATTTTTGGATTTACGATTTTAGGTTTATATATTTTATTTTTGATATTACCGGTAATACTTACACCGATAGCAAATTCTTATAGTGGTCAAGTTGAAGATATCATTAAATCTTCTACCGGTTTTGACGCAAAAATAAGCGGACTCGGGATTGTAACTTCACCAAA
Source organism: uncultured bacterium (assembly GCA_902475545.1). Classification (GTDB taxonomy): domain Bacteria; phylum Cyanobacteriota; class Vampirovibrionia; order Gastranaerophilales; family Gastranaerophilaceae; genus Zag111. Next base: position 2,530 of record CABRZP010000029.1, read on the forward strand.
ACTTTCAGCAGGTGTAAAAGTAAAAGAGTTTGCACTTTCTGTGCCGGCTTCGGAAGCACCGTTTTTTAAGGCTGAAAATTTTAACTTTAAATTAGCACTATTACCTTTGATTATTAAAAAAGTACAGATTGATGAAGTTTCTGTAAAATCTGTGGATGGTGAAATTTATGTAAAAAAAGATGGTAATTTACAAGTTTTGGATTATTTACAACAACCGGAAAATCAGTCTGGTGAGCCAATGACATCCTTACCATGCGGGTTTAAGTTATCTAATCATTTGCCAAATTTGGGAGCAAAAAAGTATAAACTTGCATTTGTTGATGCGGAAGATAATAAATCTTATTTTGTTGAAGGTGAAAACTTTAAGGTTAGAGATTTTATTCTGAATAAAAAAGTAAAACTTTCAACGAAAGGTCGTATTGAATTTGCAGGTTCAGAAATTTCCAATTTTGATATAAAAGTATTTAATAAGATCATGCCGGATTTACAGCTGGATGATTTGGTGTTTCCAAAAGATGTTGTAGTACAGGATGCTGAAGCTCCTGTTGTTGAACCTTTGCCCATGCCGTTTAATGTTATTGATATTTTTAAAGCTATTTATAATAATAAATTGCATGGAGATTTATTCGCAGATGTCAAAACTTTTGGAACTTTGAGAAATCTCAAATTGAAAGGTCATTTAAAAGCTGAAGCCTTATCTGTTGCCGTAAATGGTAAATCATTGCCGGAAAGTTATGCCGACTTGAGATTTAAAGGTTCTAAGACTGATATAGATTCAATATTTTTCTCTTCATCTGATGAAGATGAGAAAACTCAAATTATCGGAAGTGTTAACACCGGTAAAAGACCATCTGTAGATTTGACATTTAGATCCAATGCAAAATTCAATAATATTATAAGATTGATAGATAGTTTAGCCCAATCTTTCGGGGTTGATGATTTTGCTACTTTATCCGCAAATGGTGGTATTGATGCAGATTTTAATATAAATTCTGATATGAAAAAAGTATCATCAACAGGATATTTAAATGTTAAACCGTCAAAACTTATTTATGGCTTGTATAATATTGTTATTGATAATATTAATGCTGATATTGATATGATGAATAATCATATTAATATAGCCAATGCAGGTTTTTCTGTACAGGGACACCCGTTAAAACTTTCAGGAACAATTGACGCAAATGCGAATACTGATTTGAAACTTATTGCGAATAAGCTTTCCCTAAAAGGCTTGTTGCTGGCTGTTGGACAGGTTGCTTTACTTAGAGAAAATGATATAAAAAACGGGACTTTATCTTTGAATGCTTTATTTAAAGGTCATCTGAAGGATATAAAGCCTGATGTTACTGTTAATCTTGATAATTTGGATATATATAATAAGCCATCAGCTATAAAAGTTTCATTATTAAATACTATGGTGAAACTTCTTTGCGATAAAAAATCTTTAGCCGGTGATATTAGCGTAAAATCACTTGTTCTTACTCATCCTTCTGCAACCGTTAAAGTGCCGGAGACGAAGATTGTGATGGATTCTAAAGATATTAATATTAAAAATTCTTATATCTTGTTGAATGATTCTAGAATTGACGTTAAAGGTTCTGTTAAAAATTATATTAGTGACAAAATGTCTATGAATATTTTGGCAGAAGGAGATATCGCAGCATCTGATATTGCAGGTTTTATACCTGTTGAAGTTCGTTCAATGTTTCCTTATGCAGGAAAGTTGCCTCTTTCTGTTATTGCAAAAGGAAATTCAAAAGTTCAGGATATTTGTGTGAAATTAATTGCAAATTCCTCAAATTATATTAAATTACTGGATATTGATGCTTTAAAAGGTAAAATAACTAAACTTCATACCGATATAAAACTTTCAGGAGATACGCTTAATTTTGTAAATTCCGGAATTTTTGCAGGAGAAAAGCCTATAGTATCTTTAAATGGTGGTGTTACAAAACTTTATTCAGCTCCAAAATTAAAACTTGGAATTTCTGTTCCGCAGAATATTTCATTCCCTATTCCGGGAATGGAAAACTCAAATATAACGGCTAATGGTAATGTCTCAGTAACTGGAGATGTGGTTAATCCGCAAATGAAAGGTTCAGTAAATATTTCTGATATTTCAATCAAGGATATGGACTTTGCTATTACTAATCTTGTTGCTCATTTAAACGGTGCAATTTTAAATGGTAATGCAACTGCTGATAGATTTAAATTTGGCGGAATTATTGCAGAAAATCTTTCATCAAAGATCTCTCTTGTTAATTATAATAATTTGTATTTAACAGACATAAACGCAGATGCTTTTGATGGTAAAATATCAGGCAAAGTTTCTTACGGTATATCGGATTCTTCAATTGGTGTAGAATTTTCAGGTAAAGGCTTGGATTCAACAAAAGCTGTTTACGGTGCTGCAGGTATAAAAAATGCACTTACCGGTTTAATGGGATTTAATGCAAAACTTGTAATGAAAGGAGTTACAGATAAAGAGATTATTCAATCCATGAGAGGTAATATTAATTTTAATATTGATGATGGTAAGTTTATAAGTATAGGAAGACTTGAAAATTTAGTAGCGGCTCAAAATGTTTCCTCTAATTCACTATTGAAAGCTGCATTGGGTTCTTTGTCTACCCTTGCTACAGTACAGGAAGCCGATAAATATAAATCTATTTCAGGTGAACTTAATATTTCTAACGGCGTGGCTAATATTTCTAATATTAAGGTATCTGGTCCGTTAATGGCATACTATGTTTCAGGTCTTTATAATATTTTGCCGAATACTGCAAATATTATTATTTTGGGACGATTAGAGGCTAAAGTTGTATCAAGTCTTGGTGTTTTGGGTGATTTATCCGCAGAAAAAATTCTTTCTTATATCCCAAAATTTGGTGCAATAACTTCTAAGGTGTTGAAGAATCTTACATCTGATCCAGCAAACGAAAATACTCAGCTTATTCCTGCTCTTTCCGGCGGCAGTACTAAATATAAAGATTTTAAAGTTGTGTTTAACGGACCTGTTGAAAGTTCATCTTCAGTTAAGAGTTTCAAATGGTTATCTCAATGCGAAATCGAGAAAACTGATGTAAAAACAGAGCTTCAAGATGCTAAAGATGCTGTAAAAAATAATATAAACAATCAAATTGAAACGACAAAAACTAATGTTCAAAATGTAAAAAATAATATAAATAATATTGTTGAAACTCACAAAAACAGAACAGAAGCAGCTAAGCAAAATTTCGAACAGCGAAAAATTGAATTTCAAAATACAAAAGAAAATTCGAAACAAAATGTTGAAAATTTAAAAAACTTATTTAAGAATGCTGCTCAAAATTCACAGAAAAAAGTGCCGGAGCCTGTTCCTGCCGAGTAAATTTACAGTATGCATGCAAGTACCATTAAGATAATTGTTCCTATCTGCATTGCTGTTGCCATATTTTGTCCAAATTTATTGCTATCGTATCTGCGTGCTGATTTTTGGGCATTTATTGCACTGGAAATTCTGGCAATTCTTTCACTTTCGCTGTCATTTGAAAAATTTGTGCCAAACACACTGGATTCAATTCTGGACAATCTTGAAGATGTGCTTTCGTTTTCAAATTTTGTTTTATATAAAGCTTTTTCAATTGAAGATAAACTTAATTGTTTCCCAGGTTTGAATACGTTTGGAGCGGGAGCTGAGGATGAAAAATAATCATCTTCCTGAGGAAAATTAAAGTTGTTATAGTTATCGTAATCTATGTCCGGACTACCATATTGGTCAAGGTGGTAGTTTTGGTTCATTTTTTGAAACGGATCAGTATAAAAATTGTTTTCTTGTTGACTCATACCATTTGCCATGAATGTTTTTGGTTTGATTTCAGCTTTTAATCTGTCAACTCGAGATGATAAATCATCACTGGTGTATGTTTTGCCGAAGGTCTTTGTTTCAAGGTTCGTTAATCTTGTTTTAATATCCTTATCTTTAAATTCTTTTTTGAAAACTTCTCGTTCTAGTTCATTAATAGCAGGATAATCCATTTTTGAACTTTCAACGGGTTCTTTTTCGACAATATATGAATCTTCAGGATTTGCAAATGTATCTTCTTTAGGTTCAATTTCTTGTCCCATCTGATCTACAGATAAATCCTTTTTTAATTTGGCAATACGAGTTTGTAATTGTGCAGTGGAGCTGCTGCCGTATACTTGTTTTTCAATACGATTTAATCTTGAATTTTCGGATTCATTTGAATAGGTATATCCATATAAAGAATTCTCTATTTTATCCAGAGTAGAACTGTATTGACTACCAAAAGTCATAGGGCAGGTTATTGCTAACACTAAGAAAATAATTATTTTTTTCATAATTAAAACTCCTTAGAGTTAGAATAAGTTTTTTTGATAGCCAAACCAATTCAACAAATAAGGAGTTTTCATATTTTTAATTTCAGGGCTTTTTTCGTAACCCGAAAGTAGTATTTTTATATAGAAGTATTATTTTTTAAATTTTTTAAAGCTTGAAGTTCTTTTTGATAAGGTGATATTGAAGTTACTTTCTCGATAATACCTGGAAGTTTTTCGATAACATAATCAATTTCCTCTTCAGTTGTGAAACGGCTCAAGCTCCATCTTATACTTCCGTGAATAGCCGTAAACGGAACATTCATAGCTCTCAATACGTGACTTGGCTCTAGTGAACCTGAAGTACAAGCAGAACCGGAAGATGCACAGATTCCCAAATCAGATAGGTGAAGAAGAATTAATTCTCCTTCAATGTATTCAAAGCCTATATTGGTTGTGTTTGGTACTCTATCTGCGATACCGGTATTTATTCTTGCATTATATATTCTTTTTAGAATATTAGATTCAAGTTTATCACGAAGTCTTTTAACTTCTGTAATTTCATATTGAAGTCCGTCTTGAGCTAATTGGGCTGCTTTAGCTAATCCTACAATATAAGGAGTGTTTTCAGTTCCTGCACGTTTGCCTCTTTCTTGATGCCCTCCGATAATTAAAGGAGTAATCATTGTTTTTGAGTTTACGTACAAAGCTCCGATACCTTTTGGTGCATGAAATTTATGACCGGAAATTCCGAGCAAATCAATACCGTTTTCTTGAACATCGATAGGTATTTTACCTGCAACTTGAACTGCATCAACAAAAAACTTAGTTTCTTTATTTTTTGATTTTATGATTTCTGAAATTTTCTTTATAGGATAAATAACTCCGGTTTCGTTATTAGCCCACATTACAGAAACTAATGCTGTATCTTCGTTTATTGCGGCTTCAAGTTCTTCAAGGTTAAGTTCTCCGTTGGAATTTACTCCAATGTAGTCAACTTTATAACCTTGTTTTTCAAGTGTTTTATATAGATTTAAAACACAAGGGTGTTCAACTTTAGTTGTAATAATATGTTTTTTGTTTTTGTTGTAGTTCAGAACTCCGCGGATTGCAGTATTTGCACTTTCCGAACCGCAAGATGTAAACAAGATTTCTTTTTCGTCGTTTGCATTAACAAAATCTTTAATAACTCCGCGTGCTTCTTTTATTGCATCAGATGATTTTTTCGCAAAATTATACATACTGGAAGGATTTGCATATTCTTCTTTGAAGTATGGAAGCATAGTATCAAGAACTCGTTCATCAACTTTTGTTGTCGCATTGTTATCTAAATATACAAGATTGGTCATTTTAATTTACCTCAATTACAGTGATATCAGAACCAAGAGAATTTTGTAATGTTTTTTCTACAAAATTTTTCAATGTCATAATGGAATTTTTACATCCTGAACATTTCCCTCTTAGTTTTACATAGATACTTTTGTTTTTAATATCAATAAGTTCAATATCTCCACCATCTTTTTGCAGTTCTGGCGAAATTTGAGTTTCAATGATATTGTTAACTTTTAGAATCCATTGAGTTGGTGTTAGTTTTTGCTCTTCATTTTTTTCTTTGTTGTAATAAGTGTCAATGACATCTTGTATTGCGGCTTTACACTTGCCGCATGCACCGCCGGCTTTTGTATAATTAGTAACTTCTTCAACTGTTTTTAAACCGTTTTGTTTTATTGCATCCCAAATCATATTTTCAGTTATTTGAAAACAGGTGCAAATAATTTTTTCTTTTTTATTTGTTCCGTAATGTTCATCCAAAATTTCATCTAAATCAACATAACCGTCTTCTGAATATTTTTTCAATGCATCTTCTAATGCTTCATAACCCATAACTGAACAGTGCATTTTTTCTGGAGGCAAGCCGCCAAGTTCATCAGCAATATCTTTATTTGTTATTTTTCTAACTTCATCAATTGTTTTTCCGATAATCATTTCAGTAAGAATGCTTGAACTTGCAACAGCTGAACCGCATCCAAAAGTTTGAAACTTTGCATCTGTTACTATATTATTTTCAATTTTTAAATATATTTTTAATTGATCTCCGCAGGTTAGTGAACCGGCAATGCCAATAGCATCGGCATTATCAATAGATCCAACATTTCTCGGATTTCTGTAGTGATCCATAACCTTTTCCGAATAATCCCACATAGTATTTTCCCTTTCCTTATTCTTATATTTTAACTCAAAAATAAATTATTTAGGCGAATTTAATTATTATTTAATGATTTTGTAAAATTTATTTTAATGTTAACAATTGTTACAATATGCTCTTATTTTATAAAGTATTTCTCAAAAATGCCGATAGATATTAATATAGGAAACAAATGAGAAAGGAACACCACAATGGGAATGAGTGCATCACAAGCAAGATTTCTAAGCCTGACAGCTCGCAAGAATAATGTAGAGTTTGAAGGTCAACAAATCAACCAACAAAGAACCACTCTTTCTAATCAATCCGCAAGTTACTACAGCGAATTGTGCAACATGGTTGTACCTACTCCTCCATCAGTAGATGATTATACTAAAATATCATACACATTTAACGATGGTGCGTTAAATAACACTATTACTTCAATGATTGTTAATCCATCTAAACCCGGATATTATTCTATCGGATATATTCAACAATGGCAGGATGATTATTCTATTGTTTCTTCTGCTTCTTCTATGGTTTGCAAAGATAACGGTCAATTTAAAATCGGTTCTGCTACTCTTAGAAAATTAGGTGAAATTGGTGATTTAGCTAATTCTATTACTTTAGATGGTAAAACTTATGAAGTAAAAAATGATGAAAAAGGCTATTACGTTGATAAATTAACACCAGTTTCTTCAGTTGAAGAATGTACAGCTGACGATATTGCAAATTTTGAATATTATTTATTTGATGAAAATTTTGAAAGTGCAACTCAACTTTATAAAGATGTTGATGGTTCATTCTACAGTTTAGACGAAAATAACAACAAAGTTCCAGCTGCAGGAGTTACAGAAGATACTGATAATCTTGTAATTTGTCTTTATGATGAAACTCAAGGTGATGCAGAAGATGCTGTATCTTTAGTTGTAAAAGATGCTGAAACCGGTAAATATTATAAAGAAGTTACAACAGAAGAGGTTCAAAAACATTATCTTACAACTTCAGAAATATCATCTATCGCTGATATGGATGGTAAAACTCCTGAAGAAATCCAAGCAATATTAGACGAAGAAGCATTATACAAAACATTATTAACCCA
>CABRZP010000030.1 GCA_902475545.1 uncultured bacterium
TTAAAATATACAAAATTTCCTTTCCCTTTTTTCCTATTGATTTTCCAACGACTTACTAATAAGTCGTTTTTTTTTGTAAAGTTTGTTTAATGTTTTTTAATTTTTTCTAAAGTTTTTGGTTTCGAATACCGATAGTAATATTGGAGATATTTATGGAAATTAATGGCAAATCAATAAATTTTCTAAGCTATACATCCGCAAAATCTAAAGAGATTCAAGAAGCGAAATTTTCAAAAATTCAAAATGACTCTTTAAAAACGGATGCTAATTATCTGAACTATCAATATACTGATGATTCAGTGAAGGTTTTTGATGTTAATTCAATTGGTGCTACTCTTTCCGATAAAGCTATAGAGAAACTTTGTAAGAAAACTTTACCGGAACTGTCTCCTGCTGCACAATCAACTAAGTTATCAACAACATATAAAGATTTATCTCCAGCAAATATTACTAAGATAAAAGAAGTTATTTATGCTTTGCATAATCCAGAACCAGTAGTTCCTGATACTCCGGTTAATCCGCCTCAGACCGAGAAAAAATCTTTTATTTCTGAATTCGGTGATACTGAAACGATGTTTGAGTATTTGCATAATGTTAACCCTGCAATAACTAAAGAAAACGGGATTACACGTGCTCAACTTATTACTCTAACTCAAGATGATAATTGGGAAGATGCTAATGGTGATTTCTTTGGTTCTTTAAACAGAATTTTTGATGTATTAGATAAAGATGATGATGCTGTTTTATCTTATGATGAAATCAATGCCTTTATTGGAGAAGAATTAGGCGAAGATACTTTGGCTTATTATAATAATGTTCAAGCATATAGTGACAAAATTCAAGAAGAATATAGTGTTTTATCAGGACAAGAAAAATTAGAGTTTGCTATTGATAAAACTCGAGAATATCTTGAAGCTAGTGGTATGCAAAGTCAATTGGATGCTTTAGACAGGCTTCTTGGTATGGAAGATAAGTGGAATGATATATCTGTTGGTCAGATTTCTATTGCAGATTTAAATAAGGATAATAATTCAGAGTGGATAACTTTAGGTGCATATACTCCTTATACTTATCAGATGGATTATGAAAAAGATGGCAAAACTTACAGTATTTCGGTTTTTGCTTCTGATGATGATTTTACAGATGAACATGGTAATAAGATTGATTTAGGCATAACACTGGATGTAACTTATTTGGAAGAAGGCAAAACTTGGTACGAGTTGGTTAATGTTCTTGTTCATGAATTAACTCATGCTACAGCATATCAATATTCAGCTCAAGATGGCACTACTAATATTACTTGGGATAGTATCGAACAATTGCATGATTTAGGGTACATGAGTGATGATGAATATAACTGGTATGATGTGAATTGGGATGAAGATTGGACTGATGATCAAATCTACAGATTATATTATTTATCAACTTGTGCTTGGGGTGAATATACTGCATATCAAGCTGATGCGGATTATATTGACAGTATAGCCGGTGATATCTTTGATTCTCACCTAACAACTGCTGTAGATGGTAAAGATGAAAAACAAACAATTATTGATCATATAGATGCATCTTATAATGAGCCGGGAGAATCAGAAGAGGCATATCCTGATTTTAAATGGTGGTCTTTTGCATAAATTCCAATTAATTATTATTTTGAACTAGTAAAATATAGTTATTTAGTATTAATGCACTTTCCTTTGGTTTATTATATAATTTTTATATAGTGAAAGAGGGTTTATTATGTCAATTGATGATGCATTAGTTATGATTTTAGCAGGTGGAGAAGGTAAAAGATTATATCCTTTAACAAAGGATAGAGCAAAACCCGCAGTTCCTTTTGGTGGACGTTACCGAATTATTGATTTCGTAATCAATAATTTTATCAATTCAGGGTTCTTTAAAATTAAAGTTTTAACCCAGTATAAATCTGATTCATTAAATAAACATATTACAAGAGGGTGGGCATTATCGCCTTTCTTAAACCAATATGTTGACCTTGCTCCGGCTCAAATGAGAACCGGTAATGATTGGTACAAGGGTACAGCTGATGCAATTTATCAAAATATATTTCATATAACTGATGAAGATCCAAGATATGTTTGTATTTTTGGCGGCGACCATATTTATAAAATGCAAGTATCCCAAATGCTTGAATTTCATAAAGAAAGAAAGGCACATTTGTCAATTTCAGCTATCCCAATTCCGATTGAAGAAGCTTCTGAGTTTGGAATTATGGAAGTTGATGATGATTGGCGTCTTGTAAATTTTGTCGAAAAACCTAAATACAGACCAAAATCAATTCCTGGAAGACCGGATATGTGTCTTGCATCTATGGGAAATTATATTTTTGATAAGGAAATTTTATTGGATGCCTTAACAAGAGATGCTCAAATAGCAGATTCCAGTCATGATTTTGGTAAGAATGTTATTCCAATGCTTCTAAGTGAAGGTAAAAATATATATGTATATAACTTTGCGGATAATTCTTTCCCAGGTATGGCTCCGGCTGAACAGGGTTACTGGAGAGATGTTGGAAGTATTGATGCATACTGGCAGGCAAATATGGATTTACTTTCATATTCTCCTGAATTGAATTTATATTCTAAGGAATGGCCATTGAGAACTTTCAACTATAATTATCCTCCTGCAAAATTTGTTTGGGAAGAGGGTGACCGTGTTGGTATGGCAACTAACTCAATGGTTTCAGAAGGCTGTATTATTTCCGGAGGCGGATTGTCTCATTGTGTACTTTCCCCTAAGGTTAGAATTAACAGTTATTCCAGCGTATCAGATAGTATTTTAATGGAGAATGTTGAAGTTGGCAGATATTCTCAAATTAGAAAAGCTATTATTGATAAAAATGTTGTTATCCCTCCTCATTCAAAAATTGGTTTTGATAGAGAAGAGGATATAAAACGAGGATTCCACGTTTCAGAGGGTGGCGTTACTGTAGTTCCAAAAGGTGCTATATTATAAATTTTAGTGTTTGATTTTTTTATTTTTGGGGTACAATTTATATTGTGCCTCATTTTTTGTAAATTTTTATGAATACGCTAGCAAAATAAGGCAATTAATATGTTTTATAAACATTATTGATGTGGGTAGGTGTAACTATATGGCGATAGGTGCAGTCAACAATTCAATATCTCGTGCCGCAAATTCAGTAACTCAAAAAGTTATGAACAAAACCCCCGGTATGACCGTGTCTAATAAAAAAGTTTTGGACTCGCTAAAATGGATTGGTCAAAAGGTCAGTTCCCCTCAAAATCGTTTGATTTTGGGTGTAACTGCTTTAATGAGCCAACCCTTCATCGATTTATCTAATAAAAAGGTTGATGAAGAAACTCGTAAAGTTTCTGCTGCCCGTACTGTTGCAAAAATTATAGCAGGAACTCTTACCGGTGTTGCAATTCGATATGGTTGTATTAAGGCTATAGATGCTTTTACAAAACTCCCGCATGAAATTAAACCGGATATGAAGTTTAAGAATTTGAGAAAGCTTTTTGTTCCAACTGAAGTTGTGCTTGAAAATTTAAATCAATATAAAAAAGCTATTGGTACGATTATTTCTATAGCAATTATGGTTGTTACAAATTTCTTGATAGATGCTCCTTTAACTAAATTTTTGACTAATAAGTTTGTTGATAAAATACATGAAAAAGATAAGCAAAAACAAGTAAATAAGGAGGTTAAAGCATGAGCTTAGGTTCCTTATTTAATAAATTTAAAAATGTAGTTGCTCAAAAATACGGTAAAGATCCCGGTAAAATGTTAATTCATACCGGAGTTATCGGTTGGGTATTTTCATCATTAGCACAGGTTGCTGCAATTGTGATTAATGATAAGATTCCAAAAGAACAAAAAATGTTTCTTATCCCGCAAGAAATTGCGGATGCAGGTGTAAATATTGCATCCTTTTATTTGATTACTAATTGCTTTAAATCATTTGCTTCAAAACTTGTTAAAACTGGGAAATGGGCTCCTAAATCCGTTCGAGAATTCTTAAATGCTTCACCAAAACTTAAAGAAAAAGTTGGTAAAGTAGGTTTTGATATTTTAAAAGATGTAAAAAATATTCCGGAAAAAGTAGCTAAAGATTATAAATTTTTCGAAGATGGTGTCGATGTTGTTGCTACAACTGTTGGATCTGTCTTATCTTGCAATATAGTTACTCCTATATTAAGAAATAGATTTGCTTCAGATAGACAAAAAAATGGTATAGCAAGAATGAATGCTAATTCTAAACCTGATCAAGTTTCAGATGTTAAAACAATACAACGTCCAACAATGGAAACCTTTAAGGCTTTATCTTACGCTAAACCTTCAGGTTCTTTAAAGATATAAATATACAAATCCGCTAATAATCATAATTAATATGACAAAAAATGCCGCTATGAGTTTATAGAAATAGTTTGTTGTGTAATCGGTATTATCTTGAAGATTTGCTATAATATCTCTGGAATAGTCGTATTTAGAACTGTTTTTAGTTTTTTCGTATGCAGAATGCATAAATTTTTTATATTTATACATTGTTTCTAATTCTTTTCTGGCTGCAGGATTAGAAATAGTCATTTTCTTTATTTTAATATTTTCATCTGTATTTAATTCGTTATCAACATAAGCTGATAACTTGGTAATAAATTCATTATCGACAGTTTTTGCATTTTCTGTTTTATACTCAGGTTTGTTATGAAATGTTCTTAGTATTTTTTGTAATTCTGTTATTTTTTTTCTGCAGGCCGGACATTTTGCAAGATGATTTTCTATAAGCTCTTTTAAACGAGGATTGAGCTTATCTTCTATATAAAAATTTATTAATGCTGCAACCTGATTGCAGGTGAGTTCCTTATTTGTCATATTAACTCCTTAGATATAATTTTTTAAAACTTCTTGTAATTTTATTCTGGCTCGGGATATTCGGGATTTTACGGTGCCAATGCTAGCATGTGTTGCATTGGCGATTTCTTCGTAACTAAGCCCTTGAAATTCTCTTAGTATAATTGCAATTCTAAAACTTTCAGGTAACGTTCGTATTGCGTTCTTGATTATTTTTTCACATTCGGTTGTTATACATTTTTCAATTGGTTTGCTTTTTTTATCAGGAATTTCTATTGTGATTGATAAATCAAGCGGTGACCATTCGTAATCTAGTGGTATTGTTTCTGGTTTGTTTTTTTGTTTTCTTAAATCGTCGTAGTAAGTATTAGTTATAATATGATTTAACCACCCTTTAAAACATTTCGGGTTTTTTAGATTAGTTATGTATTTTGCAACTTTTAGTAAAACCTCTTGTGTTAAATCAGAGAGTCTGTCGTTATTCGGAGTCATGTAAGAAAGTGTTGCAAAAACTTCTTTCTGGATTTTTTTTATCAATTCTTCTATGGCTTTAAAATCTTCTTTTTGAGCAAGAACAACAAGTTCATCTAAGCTCATTTTTTTATAGATTAACTTATTCTCTGCCATAAAAATATTCTCCTTAATTAAAATATTAAGAAGAATGTTTTTATTTTCATATATTCGCCTGAGTAACAGGGTAAGACAATATTTTTAAATCATAAATCGGAAATGTTGCCTATTTATAACTTATATCTTCTGATTGAATTTGAGCCTTGTGAAGATACAAATAATAATTCGCCTGTTATGTGCATGCAATAAGGCTTTTGTATATCTGTAATGAATTCTGATATAACGCCTTTATTATCAACTTTAATGATGTTATCTTTGTTGTAATTTGCAATATACATATTTCCGGAATTATCAAGGGCAATACCTATAGGTCCGTCAATTTTTTCACTTTTTATGTATACAATTTTTTGCCCTTCCGGTCCAATTTTGTAAATTGTATTATCTGAAAATCCGGCAACATAAATATTTCCGTTTGAATCAGTTGCAACCCCGGTAGGGCTTGTTATATCTTCAAAAGATCTGTAAGTATTATTTAATGGACTTGCTTCAGCATAACTTGCAGGTTTATTTTGTTCTTCTTTGATTGTAGGAATATCTGTACCCATTGAGTCTGCAAGTTCTTTTGCCTTAGCTCCAAGTAATGTGTTTGTCGGAATAAGACTAAGGTACATTTTAGCTTTTTCTGTTTCGCCTAATTTTTTGCTGATTACTGCAGCCTTGTAAACAGATTCATAATCATCAGGTTTTCTTAGTATTATTTGTTTGAATACTGTTAAAGCTGTTTCATCTTGCTTTAGATATTCCAGAATAGCACCGAGATTATAATATGCATCAATATAATTTGGGTCTAATTCGGTAGCACTTTTAAAACATTCTGCGGCTTCTTCAAGCTGTCCAAGTTTATAATAATCAATACCCTTGTTGTATTGAAGCTTTGCATCTGTTGCAATTGATGCAAATACACTTGTTGCTGTACAAAGTATTACACTAATAGCTAAAATTGTTTTTAATATGTTATTGAATTTCATCAAGTTCCTCAATTAAATTTTTATTTGCGTTTGCAAATTCGCTTCCTCTAGCTATTATAGCTTTTTTTAACAGTAACGGCAAATTAATTGTTTCCATCTGTTCAAAATTATCAGGTAATCTTAAACTCCAGTTTTTGTCACCTGAAGTTCCCGGTGTATTGTATGTTTGACTCATGTTAAAGAAATCAGTAAAGAAAATTTGAAGATTTTCAGCCTTTGAAGCAAATAGTTCTACTAACTTGGTTTCTTTTAAAAATTCTTTGTCGTTAGTCATTTTAACAATTAATGCATCTTTGTCTGTTTCTTCGGTGAATAAGTCTTCTACCAAATTTTTAACATGAAGGTAACCTGTGTGAGTATTAACCATATTTTTAGCCCAAATATTAACAGGCTGATTATCATGAGTTCCAATCATTGCCCAGCATTTTTCTGTAATATTTTTACATCTGTATGGATCTTCCGGTTCTGTAGGAACTGTAAACTGAGTTAATCTCATGCCTAAAAGTTCATATTTTTTCATAACTGCGGCAACAGGATTAGTTAAGGTGCCTAAATCCTCGCAAACAATTGCATCTTTAGTAAGACCTTCTTCTTCAGCTGCTGCAATAACAATTTTTTCAATTAATCTGCCATATAATTTAATTTGTTCATCAGATAAAGTTTTTACACGTTTTTCCTTATCAGCAGTAAGTGTTTGATCTAAATCTTCAACTTTTGCAATTGCATATTTGCTGAGTTCCGGGTGTTCCGGAGAAGAATAAAGTCTGCCTGCACCTTGTTCCGGCATCGGTTTTTTGCCTGATTTGTAAACCCAAGGATCAATTAAGCCTACAATGTGGTCGATTCTAACCCCGCCAGGATTTTCACGGAACATTTTTTTGTATAAATTTTTCATCAAGATTCCGGCTTCACCTAAAGAACCGTCAGAATTATACATTTTTTCAGGGTCAATTACAGGAAATCCCCAAGCTTGACCATCTTTAGAAAAATAATCAGGAGGACAGCCTAAACACCAACCTTCAAGGAATAATGACTGGTAAGCCCAACTGTCTCTGTCAGAAAATGCAACTTGTCGGTCTGCAATCATTTTGATACCCTTAGAATCTGCAAATTTTTTTGTTTCAGAGTTTTGTTTGTTTAAAACAAATTGTATAAACTTGTATTCATCAATTTCTTTGGCATATTTTTTAGAAATTTCATCAATACGTTTTCCGTATTCTATTTTTTCTTCATAAGATTTAGGGTTGAATAAATTTTTATCTACAGAGTTTTTCCAATTTGGCCAATAGTCTGTGTTATGTTCGATTGTTAAGGCTTCATATAAACTATCTTTATCTAACCAAGAGTCATTTTCTCTTTTGTAGTTTTCAAATTCTTTGTTAAGTTCGGCGTTGTTTAATTTTATAAAGTTTTCGTAAGCTTCAGATAACGCAAGAGCTTGTTGTTTTGTAATATAAGAATAACTTGTTTTGTTTGTATCTTTGTTAGGATTATTTTCAACAATTTGGTTACAAGTTTCTTCAGATAAAATTTTGTACCATTTTGCAGTTGTTAATTCTTTCAGGTCAATGAATAACGGGTTGTTAGAAAATATAGTCCCGCAGTATGGTGAAGAGTCAGAACTTTTAGTTTTTCCGGCAGGTCCCATTTGAATAGCATCAAATAATCCTGCAGCGTAGTTAATAAAGTTTTTTCCGCCGTTAGAATTTATGGTTCCAAAACCTGTATTTTCACCTTTCATAGCCGGAAAACTTCCATTGTGCATAATGAATACAAAATTCTTTTTACCTAAAGCTTTAAGAGCTTTTTTAATCACAGCTAGTTTGTTATTTGTTTTGCAAACCATATCTACCCCTTCTTATTTAAACTAAAACATATACTCTCTTAGAAAAATGGGCCCGGTGGGACTCGAACCCACGACCAATTGATTAAGAGTCAACTGCTCTACCAACTGAGCTACAAGCCCATTCAATGACTTTAGTTTAGCACGTAAATCTTAGGTGTCAATTGAATATTGGGAAGTTTTATTATTATTTGTAAACTTAAACACTTGCAGAATTAATAAAACAATGTTATACTAGAGATATCAAATGGGATATATAGTATTAAGAGATGTAAAAAATTAACCCCAAGTCCTAAAGAAAAAACAAAAAGTGCCGAAACAAAAGATTGTAGAAGGCACAAAAATAAAAAACAAAATACACCAGAATACTTAAAATGATATTTCGAACTTGAAATATCTTTGATTATTTAATTTTTAAGTGTCATTAACTTCCGACTAATTTTAAATCTTCACATTTTAAGGTTTGAAAATCCTCAATATTCTTATGTTTATAAGAACGCACAAGTTTAAGTAAAATGATGCATAGAATAAGAGGTATAAAGATGAGAAAGATTGAAAACAACAGAAGTTTAAAAATTTTGTCAGTAGCAGCACTGATAGGCACAGTAGTGCTTGGAACACCTGCAATGGCAGATGTAAATAATAGTCATCCTGAACTAGTTTCAGGAGCTCTAAACTTTGGTACATCAGACCATATTGAATGGAAAAAACTTGAAACCGCACCGGCAGAAGGCACACCGAACACAATTTCAATAAAAGTTTCAGATACAGAAACTTTGTACTATAGCTATGACTATAAAAAACCTGAAAATTATGAAGAAATATCAACAAGAATCGACGATACCCTAACTACAGAAAACGCTCAATACAAAGTGTTTAAAGATATAACTACAACACCAAACGGTAGTGTAATCTATAATGCTCAAGATAAATCTTCTGTAAATATTATAGCTGATTTTATAAACAACTCTGCAACTTCAACTTCTTTTTGGGCCCATGGCGGAGCGATTTATAACTACAAAAATTCGACTATTGGTAATATCACAGGCGATTTCATAAACAATTCTGCAAATTCAACTACTAGAGAAGTCATCGGCGGAGCGATTTATAACAATGGAACCATAGGTAATATCACAGGAGACTTCATTAACAACTCTGCAACTGCAACGGGTTATTATGCTTTTGCCTATGGCGGAGCGATTTATAATGGCGACAATGCAACCATAGGTAATATCACAGGCGATTTCATCAACAACTCAGCAACTTCTACTAAATCTAATGCCGAAGGCGGAGCGATTTATAATAGAGGCACCATTGGGAATATCACAGGCGATTTCATAAACAACTCTGCAACTTCATCTTCAGCCTCTGGCGGAGCGATTTCTAACTATGGCACCATTGGAAATATCACAGGTGATTTCATAAACAACTCTACGAGTGGTAAAAATGCCTCTGGCGGAGCGATTTATAACTATGCAAATTCAAATTCAACTGTAAAAATTGGTAATATCACAGGCGATTTCATAAACAACTCTTC
Source organism: uncultured bacterium (assembly GCA_902475545.1). Taxonomy (GTDB): domain Bacteria; phylum Cyanobacteriota; class Vampirovibrionia; order Gastranaerophilales; family Gastranaerophilaceae; genus Zag111. Next base: position 9,815 of record CABRZP010000030.1, read on the forward strand.
TTCAGCCCCTGGCGGAGCGATTTCTAACAATGGCACCATTGGTAATATCACAGGCGATTTCATAAACAACTCTGCAACTTCAACTTCATCTTCATCTTCATCTGATGCCT
>CABRZP010000031.1 GCA_902475545.1 uncultured bacterium
TAAAATTAAAATATATTTAATAATGACTTGTAACACTCTTAACATTTCTTATATTTATATTTACTTAGTCGTTTTACGCTCTAAAATATTATTAATTAAATAAATATTAGTATTTAATAATCATTTAATTAATTTGGAGTAAATTTATGGATGTTTCAAAACTTTGTAAACAATTAAAAAATATGATGGAATTCCTTTTGTTATCAATCAAATATGATAAAACAATTACTATTCCTGAAATATATGCTTTTCTTGTTATAGTAAATCGTTTGGTAATAAAAATTTGTATTTTGGTTGATGAATAGTATTTAATTGTTTAATAAATATTAAAACAACATGCTGCTGTATATTGACAAAGATATATGACTGTTATATCCTATGAAAAAAGGAAAGATATAATAATGCAATTTAACGCAGTAATGATGATGAATATGATGATGCAAAGCCCAATGTCAGGTGGTCGTTGTTATATTCGAATGCGTTAAGTTTAGATTGATAACAAATTTTAAAGCCACCTGTTGAAGGTGGCTTTTTTAGTGTGTAGTTTTTGATACAAGGAAAATATAAAATGATATCAAGTGTAAATAGTTTTAAAGAACAAAATAATAATTATAAATTTAAAAATTTGATAAACGAACCGGCATTTCAAGGTGTAAAGTTAAATAAACAAACTAAATTTTTAAATAAATTTATTAAATCTCAAGAGGATTTATCAACAACAAGGTTTATTCAGGGTACAATGACAAACTGGTTTCCGAAGGCTGTGTTTTCGAGAAGTTTAGTTGACTTTTCCGAATTTACATTTTTGGAATTTTTGGAATCCGGACTTTTTTATTTTGCTGCTCCATTTTTAGGTGAAAAATTATATAGAAATAGACTATTTAAAAAAGTTCAACCTAAAAATTTAAGAGAAACAATTTCTAAAAATGTTGTGAAAAGTTTGGACGAAATTGAGAAATCCAAGTTTAAATTAGAGACAAAAAATAGGTTAAAAACAACAAAAGCCGGTATTCTTTTGGGATGTATTGCGGTTCCTGCAATGGAATATTCTATCGGATTTGCCAAAAATCTGTTTACTTTAAAAGTTTTCAAGGTTAGTGATTTTAATAATGTTGCTAATTTAAATAAGAATAAAAATAAAAAAGAAGATAAAGAACAGCAAAAAAGAGTTGAAACACATTCAAAATCTGTATTATTAAAAACCGGTATATTATCTGCAGCGGGATTAGGTGCAGGGCTTCTTCTTGCTTCTCGCGGACATAATTCAAAATCTGCTTTGAAATTTTCTGAAATTATACTTGAACCGGGAAAAGCTATTTCTAAAGGTTTGAAGGAACTTGGTGTAAATTCTAAAAAGACTGATGAATTTTTAAAAGAATATTTAAAACTGGATTTTGATAATCGAAATGGCAAATTGGCTTTGAGTAAAGGACAGCTTGCAGTTATATGTACAACAGGATTGTTCGGATATGCAAGTGCCGCTAAAGATAGAGGTAAATTAGATTTTTATGAAGTTTGGACAAGAGTTCCTCTTGTTGTGTTGTATACAATTTTTGGTTCTTCATTATTAGACGGCGGGTTTAAAAAATTACTTGCTAAAAAAGGTAAATTCCCTGAATTAATAAAGAAAGATGCTGAAGGTAATATTGCACCTGTTCCAACGAGTAAGGATTTGCCTGCTATTGCTGAAAAACTTTCTAATTTGAATAAAACTTCAAAAGATGCTGAATTGGCAAAATTGATTAAGCAAAAATCTATTATAACAGGTGTACCATATTTATTCAGCTTAGTTGCAATGGGCTTTATTTTAAGTGGTGTGACCAGAGTTTGGACTCAATACAGATATAATCACCAACAAAAAAATAACGAAATTGACGGTAATAATTTTCAGGCTAATTTTATAAAAAGTCCTGCATTTCAGGGGTTTAAAATATCTTGATATTAGCCATTCGGCTTACGTAAAAATACGGACTTGACAAAACTTAAATATTGTTTCTAATAAAGTTTGTCAGGTTTTCCGCAATTATTTTATGCGAAGACGCAGTATAATGAAGTCCGTCTGTTTTAGACGGTGTTACTAGTTGATTAAAGTCAAAATAATAACAATTATTTTCTTTTGCGATTACTTCAAAAATTGGAAAAATTTCTCTGATTATTTCAATTGATTTTTTATTAAACATTACAGAAAACCCGCTATGTAAAATGTCTTCAGTAATTTTTACAGGTGGAATTATAATAATTTTCATTTCTTTATTTTTGTTTCTAAGAATATTTATAAGATTTTCCAAACCTGTTTTTGCTATGTTTTTATCCAAATTGTAAAAAAATTGCGAATCATTTGTACCAAGAGAAAGTATACAAATATCAATATTGTCGTAATTTTGAATACATACAGGTAAATGTTTGTTTCCGCTGAATTGCAAACCTGCAGGATTAGTGAAAAAGCCTGTCCTGTTATTCATGCCTTCTTCAATTACAAAAAATTCAGAAGATAATAATTTTTTTAGAATTCCGCTCCAGCGTTCGTGTTCGGAATATCTTGCACCTGTTTCGGGTATAAAACCGTAAGTGTTAGAGTCTCCATAGCATAATATTTTTTTCATAAATATATTATATAATAAATTAAATGTTATTATTTTAACGGTTAGATCCGTAATAAGTTATTCCACCGCTGGAAACTTTTCTGGCTGAATATTGAGGGATGTTATAGTTCTTATCAAATCTTGAAATAGGTTGGGATGTTTGAGCTTTAGGATATGGCATCATTGTTGGTAATCTTTTTGGGGTGCGATGTCTTTTTTTTCGATTTTCTGTTCTTAGTTTGATAATATCTCTATTATGTGAGTATCTGTAAGCTGATCTTGTTTTAGCACAACATCTTTTAGGTTTTGCATATATATTTCTATTGTATGTGTAATATGGTCTGTAGGTGGCAAGCATATTTTCATTATTGCAGTTAAAGTTTTTTGCATTCGCACAGGATGCACATGTCAATATAATAAATAATGCTGTTAAAAATACCTTCTTCATAAGATTATGTTAAATCAAAAATTCAATTATTAAGTTGTATTTTTATAATTTCTTATAAAAACTACACAAATACATTTAAAGTTCTAGTTATAATAAGTAATTCCACCTCTGGAATAAGTTTTTCTTGCCGGTTGTATTGAATTGCTTCTATCCAGTCTTGAAGGGGTGTTGCTAATACTTACTTTGTTATTATTAAGGGCGTTTGCGTATGCATTGTTTTTATTTGCATAAGAATTGATTGCTCTTGTTATAGCTTTTTCTCTTTGAGCAGCTCTGTTTCTTTGAGCGGTTGCAGCAATATTATGAGGCAAGAATGCTGCATTAGATCCAAAATTATGCACGGAGCGTCTTTGTCCTGAACTATTCATTACATGCATTGGTCTGCCACCCATAAAAGATACCATTTCTGTTGCGTTTGCTGATAAACAGCTAAAGTAAATTAAAAATAATACTGTCAAAATCTTTTTCATAATATTTTCCTTCTATTCCCTTTGTAAATATATAACGATTAATATTATAAAATGTTGTTATTTTCTGTATTATTATTTACTAAACTTCATAATTTTAGTTTAAAATTTTTAATCCCGCTGTTAAATATATTGCAAAAATTACTTGCAATAAGTATGGAATTAGTAAAAATCCTGCAATTTTTGAGATTTTAAAAAATAAAAATATTGTTGGTATTAAGACTATAAATAAAAGTGAAACATCTGATAATGCTAAATTGATAGATTGCATATCAAAAAACAGGTAACTCCATAATAAATTTAAAACCAGTTGTATTATAAATAAATTGATTGCATAATATTTTTCTTTGGTTTTGGAACTTAGAATTACAATAAGAAACGAAATTCCCATAAGTGTATATAAAATACCCCAAGCAATAGGAAAATATTCAGCTGGAGGTGTAAAAAGAGGTTTTGTTAATCCTTGATACCATGAATTCATATTAAAATTATAAGTATTTTATTTAAAAGAGTTTATTCCCTATTTGGTTAAATGTTGGTATTGGTAAGTAATGTAAATCTTAATGTACCGTTATTATCTATTATTTCATTCCACATATTTTTCGGACGAACCCATATTTCTCCGGTTTTTATTGACTGATATACAATCATATCTTCTGTCGTTTCAGAATGTTTTGCGAAATTAATAATTTTATATAAGTTGCCTTTGTAGTGTTTGTATATTCTTCCAATTGTTATTTCTTGCATAGTTTTACCTTAATTTAAGAACTGCACTGTGTCTTTTGGTTGTTGCGTTTTCGTTTCTGTAGGAGAAAAATTTATCATTATCATGAACTGTGCAATATGGACAAACGTCAATTTCTGTTATTCCGATTTCTTCCAATTGTCGCTTGTTGATGTTTTTTAAATCAACAAATATTTGTTCCATCTCCGATGAGAGAGAGTTGGGGTTAATTTTGTATAGTCCTTCAAAATTTGAAACGGTTTTTGATAATTTTTCATAAACTTCTTCCCCGACATTGTAGCAGCAAAACCCGATTGCAGGGCCGATTACAGCGACTATGCCTGAAGTTGTTGAGCCGAAATCTTTTATCATTTTTTTTACCGTAAGCGGTGCGATTTTTTGTGCAGTTCCACGCCATCCGGCATGAGCTATTGCACCTATATTTTGTTTTTTATCGTACAAAATTATAGGAGTACAATCTGCAAAATTTAAGAAAATCCCCAGATTTTTTTCAGTTAAAATTAATGCATCGCAATCAGGATAATCATGACGTGTTTCTATTGCTATATCTATGTTTGCACTATGTGTTTGAACCGGTGAAATAAGATTTTTGGGGGAAATATTCAGATAATTTGCAATTATTTGTTTATTATTATTTATCCCCTTGGTATCTATATTTACTCCCTTGTCACAAATGCAAATATCACGTGTCGTAAAAAATGCATCGACATCTTTCAGTAAATCAGATTTTAAAATAGTTTTGGCATTAATTTTTTCAAAATAAAACATAAGTTTATTATAACAAAATTATGTGTAATTAAATGTAAAAATAAATATAATTTCTTCCCTTGTTAGTATGGGTAATATTCATTACTTTTACGTAATTGTAATTAGTAGAAACTTTTGTTACATAAGGGTTTTGGCGATATCGCCAAAACCCTTTATTTATGCAATGTTCAAAATAATCCTCGAGAATGACTTGACACTCAAACCCGTTCAAACTCAAATAAACCACCCTATATATTTACTCCTGTAAATTTTTGTTAAGGAAAATGAAAAAATTTTCTAAAAAACATGCCAAATTAACTTGACTACTAATATTGATGTAATATGATGGAGTAACATGCAAATGTAAAGTAAGGCGAACTATGCCCAAATCTCGGAAGTTTGATTATGAGCGAGTTTCACCAAGATTTACAAATCCCTGAAATTGCAGTTATTTATCGAAAATTTGACAACTGAATAAAGCTTAATTAATGTGTCATCCTGAATTTATTTCAGGATTCTGATAATTAAGATTCTGAAACAAGTTCAGAATGACATTTAAAAGTTTATTCTATCAAAATCGATAGAGGGTTTACAGCCTTAAGTTAGAAAATAAAAAGTTTTATAGTACGTACACCATTTTAAAATGAGGTGAATTGATGTCTGAGACAAAATATGCAAAAAGAGTAACGCCAATGGGTATTCCACATACTCGTTTGGACGATTTACCGGACCTTATTGAAGTGCAAAAAAAATCGTTTGAATGGTTCTTAAAAGAAGGTTTGAAAGAAGAATTACTTTCATTCTCTCCTATTAAAGACTATACAGGCAGATTAGAATTACACTTCTTACCGAACTATACTTTCGACAACGCAAAGTATACAGTTGAAGAAGCTAGAATTCATGACGCAACTTATGCAAAACAATTACGCGTTATGATCAGATTAGTTAACCGTGACAGCGGTGAAATTAAAGAACAAGAAGTTTACATTGGTGATATCCCTACAATGACTGACAAAGGTACTTTCATTGTAAACGGTGCAGAACGTGTTATCGTATCACAAATCGTTCGTTCTCCTGGTGTTTACTTCAAATGCGACCCGTCACCAACAGGAAAACGTTTATATAACGCAACAATGATTCCTAACCGTGGTGCTTGGTTGAAAATTGAAACAGATTCTAACGATATTATTCACGTTAAAATCGACAAAAACAGAAAAATCTTAGCTACTACTTTATTGAAAGCTATGGGTATCACTGTTTCTGAAATGGAATCAAAATTCACTCACTTTGAGTTCTTGAAGAAAACTTTAGAAAAAGATACTACAGAAACTACAGATGAAGCTTTAGTAGAATTATACAAAAAATTAAGACCTGGTGATCCGGCTTCTCCACAAGGCGGACGTCAAATCTTAGAATCAAGATTCTTTGATGAAAAGAAATACGATATCGGTCGTGTTGGTCGTTATAAATTAAACAAAAAATTAAACTTAAATATTCCTAAAAATCAAAGAACTTTAACTGTAGAAGATATCGTTTCTACAATTGAATATTTGATTAACTTAACTTACGATGAAGGTCAATTGGATGATATCGACCACTTAGGTAACAGAAGAATCCGTTCAGTTGGTGAACTTCTTCAAAACCAATTCAGAGTAGGTTTATCAAGAATCGAAAGAATCGTTAAAGAAAGAATGACTCTTCAAGATTCTGAAACTCTAACTCCGTTGAACTTATTGAACACTAAACCTTTAGTTGCTTCATTAAAAGAATTCTTCGGAAGTTCTCAATTATCACAGTTTATGGACCAAACTAACCCACTTGCTGAATTGACTCACAAACGTCGTATTTCAGCTTTAGGACCTGGTGGTTTACAAAGAGAAAGAGCCGGATTCGCAGTTCGTGATATTCACCCTTCTCACTACGGACGTATTTGTCCTATCGAAACTCCGGAAGGACCTAACGCAGGTTTGATTGGTTCATTAGCAACTCACGCTAAAGTTAACGACTACGGTTTTGTTGAATCTCCATTCTTCGTTGTTAAGGATGGCGTTGTAACTGATGAAGTTGTATATATGACAGCTGATGCCGACGAAAATTATCGTTGTGCTCCTGCTGACGTTAAATTAACTAAGGATAGAAGATTTGTAGAAAACATGGTTCCTGCAAGATATCGTTCAGAATTTATTATGACCGAAGCTTCTAAAGTTGACTATGTTGGTGTATGTCCTATCCAAATCATTTCAGTTGCGACTTCAATGATTCCGTTCATCGAACACGATGATGCTAACCGTGCGTTGATGGGATCTAACATGCAACGTCAAGCAGTACCTCTTTTAATCACTCAAAGACCAAGAGTTGGTACAGGTCTTGAATCTCGTGTTGCTAAAGACTCAGGTATGGTTATCGTTGCTGATGTTGACGGTACTGTTGAAAGAGTTGTTGGTGAAGAAATTGTAATCAGAGATCTTCAAGGTAAACCACATATTTATACTCTAATGAAATATGTTCGTTCAAACCAAGATACTTGTATTAACCAAAGACCTATCGTTCACGAAGGCGACAAAGTTAAAGCCGGCGATGTAATCGCTGATGGTGCTTCAACTTGCGGCGGTGAACTTTCATTAGGTAAAAACATCTTGGTTGCTTATATGCCTTGGGAAGGTTACAACTTCGAGGATGCTATCTTACTTTCAGAAAGATGCGTTCACGATGATATCTTCACATCATTACACATTGAAAAATTAGAAATTGAAGCTCGTCAAACTAAACTTGGACCGGAAGAAATTACCCGTGAAATTCCAAACGTTTCAGAAGATGCTTTAAGACATTTGGATGAACGCGGTATCGTTCGTATCGGTGCTCGTGTTTACGCTGACGATATATTGGTTGGTAAAGTTACACCTAAAGGTGAATCTGAACATCCGCCTGAAGAAAAATTATTAAGAGCAATCTTTGCCGAAAAAGCAAGAGATGTAAAAGATAATTCACTTCGTGTTCCTCACGGAGAAGGCGGTAGAGTACTCGACGTAAAAGTATTCGACAGAGAAAAAGGTGATGAACTTCCACCTGGAGCAAATACAGTTATCAGAGTTTACATCGCTCAAAAACGTAAAGTTTCTGTAGGTGATAAACTTTCAGGACGTCACGGTAACAAAGGTATCGTATCAAGAATTCTTCCAAAAGAAGATATGCCATTCTTACCTGATGGTACTCCTGTAGATATCGTATTGAACCCGCTTGGTGTACCTTCTCGTATGAACGTTGGTCAAACTTATGAATTATTATTAGGTTTGGCTGCATACTTGACAGGTGATCACTACGAAGCACCTTCATTCGATGAAATGTATGGTGAAAACCAATCAGAAATCGCAACAAAAGCTGAACTTCTAAGAGGTATTAAAGAATCAGGATGTGATTGGGTTGGAGAAGACGGTAAGGTAATGCTTATTGATGGTAGAACCGGTGAACCATTCGACAGACCTGTTGCAGTTGGTTTAACTTACTTCTTGAAACTTGTTCACTTAGTTGATGATAAAATTCACGCAAGAAGTACAGGTCCTTACTCACTTGTAACTCAACAACCATTGGGTGGTAAAGCTCAATTCGGTGGTCAAAGATTCGGTGAGATGGAAGTTTGGGCATTGGAAGCTTACGGTGCTGCTTATACTCTTCAAGAAATGTTAACAATCAAATCAGATGATGTTAACGGACGTAACAGAGCTTATGAAGCAATCGTTAAAGGTGACAATATCCCAAGACCTGGTATTCCTGAATCATTCAAAGTACTTGTAAGAGAATTACAAAGTATTGGTTTAGATATAACAGTAGCGAAGAAAGACGGTCAGGAAGTAGACTTGATGACAGATATGGACGACTTGAGAAAAGCTGCTCCAAAAAGAACTCTGTCAGATGTTGATTCTGAGTTGTTGAATATCAACTTCTTTGAAACACCTACCACTTTTGGAGATCTATAATAAGTAATGTGTGATTGGCGGAAAATCACTTTTCCGCCGGATTCACAAAATTGAAAAAGGAGAACATTTTAAATGTCAACAAGTATTGATTATTTTGATTATATACGAATAAGTATTGCCTCTCCGGAAAGAATACTTCAATGGTCTCACGGCGAAGTTACCAAACCGGAAACAATAAATTATCGTACATTGAAACCGGAAAGAGACGGTTTATTCTGCGAAAGAATTTTCGGACCAACAAAGGACTGGGAATGCTATTGCGGTAAATATAAAAGAGTAAGACATAAAGGTATTATCTGCGAACGCTGCGGTGTTGAAGTTACTGATTCAAAAGTTCGTAGACACAGAATGGGACACATTAAGCTTGCTGCTCCTGTTTCTCATATCTGGTTCTTGAAAGGTATTCCTTCATACTTAGGCTTACTTTTAGATATGACTTTGAAAGATCTTGAACAAGTTATCTATTTCAACAGCTATGTTGTAATTGATGGCGGTGACAGCGATTTCAAAAAACTTCAATTATTATCAGAAGAAGAATATGAAGATTATATGACTGAAAACGAAGAATCAACTTTAAAAGTTGGTATCGGTGCTGAAGCTATTAAAGAACTTTTAGCTGAAGTTGATATTAAAGCTTTAGCTGAAGAAATCAGAACCGAATTATCAGGTAATATTACTTCTGTTCAAAAGAAATCTAAATTAATTAAGAGATTAAGATTATTAGATTCATTAATCTCATCAGATACAAATCCAACATGGATGGTAATGGATGTGCTTCCAGTTACTCCACCTGACTTGAGACCAATGGTTCAGTTAGACGGCGGACGTTTTGCAACATCTGACTTAAACGACTTATACAGACGTGTAATTAACAGAAACAACCGTTTACAAAGATTATTGGAAATGGGTGCTCCTGAAATTATCGTAAGAAACG
>CABRZP010000032.1 GCA_902475545.1 uncultured bacterium
CCGTTCAAACAATACTCGCTTCTGTTATTGTTTCGCATAACATTTATTGCTCACTTCGTGGAGGTCGAACCTTTATTGTATTATATGCAATGGTTCGAGTCATCAGGGGATTCCCCTGAAACCCCTTTCCCCTTGCAAGAGTGGGGACTACGCTACCAATATCGGTATAGCTTTTACCCCTGTCACCCTGAATTTATTTGACTTATTTTCTTAGCAAAGAATGAGTTAAAGAAAATGTCCCCTTGGGCAGGGTCTCTTTGGGTGGAGATTCTGAAACAAGTTCAGAATGACATTATTATTCAGGTTTAATATTTACCACTAATATCTTTTATGTCTGTTTACTTATTTATTCTAATTTGATATTATGTATTTATGGAAAATTTTTTGCGAAAAATTTGGATTGTTTTATTTGCATTTATGATTTTTGGTATTCTGGCTTGGGTACCCCTTGATAAATATCAAAAAGCTTATATGCATGCGTATCACCGAATGCAAATGAAGCCGCAAGAACATTTAGATAATCAATATCGTTATGCAGAACATATTATTAATGGTGGAACTCCCGAAACTTTTAGAAAAATAACATATACTTTTCCAAGACAACGATATTACAAAAAAATATATTCTAATAAACGCAGACCTTATTTTATTAGAGATAAACATAATCCAAATATTCTTTACCCTTATAGAGGTCGTTAAAATTTTATATAAACCTGTGCTAAGATTTTTGGGCAATATAGATTAATGTTTTTTAGTTTATAGTGTTCGTATGAAAAAATTGCTGTCTGTAATATTAATAATAAATGTTTTTCTTACGGGTGTATTGCCTTCTTTTGCGGGTGATTGCGGTTGTTGCGAAAATCTTTCGGGAACAGGCGTAATCTATGATGCTAATAAGAAAGCCCCATGTAATTCGATTGGAGAAACGGAAAACTATTACATATTATATAAAGGGAATGTTATAAAAGCTGCCTTTGAATGTAAATTCCTGTCAGAATGTGTTCAAGAAGGTGATTGTGTTTATTTTTATGTTCCTAAAGATATAAGAACTACGAGTGGAGAACTTGTTATTCCAATGGGGTCAAAATTAACCGGTTTTGTACGTGGTGTAGCTAACCAAAAGAAGTTTAATAAAAATGCAAGAGTTTATTTAAGTATAAATAAATTAATTTTGCCTGATTGTACAGAAGTAGAAGTTAAAGCAAAGCCTTTTAGTAAAGATTTTTCGCTGGTAGAAAACGGGTGGATGACTGCAGGTAAAATCGCAGCTTCAACTGTCGGCTTGGGGGCGGTTGGTGCCGGTACAGGTGTAGGGCTTGCATTTATTCCAAAACCTCATAAAATTGCTATTGGGGCAGGTTCAGGTGTTGCTATTGGTTGTTTTATCGGTTTGGTTACCGGATTAGTTACTCCGGGATTGAAATATCATGCAAAAGCCGGAGAAGAAATAAATATTATTTTCTGTGATGATGCTTGTATCCCGAAAGAACATGTTGATGAGTTCTGTCTAAAGGGTTAGGGGTAAATATATTTTGGTGCAAATTATTGAGGCAAAACACCTATTGTAGTGAGCAATAAAAACAGCGAGAAGATGAAATCTTCTCGCTGTTCAAAGTTATTAAACTCTTATAAACTACTATTTAGCAGTTGTTAAGATGTATTTTGCAGCATCTGAAGCAGGTTCAACTGTTGCATCGTGGAATACGATTGGGAATACATCTGTCATGTGAGTTGCATCGTTTTTAACTTCACATGGTTTAGTTACGTCAGTAGTTGTTGTTCCAGATGTACAAGTTACACCTTTGTTAGGTAATGTTTTACCGTTAACGTCGATGTAACCACGGCAGTTAGGGTGGTTAGTAATCCAAGTTGTATCAATTTTAGCACCCATATCTAATTGACATACTCCTGTACCTGTTCTAGCCGCTGCATCAGCAAAAGCTACATAAGAACCGTCAGCTAAAGCATAAACATGGTTAGCTGTTGGAACTTGAGCTGCGGCTGCGTTTTTAACAGCATAAGTTGTTGTTGCTCCGTTAGTATCACCTTGTACAGTAATAGCTGAAGTTGGTCCAAGGTAAGTATAGCCTGTTAAAGTACCGTTTAATAATGAACAGAATGTCATTAAGTTATTAGGGTTATCAGGAGCAGATGTTGCTGATGTTTGTGTACATTTATCAGTAGCTGATGAATAATCAAAGTCATATTGAGCTTGAGCCATCAAACCAGCTTGGTTCAATGTAGATAATGTTTTCTTAAATTGTGCTCTGAACTTTGCACTGTTAGTATTAGCAATCAATGTTGGGATAGTCATGGCAGCAACTACACCAATGATACCTAATGTGATCAAAACTTCTGCCAAAGTAAAACCGAATCTTTTTGTCATAATCTTTACACCTTTCTTTAAAATAAAACTATAACATATGCTTTACATAATGATTATACTACTATTTTTTTTTTAGTCTGTCAATCATTTGTTGTATTTTTAATCCGAATACAGGTTAGAATTATAATAATTATTAAATTCTAACCTGTCAAATTTGTAGTTATTCTGTATTAAACTCTATCTGGTTATTCAAATTTACATCCTCATCTAATATAATTAAGCCCAAAATAATTAATCCTGTTACATTAATCTTTTAAAATTAATACTTTAGAATTATATTTTAAGGGTTTTGTCTGTTTAAATCCTTAAACCGATTGCCTTTTAAGGATTGTTAAATATTGTAAAAATGTTTTTATTGTAACTTTGTTTTGTAAAGAAATGTTATTAAATAAATGCCCTTCCAATGAAAGTTACCGCTATTGGTATAACTTTTGCTGTCACACTGAATTTATTTCAGGGTCTCATTTCTTTTGAGATTCCGAAACAAGTTCGGAATGACAAGAAGTTTTGCAAAGCTCAACAACATTGGCTCCCTCTCCTGAGGGGAGAGGGTAGGGGAGAGGGTTCGGTTTTGAGATTCCGAAACAAGTTCGGAATGACAAGAAGTTTTGCAAAGCTCAACAACATTAACTCCCTCTCCTGAGGGGAGAGGGTTTGATTTTTGTGTTCCGAAACTGGTTCAAAATAACTCTTCGCCGGAATGAGTACTGGTCACCAATATAGGTAATACCTTAACCACGTTCAAGTTCGAAGATTCTGAATTCACCCGGTTCAAGTTTTTCAAAATGCAGGCTGTCAGAATGTTCAATTTCTTGAGCAACATAGTCTTTTTCAATTATTACATATTCGTTTTTAACAGTGTAGTCTCCAGGGATATGAATTTCTTTATCAAAAATTGTGTAGCCTTCTATAATTTCTTTATAGCATTCACCTGTTGCCGCTGTTTTTGTAACTTTTTCGGTCGGGTATTTATGGTTAGAAACTACAAGATAAGCGGTTTTCATTGGTTCTCTTGTTATAAGCCATACACTGTATCCGTCTTCATCGTCAATAATAATTTGAGCTTCACCGTTTGTAATAATATTGTTATTTTTTACAAATCTGTCAATTGCATCAAATTTTGTGTAGAAAGTTTCATTATCTGAGCGTCTCATTGCAACTTCTTCACCTATGGTGTATTCAATTCCACCTTGAGTAAAGCTTTCATCTCCGTCAACATACATCATAGGACGTTGAGCATATCTGCCACCCGGTAAAAGTTTGTATTTTGCCCATTTATAAAGGGCTCCATTTTCTCCCAGTTGTGCCGGATATTGGTCTATACAGTGAAATTCGCCGTCTTGGTTGTTATATGTTTTTAAAATTGAAAGCATATTACCTTTTTTGAATTTTGAATTATAAACGCTTAAATTTTGGTTATCATCACAAATTTTTTCAGGAGTTTTGTCAAATTGTGAAATGATATCATTTCCCCATAAAACGTCAAATTTCATGTCCTGATGATATTCTTTATAAAAATTATCCCAGAGCATGTATTCTGCAAGTGTTGCAAAATATGGGAATTTCTTTTTCATTGTTGAATTTAATTTATTAAGAACATATCTAGGGGCTCTATAACTGATTGGTCTGCCATTCTGTTCAGATACTTCATCAACAACATGGTCGATATGGTCAACTCTAAAACCGTCAAAGTTATAGTCATGTTGAAGTTCTTTCATGCTATTTATGAACAGTCCTATAACATCTTCATTATATCTACCGTTTTCAAGATTAACAAAATAGTATGGTGTTTGGCAGTCAAGATTTGCAAATGCCGTAACATCATCACCTTTATAATCAAAATGTTTGAAGGTCGGATAACCGCCGCATTCGCTCATTCCGTCATAAACCGGAATTCCTGCAGAACACCATGCTCCGCCCGGTGCCGGCCATAAGCCTTCATTCATTAATAGCTGAATTGTTTCAACCTGTTTAGTTATATCTTTTTCTTTTAAAGGTTTTTTGTCACTTTTTAGTTCCTGAACTTTAGCAACTAAATCTTTAACTCTTTTGTGAATTTTTTGTTGGTAAGGCTTTTCAAGCATAGCGTTAGAAAATGCTTTTTTATGCTCAAGCATAATTCCTTCAAAATTGTTATAAAGTTCTTGGAATGCAGGGCTTAATTCTCCCAAATTTCCTTGCAGTCTTTGAACATAGATATCTTTTACTATTTCAATATCATCATGGTCATGATCTTTTGATAAAAATTCGGCAACTTCATCAACTTTTGCGATAAGTTGTTTTTGTAATTCTGTTATGTCGTACCAACGTGCAACATTTGGATTTGCCAGTACGAATTTTGAGAATCTGCCTGTTTGAGGCAGAATATCATATATTACAGGGTGTCCTGCAAGTTGTGCCATTTTTACAAATGTTTGAACCTGTTGTTTTACACTCATTCCTGTTAATTCTTCAATATGTTTATCATTAAGTTTAGAACTTACTTCACTGCTTTTTGGAAGGTATGCACAACCAAATTCTCTCGGGTGGAACGGAATAAGATATATTGTTGTATTATAAATCTTATTATTCAGATTTCCTGTTGGTAAAATTAGTAATTGTTTTAACCAGTCAAAGAATTTTCCGGTATCATTTGATTTATTGCCGTTACCTAATGCTGCAAGGTTAATCAATTTAATATTATGACCTTCTCTTTTAAACCAGTCAGAATTTTTTTCTTGATTTCTTGCGAGTGGGCTAATTTGGTTACTTTTAAATGTAAATTTTCCATTCTTAAATGTATTATTCTGCTTCCATTTTTCTTCAAGAGCAAACAAAGTTTCTTCATTTGTTAATTCATCTTGAGCCTTTTGGAATGAATATGTCAGATACCCGTATTTCTGGATATGCATTGATAAATATTTCTTTCTGATTTCAGAAATATTATCAAAAGAATATTCTTCTTTCAGTTTTTCATAAATACTATTTAGTTCGGTATCATTTGCAGTTTCCTGCTCTTTTTTAGCGAATAAAAAATCTAACATAAGCTTCTCCCTATAACACATTAAAATTATAACATAAGAAAATTTTAATTTTGTAACAAATTAATATCACCTAGGTAGGTAATAGATTATTATTGTTGAAAGTATACATTGAGAAGTGTAAGAGAGAATGATTGCCCCGCTTATGGACAATATATGGGGAGTAAAAATTATGATTACAGAAGAGAAACAAATTTCAATTGCTATTGTAGAGGATTTTAAATTAACCAGAGTTGGTCTGCGGTGTGCATTGAATTCTAACCCCGATTTAGAAGTTGTAGCAGAATGTGAAGATGCTATTGATGGTATTGAACAGATTAAAAAACTTTCACCGGATGTAGTTCTAATGGATTTAGGTTTACCAACTATGAACGGTATTGAGGCTATGGTTAAAATTAGAGAGTTTTCTAATTCAATAAAAATTATTGCATTAACTTCACATGACCGAGAAGAAGAAGTTCTTGCTGCATTAAGTTCAGGTGCTAATGCTTATTGTTTGAAGGACATTGATCCTTCTAAATTAGCTGATGTTATAAGAGATGTATATAACGGAGTTTGTTGGATTGACTCTGTTGTAGCTAATCTTGCATTAAAAGCTATTCCAAAATCTGAAAATATATCTTTCTTGGGTGGAAAAGTTTCTGATCAAACAAAAATTCCTTTAACAGAAAGAGAATTTGAGGTTTTAAAACACCTTGTTGAAGGTAAAAGCAATACTGAAATTGCTAAAGAATTAATTGTAAGTGTACATACTGCAAAAGCTCATGTTTGTTCTATATTACAAAAAATGTGTGTGAATGATAGAGTGCAGGCTGCTGTAAAAGCTGTTAAAGAAGGTATGGTGTAAAATTTATTTCTATAAATAATTATAGTGAACTATTTATTATTGCCCGAACATTTATTGTTCGGGCTTCTGTTATGAATTTAAAAGTTTAAGAAGAGTTTTTGAAGGTAGTCCTATGACGTTATCAAGTTCACCTTCGACATTTTTAATGTACCCATCCGGAAGTTCTTGTATTCCGTAAGAACCTGCTTTATCAAAAGGTTTGAAGTTTTCTATATAGTATTCAATCTGTTCATCTGTTAAATTTTCGAAAGTAACATAAGTTGTTGTAGATTCAACTTTTGAGGTTAAGGTTTGTGATTCCACAACTGCAACTGCAGTTACAACAAAATGAGTTTTACCGGAAAGTATTTTTAGCATTTTAACCGCATCATTTTTATCAACAGGTTTACCTAAAATTTTATTATCAATTACCACAATTGTATCTGCACCTATAACCTTACACTTTTTATTGTGTAGTTGTTGTGCAACATTTAGAGCTTTATTGTAAGCCAGTTGCTCGACGAAAGCATAAGAGAAATCCGTCTGGTCATGTGGTTCCACATAAGAAGACGGAATAATTTCAAAATCTAATTGTAGTTTTTTCAGAATATCTGCTCTTCTGGGCGAAGAAGAGCCTAGGATAATTTTTCCCATGGTATTGTCTCCTTGTTAACCTATTTTACCAAAAATAGGCACAATTCAACATATAAACTTTTTACTGTTGTCCCATAGATTTTTGATATCTTGCAGAGCGAGCATTTATTGCATAACAAGCAATATTCAAACGTTGTCGTAATTCTATCATATTACGCATTGTAGAAGCATAATCATTCATTGCTTCCATCATCTTTTTAGGATCAACCATAGATTCCATATTGTCATGGTTATCAACTTTTTCTTCCTGATATTTTTGGACTAGCATTCTATCAATGTAGTCATCTGCACCAACGCCCATTCGGTGTCCTCCCTATTGATTCTTAGTATCCTGTTCCTGTAAAAAAATATATCCTAGATATTCCTTATATACTAATAAAGTATTTTGTATATAAAAAATTGCGTTTTTAAGTGCCAAATATTAAGTTATGTAAAGTCGAGTTTTATCAAACCAATATTTTAATAAAGGGGTTTCAGGGGAATCCCCTGATAACTCGAACCATTACATATAATACAATAAAGGTTCGAC
>CABRZP010000033.1 GCA_902475545.1 uncultured bacterium
ATATCAAAATTGGATTTTCCGGAACGACAAAGTTCAGCTTTAGTCGTTCCGGTTGTTTAAAAAATCATTTGACGTTTTACCAGTATGTAAATTTTAATTGGTGCTAAATGTCAAATGTGAGTTTTAGTTCGGATTTAAAAACCACCTTTTGTCAGTTAAATTGAGTTGCAATAATTAATTTTTTTCAATGATTTTTTTGTCTTTTTTTTCTGCCTTTTTTTCCTTAAATAAATACTTTTATATTATTTATATTATTTAAGGGGGTCAAGAAATGGCTTAAATACGTGGTTTTTAAAAAGTTTATTGTGAGTTTTATTACGGTTTATTGTGAGTTTTATTACGGTTTATTGTGAGTTTTATTACGGTTTATTGTGTGGATAACCTTTTATTGTGAGTTATTATTGACACACTCACAATAAAAGGTTATAATATTAAATGTGAGTAGAATTACGGATTTAAATGTGACCTGAAGTGCGGCTGCAGAGAGGAGAACAAAATGATACCAGAAGAATCATTTGAATTTACAAAGAAAAAAGGGTATTTAGTTGTAAAAGGTAACGATTTAATACAAAAAAACAGGTTTGAATTATCACTTATGGAACAAAAGACAGTAGCCTATATATGTTCTATGATAAAACCTATAGAGTCAGGATTTCAGTTAGAATATGACTTTAAGATACGCGATTATTGTAAAATCTGCGATATTGATTACGATAATGGTGCTAATTATGCTTATGTAAAAGAAACCTTAAAAAAGCTAAGGGATAGGTCCATGTGGATGACCCTAGAAGATGGTTCGGAAACAGTAGTTGGATGGCTAGATCGAGTTACAACAAATAAAAAGAGTGGGTTAGCAAACATTCGAATCGATGATAGATTAATTCCTTATTTATTCGACTTAAAACAACAATTTACACAGTATCAGTTGTATAACATACTAGGCATGAAATCAGCTTTTTCAGTACGAATTTATGAACTAATGAAATCTTATTCTTTTAGACATACAATAATACTTGAGCTTAATGAATTAAAGAAATTATTGATGGTAGAAGATGTTAAATCTTATAATCGCTTTCCTGATTTTAGACGATTTGTCTTAGAAAAAGCCCAGTCAGAAATCAATGAATTGACTGATATAAACATTGAATTTGAGCCAATTAAGACTGGCAGAAAGGTAACCAGTATCAAATTTACCATTGAAGAGAAATTCAAGAACAGTAGAAAATAATGCCAAAAAGGAGAAAAATATGACCAAAGTGGACAAAGAATACATCGAAAGAGAATACGAACAAGCTATTAAGGAATACAACACAGCACTTACAGAAGATGATCTGGATACTTCCAGACGTACGATGAAGAGATTAGAAGCTATCGCAATGCAAGACTACGGATTTGATTATGCTGACGAATTAGCAACGAAAAAAGAAGCCTGTAAGAAATAGTCTTGCCCCCCCCCAAATACATGATATACTGATGAATATATTGGCTCCTCAATGTAGAAAAATAGCCAATAACGACGGGCTATCCATATGCCCGTCATCCCCTTATTAAGAATCAAGTTTTACACCATGTATCAGAAAGCCCAGGACAACTTTATCCTGGGCTTTTGTCATCATTGAAAAGAGAAATATGACTGGCAAGATACGCATTTTGTAATACATCTGGAAACGGATTCCATATATATTACAAAAAATCTTGTCTGTGAGTTCCCTTTTTTAGAATTATATTAGTTTACTTTTAGAGGGTATGGGGTGCTTCCCATGATTCAGGGTTTGGGAGTATCCCAACAAGCTCTATTTGTCGTTTGTCGGACAAATAGGTTGCTTGCTTTCTTACGAAAAAACGTGACTAGAAACAACCTCAAACCCTCGTGTTTTCTAAGTTTGTGGCCATCTCCGACATGTCGTTTGTTATTTTCGCACGTGCTAACGTCTTTTGAATCCGAAAAATGACTTTTTCTCGTTCTGCAGAACAGAAATTTCTCTCTGCAGTAGCTCGATTTTTTCCCCTTGCTCTCTTACCTGTCTTGTCAATCTATCTACTTGTGTATCTTCTCCGAACATTTTTTCTAAACTGATAAGACCATTATCTTCTTTCTGCTGTTCCGCTTGCTTATGATCAAAAGATTCTTCCAGTTCTTCAACCAATGCTCTAATCTCATCT
>CABRZP010000034.1 GCA_902475545.1 uncultured bacterium
GAATTACGATAGAATATTGGAACTTAGCATGATATAATAATAGAAAATTTTTAGGAAGAGGTGAGAACGATATGAAAATTATCCGAGATAACTACTCAGTACAGTTGATGTAAACTGTTGGCAGATTGTGCTGAGGTTAAAAGAAACTTGCCAGTAGTCGTTGACTGTACTGCTCTGATGCTTGAAATACAATATGTAAAGGAGTACAGTTATGCGTTATATAAAAGAAATATTAAAGAAAAACAGCATATGGGTATTGGTCTACATTGGACTAGGTATATTTAATGCATTTATGGCTAATTACAAGGCTGACTATTTCCTAGTCTACATTGGGCTAGGTATATTTAATGCATTTATGGCTAATTACAAGGCTGACTATTTCCAAAAGGTCATTGATGGATTGGCTGATAGAACACTTGCATTTGCAGGAGTTGCAACATATGGCTTTATTTTGCTGGTAAATTATTGTATGAATTATCTGGATAATTACCCTGAAAAAAAGTTGGAACATGGTATTTATTTGGATTTTAAGCTTTTGTCACTTAGAAAAATAAGTACAATCGATTATACGGAATATCAGAAAATAGGTACGGGCAAACTTGTTCAAAGGATTGAGAATGGTTCAGCAGCAGGAAGAAATGTATTATTCAATTTCTGGTTGTGTTTGATTCGTGATTTACTTCCTACCATTGGTTTTAGTATATACTTTATTTGGAAAATAGATGAAAAAGTCACTTATGTACTGTTTGTAGGCTATACGATTATTTTTGTAACAACCAACATTCTATTAAAGTTTCTTTACAAAATAAAAGAAAAGATTTTGAATAGTGAAGAACTATTAAATCACTATTTGGTCAGAGGCTATATGGAAATGTTGGTATTTCGTATGAGTAAACAGTTCCCGAGTGAAATAAAGAAGACTTGTAATGCAAAAGAGGATATTGTTTCATCAAAAGTAAAAATGAATATGATTCATGAAGCATTCTTCACAATATTTGCACTATTTGTGGCAATGTTAGATATTGGTATTCTTTTTTATGCATGGAAAACGAAAAACCTTACAGTAGGTTCTGTGGTTGCACTAATTGCACTGATTGAAAATGCTTATACACCAATTGCCATTTTTAATGTACTTTATGTCCAATATAAATTGGACAAGGCGTCGTATAAGAGATTTGAGGAATTTTTAGGCTTAAAAGACGATGTTCAATTAAGAAACGGTAACGCAATAAATACAAATGTTGGAAAAATTGCAATAAGAAATTTATCATTCCAATATGAGGAACGAAAAATTATTGATGGCTTGAGCCTGTCAATACAAAAGGGAGAAAAAATAGCTTTTGTAGGAGAAAGTGGTTCCGGAAAATCGACCTTGATTAAGATTTTATTAGGGTTGCTAAAATATAATCAGGGAGAAGTTCGCTTAGGAGACATGGAGTTAAAAGAAATTTGTCTTAATAATTTGTATGATAGAGTTAGTTATTTATCACAGGATGCCCCTGTTTTTGACGGAACAATAAAAGAAAATCTGGTATTTGAGAAACAAGTGTCAGAAGAACAAATGCTAGGGGCATTGAGTGAAGTGCAACTATCTCATTTAGTTGAAAATCTTGCGGAAGGTTTAAATACTGAAATTGGTGAGAAAGGTACTTGTTTATCGGGTGGAGAAAAACAAAGACTTGCATTAGCTCGCTTGTGGTTTGAAGACTCCGAACTTGTCATTTTGGATGAAGCAACATCTGCAATGGATAATTTAACAGAAGAAAATGTAATGAAATCAGTTATGCAAAAAATGAAAGATAAAATTGTCATTGCCATTGCACATAGATTAAATTCCATTGCAGGTTTTGACAGAATTATTCTCTTTAAAGAAGGGAGGATTGTTGGACAAGGTACTTTTGAAGAACTACTACATACAGATTCTTATTTTATGGACTTGTATAATGCGAATGTGAAATAATTGTTTTT